>JAABSA010000006.1 GCA_011390635.1 Desulfotignum sp. | reverse complement strand
CCGGTTTTTCTGAAAAAAATGCCCGTAACGAGGCAGACCGATGTCTGCAATGCGGATTGATCTGTTATGAAAAAACCAGGGCGTCCTGAGACCCCCTTGGAAGTATGAATACAGCTATAGAATGGGTATTGGATAATTATGAGCCTTGAACAGATACTTGTGGTAGATGATGAAAGGCGGATTGTCGAAAATATTGCCCGATGTCTGAACCGGGAAGGCCTGGAAGTTGTGGGGGCCCATAACGGTGCTGAAGCAGTTGCCATGTATAAACGGCATCGATTTGATCTGGTACTGGTGGACATCAACATGCCTGATATGGATGGATACCAGGTGATGGAGCACATTCTGGCAATGGATGATGAGGTGCTGATTATCATCATGACCGGTTTTGCCTCTGTGGAATCTGCTGTCAGAGCCTTGAAAAAAGGTGCCTGGGATTATCTGAAAAAACCATTTGAATATGCGGACCTGATTAAGACCGTAAAAAACGGCCTGTCCCAGAGAAGGCTTATTGCTGATAAAAAAGCGGTTTTTGCCCGGCTTGAAGCCTCAGAAAAACAATATGAAAACATGGTCAACAATTCGCCGGATTTGATTTTCACCCTTGATGAAAGCGGCTGTTTTACCTTTGTAAATGACCAGTTTGAAAAATTGCTGGGCTGGTCCAGAGAAATGCTTTTGGGCAGCCGGTTTGAAGCGTTTGTTCATCCCCGGGACCAGGAAAAGGCCAGACAGCTCACCCGACCGGACAGGTATCAGAACGGCACGTCCTGTGATGTGCAGATAAATTTCCGGTTCCAAAAGGCAGGCCATACAGGCCATACGCAAGCCTGCCAGGATGTTTTTACGGCCTGTGCTTTTATGGAACTTAAGGCATCCCCCATGCACCTGCCGGCAGGGGGGGAGCGAAAAGAAATCAAAGGAATGTATTGCGTGGCCCGTGATGTAAGTGAACGGGTCAATCTGGAGGCCCAGCTTCGTCAAGCCCAGAAAATGGAGGCCATCGGTACGCTCGCCGGGGGCATTGCCCATGATTTCAATAATATTCTTATGGGCATCCAGGGATATGCCTCTTTGGTTAAAACCGGATTTGACCGCCAGAGTATCGAATTCAAGCGCCTGGCCAATATTGATGAATATGTGTCTTCCGGGGCTGAAATGTCCAGGCAGCTGCTGGGATTTGCCCAGAAGAACAGCCATGAACCATGTTTGATAAATCTTAATTTTCTGTTGAAAATGTCTGCAAAAATGTTCGGCAGAACCAAAAAAGATATTATCATCGAACCAATGCTGGAAAAAAAGCTGTGGGGTGCGCTGGTGGATGAAGGCCAGATCAAGCAGGTACTCATGAACCTGTTTGTCAATGCCTGGCAGGCTATGCCCCAGGGCGGTAAGATCATCATCAGATCGCAAAATGTGTGGATCGAACCGGAGCAAAAAGATACTTTCGGGTTTGAACATGGTGGGGCCTTTGTTAAAATTACGGTGCAGGATACGGGCATTGGTATGGATCAGGAAACCATGACAAGGATTTTTGATCCCTTCTTCACCACCAAGGAAAGAGGCCAGGGCACGGGACTGGGACTTGCCATGGCCTATGGCATCATCAAACGTCATAAGGGCATGTTCAGGGTGGAAAGCAAGCCTGGCCAGGGAAGCGCATTCATGTTTTTTCTGCCGGCTAAAAAAGCCAGTGTGGCAGCTAAAAAACCTTTGGATAGTACAGAAAAGATTATCAATGGAAAAGGCACCATTCTGCTGGTGGATGATGAAAAAGGGGTGATCGAGGTCTGTTCGGAAATGCTGGAGTCACTGGGTTACAATGTCAAGATCGCCTTCAGCGGCAGTGAGGCGGTGAAAATCATGCATGCAGACGGCAAAAAAATTGATCTGGTGATTCTGGATATGGTCATGCCGGAAATGAGCGGACTGGAAACCTTTGATACTATGCGGCGTATTCAGCCAGATGTCAGGGTCCTTGTATCATCAGGTCACAACAAGGAAACCGAGATGAAAACAATGATAAAAAAAGGATGTAACAATTTTATTTTCAAGCCCTTTGATGTGGCCATGCTGTCGGGAAAAATCAATGCCATATTCAACAATTGCCCTGAAACCGTCTGAACAGTCCACAAACAAAAAATTGCATAAAAAAGGGACCGGCCATTTATGGAGGCTGATCCCTTTTTTGTTTTTGTGTTGTTGGCCAGGTCAGCGGTAATAGACTATGACCGCAGTATCATCCATGGATACTAGCTGAATGCTTTTTCCAGATCTGGTACGATCTGTTTTTTACGGCTCATGATGCCCGGAAGCCAGGCTTTCCCACCGGCCGGAGCTACGCCGAAAGCTTTTTCCACGACAGACTCGTCGTCAGATGCCACCAGAAGTTCGGTGCCTTCCTTCATGATGTCGGTAAGCATCAGCAGTACGGTGTGGTGCCCTTTTTCAGCCTTGAGATCCTGGATATCCTTTTCCAGATCCGCCTTGATGCCGTCCACAATGGACAGGTCCACCAGTTCCAGCTGGCCTACGCCCACGCCTTTACCGCTCATGTTAAAATCTTTATAATCTCTGAAAACCAGCTCACGGATCGGGGTGCCTTCCACGGCTGATTTGACCTTGAACATCTCAATACCAAGGGCTTCCAGGTCGGTTTCGCCGCAGAGCTCAGCCAGTTCGGCGCAGACCGCCTTGTCTTCATCAGTGCAGGTGGCGGATTTGAAAATAACGGTGTCGGAAAGAATGGCACAAAGCATGATGCCGGCGATATCTTTGGGAATATCCACGCCCAGGTATTTGTACATGCGCGAAACCACGGTGCAGGTACAGCCGACAGGCCATATCCAGCATTCAAGGGGCTGGCCCGTGGTCACATCCCCTAATTTGTGGTGGTCCACGATTCCCAATATATTGGCCTTTGCCAGGTCATCAGGACTCTGGGCCAGGTCAGAATGATCCACCAGATACACATCTTTGCCGGCATAGGCGGTTACCACTGCAGGGGCTGCCACACCGAATTTGTTCAGCACAAATTTGGTTTCAGGATTGAGCTCACCCTGGGCTGCCGGGGCAATGTCTTCGCCAAGTTTTTTCTTAAGATCTGCCAGTGCGATGGCTGCAACCACAGAATCTGTATCTGGATTTTTGTGACCAAATACCAATGTTGTCATAGAACCTCCTTACATAATTAGTGTCATATTTATACAAAGGGATGATGCCTTTTTCCGGCAGTCATCATACCATTTCCGATCAGTCTTTTCCCGGTAAAAAACTGGGTATAGTCCGGCTGAAAACAGTGTATCTTATAAAATTAATTGGCCATATACACAAGAAAAATTTTAAAAATTCATACTGCTGGACAATACCCCGCCCCTGGTGGTGTCCTGTGCCCGGCCCGAGATCCTGCGGAGGCCTGTTGCAGAGAGGATCCGTTTTTCCAAAAAGTGTGCAACCGTGTCTATAGTAGGCCTTCCCGGCAGGTTTTGCCAGGCCCCCTTCGGCTCTGACGGTCCGTTCACAGGATACCACCAGGGGCTCTCACCGAAACATCACTTACATGCATCCGTTGCAGATTTTTGGCGCTCAAATACATCTACAAAGATCGTTAGTTTTTGTTTATCCGAGTCCCATATGTCATGGGAAAATAGCGGGGGAGAGTAACACACAATTATCTCTTTACTGTATTGCTGACCCATGAAAGGTGGCAAGTAAATCACGGGAGAATAGGCCCCGGGCAAGGGCTGTCATGGGCAATAATCACTGTTATACCCAGTTCCTGGAGCATTTTTTTGAAATCCGGTTTAATGCCGGCATCAGTGACAATGATATTGATTTTTTTGATGGGTGCGGTGACAAAATTGGATACCACGCCCATTTTACTGTGGTCCGCCACCACGACCACAGGTCCCTGGGTTCTTTCAATCATCAGACGGGTGACCTCCGCTTCCTGTTGGACTGGTGTCGTCAGGCCGAATTTGATACTCAAACCGTCCACACCGATGATGGCTTTGCTGCCGCAGACCTGCGCCAGAATCGAATGGGCCAGAGACCCGATAAGGGAATTGGACTGGCGCCGGAAAACACCGCCGGTCAGGATCAGTTCGATATCCGGATCAGTGACCTCCAAAAGGGCGTTGGCATTGCTGGTGATAACCCGAAGGTGCTTTCCCGCCAGATGCCGCAGTACCTGGGAAGTGGTGGAACCGGTATTCACAAGAAGGGTGTCCCCCTGTTCCACCAGTGTATTGATTTTTTTCCCGATGGTCTCTTTTTCCAGGCGGTTGATCTGGTCTTTTTCCGTGTAAAGGGGTTCTGTTTTCATGCGGTGGCGTAGAATGGCACCACCATGGGTCCGATCCAGAATCCCCTGCTTTTCAAGGAGATCCAGGTCACGCCGGATGGTCAGTTCTGTTACATTGAACATGCGGCTTAAATCCAAGACCTTGACAATCCCTTTTTCGTTTATCAGGTTCTGGATCCGAGTCTGCCTGTCTGCCGGTATATAGGTCTGTGCCATGATCTTCCTTTGCCGATGCGATTTCCAACGTTGCACCGCACCCGGCCCGATCTTAATGGGCTTTGACAGTCCGGCTGCAGATAATAGCGGGGGGGGGTACATTACGCTTGGTAATCCCCGGGTGGTGTTTTTCTGCCGGCCTGTTGTCTCAGGCAGACAGGAAAACACCACCCGGGGCAGAAATGCTGCCCGGACAGGATGGTCTCTGTGACATGCGAATACCCGGGCAGGTGGGAGTGGTTATTCTTTCCAGGTCTTGATCAGTTCATCATAATCCACTGTCTGGCCTTTGGGTTTTTCGTTGGCCAGTTTCGGTTTGGGAGAACCAGGCTGGTCCAGCCAGTAAGATTCATCTTTTTCAGGATTCATTTTGGGACCTTTATCGCCCTGGACACCGGATCTTTCGATTCTTTCCATTACCTTGTCCATTTCCCTGGCCAGATTGTCCATGGCTTTTTCAACGGTCACTTCACCGCCGACAGCCTCGCCGATATTCTGCCACCACAATTGTGCAAGACGCGGATAGTCCGGGACATTCGTGCCGGTATCGGTCCAGACATGGCGTGCCGGGCTGCGGTAGAATTCCACCAGACCGCCCAGTTTGGGGGATCGCTCGGTAAAGGACTCATGCCGGATGTCACTGTCTCTGATGGGTGTCAGGCCCACATGGGCTTTTTTCAAAGAGGTGGTCTTGGCCACTGTGAACTGGGCATACAGCCAGGCGGCTTTGCGCCGATCCACCGGGGTGCTCTTTAACAGAGTCCAGGAACCGCAGTCCTGGTACCCGACCTTCATGCCTTCTTCCCAGTAGGGTCCGTGAGGAGAAGGTGCCATACGCCATTTGGGGGTCCCATCCTCATTCACCGTGGGTCCCGGTGCTACCATATCAGGGATAAATGCCGTGTACCAGAAAATCTGCTGGGCCACGTTTCCTTTGGCCAGAAAGGGAAGGTATTGGTAAAAGTCCATGCCCAGTGCGCCGGGAGGTGCATATTTGCGCAGCCATTCCATGTATTTGCGCAGGGCATATTTGGCTGCAGGGCTGTTGGCGGCCCCGCCCCGGCTGACACTGGAGCCCACAGGGCGGTTGTTTTCATCCACCCGGATTCCCCATTCATCAACAGGCAGGCCGTTGGGAAGGCCCTTGTCCCCGGCACCGGCCATGGACAGCCAGGCATCGGTGAACCGCCAGCCCAGATCCGGGGCTTTTTTCCCGTAGTCATTGTGCCCGTACACCGGCTGTCCATCAATTTCCTTGACATGTTCTGTGAAAAATTCAGCAATGTCTTCATAGGCTGACCAGTTAATGGGAACCCCTAAATCATATCCGTAAATTTCTTTAAACTGTTTTTGAAAATCCTCCCGGCTGAACCAGTCATACCGGAACCAGTAGAGGTTGGCAAACTGCTGGGCAGGCAGCTGATAGAGTTTGCCGTCCGGTCCGGTGGCAAACTCCTTGCCGAAAAAATCATCAATATCCAGTGTGGGCAGGGTCACATCCTTGCCTTCCCCTGCCATCCAGTCGGTGAGGTTGACGGTATGCCCATACCGCCAGTGGGAACCGATAAGATCCGCATCATTGATCCAGGCATCATAGATATTCTGGCCTGACTGCCACTGGGTCTGCAGTTTTTCAATGACATCCCCTTCCTGGATCAGGTCATGGGTGACTTTGATACCGGTGATTTCCTCAAATGCCTTGGCAAGTACTTTGGATTCATACTCGTGGGTGGGAATGGTTTCAGAAACAACCTTGACATGCATCCCTTTGAAAGGTTCGGCTGCTTTGATAAACCATTCCATTTCCGCAAGCTGTTCCTGTTTTGACAGGCTGGATGGTTGAAATTCGCTGTCAATCCATTTTTTTGCCGCGTCAATCCCTGCCTGGGCCGGCAGGGAGATCAAAAGAAATCCCATTCCCAGCAGGCATGCCAGAGCAGCATTGCCCAGGCGTTTTCCAGCTAATTTTTTCATGAGTGATTCCTCCCAGGCCTTCATTATATTGGATAATGCATGGTCCGGTTCAGGGCTGAAGGCCTTTGAAAAAGCGCTTGAACCGGCCTGTTTCCATGTGCTCCTATCCCCAGCGCATCACCATCCCCATCCAGAGGATGGCTATCCCCAGGGCAAACCAGATGGCCAGATCCGTCAGGCCGATCCAGGCAAGATGGATATATGCGGAAACCAGAAGGCCTATGAAAAGCCGGTCTCCTCTGGTGGTGGCAATGGGCAGAAATCCCTTGCGTTTGATGGTGGGACATTTTATTTCCCAGATGGTCATGCCCACCAGCATAAGGGCGATAAAACAAAAAAAGGCTGCGGTGGGAACTGTCCAGGCCATCCATTCAAGATTCATATCGCCTCCTTTTTATACCCGCCCCAGGGCAAAGCCCTTGGCCAGATAATTTCTCACAAACCAGATGACCAGGGCACCGGGTACGATGGTCAGAATACCGGCAGCTGCCAGAAGTCCCCAGTCCAGGCCCGAGGCGCTTACAGTGCGTGTCATGATGGCGGCAATGGGCTTGGCTGCCGTGGTGGTAAGGGTTCTGGCAAACAGCAGTTCCACCCAGGAAAACATGAAGCAGAAGAATGCCGCCACCCCGATGCCGGACCGGATCAGGGGGATAAAAACAAAAAAGAAGAACCTGGGAAATTTATACCCGTCAATAAAGGCGGTTTCATCAATTTCCCGCGGGACCCCTGAGATAAACCCTTCCAGAATCCAGACGGTGAGGGGCAGGTTGAACAGGCAGTGGGCCAAGGCCACGGCAATATGGGTGTCAATGAGATTAAAGGTGGAGTACAGCTGAAAAAAAGGCAGCAGAAATACTGCGGCCGGTGCCATGCGGTTGGTGAGCAGCCAGAAGAACACATGCTTGTCCCCGATAAAGGAATACCGTGAAAACGCATAGGCCGCCGGCAATGCTGTAACCAGGCAGATAATCGTATTCAAGACCACATAGATGATGGAATTGATATACCCGGAATACCAGGAGGCATCGGTAAATATTTTGGTGTAATTGGCAAAGGTGATATCCGTGGGAATAAATACCAGTTGTGCCATGATATCGGCATTGGTGCGCAACGACATGTTGAGCATCCAGTAGATGGGCAGCATGATGAGCACCAGGTAGGCTGCCAGAATGATATAGCGCTTTTTCATGATGCTTCTCCTTTCCCCACATTGAGCAGCACCTGGTAAAACAGGTAGCAGAACAGCAGGACAATGAGAAAATAGATCAGAGAGAAGGCACCGGCAGGTCCCAGATCAAACTGGCCAACCGCGATCTTGACCAGGTAGATGGACAAAAACGTGGTGGCGTTGCCGGGCCCGCCGCCAGTGAGGACAAAGGGTTCGGCATAGATCAGAAAACTGTCCATGAACCGCAGCAAAAGGGCGATGGTGAGAACACCGCGCATTTTGGGCAGCTGAATATACTTGAAGATAGCCCAGGCAGAGGCCCCGTCGATTCTGGCGGCCTGGTAATAGGCTTCGGGTATGGACCGCAGGCCGGCATAGGCCAGCAGGATCACCAGGGGGGTCCAGTGCCACACCTCCATGAGCATGAGGGTGATCCAGGCATGAAGCCCGGATGCGGTATGGTCAAAGCTAATTCCCATATTGTTGATGAGTGCCCCCATCAGCCCGATATCCGGCCGGGTGAATATGATCCAGATGGTGCCGATGACGTTCCAGGGAATGAGCAGGGGCAATGCCACCAATACCAGGCACAAAGAAGCGCCCAGTCCTTTTTTGGTGGGCATGGTAAGGGCGATGGCTATGCCTAGCGGCATTTCAATGAGCAGCACCAGGCCGGAAAACAGCAGCTGCCGCCACAATGCTTCATGGAGGCGCGGATCGGTCAAGGTTTCCTTGAACCATTCGGTTCCCACAAATATCCGCTGGCCCGGACCGAATATGTCCTGGATGGAATAGTTGACCACGGTCATCAACGGGATAATGGCGCTGAAGGCAACAATCAGAAAGACCGGTAGAATGAACAGCCACCCTTTGTTGTCCTGCCATTTTTTCATTTTTTAAAAACCTCCTTATTGTATGCCTTGCAATGTTATTTCAGGAGTTGGTCATCTGCAAACAGCCGGATCCATTCTTTGGGGAAAGACACCCAGGCCATGGATTCGGGTGCCGGGTCATTTTCAGCGATTCTGGCCTTGATTCTGTGCTCGGAAAAAGCCAGGGTTACCACCTGGCAGCTGCCCTGATCTTCCACTGACTGTACCGGCACCTGGAAACTGTCAGCCATTTCACGGGCATGGATCTTCAGATACAGCGGACGGATGCCCAGCTCCAGCCGACCGGTGGCTTTTTTGCCTAAGGCTGCAGTCTTTTCATCCACAGGGATGTGAAAACGGCCCACCCTGACCCCGTCATTTTCCATAATGCAGGGCAGAAAATTCATGCCCGGGCTGCCGATGAAATACCCCACAAATTTGTGATCGGGATATTCAAACAGTTCCTGGGGCGTGCCGATCTGGACAATCCACCCTTCATACATGACAATGATCTGATCGGCAAAGGTCAGTGCCTCCACCTGGTCATGGGTGACATAAATCAGGGTCAGCTTGAGCTGTTCATGGATTTCCTTGAGCTTGCACCGCAGCTGCCACTTGAGCTGCGGGTCAATGACGGTGAGGGGTTCATCAAACAGGATGGCTGCCACATCTTCGCGCACCAGTCCCCGGCCCAGAGAAATTTTCTGCTTGGCATCAGCACCTAAACCCTCGGCCTTTTTGTGCAGCACGGTTTCCAGTTCCAGTATTTTGGCAATTTCCGTCACCCGGGAGGTGATATAGGCTTTGTCAAAGCCGCGGTTTTTCAAGGGAAAAGCCAGGTTGTTAAATACGGACATGGTGTCATAGAGAACCGGAAACTGGAACACCTGGGCGATGTTGCGTTTTTCCGGCGGCAGTTCCGTGACGTCGGTTTCATCGAACCGGACCCGTCCTTTGCTGGGTTTCAACAGACCAGATATAATATTCAAAAGCGTGGTTTTGCCGCACCCGGAGGGACCTAAAAGTGCATAAGCACCACCGTCATTCCAGATGTTGTGGATGCGTTTTAAGGCATAGTCTTCATCTGTTTTCGGGAACGGCAGGTAGCTGTGGGCGATTTCATCCAGACAAATTTGTGCCATTCAGGTCTCCTTGGCTGCGTGTGTTGGGCCTGTTGGGAGATATCAACAGTTCTCCTTTTTTTGAGAACACAAAAAAATTTTCAGGATTCATATACACCGTGATATCAGAACCGATTTTCCGTGAATCGATGCCCACTTCATGGAGTACTGTCTTGTAACCGCTGTAAAGGAAATGGATAAAGGTTTCAGATCCATTTATTTCGGAAATCTCTACGGTTGATTCGATTTTCATGTCTTCAGGACTCTGCCGGTGCAAGTAGAGGTGATTGGGCCGGACCCCGATACGGTATTGTCCGGAAGAAAGCGATGCAAACGGTGGTGTAACAGGTATGGCAAGATCGCTGCCCAGGGTCAGAGCCTCGTCTTTGAGCACTGCATCGAACAGGTTGATGGGGGGATCAGAAAGCAATTGTGCAGTGTCCACCGAAGCGGGATTGCGGTAGACCTGTGAGGTGGGACCGGTCTGGAGCACCCGGCCCTGGTCCATAATCACGATATGGCCGCCCAGTTTCAGGGCTTCCGATGGTTCGGTGGTGGTGTACACGACCACACAGTCTCGTTTTTTGAATATCGCGGTCAACTCTTCCAGCAGCTCCTCTCGCAGCTTGTAGTCCAGGTTCACCAGCGGCTCATCCAGCAACAAAAGCTGGCTGTCCTTCATCAACGCCCGGGCAATGGCCACCCGCTGCTGCTGGCCGCCGGACAGTTCTGCAGGCATCCTGTCCAGCATGTCCTCCAGATGCAGCAGTTTTGCAGTTTCCATGACCTTTTCCCGGATGGTCTTTTTGTTCACACCGCTGATCTGCAGCGGGGATGCAATGTTCTGGAATACGGTAAAGGACGGATAATTGATAAATTGCTGGTACACCATGGCTACCTTGCGTTTGCGCACAGATATACCGGTGACATCCTGGCCGTCCATCAGCACTTTTCCTGCGGTGGGCCGGTCCAGGCCCGCCATGATTCTCAACAGTGTTGTTTTTCCGGCAAGGGTTCTGCCCAGGATCACATTTCTGGATCCGGATGCAAGGTCAAGGGTGATATCTGCAAGGTGCATCTCGCCTTCAACTGTTTTATTCACCTGCTCAAGGATAAGCCCCATTCTTGTGCCGATGCCTCCTGAAAAGGGTTGATGTGATCAATGTACAAAGATAGATGCCACAAAAGTATCAGGGTATGATGATCTCCTTTGTGTTGTTTTGTTATTAGACTTCTGTTGGGATGTCAAGAAAAAAGATAAAAAAAGATAAAAAAGAATAAAATAAGTTGAAATTGTAGACAAAAAAGAATAAAAAAGAAACATTATCAAACAAAGACACCCCCATTTCCAAGGATATGGGGGTGTTCACAGCATCCAGGAGGATGAAAATTACATTGATTTGCAAACCCAGGTGTTAATCATAGGGGGCGGAACAACCGGCACTGGCATTGCCAGGGATCTTTCTTTGCGGGGAATCGGCTGTGTTCTCATAGACCAGAAAGATATCAATGCCGGTGCATCGGGCGCCAACCATGGTCTTTTGCATTCAGGTGCCAGATATATGCTAAAGGACAGCGAGACTGCCGTGGAATGCAGCCAGGAAAGTGAACTGCTCAAACGTCTGGCTCCCCGGTGCATTGAAGATACAGGCGGCCTGTTTGTGGCCGTTGCCAAAGATGATGATCGGTATATTGCCCAGTTTCCGGGCTTGTGCCGTCAACACGGCATTGCATGCACCCCTTTGGATATAGCCGATGCCCGGACCAAAGAGCCCTGCCTGGCACCGGACCTGAAGGCGGTTTTTCATGTGCCGGATGCGGTGGTGGACCCTTTCAGGCTGTCTTTGGACAACGCAGCCGATGCCCAGAAGCATGGGGCGCGTATCCTGCGCAATACCCGGGTGATGGAATTTATATCCCATAACGGCACCCTTTCGGCAGCCCGGGTGCAGGACGTCCGGACAGGAAAAATATTTCTCATTGAGGCGTTGCAATACATCAATGCCACCGGTGCCTGGGCCGACAAGGTGGCAGCCATGGCAGGAGTCCATATCCCCATGCTCTATTCCAAGGGATCCCTGGTCATCACCCAGAATCGTATCAGCAGCCGGGTCATCAACCGGCTGCGCCCGGCATCAGATGCGGATATTCTGGTACCCGGGGGTACGGTGTCCATCATCGGAACCACCTCCCTGGAAATCGACAATCTGGATGATATCCGGCCCACCATGGATGAAGTTGATATGATCATCCGTCAGGGGGCTGTCATGGTACCGGTGCTTGCCACCACCCGGTATATCCGCGCCTATGCCGGTGTCAGGCCCCTGGTGAAAAACGGCAGTGAAAAGGGCCGGACAATCAGCCGCAATTATACCCTCAGGGACCATGAAGCAGAGGGGGTGGAAAATCTGGTCACCATTACCGGCGGCAAATTGACCACCTATCGCCTGATGGCGGAAAAAACCGTGGATATCGTGGCCAAACGGTTGAATAATACTGTCTCCTGCCAGACCGCTGTCCTGCCCCTGCCCCCCAGTAAAAAAGGGGCGTGGACGGAACCGGGCAAATCCCCGAGAGCCTGGGCCGCCCATCCCCGGCCAAAGGATACCCTGATCTGTGAGTGTGAGATGGTGTCTGAATCCATGGTGGATGATATTGTTGACACACTGAATGCGGAAGGCAGCCCCCCCAGCCTTGAAGAGGTGGGCCGCAGAAGCCGTATCGGCAAAGGTCCCTGCCAGGGTACCTTCTGTTCCTTCAGACTGGCAGCGTATTTGTACCACACCGGAAACCTGGAGGGGGACCAGGGATTTTTTCAGGTCAAAGCGTTCGTCAATGAACGCTGGAAAGGGTTCATGCCACTGGTGCGGGACAAGGAATTAATGCGCCTGGAAATGCAGGAGTCGTTTTTATGCGGCCTGTTTAATATGGAAGTGGACAGGTGAACCAGCCAACCCTTCATACCCCGCTGGCAGTGGTGGGTTCGGGCATGGCCGGCATGGCCGCGGCCATATTCGCCCGCAACAGGGGGATTTCCACGGTTCAGGTGGGAAGGGTATCGGAGATCGGTTTTTCCAGCGGGTGCCTGGATCTGTTCAGTATCCTCCCCGGCAGGCAGCCGGTTGCTTTTGCCAACCCCTTTGACGGGATTGATGCTCTGGTAAAAAAAATGCCTTGTCATCCCTACAGCCGGGTGACCCATGCACAGATTCGCAGGGCATTTGTGCAATTTACCGATTTCATGGCATCGGCCGGCATCTGTTTTCATGGTCCGGAAAAATACAGTCGGCATGCCTGGAACAACCAGTACATTATTACACCGGCCGGCACCCTGAAGCCGACCTGCTGGGTGCCGGCTGCCATGAAAGCCGGTACCGAAGCCATCGCAGGCAATCAGCGGATATGCATCATCGATATCAAGGGACTCAAAGGATTCGGGGCCATGCAGATGGCAAGGGCCATGCAATCAAAAGGGGTTCATGTCACAGGTGCCACCATTGCGTTCCCCGGCCGGGAAACAGCCGGAGATTTGATGTGTGAACGTCTTGCCTGGGACCTTGAAACCCCGAATGTTTTGGAACAATTCATACAACTTGTAAAGCCTCATCTACAACAGGTGGATGTCCTGGGCCTGCCGGCCATCCTGGGCATTTACCGGTTTGAAAAACTGCGCCGGATAATGGAACAAACTCTTGGCAAGCCGGTGTTTGAAATTCCCACCCTGTCACCGTCCGTGACGGGCATGCGTATGAAAGAAGCCTATATGGGGAAAATAGCAGATCTGGATCTCCTTCATTTCCCAATAACCGTATCAGACATTTTTCAGGACAAAAATGAATTTGTCTTTTCCGTTACCCAGGGCATGGAGACCCGGAAAATCAGGGCCAAAAATCTGATCCTGGCCACCGGGCGGTTCATGGGCAAAGGCTTGGGGGTCCGGGATGAACAGATAAAAGAGATGCTGTTTGATCTGCCGGTGACCCAGCCTGAAAACCGTTCAGGATGGCTTAGCAATGATTTTTTTGATCCGGCCGGCCATCCGGTGAACCGGGCCGGCATTGAAACCGATGATTGCTTTAGACCACTGGACAAAGCGGGCGCTGTGTTTCATCCCCGGCTGTATGCGGCCGGCAGTATCCTGGCCTACCAGGACTGGAAGCGGGAAAAATCCGGGGCAGGTATTTCCCTTGTGTCTGCGTTCAAGGCGGTGTCCCATATTGCTCAAAATATCCCTGCCGGTCGGTCTGAATAGCCTTATGCCCTTGGTAATCTTCCACCAACTCTGTAAGTAACACAGGAAAGTTGTAAAAACTCATACCGCGGGCTGCCAGAAAAGACCACGCCTTCCTTCTGATGTGTTTTGTGCCGGAGATCCGCCTTCGGAGCTCCGTTTTGCCGGAGGCCCGCCCCTGGTGGTGTCCTGTGCACGGCCCGAGATCCTGCGGGGGCCTTATTCCGGGTGGCTGCGTTTCCATGCAAAGGATTTTTCCACCGCCTTTTTCCATCCCGCATACAATTGGCTGCGCCGCGAGGAATCCATATCCGGTTCCCAGGTGGAATGCACCTGCCAGTTTTTCTTCAAGGAAAGGGTGTCCGGCCAGAATCCGACAGCCAGGCCGGCGGCATAGGCGGCTCCCAGGGCTGTGGTTTCCGTGATTTTGGGACGGATGACCTGTGTATCTAAAATATCGGCCTGGAACTGCATCAAGGTGTTGTTCTCCACCATGCCGCCGTCCACCTTCAGAGATGCAAGCTTCAGATTCTGGCCGATATCCCTGGAAATTGCGTCCACAATGTCTTTGGTCTGGAAGGCACAGGCTTCCAGCACCGCCCGGGCAATATGGCCTTTGGTGGCAAACTGGGTCAGTCCCGCAATAATCCCCCTGGCATCCGAGCGCCAGTATGGGGCAAACAGGCCGGAAAAGGCCGGAACACAATAGACATCCCCATTGTCCTTCACGGTATTGGCCAGGGTTTCGATTTCCGGGGCTGTGGATATCAGTCCCAGATTGTCCCGGATCCACTGCACCAAAGCCCCTGCATAGGCAATGGACCCTTCCAGCACATACACCGGTTTTTCTCCTTTGATCTGATACCCCAGGGTGGTGAGCAGGCCATGGTCTGAAAAGGTGATGGTATTGCCGGTGTTGAACAGCAGAAAGCACCCGGTACCATAGGTGTTTTTGGCCTCTCCCGGGGCAAAACAGGTGTGACCGAACAAGGCTGCCTGCTGGTCCCCCAAAGCGCCCCCAACCACCACTTCGCATTGTAAGGGGCCGGCGGCATGAGTTTTTCCGAATGCATCCGGATCGGAAGAAGGCACAATATGTGGCAAGCAGTCTATGGGAATTTGAAGGATTTCAAGGATATCTTTGTCCCAGTCCAGTGTCTTAAGATTCATGAGCAGGGTCCTGGAGGCATTGGTTACATCAGTGACATGGTGCCCTTTGTCCGCACCGCCCGTCAGGTTCCAGATCACCCAGGTGTCCATGGTGCCGAAAAGAGCTTTTCGGTCGTCCACCGCTTTTTTGACTGCCGGCACATGATCCAGCATCCACTTGATTTTCGGACCGGAAAAATAGGTGGCAGTGGGCAGGCCGGTTTTTTTTTGAAAGCAGTTTTTGCCGTGCACTTTATCCAGGTTCCGGCAGATATCATCGCTGCGGGCACACTGCCAGACAATGGCGTTGTAAAGGGGCTTTCCGGTATGCCTGTCCCAGGCCATAACGGTTTCCCGCTGGTTGGTGATCCCGATGCCCAAAAGGTCGTTGCCGGTGATGCCGGCCTTTTCCAGGGCATGGATGATGACCGTTCTGGTGTTTCGCCAGATCTGGGCAGGGTCGTGTTCCACCCACCCGGGCTTCTGACAGATCTGGTCATGCTCCAGTCTGCTTTGGGCAATGATGGTGCCGGTTTTATCAAAAATGATAAACCGGGTGCTGGTGGTACCCTGGTCAATGGCGCCAATATAATGTGACATGACAGGCCTCCTTTCTGCATATGAATCTCATTTTATGGTCATTGGATTTTTTCTTTCACCCCTGCCATAACGGAAAATTCTATAACCTGTATTTTGGTTGTGCAAGCAAAAATTTTTGGGTCCCTGTGATCCCGTTCTGGATTTTTCAAAGAGTATCCTTGTGAAGGCAGTCCCCGTGGCATGGCGTATCCGGAGATCTACTGTTAAGAGATGCATACCCGGCAGGTTTTGCAATCTGTCATGGGACAGGAAGCTGATTGCTTTTCCTGTTGTGCCTTATGCCATTCTTTGGCAAGAAACCGCTGGGATATATGCTGATCCAAAATATTCCAGGGCAAAGGGGCAGCAGGAAGGGGATCGTCACCAAAAAATTCTGTGGGTTGGGGGATATGTTTTTGGGTGTAAACCACCTGTCGAAAATAGGTCTGGTGCTCTTTGAGTGCCCGTGCCCACCCATGGAGACACGCAGTTTCCAGTACATCGGCGGCCTGTCGATCACCCAAAGAGAGCAGGGCGCTGATTCTGGCAATTTTCAAAGAGGCCATGTTTACCGTGATGTTGGCGGTTTTTCTAAGCCCTTTTCGGATGATATCTGCCCTGTGTCCAAGGGTGGTTTCATCTGCCATGGCAGCCCATTGGAACGGGGTGAAAGGTTTGGGGACAAAGGCATTGATGCTCAAGGTGATGGTGCCCATGCGCCCTTTTTTTCTGGAAGCGGCCAGAAACCGTTCCTTGATCTTTTGGGTCAACCTGACAATGTCCTCAATGTCTTCATCGGTTTCAAAGGGCAGACCGATCATAAAATAAAGCCTCAGGTTCAAGATTTTTTTTTCCACCAGTTTTTCAACAGCGCAAAGGATATCCCTTTGGGACATGTTTTTGTTAATGATGTGCCGCATGCGCTCGGAGCCTGCCTCCGGTGCAATGGTGGCAGTTTTGACCCGGGACTGGGTCAAAAGGTCTATCATCCGGTCATCCAGCTTATCCGCCCGCAAAGAGGAAAAGGAGAGGGAAAACCCGTTTTTTTGGCCGTAATGGCAGATGGCGGCTATGTCCGGGTGATCCAGGATGGCGGAACTGACCAGTCCGATTTTATCGGTTTTGCCCCTGGCCTTGTCCATGGCCGCAAAAATGGTTTCCCCGGGATATATCCGGGGGGGGCGGTAAATGAAACCGGCAGTGCAGAACCGGCACCCATGTGGACAGCCCTTTACTATTTCCACTAAAAATTTGTCGTTAAACGCTGTTCCCGGGGTTAATACACAGGTGTGGGTCTGGACATGGTCCAGATTTTCCAGATACCGGGGCTGTATTTTTGGAAAGCAGGGCTGTGGATGAGGTGCATCAGAGCGCAGCGGATCAGAGGATGCGTATAGAATGGGTGGATGTCTGGCCGGCACATAGGCGCCGGGCACATTCTTTTCCAATGATGCCAGCAGATCAGTCCGGTTGTTTTTCGCATAAAATAAGCCAAAAAATTGTGGCAAAAGGCATTCCGCCTCCCCGAGCAGAAAAAAGTCCATGAAAGATGCAATGGGCTCGGGATTGATAAAACAGGCCACCCCGCCTGCAGCCACCAGGGGGTGGGTGTGGTTTCGATCAGATGACCGCAGGGGGATGCCTGCACTTTCAAGCAGGTGCAAAATCTGTATAAAATCATTTTCAAATGAGATGGAAAACAAAATAATGTGAAACCGGTCTAAGGGCAAACCGCTTTCACAGCTTTTGACAGGTGTTTTTGCCTGTCCGGGTTCGGGAGCAAATACCCGTTCACAGGCAACTTTTTCCTGCTGGTTGGCCAGCTGGTACACCCGCTGAAACCCCAGGTTTGACATGCCGGCCCTGTAGGTGTTGGGATAGACCAGGGCCACCCGGGTCAATCCCTTTTTTGTTTTGACGATGGCCCCCTGTTCAGAGGGTGTACCATCCCGGACCGGCCTGCGCCGCTTTTTCACGGGTCAGTCGGCTTTCCGCCTCAAAAAGGTCGGCACTTCCAGGTCATCCTTGTCAAAGGCGGCATTGTTGTAAGGCTGGGTGATGTCCTCTCCCCCCACCACCCGTTTCCTGGTAACCCGGACCGGTTCTTCAAATTCATTCCAGTTGGCCAGTTCTTCAGCCGTGGGGGTTCGCACCTGTCCCCTGGCAATGGGACCAGCGCTGTAGGTCTGATGCACCGGCCGGGACTGGACAGCTGCCTGGCTGTTCCGGGCCTGCGGATAGCCTGGCTGGGTGTCATATGCGTGGACCGCCGGCTGGACAGGCGGTTCAAATCTGTGCATGTTCTCGGCCAGCTTGGGCTCTTCCGTGCCGATACCCGTGGCAATAACCGTGATGCGTATTTCATCTCCCATGGTATCGTCAAAGGTCTGTCCCCAGATGATTTCCGCATCATCACCCACTTCCTGGTAAATGCGGTCCGAGGCTTCGGTCATTTCATCCAAGGTAAGATCTGAAGAAGAGGTGATGTTCATGAGTACCCCTTTTGCCCCGGAAATGGAGATATCTTCCAGCAAAGGATGGGAAATGGCTTTTTCCGCCGCTTCTGTGGCCCGGTTTTCTCCGGATGCAATGCCGATGCCCATGAGGGCCTTGCCCGCCTTCTGCATGGTGGTTTTGACATCGGCAAAATCCAGGTTGACATGGCCGGGCATCATGATCAGGTCGGTGATGCCTTTGACGGAATGGTGGAGGATCTCATCCGCCTTGATGAACATATCCACCATCCTGGCGCCTTTGGGGGCGATTCCCCGGAGCCGGTCATTGGGGATGATGATGACGGTGTCAGTGATACCGTGGAGTTTTTCAAGTCCGTCCAGGGCCTGCCGTTCCCGTTTTTTGCCTTCAAAGGAAAAGGGCTTGGACGCCACTGCCACGGTGAGAATTCCCAGGTCTTTACAGATTTCTGCAATAACAGGGGCTGCACCCGTGCCGGTGCCGCCGCCGAATCCTGCTGTAATAAACACCATGTGGCTGCCTTCCAGGGCCTCTCTGATCTCATCCATGCTTTCCAGGGCAGCCTCCTTGCCGATATTGGGATCGGCACCTGCCCCCAGACCCTCGGTCAAAGATCTTCCCAATTGAATTTTGATTTCTGCGTTGGATGTTTCCAGGGCCTGGGCATCGGTGTTGGCCGCAATAAATTTGACCCCCTGCAGTTTGGCATTGATCATGTTGTTGACTGCATTGCCGCCGGCACCGCCGACACCGATAACCTTGATTGTTGCCGAAGTGTTGCTTTCCACGTAAGAAAAATTCATTTCCACCTCCCTGATTGTTTATATGATATCTTTAAACCACTGTTTCATTCGTATTAGGATGTTACCCAGCCCGGAGACTGGCGGTTCTGTGATGGGCAGTTTGCAGGTGGCATTGCTGCCGAAGATGACCAGGCCCACACCGGTGGCATAGGCAGGGTTTTTCACGATATCTTTTAATCCCCCGATTTTGTCGGGTTCACCGATTCTTACCGGGACATTAAAGACTGATTCCGCAATTTCCGTAATGCCGTCCATGACCACACTGCCGCCGGTGAGAACAAACCCGGCCGGGAAAGCGTTTTCAAGACCGTTTGAAAACAGTTCTTTTTTCAGCAGCGAAAAGATTTCCTCAACCCGTGGTTCCAGAATCTCTGCCAGAATTGCCTTGGACAGTTTTTTGGGTGCCCTGCCGCCCACAGCCGGTACTTCAATGGTGGCACCGTTTCGGACATGCTCGGGCATGCAGGTGCCATGATCGATTTTGATTTTTTCCGCTTCAGGCAGCGGTGTCCGCAAGCCGATGGAAATATCGTTGGTAAGGTTGTGCCCCCCCACGGTCAACTCATAAATAAATTTTACATTGTTGTCCTTGAAAAGGGCCAGATCTGTGGTACCTCCCCCCATATCCGCCACCACGCACCCCAGTTCCTTTTCTTCGGAACTGAGCACTGCCTTGCCTGATGCCAGAGATTCCAGCACAATATCACATACCTCAAGACCTGCTTTGTTGCAGCACTTCACAATGTTTCGGGCGGAAGACACAGCCCCTGTGACAATATGGATTTTTGCTTCCAGGCGGATGGCGGTCATGCCCACAGGATTCTGGATCGATTCCATGTCATCCACTATGAATTCCTGGGGGATGACATGGAGAATCTCCCGGTCCGTGGGAATGGCGACTGCTTTGGCTGCATCAATCACCCGGTCTACGTCATGCTGGGTGATTTCACGGCCTTTGATGGCAATAATGCCATGGCTGTTAAATCCCTTGACATGGTTGCCGGCAATGCCCACGTATACCGATGAAATGTCACAGCCTGCCATAAGTTCTGCTTCCTGGACCGCTTTTTTTATGGAATCCACGGTGGATTCGATATTGACCACAGATCCTTTGCGCAGGCCGGTGGAGGGATGGGACCCTACGCCGATGACATTGATTTCATCATCCAGCATTTCCCCCACAACTGCACAGATTTTGGTAGTCCCGATATCCAGACCCACAATTATTTTTTCATTTGCCTGCAAAATCAAACCCCCTTTTCTAAGTTGCTGTGCAGGGTATCCATGTCCGCTGTTTTTACAAAGACATGGTCAATATCAAACAGGTCCATGGCACAGATGGTTTTCCCGGGTATGTTGGCAGTGATATACCGGCTGATTTTCCGGGCCTTGATCAGTTTTTTCCGGTACTCATCAAACCCCAGATGAAGGGGTATGAGGGTGTTTCTCGATATGGGGTCCCGGTTGAAGATATCCGGCACGTGGATGGTGAGACCTGTGTGTTCATCCCCCTGGATGGAGATAATGGGTTGCGGGAACTGGCCCTGGAGAAGATCCAGAATGCAGTTGAACAAAGGACCCTGGAATTGATACTGGTCTTGGGTTTCGGTAAGATCCAGGCCGGTGATCACCGGCAGTTTCAACAGATGGTCCTGATCCGGGTCATATTCCTTAAATGGCTTGCCCTGGGTGTTGATAAGAATATCCGATACATTTTCAATGCAGACAACGGCCAGGGGTTCTTCTTCGATAATGGACACTGCCAGGGTAAAAAACAGGGATCTGCGGACAGACGCTGCTGCAACCCAGGGATGGGCCGTAATCTTTTTTTCCATGGCAGACAGGTTCACCTGGAAGAAATTGGCAGGTTTTTCAAGCCCGGCAAGGGTCAGAATCTCCTGCTTTTTTATCCGGTGGTCTCCGGTTACGGTCACTTTTTGAATGGTGAAAAAAGGGCTCTGGACCACTGCATCATGGGCAAAAACAGCTGCGATACTCACCAGACAGATCAGGACCGGCAGGGCGGCAATTTTTAAAACTTTTTGCCGGCTGGCTTTCTTTACGGGGCCCGGGTTGTCAGGTATTTTTTTGTAGCGGTTCTCTCTGACTTTTTCATTCATCTTTTTTCCCCCTTGTTTCCAATCATCCGTACTTCCGTTTCAAGCATGATTCCGCAGTGGTTGAATACAGCCTTTTGAATCCGTGCTTTCAGGGCAAGGATATCCTGGCAGGTGGCATTGCCGCGGTTGACAATATAATTGGCATGCACTGTGGATACCTGGGCATCCTGAAAAGATTCTCCTTTGAGTCCTGCATCCTGGATGAGTTTTCCCGCAGGTGTTTCAGGGGCCGGGTTTTTAAAAAAACAACCGGCGCTGGGAAGGTTCATGGGTTGGGTTTTTTGTTTGTGTTTTACCGTGGCTTCAAAGGTTTTTCTGACCATATCGGGATTCCCGGGTGCCAATGTAAATTTGATCCCCAGTATCAGATGGTTTTCCAGAGAAAGACGGCGATAGGTGAAGCAAAGGTCCTGTTTTTTCAAAGTGCTTACCACCAGGGTGTCCAGGTCCAGCAGATCAAGGCAAAGCACTGCTTTGCCGATACCCTGTGTGGCGGTACCTGCATTCATCATCACAGCACCGCCGACAGTGCCGGGAATACCGGCACAAAATTCCAGGCCGGACAGGCCGTGGGTCACAGTGTATCTGCAGACCCCCGACAGACGTTCTCCGGCCTCCGCGGTAAGGTGGATGGTTTCATCAGGGCCTTTTTTATGGCAGATGTCAGATGTCAGATTCGTGGTTATCAGAACAAGCCCTCGAATACCCCGGTCCGACACCAGCAGGTTGGAACCGCCCCCCACCACTGTTACGGGTACGGATTCATTTCTGGCTGCCGTCAAAATTGCCAGCAGTTCCTGTCTGGTTTTGGGTACTGCCAGCAGGTCGGCAGGCCCTCCCACCTTAAACCGGGTATACTGTTTCATGGGGACATTTGTTAACACCCTGAACTCTTTTTTTATCTTTTGTATGCCGGACTGCAGGTTCATGTGATGCTATAAAATCTCCAAAAGGGTTTCCCCCAGGGTATAAATATCGCCGGCCCCCAGGGTCAGGACCATGTCATTGGGTCTGCATTTATGGGTGACCATGGACAGGGCCTGGGTGAAATCCGGGGCATAGGATACATTTTTATGGCCATGATCCTGGATGCCCTGGCACAGATTTTCAGCTGTCACCCCGGCAATGGGTGTCTCACTGGCTGCATAAATGGGCACCAGGATCAGAATGTCCGACTGGTAAAAAGAGCGGACAAATTCGTTGAACAGCCCCCGGGTGCGGGTATACCGGTGGGGTTGGAATATGACCACCAGCCGCTTGTCGGGATAGCTTTCCCGCACCGCATCCAGGGTGGCCACAATTTCGGTGGGGTGGTGACCGTAGTCGTCCATGACCGTGATCCCATTTTTTTCTCCTTTAATTTCCAGGCGGCGTTTGACCCCTTTTATCTGTTCCAGGGCCTGCTTGATCGTGTCAAAGGAGATTTTCAACTCCAGGGCGGTGGCGATTCCTGCCAGGGCATTTAAAATATTGTGCTGGCCGGCAATATTGAGAACAATTTCTCCGAGATCCTGGTTATGGTGACAGACCATAAAATGGCCCTGGCCGTTTTTAAAGCGGATATCTTTTGCCCGCAGGTCTGCCTGGGCTGCCATGCCGAAGGTGGTGTGGCGTACCGTGATTCTGGGGAGGATGTCCTGAATATGTTCATTGTCCAGACACAAGATGGCCAGGCCGTAAAAAGGAACCGAGTTGATGAATTGAACAAATTTATCTTTGATATCTTCAATATCTTTATAAAAATCCAGATGTTCCAGATCAATATTGGTCACCGCTGCAATGGCCGGAGCGTATTTCAGAAATGATCCATCGCTTTCATCGGCCTCGGCTACGATAAAGTCACCTTTTCCATGGAGGGCATTGGTGTCCAGGCCCATGAGCAGGCCGCCGATGACCACGGTGGGATCAAAACCAGCCGTATTGAGAATCTGGGAAATCATGGCAGTGGTTGAGGTCTTGCCATGGGCACCGGAAACAGCGATGGCATATTTTATGCGCATGAGTTCAGCCAGCATTTCAGCCCTGGGAATGATGGGAATGGACAATTCTTTCGCCCTTAACACCTCCGGGTTTTCACAGGAGATGGCAGACGAAGTTACAATGACGTTGGCCCCTGCAATCTGTTTTTTGCCGTGGCCCTGAAAAATGCGGGCCCCTTTGTCTGAAAGGCGCTGGGTGATGTCCGACAGTTTCACGTCAGAACCTGATACAGTGTATCCCAGGTTGATGAGCAATTCTGCAATACCGCTCATGCCGATGCCGCCGATACCGACAAAATGGATATGGTAATCAGTCTGATACATGGTTACAATTCCTTTATCTGTAAGATGTGGGCCGCAATGTCGTCTGCTGCATTGGGTCGGGCCAGCTGCTTCATGGCAGCGGCCATCTGGTGCCGCTGGTCGGGGTCTGATTTTAAAGCCATTACGGCCTGGTAAAGGGCCTGGCCTGATAACTGCTGATCTGCCATGACAAGGGCGGCCCTTTTGTCTGCCAGGGATCTTGCATTCACGGTCTGGTGGTCGTCTGCTGCATGGGGAAAGGGCACCAGTATGGCAGGTACACCTTTGGCCGCCAGCTCTGAAATGGTACCTGCCCCTGCCCGGCATATGACCAGGTCTGCTTTGTCCAGAAGCGCCGGCATATTGTGGAAAAATGCCTGGATCCTGGCCTTGATTTCCAGGGATTGAAACGCTTTTTTGATGCGGGTTTCATCTGCAGCACCGGTCTGAAGGATGATGAACAGGTCTTTGGTGCCTGTCAAGAGAGTTGCCATGTCAACCACCGCCTGGTTAATGCTTGATGCACCCTGGCTGCCGCCGGTTACCAGGAGGATGAAATCTTCTGAAGTGATCTGTGAAAGCCAGGGTGCATCCATGTCTTTGCGTGGCCCTTTTTCCCGGACCGGATTGCCCACAAACCTGGTTTTGGGGTTATGGGCCATGCCCCGGGTGGATTCAAAAGCTGTGAATATGGTGCCGCAGAAACGGACCAGCATGCGGTTGGTCATGCCGGGAATGGCGTTTTGCTCCTGAATGGCTGTGGGAATTCTGAGAATCCAGGCGGCCAGGACAACGGCAAAGGATGAAAATCCCCCAACCCCCAGCACAAAATCAGGTTTAAATCGGATAATAATACCGAGGGACTGGCACAAAGACACCAGTACCATGCCAATGCCATAGATTTTTTTAAAGGGGCTCCCGCCCTTGACAGGCTTTGCAAAAATGGATGCATGGTCAAATCCGTAGGTGTGTAAGGTGGTGACCTCAAAAGGCGCGTTTGTGCCCACAAACAGGATGCGTACGGAAGGCTGCAGCCGCTGGAGAGCCTGGGCCACGGCAATGCCTGGAAACAGATGTCCCCCTGTTTTCCCGCCGGCAATGAGAATATTGTGCCTGTATGTCATGGCAGGTTTTCCTTCTTATGCTGGTTGGATGCCCCGATATTCATTAAAATACCCATGGCTGCCATGTTGATTACCAAGGAGGTGCCGCCGTAACTGATAAACGGAAGGGTGAGGCCTTTGGTGGGAAAGACACTCAAGGCCACCCCGGTGTTGATGATGATCTGCAGCCCCAGATACAAGGTGAGTCCGGTTGCGGTAATGGACCCGAACATGGTGTCTGCATTTTTGGCAATGTTACAGCCCCGGAAAAGGATAACCCCATACAGGCAGAGTATGGCCAAAACCCCTATTAAACCAAGTTCTTCTCCGATGATGGAAAAGATAAAATCGGTGTGCGGTTCCGGCAGATAATGCATTTTCTGCATGCCAAGGCCGATACCCTGGCCGAACAGGCCTCCGGACCCGAATGCTTTGAGTGAGTGGGTAATCTGGTATCCGGCATTGTAGGGATCATCCCAGGGATTTAAAAAAGTCAGTATCCGTGCCAGTCTGTATTCCACCTTAACTACCAGAAAATATATCACCGGAATCACCAGAGGCAGGGGACATAAAAGATGAAAGATTTTGACCCCGGCGACAAACATCATGCCCCAGCAGATCATTCCCAGCACCACGATGGTACCGAAATCCGGCTGCAAAATAATCAAAAAGGCAAAAAGGACAAACACAAAGGCATGGGGAACAAATCCCACGGAAAAATCTTTGATCATGGGCTGTTTTTTGGCCAGGCTGTATCCCAGGTATAAAATCAGGGCAAGCTTTGCAAATTCCGCAGGCTGGAACCGCAATATTCCCAAATCCAGCCATCGGCTGGCACCTCCTGCCCTGATGCCCAATTTGGGTATCAGTACCGCTGTCAGAAGGCCCAGAGAAATCATAAGAATGATGTAGGCAAAGTGTTTGTAAAACCGGTGGGGAAAAGATGCCGCGACAAAAAGAACGCACAGGCTGATACCAAAAAATATGGCCTGGCGCTGCATATAATAGAACAATGTCTGGTGGGTCTGCATGGAAATGGCTGATGATGCGGAATAGACCATGACAATACCGATACACGACAGGATCAGGGCGGGAAAAAGCAAGGTTTTTTCCCTGAAAACCGGATGCATGGTGCTTGTATTATCCATGGTGTTTCAGTTCCAGTTCCGTGACACAGGCGGTGAAATCATCTCCTCTTGCCGCATAGTTGTCATACATGTCAAAACTGGCACAGGCAGGGGAAAGCAGCACCACATCCGTTGGCCCGGCAGCATCAAAGGCGGTTTCTACAGCTTCTTTCATGCCTGGCACCCGGGTGACCTTGCACACACCCAAAAATACCCGGGCAATATTGGGAGCCGCCTCACCAATGGCGATAATCTGGCCCACCTTTTTTTTTACTGCCGCTAACAGCAGGGTGAAATCCGTATCTTTTTCCCGGCCGCCTAGTATGAGGACAACCCGCTGTTCAAAGCATTCCAGCGCACGGGATACCGCATCCGTATTGGTGGCTTTGGAATCATTGTAAAACCTGATGCCGTTGATATTGGTGACAAACCGCAAGCGGTGGGGCAGTCCGGGAAAGGCTTTGACAGCAGATGAAATTGCGTTGGGATCAGCCCCTGCGCAGAGGCTTGCCAGGGCAGCGGCGGCAATATTTTCCAGATTATGGGTGCCTGGCAGGTTTTTAAGATCCCGGCAGTCAATGCGAATTGGCAGGTCCGTGAATTTTTCCGGCAGGATAAGATCGATGGCCTGTTTTTCAATCCGTGCACCCTGGATGATGGTGCAGTCGGGTGCAGAGCCAAATTCATACACCACAGATGCCAGATTCGGTCTGGAAAAAAAGGTGTCCAATATGCCTGCATTGATGATGGCAGTATGCTTTTTGGTCTGGTTTTGAAAGATGGACCATTTGGACCGGGCATAGTCGGCCATATCTTCATAACGGTCCAGATGGTCCGGGGCCAGGTTCAGCAGAACCGCAATGCCAGGGGTGAAATGTGTGGCAAGATCCAGTTGAAAACTGGAAATTTCCGCCACCACCACCTGGACCTTTTCACAAGACATGAGATGTTCCACCAGAGGAGTGCCGATATTGCCCCCCATGAAGGTGGAAATACCGGCAGCTTCCAGCATGTCCCGCACCAGGGTGGTGACCGTGGTTTTGCCGTTGGTTCCGGTGATAGCCACCATGGGGGTCTGGTTGAACCGGGTGAAAATATCCAGATCGCCCACAAGTGGCACACCATGGGATGTTGCTGTCAGCAGATACGGCATGTCCAGGGGTATTCCGGGGCTTACCACGATGGCATCCGCCCTGTTGAAGGTGCTCTGGTCATGGAAACCGATCTGGGTGTCGATCCCCAGGCGGTTGAGTTCTTTTGCATCATTCATTGTCCCTTCATCGATATCCGTTGCCTTGACCTTGTATCCCTTTGCGGCGAGGAACCGGGCCATGGACAGGCCGGATCTACCCAGGCCGAGAACCAGTATGTATGATGTCCGGGATATCTGCATAAATCTCACCTTATCTTCAGTGTACCTAAAGAAATGAGGGCCAGGGTAATGGAAATGATCCAGAACCTGACGATCACCTTGGATTCATGCCAGCCTTTGAGTTCGAAATGGTGGTGCAAAGGTGCCATTCGGAAAATGCGTTTCCCCTTGGTCAGTTTGAAATAACCAACCTGGATGATGACGGATAATGCCTCTATGACGAACAATCCCCCCACAATGAGCAGCAGGATTTCCTGTTTCACTACCACGGCAATTGTCCCCAGGATCGCTCCCAGCGGAAGAGATCCGGAATCTCCCATGAATATCTGTGCCGGGTGGGCATTGAACCACAAAAACCCCAGACCTGCGCCGGCAAGGATGCCGCAGATCACAGAGATTTCACCGGCCGATATGATGTGGCGTACATGCAGATACTGGGCAAACTGGGTATGGCCGGCCACATAGGCAAAAAACATATAGGTGACAGATGCCACGATATAGG
This sequence comes from Desulfotignum sp., assembly GCA_011390635.1. Classification (GTDB taxonomy): domain Bacteria; phylum Desulfobacterota; class Desulfobacteria; order Desulfobacterales; family Desulfobacteraceae; genus Desulfotignum. The sequence goes on along the minus strand of JAABSA010000006.1, from coordinate 99,156 downwards.
GACCGATGGCCAGTCCGTCAAGTCCGTCGGTCAGGTTCACCGCGTTGGAGGTGCCCACGATGACCAGACAGGCAAAGGGGATGTACCAGATGCCCAGATCCGGAGAAAAATCCTTGAAAAACGGTATTGTCAACGTGGTGGTAAAATCCGGGCTCAAAAAAATGAGCAGGCTGATCATCAGTCCGCATACAATCTGGATGGTAAATTTCCCCCTGGCGGTGAAGCCCATGTTGCGTTTTTTGATCTGCATCAGGTAATCATCCACAAATCCGATGGCCCCGAACAACAGGAGGGTGAGCAACAGAATGAATATGTAGTGGTTGGTCAGATTGCCCCATAAAACCGTAGCCACAAAAACGGAAAACAAAATCAGAATTCCCCCCATGGTGGGGGTGCCCTGCTTGCCCAGATGGGTCTGAGGACCGTCTGTCTGGATCACCTGGCCGATCTGCATGACAGCCAGTTTTCTGATCACAAAGGGGCCCAGGACAAAACAGATCAAAAAGGCAGTCAGCCCTCCGTAAATGGTCCTGAAGGTGATATACCGGAAAATATTCAAAAAGGTAAACTGGTCATGCAATGGGTATAAAAATTCATACAGCATGGGTTGTTCCTTTTGTATTTTCCGGGGGGTACAAAGCCGTCTGGCTCTCCCACTGCTGGATGATGGTTTCCATGGCCATGCCCCTGGACCCTTTTACCAGGACCCAGTCACCCTGGTGTGCATGGGACAGGACATCATGGGCAATCTCGTGTTTGGTGCCGCAAAAAATACCGGCCCGGGGCATGCCGTTTTCCAAAGCCCCCCGGCAGGTGTGGCTGCTGTGGGGGCCAAAAAGATACAGGCGGTTGATGCCCAGTTGCGCTGCTGTTTTGCCCACTTCATAGTGGCGGATTTCAGATGCCTCTCCCAGCTCCAGCATATCCCCCAGTACGGCAATAGTCTGGCGGTTTTGGCCCCGATCTGATTGGGCAGCCTGACGTGACAGCGTTTTCAACGCCTGTGCCACCGATGCCGGGTTGGCATTATAGGTATCATCAATAAGCTGGATCCCGTTGCCAAGGCAGCGGATATCCATTCTCCCGGATACCGGGACAAAGGCAGCAAGGCCGGCCTGCATGTCACACATGCTGATGCCGGCAGCAGATGCCGCAGCCAGGGCAGCCAGGGCATTGTTTACCATGAACCGGGCAGGGGAGTGAAGATGAAACCGGGCGGATTCGCCTTTGATACAGGCCGTAAACCAGGTGCTGTCTTTAGAAGATTCGATGTCGGTGGCATAAACATCTGCGCTGTCACCTTTACCAAAGGTTAAAATTTGCTGAATATCCGGATTTTTTTTGGCGCCGGTTTCCAGGATATGAAATCTTGGATCATCTTTATACACAATGGCGGTGCTGTTTTTTTGTACATGGTCAAAAATCTGTGCTTTGGCCCGGGCCACATTGTCAGGGGTTTTTAATTTTTCCAGGTGGGCGCCGGCTGTATTGGTTACCAGGGCAATGTCCGGCCGGGCAATGGCCGACAGGCGCTGCATTTCTCCGGGCTGGTTCATACCCAATTCCACTACAGCCCACTGGTGGGCATAAGAAAGTGATAACAAGGTTGCCGGCACCCCGATTTCATTGTTAAAATTTTTTTTGGTAGCCAGGATGTCATAGGTGGTTTCAAAGATTTTCTGGGCCATTTTCCGGGTGGTGGTCTTACCGTTGGAGCCTGTGATGGCAAGCACCTTTGCTCCGGACCGAAGCCGCTGGAACCGGCCGAGGTTCCCCAGTGCAGCCAGGGTGTCCTGGATTTCAAACAAAAGAATCCCTTTGTGTCGCACCTGGTCCCGTATCTGCTCTGCCAGGGTGAGATGGGTTCCCGTGCGGACCACAAAAGCCTGAATACCTTTGTTTACAAGTACTGGTATGAAATCATGGGCATCAAAGGTATCCCCTGCCAGGGCCACAAAAACGTCATCGGCCTGGATGGTCCGTGAATCGGTGCTGATGCCGGCAAAAGAGGTGCCTGCATCCAGGGTATCCAGAACCGGAGGGCATCCTAATGCTGCTTCCAGGTCCGCCTGGTTCCAGGCAATGGGGGAAAATCTTCGGGCCAATGCCTTGCATGCGGCTTTCAATTCTTCTTTGTCATCAAAATGAATGGTGCCTGTATTGGTTATCTGGTAGGTTTCATGGCCTTTTCCGGCTGCTATGATAGTATCCCCGGGCCGTGAAATCTGTAGAGCTGTCTGTATTGCTTTTTTCCGGTCCACCTGCCTGATAATCCCTTGGTCATGGGCAGGCAAAGGAGATGCATCGTCCCGGGACGGGCCGTTCACAGACAGATGGGGCATATCGTGTGCGGTGATACCTGCCATGATATCGGAAACAATCTGTTCGGGATCTTCCGTTCTGGGATTGTCTGAGGTGACAATGGCCACATCACTGTATTGACAGGCTATTTTTCCCATGAGGGGGCGCTTGGATCTGTCTCTGTCCCCACCGCACCCAAACACGGTTATCAACCGCCCGGGAGCCCGGCTTTTCAGGGTGTGAAGAGTGGAGTCCAGGGCACCAGGGGTATGGGCATAATCCACGAACATATAACGGTTAATGCCGCCGTCCACCTTTTCCAGGCGCCCTGGTATACCGGTACATGCCTCAATCCCCTGCAGGATGTGCCTGGAAGAAATACCCAGACCATGGGCAGCACCGGCGGCACATAGTATATTTTCCAGGTTGAACAAACCTGTGAGGGATGAATGAAACACAAAAGAGTGTTTGCCTAAAAAAATCCGGCCGGAAAGCCCCTGGATAGTGTCGAAGATATCTGTGGCCGCTATCTCTGCCTTGTGTTTGCAGCTCACCCGGATGACTGGAAAAGACAGGCTGTCAGCCAGTTTTTGTCCCCAGGCATCATCTACGTTGATGACGGCGGGGACCTTCCGGTTTCTGTCTGCACTGGCCAGAATCTCTGTGAAAAACCGTTTCTTGCACAGATAATATGTTTCCATGTCCGGATGATAATCCAGATGGTCCTGGCTCAAATTTGTGTAAACCCCTGCGCTAAAAATGCAGCCATCCACCCGGAACTGGTCCAGTCCATGGGAGGATACCTCCATAATGACGTGGGTGACCCCTGCCTGCTTCATGTGAAAAAGGGTTTGCTGAAGTATCATTGCATCCGGCGTGGTGATGGGGTTTTCCAGGATGTTGCCGTTGTAACGGATGTTGATGGTGCCGATGACCCCGCAGTTGAAACCTGCGGCCAGAAAGATGCTCTCCAGCAGATAGGTGGTGGTGGTCTTACCATTGGTGCCGGTAATGCCCACCAACGTCATATCTTCGGACGGGTTGCCATAAAATCTGGCGGCTATGGCAGCGGCTGCTTTGCGGCAATTTTCCACGAGAATGACCCGGTCCAGATTCTTTGGGTTTTTTTCGGCGATCACCGCAGCCGCACCCCTGGCAAGGGCTTCGTCCATATAATCATGGCCATCTGCCGTATATCCTTTGATTGCAAAAAACAATTGCCCGGGCAGGGTATCCTGGGCCCTGGTCTGGATGCCGCAAATATCCATATGATCTTGGACCTTTACCCGGATAATGTCCTGGATCAATCGGGATAGCTTCACAGGTTTTCTCCTTCAGGGACAAATGTGGATGATTCTGCCACCATGCTGCCGGGACTTGTCGGGGGAATGCTCAGGTAGTGAAAGGATTGGGCCATAATATGCTTGAAAGCCGGGGCTGCAACATCTCCGCCATAGTATTTTTTTTGGGGTTCATCCACCACCACAAGAATTGCCAGCTGGGGATTTTCTTGTGGTGCAAAACCGGCAAAAACCGACACATATTTGTTTTTCGCATATTGTTTTTGGCCGGGTGACACTTTCTGGGCAGTTCCGGTTTTTCCACACACGGTATATCCATCCAGGGAGGCCTTGGTGCCGGTGCCTTTTTCCTGGACAGCCAGGCGCATCATATGTTTGACCCGGGATGCGACCTGAGGGGATATGGCCTGGCGCACCGGGGCGGGAGAAAAGACCTGAAGGTCTGTGCCTGTGCCGGAAATTATTTTTTTGATCAGCATGGGTTTCATGAGCCTGCCATTGTTGGCAATGGCACTGATGGCGCAGATAAGCTGGATGGCTGAAACAGAAACCCCCTGGCCAAAGGAGATGGCCCCGGTATCAATATTGGACCATTGCGCTGGTGCCGCCAGGGTGCCGGCGGTCTCTCCGGGGCATTCTACCAGGGTTTTTTCCCCGAAACCAAACCGGGTCAGATAGTTATACAGTGTTTGTTTTCCTAAAGTTTCTGCCATTTTGACAGCCCCTATATTACTGGAATAGGTGATGATCTGGTTAATGGAGAGCCAGTCATGGGGGTGGGTGTCATTGACAACATATCTGCCGATGCGGTATCTGCCGTTTTCACAAAAAAAGATGGATTGGGGGGTAAACCCATTTTCCAGGGCAGCGGCAGCGGTAAATACTTTCATGGCAGACCCCGGTTCAAATGCGTCTGTGACCGCCCTGTTTCTATAAGGGATATCGCTGAAGTCCTGGTAATTGTTGGGATTGAACCGGGGATAATGGGCAATGGCTAAAATTTCTCCTGTGGCCGGCCGCATGACCAGGGCCAGACCCGATTTTGCCTTGTGATCTTTGACGGTTTGTTCCAGCGTGGTTTCAGACAGAAACTGGATTTTTTTGTCCAGAGTCAAGACTATGGTATTGCCCCGCAGGTCATCCTGTGTTTTTTTGTCAATGTCCAGCACCCGCCCGACACCATCTCTCCTGACTGTGACCGCAATTTCTCTGCCCGCCAGGATCGTATTGTATTTGAACTCAAGCCCTTCTCTGCCGATATCATTTTTCCCCGTAAACCCAATGACCTGGGCAGCCAGATCCCGGTTGGGGTAAAAGCGTTTAAAACTTTTTGTAAAAGAAATACCCGGCAGGCGCAATTTTCGGATTTCTTCGGCCAGTTCCGGTGATACAGCTTCCGCCAAAACAGCATACCGCTTTTCAGTGGAAAATTTTTCAGTCAGAGCTTTGGGGTCAATTTCCAGAATATTGGCCAGTATCCGGGCAATCTTGACCGGGGCTTCAATGTGCAGCGGGTCGGCTATGATTGTCATGGCATCCAGACTGGTTCCCAGTTTATTGTGATTCCGGTCCAGGATATGTCCCCGTTCCCCTTTGATGGTCAGTTCCCGGGAATATCCGTTTTCCGCCCGCTGGGAATATATCTTTGCCTTAAGGATCTGGATATCAAATGATTTGATTCCCAGTAACACCAGGGTGGCCACCAGCATGACCTGAATTACCACCACCCGCCTGCTGATTTTTTTGTGCGGTTCATCTGCCATTACAGGTTTTCTTTCTTAAGGTAGATGGTCTGATTGAATACTTCACTTGTCAGGCCGAGCTGCGATCGGGCGATGCGGATAATCCGATTGTCGGATGTGAGCCGGTCTCGTTCCAGTGCCAATGCCTTCTGGTAAGACAGCAGATCTGACAAACGGGACTGGGCAGCGGAAATTTCGACAATCGTCTGAGTGGCCTCGGTTCTCACCCATGTGTGCATCAGCAGTTCACCAAACAAAATACATATGAGTACCAGCCATTTTAGACCGGTGCCGGCCTGTTTTCCGGGAGTGTGTTTCTGATTCATGTCTTATATCCTTTCGGCAACCCGAAGTTTTGCACTTCTGGCCATTGGATTGGCCTGCATTTCCCGGGATGTCGGTGTCAGCGGCTTTTTGACAATGGATTTCATGGTCGGCTTTGTATTGCAAACACATCGAGGCAGGCCCTTTGGGCAGGTGCAGATGGTTTCAAATGCTTTTAACTGCTGTTTTACAATGCGGTCCTCCAGAGAATGAAAACAGATCACGCAGATCCTGCCGCCTTTTACCAGTAGATCCGGTACCTGCTGCATAAACATGGCAAGGTTTTCCAGTTCCTGGTTTACGGCAATGCGCAGGGCCTGGAACACCCGGGTGGCTGGATGAATTTTTTGGCTGCCGGTACGGCTTTTGGGAACACTGTCCAGTATGATGCGCGTTAAATCCCGGGTGGTTTTGACAGGATGCTCCTGTCTTTCCATGATGATGGCCCTGGCAATCCTGCGGGAAAATTTTTCCTCCCCGAATGTGAAGAACAGATCTGCCAGCTCCTTTTCCTCAAAAGAGTTGACAATAGTTTGGGCTGTCAGGTTGTTTCTGATATCCATGCGCATGTCCAAAGGTTCATCCAGATTAAAGCTGAATCCGCGGCGTGCCTGTGTGATCTGGTTCAGTGAAAATCCCAGGTCCAGGACAATGGAATTAACACCAGTGATATCATACCGGTCCAGGATGTTTGAAAGGCAGTTGAAATTGTCATGCACCAGTAAAACGTTTTCAGCAAACGGATGCAGCACCTTTTTTGCATTGGCAATTGCCTCATGGTCCTGATCGATACCGATCAGGATGCCACCTGGAAGTATGGCCTGGATGGTTGATTTTGCATGGCCTGCACCTCCCAGGGTGCAGTCCACACTCACATCCCCGGGTTTCAGGTTTTGATACGCAAATACCTCGGCAGGCATGACAGACGTATGCACAAATCCCATGGTTACAGCCCCAGGGAAGCAATTTCCTCTCTTACTTCCGCTTGTACAAGTTCCTGGTCCATTTTTGATTGTTCCTGGTCCCATTTTTCCCGGGCCCAGATTTCAAACCGGTCCAGCAGGCCTACCAGGACAATATCCTTTTCGATTCCAGCATAGGTGCGAAGACTCTGGGGAAGTAAAATTCTGTCCTGTTTGTCACATTTTAGAGGGCAGGCATTTCCCAGGAAAAAGCGCTTGAATTTTTCCATGACTGCGCTTTTGGCTGCCAGAATTTTTTTCTCCAGCTGTTTCCATTCACTGAACGTGTACGCATACAGACATCCGTCCTTGATGGAGACCACCACTCCGTATTCATCATCAGCCTTCAAGACGTTCCGGAATCTTGCCGGAATGATTATCCTGCCTTTTGGATCGATTGTATGAAAGGAGCTTGATCGAAACACTTATATAGGCCTTTGTTTTGGGTAAAACATCCACTTTCCACCACCTTTACACCCACTTTTACGAAATCTGTGATATAAGTCAAGAAAAAAATGGGAATAAAATCAAAAAATTTCCAGCAAAAGAAGATTATCAATCTGATTTTATAGAAAATTACGAAAGGGGAGTAAAGTGGATATTTACCCTAAACAGGGTGGAGGGCAAAAGCGGTGTGGTTTTATATGGAAATTACTGGCAAGCATGGGGAAACTTTATTGGAGCAATGGCGCGGCAATGGTGGCCCTGACCGATTCTATCACCTCATCCATCCGGTCCGGGTCGGTTGCCAGTATATACACCGGCCGGTGCACAATAATGTCTATGGTTCCCGGCACAAGGTCCAGGGAGTCCGGGGGCAGGATCTGATATGAATTTTTAATGGTGACCGGCAGGATCGGCAGTTTTGTTTCCCTGGCAAACACAAAGGCCCCTTTTTTAAACCGATGCACCTTCCCGGTGCGGCTTCTGGTGCCTTCTGCAAAAAACAGCACCGATGCTTTAGGGGACAGATATTTTCTGGCCCTGTGAATGGACTGGATAGCAGCATCCCGGTGGGACCGGTCTATGAAAATACACCCCAGATAATGGCAGGCGGTTCCGAAAATGGGGATTTTGCGCAGTTCCTGTTTCATGACCCATTTGATGTTCAAACCCATGAATCCATGGATCACGGGTATGTCTGCCATGGACTGGTGGTTGGCCACCACAACGTAAGCCTGGTGGCGGTTATAGTTTTTCTTTCCTGTCAGGGTCACGCGAAAGGGGACGATGGCGCAGGAGAGTCTGGACCATAAAACAGCCGTCATATTGGCAGCATCCTGGGTGAACACAAGCCCCACACAGATGCAGAGCAATCCCATGATCATGGTGATGGCAAACATGAACGGCACCACCACGATCCATTTATAGGGCTGATATATAAGCTTTAAAAACCGGTTCACTCGGGCGTGTCCGCTTCTTTTTCCGGGGACAGTCCGGCAAGTTCACGGGCATAGGATTGGAGATCCTTTGCAACATGGTTTTTGAAGGCAAACGCATACCCATTCATGGAGGAAATGCCAAAGACCTGATCATCCGTAGCTTGGTTAAACACGGAAAGTACAATGGGCTCATCATTTTCCAAGGTGATTTTCAGATGAGGCGGTTCTTTTCCCAAGGTGTTCGTGTCAGGATTGTCCAGAAACCGGTCACAGGTCAGGCCGGCCAGGGTAGACAAAAGATTGGAGACGGTTTTTGGATCAGGTGATGATCCGTCTTCATACCGGAAGACTGTCTCAGAGCCAGCCGCCCGGGTCTCGGCTAAAGCCTGACTGGTGTCAGATTGATCCGCCTGGATTTCGGTCGGGGCTTGCCCGGTCTCAGATTGATCCGCCCGGATGTTGTCGTTTTGCAGATCCCGGGCTGTCAGATGAATGTTTTTTTCCTGGATCTGTATGCTGATCTTTTTGATGGTGCTTTCTGAAAAATCCAGCACCTGTTTGTCTCGAAATTCTGCAACGGTTTTATCAAAATGCATTCTGAAGCTGTCTTTGGCATGATAGATATTGGGATCATTTTTGAGCATCACAAAGGTGTGGTTGAAAGTGGAGGCGTTTTTTCCGATCTTGAATGACAGCAACGGGGTGTTTCCACTGTAAGCGGTTACATCCACACCATGTTCGTCATCGAGTTCATACCGGATAGTATCCTGGTTTTCAGATACCAGGGCCGTGAGGGTCAACTGTGAAACTACGTCCAGCATCTGGCTCATGGCGGTATCATCAACCGGATATTCGTTGTCAGTGATCACCCAGAAGTCTTCTTTGCGGGTGAATTCAATGGAGCGGGTTTGTTTTTTGATAATCAGCCGGTCCACCTCACTGGCTGTCACAGCCGGTTGGGACGGCAGGGTGTAATGGCGGCGGTCTTCTTTTTTAACAATAAGATAGCCGCTCAGGACCACAATCAGCAGGATCAGAATCAGGTATTGTTTTTTCATGGCAAACCATCCTTATACAGTGAACATGTTGGAGATTTTCTTCTTTTTTGCCTTCCGCGCAGCCCATACACCCAGGCCGAACAGGATGACCAGCACCGGCAGTCCTGCAATATTGAACGCTTTTATCATCCCCCGCATAACGGGGGTGGTGGGAGCCAGGGGATTTAAGGTCTGCTGTTTGCTGCGCATGGCGGCAATGTTGTCTCTTCCGTTGAGGTGGTCAATGGTGTTGAGTATAAAGGTGGCATTGGTGGTTCTGCCTTCCGGATCCAGCATATTGTCCTGGAGCATCTGGGAACACCCCAGTACAAATATTTTGGCTGGCTTGGAGGTTTCCACAAGCCGGTTTTGAGCCACAACCCCCCGGGCTGTGGTCTGGTCCTGGTCTGTCCTCGTGATGGTTGTATCCTTTTCTGCCTGGATACCGTTCTGGATCTCTGATCCCTGTTCGGATGGTTCCCCTGTATCGGTGTCGCCGATTTCTTTTTGTGGAACTGGTTTATCCTTGAAATAGCTGGTAAAGGTTCCCTCAAGGATATACGCCAGGTCATAGGTGTTCATCTCTTCAGCAGATTCAGGCGGGGAAAGGAACATGGGGTTGAGGTTGATATTGCCCTGCATGAGCCAGGATTCGTCAGAGGTGCCCAGCAGTTTGGTGGCAGTAACCCGGGAGGTATCAATGTTGCCGGATACCAGTTTCAGCGGGCTGGCCTGCATGGCAATGAGGCCCTTGATATTTTTCATGAAATCCGGGGTGTTGTTGATGGATTTTTCCTTGAGCATGGGGGCAAAATAGACAATCTGTTCCCCGCCTTCCCGGGGCTGGTGCTTATAAGCGTTTTTATCCAGCACATAGGCGGGTCGCATGGATATGCCATAGTGGGCCAGCAGTTTTTCCAGGCCGGTGTCAATAGGTTTGTACTGGGGCATGCCCATGCCGCCCCGGGGCATAAGTTCCTGAAACGCATCTCCAAAAAAGGCGATATTGGTGCCGCGCATCAATGCCTGGTCGATCTGGAACAGTTCATACGCAGAAAACGGTTCGGTGGGTTTGGCGATGATCAAACAGTTGAGACCCTCGGGAATGTCCTGGTCTTTGAGGGTAATCTGTCTGATATTGTACCGGGAGGACAACAAGTTGTTGAATACCTGCATGCCCCCTCCCTGCTGTCCCTGCATCATGGCCATGCGGTCCGGTCCCAGGGTATGGGTGCCGTGATCGGCCAGAAATCCGATATCCATGTTGATCCCGATCATTTTTTCCATGATGCCGGTGATTTCTTCTTTAAGAGAATCAGGGTCGGCCATCTGGTAGGTGGTGCCGATGATGGGCAGATCCATGGCAGAGAGTAACGGCAGGCTGGTTGACTGGTCTTTGTATTCAAGCACCAGTCCGGCAGCGCCGTGGCCTGCCTGGATGTTTTTTTCCGGCATGGCCGGCCAGGACAGGGCCATGAGATCATATTTATCACCGATTTCATTCAGGGTCTGTCTGTCTGAGATATCTGTGTGCGCAAAATCCAGAATACCCCGGCTTCTGGCGTTGATATCTGCAATGGTTTTTTCCACCGCGTCTGCCAGGCCCGGCAAATTATCCAGACCGATGAGAGGAGCGATGGTATTCAGAGAAGAGGAAAGATATAATGTTGCCTGGATCTTTTCCTGTACCCGCAGCAGTGCCGAGACCTTGTTGTTGAGTTTTTCGATGGCAGTGGTCAACTGGTATTCCAGTCCGTCTGTGGCAGTGACGGCATTGATTTTTTCAATGAGATCGCCATGGATGATCACCAGGCCCATAAATGCGTTTTGAAATTTGAGCTCATCATTTTCCATGATGCGTATCTGGATGGGAGAAATCCCATAGCTTCGGGCCATTTCCCGGTTTTCACCGGCGCTGGCACGCAGGTCTCCCTCTTCAGAAGATACATTGTAAAAGCTGTAGTTGAACAGCCGCCCGGCCCTGGTTGCATATTCTTCCAGAAGGTCCCGCAGATACCGCTCCGTGTTGTTATGTGGGGCGGGCAGGTTTTTTGAGAAAAAAACCTTGACGCTTAGGGGTTCGGAAAGGGTGGAAACTGCCTCTTTGCTGGCTTCGGACAGAGAAAAGATCTGGTTGCGGGTGAGATCGGCCCTGAAGAAAAGGGTCAGTCCCACGATGTTCACCAGCACAATGACGGCAATATAGAGGATGAATTTGATATAGGGTTCTTTCAGGTTTCCCATGGTGTCTCCTTAATTTTTTTCCTGCATGACAATATGCGTTGAGAATAGAAAAATACATACCAGGCTGATAAAATAGATCATATCCCGGGTATCCAGAATGCCTTTGGAAAAATTGGTAAAATGGGAACCGGCCCCGATGTATTCAATGACAGCCACGATTTTGGGGGGCATGAAAAACAGCATCCGGTCTAAGATGGTTAATGTAAAACACAAGGCAGATCCGATGATAAAGGCAATGATCTGATTTCGGGTCAAAGCGGATGCAAACAGGCCCATGGCGCTGTATGCGGCCGCCAGAAAAAGGGCACCTGCATATCCTCCCACAACCGGACCGGGGTCTACCTCTCCGATAAAGGAGATGAAAACAGGGTAGGCCAGGGTGGGCAGGAGCATGGCACCGACAAAGGCAGTGGCGGCAAAAAATTTTCCCAGGGCGATATCGGTAAAGGAAACCGGCATGGTCAAGAGGGTTTCATAGGACCCGACATTTTTTTCTTCGGCAAACAGGCGCATGGTAATGGCGGGGATAAAAAAGGAGAACACAATGGGAAGAAGGGAGAAAAAATCCCGCAGATCCGCCCTGCCATAGATAAAAAATGTGGAAAAGAAAAACCATCCGGTAACAATCAGGAACAGGGAAATTACAATATATGCGATGGGGGATATGAAATAGTCTTTGAATTCTTTGGCAGCAATGGTGGTGATTTGTGACATATCAGGCTTCCTTTTGGGTCAATTTCTTAAATATGTTTTCAAGGGTCTGGGATTCTTTTACAAGTTCCAGGATGATCCAGTCGGTTTGTTTTACTGCCAGAAAGATATCGGATCTGATATCTTTGTTTTCCGGGCTCCGGATTTCCAGGCTCACCAGGGTATCTTCTCCGGGGGCTGTCAACCTTATGTCCAGTGCCGGATGTATGGTTTTCAGCAGGTCCCGGGCCGCTTTCAGGTCAGGGCCCTTCAAGGTCAGGCGGATAAAGCTGTCCTGCATCCCTTTTTGTTTGAGACTGGCGGTGGTGTCATCGGCCACCACTTTGCCGTTGTTGATGATCACGATCCGGTCGCAGGTGGCTTCTGCTTCACTGAGGATATGGGTGGAAAAAATAATGGTTTTTTCTCTGCCGATATTGCGGATAATGTCCCGGATTTCAGCGATCTGATTGGGATCCAGCCCGGAGGTGGGTTCATCAAGCACCAGAATTTCCGGGTCCGTCATCATGGCATGGGCAAGCCCCACCCGCTGTTTGAGTCCTTTGGAAAGGGTGGCAATGGGCTTGTCCATAATCTTGGACAGGCCGCACAGGTCTGCCAGGGTCTTGAACCGTTCCATTTGTTTGCCCGGATCAATGATGCCTTTTAGTTTAGCCACATAGACCAGGTAATCATACACCAGCATGTTATGATACAGGGGGGCGGATTCCGGCAGATATCCAATCAAAGATTTGATGCGCAGGGTATCTTCGGGTATGTGCAGATTTTTCACGGAAATACGGCCGGATGTGGGTTTGAAATATCCTGTGAGCATTCTGAGGGTTGTTGTTTTGCCGGCCCCGTTGGGACCAAGCAATCCCAGGATTTCCCCGGGCTGAACCGACAGATTGATATGGTCCACTGCGCAAAAATCGGTGTAATACTTGGTCAGGTCTTGAACGTCTATCAATGCGTGTCCTCCTCGTGGTTACAACATTATAATGGTATGTCTAAAAGTCTTCCAGAACCTGGCTTTTTTGTAAAAATTCCTGGAGATCTTCTGCTGTTTTCCGGGCTGCATGGATACCCCTGGCCAGGTGCCGGCAAAACGGATCATCCTTGCCCAGGGTGTTGACCACAGACCGGTACACCTGTTCTCCTTTTTCAAAATGTGCCATGACCTCGGCGGCCAGTTTTTTTCGCTCGGTGTGGCGGATTTTTTCATTTTGAATCACGGATTCCAGTTTCTGCACCGCATATTCCACCAGGGCATCTCTGGGCATGTCATAGGTCTGGGATATGGTGCTCAGGGCATCAATGGTTCTGCGGCTCATGACAAAGGTTTTTTGACGTCTGGGGATTTTTTTGAACTGCGGAAGCCGTATGGTCTGCACCAGATCTTCCAGGGCACCCGTGTCTTCGATGATATGGTCAAACAAAGATTTCTGCTTGATTCCCATGTGAAGTGCCACAAGACCGATGGCATCAATGGCTTTCTGGGATAATTTAAAGGTTGCCCTGACAGATTGTCTTCCCCTCAGATCAAACATGGGAGAACTGGAAAGTGGATCCAGCGGTTTTGGCATACGCATCCTCTCGCAGAATAACCATATTATTAAAAATAGTTATTCATAAAAGTAATGAGAATTTATTATGATAGAAAACCTTACAATAAATCCATTGTCGGATCAACCACAAATGTTGATTATGACCAAAATGTCATCCAGAATGAAACCTTTGCCTGCCACACCATGCCCAGACACAACCCTCCACCCGCCGCCAGAAAAACCCTTTCCTTTCCCCCTTTTTCAAAGGCCGGATCGGTGCGGTCTTCGGTAAAGCAGCGGGCATCCATTGCAAGACACAGGTTGTCGGCAGCCATGAAGGTTTTTTTCATCACCGGCAACGTAAGACAGCGGATGCGGCGGACGGGGTTTTTGTGCAGGTTCCCGCACCGGGCATTTACAGCATCCGATGTCTGCTGTGCCTGATCGAGGATCAGGGGTAAAAACCGAAGAAAAAGGCTGATCATGATTGCCACCCGTTTTTCCGGTACCAGGGGTATGGGGCGTAAAAACCACTGGGCCGCACTTTTCAGGGCAGTCGGCCGGGTGGTGGCTGAAAAGAGCAGACCTGTCATCATCACCAGAAAAAAACGGACCGCAACCAGGGCGCCCCTGGCCATTCCCTCCTGGGTGACCATAACCCCGGACAGGGAAAAAACAGGTGTTCCCGGTATTGTCAGGCTGCTGGTCAGTAACATGATAATCAGCAGCAGGATGAACCATTTTAACTGGGCCAGAAGGCGTATAAAGGATATGCCAATGGTCCGGATCAGCCCGTACAGGACCAGGAAACAGGCAAGGCAGCCGGTAAAATCGGCCGCTAAGATGGCCAGGCTCACCATGCACACCAGTACCATTTTGGTCCGGACATCCAGGCGGTGCAGTGCCGTGGTGCCGGCGCGGAATGCAAACAGGTTCAGCGCTGCCATGGGGGGGCTTTATATCCCATGCGGGAAAAACAGGGTTCTTTGATACCATGGGCCTCCAGATGACCAAGCAGGTCCACGGGGTGTCCATCTTTGGCCAGACATCCCCGGCTGTCCATGATAATCATGCGGGTGGCAAAGACGATGACTTCTTCCACCTCATGGGCAGCCATGATGATGGTCCTGCCGTCCTGGTTTAAACGGCAGATGGTGTTGATCAGGTCTTTTGAGGACGTGTAGTCCAGGTTGGCAAATGGTTCGTCCAGCACGATGATTTCAGGGTCCATGACCAGGATGCCGGCAATGGCCAGCCGCCGTTTTTCACCGCCGGACAGGGTGGCGGGATGTCTGTCTTTCAGGTGTGCCAGACACAGACGTTCCAATGTCCGGGTGACGTTTTTTTCGATCAAGGAAAGGGGCAGTTTTAGATTTTGCGGACCAAAGGCCACCTCATCAAACACCGTATCCCCAACAATCTGGGTATCGGCATCCTGGAACACCATGCCCACGGTTTTGCGGGCCGCAACTTTATCTGCTGTCACAGGGATGCCGTGCAGGCGGACCTCGCCGGATGTGGGCAAAGCAAGGGCATTGAAATGCCGGATCAAGGTGGTTTTCCCGGATCCGTTGGGGCCGGCCAGCAAAATGAATTCCTTCGGGAAAACGCAAAAGCAAATATCTTGTATACCCCCGCCGGAAGGGAATGTATGGGTCAGGTGATCAATTTCCAGAATCGGGTGGATCATAGCAGCCTACAGTCTGACAAAGGGCCGGATTTTTCCGGCGATTGCAGCGGCAGCCGCTATTTTGATAACATCTCCCGCAAGAAACGGCATCATGCCTGCTGCCATGGCCTTGCCCCAGGACATGGTAAAGGCGATCTTCAGCCATGGTACCCCGGCGGCATAGACCACCACAGACCCTGCTGTCAGGGACAGGATATCAAAAACAGGTCTTTTCCCCAGCCAGTCCGACAGGGTACCGGTGACGAAAACCGCCGGCAGATAACCCAAAAGATACCCGCCCGTGGGGCCGAATAATTTGCCGATGCCGGAAGTGCCGCCGGCAAAAACCGGCAGACCTGCCAGGCCCACAAGCAGATACACCGCCACACAGGAAAGTCCCCATGCCGGTCCCAGGATCAGACCGGCCAGCAGGACGAACATGTTCTGGAGGACAATGGGCACCGGTCCGATGGGGATGGCAATAAAGGCCCCCACGGAAATAAGGGCAACAAACAGGGCTGTGTAAACAATGGATCGCAAAGGGTATGCCGGGGACATGCATTTTCTCCTTGTAACCTGTTTTTCAGGTGTGAAAACAATCTCCATAAATGATGTTATGCACCTGGTGTGCATCATCTTTTAAAAGCAGGGTGCCGGTGTCGTCCACATCTATAGCCAGACCCTGGAAGGTCTGGGTATGGGTTTGCACCCTGACCCTTGAGCCGATGGTGGCGGTGCGTTGTTTCCATGCACCCATGATCTTTGCAGGATTCATATCCTGAATCTGACCAAAAAATTGTTTCAAAAATTCCGCCAGAATTTTTTGGCGGGAAACCGGCCGGCCAAGGGCCTGTTGTATGGATATGGCATCAAACAGTTCGGATGTGGGGTCATTGTTGACATTGATGCCGATGCCCACCAGCAGAAACCGGATCAAGTCTGCCTGGGTCTCGATTTCCGATAACAGCCCCACCAGTTTTCTGCCGTTTAAAAGCAGGTCATTGGGCCATTTTACCCGCACATCCAGTCCGAAAAGAATATCAAAGGTTTTTGACAGGCTCACAGAAGCGGCAAAATTGTACAGGTATGCCAAAGGCGGAGGGGTGTCCGGAATCAGGATCAGGGTCATCCACAGACCACCTTTGCCTGATTCCCATTGCCGGTTGAGGCGGCCCCTTCCCCGGGTCTGATGTTCAGCCACCACGCAGCTTAAGTGGGGGGCACCTTTTTTTGCCAGGTTCCGGGCCGTATCCATGGTGGTGTCAACCTGTGGATAATAAAATATCCGGTCCTGTAAAGAGATATCGGATACCGGGATATCAGATGCGCCGGAAGGGTTTTCTAAACACCCATGAAAACAAAAGGGCAACAGCAGGTCATCGGGATCAGTCAGATGATATCCTTTGGGACCCGATGCAATGGCAACGCCGTCTTTTTTAAGGGCATTGATATGCTTCCACACCGCCACCCGGGAAATGCCGGTTAATGCACTGAGTGTTACCCCGGAAACCGTGCTTCCTTTTTCCCGGTAGAGCAGCTTCAAAATTGTATTGCGCATCTCTTGTGTTTGGTTAACCATAATAAGAAAGGATGGTTAACAGAATAACGCGGACAGGTCAAGCACAATTGTTATCCTTCGATTGTTCTCAGCAGCGATCTGCCCTCGAACCCGCCTCTGGTGGTTTCCTGTGCCCTGCCCGAGACCCTGCGGGGGCCTGTTTTTATAAGAACGGTGAAGTGCAGCAACCTGCCATCTGGTTGAAAACCATACCGGCACATCTTACCAGGCCCCCCTCCGGTTCTGACGGTCCGTTCACAGGACACCACCAGAGGCTCCCATCAAGATCTGACAACCTTAGGGGCTTTTGCCACAATCTTCATAGAGCCCATTTGTTGCAGCAAATAGTCAGATTTCCTTGAACCTGTCTGCCGTCTGGTTTATAAAGGAAACCTGACAAAAAAGGAAATAATCATGCAGGTATTACGACAGATACTGCCCCATGCAGCGGATTTCAAACGCTTCTGGAAAGATAGTGGGCCCTTTGCATTCGCCCTGACAAGCCGGGAATTTCCCCCGGTTCTCCTGGAACCCGAAGAATGGATTTTCGGTCATACTGCAAAAGAGGTGCTCAAGGAATTGATGCAGTTCAACCAGAAAAAAATGGCCTTTGTCCGTGGCGCATTTAACGCAAAAAATCAGGCCATCCTGCGCCCTGAAAATTTGATACCCTGGAAAATCAACCCTTTTCCAGAGGAATGGGATCATATGGCGACGGATTTTTTTATACCCCAAGGACATTTGACACAGGTGGTTGCAGATCAGATCAAAACCGCTTCCGGCAAGGAAGATGAAAGCCTGCAGGTGGCATCTGCATTTTTTGTGCTTCTGGAAAAAAATCTGGATGCCATGGGGTATATCCTTTTAAAGCCCTATGCCGGATCCAGATATGCGGCTATCCGAAAATATCTTTCAGAGTGGGAGGATGATGAGGCTGATGCCGGTCTGATATGAGATTTTGGATTATACCGCATCATTGAGGATCAGGTCGCATAAGAGCTCTTTATAGTTGATGCCCGCTTTTTGAAACCCCTTGGTGCCATATTTCATGTTGCCTTCCAGTACAAAATACTGGTTGCCGGATGCCAGAATATCAATGCCCACATCGTCCCATCCGCATTTTTTTGCGGTGGAAAGGGCCAGTTCCAGGGCAGGTTCGGGCACAGGATCAAAACAGATGGTGCCGCCCTGGAACAGATTGGTTTTAAACGAAGGTTTCCGGGCAATCCGCCAATAGGCGAGCACCACTTTTTGACCTATGACAATGATGCGCATATCTTTGTCCACGGGCAGGTATTCCTGGATATAGGCCGGGCCTTTTCGGGTCAGATATACTGTCAGATCCGCCTGATTCGCAATCAGAAAAATGCCCTGGCCCCTGGCAGATCCCCTGGGAATTTTGGCGATAAAGGGAAAGGTAAACCAGTCCAGAATGGTTTTTTTTTGTTTCTGTCCGTAAAATAACCGGGTTCTGGGGTGGGGGATGCCGCACATCTGGAACAAGGCGGTCTGCCTGATTTTATCCATGGCGAATATATAGGTGGGAAAACTGGGAAAGGTTGGTTTTCCCATTGTATTGAAAAGATCGGCATAATAGGCTGTGGGATACAGCACCCGCCGGGCCGATAACAGGGCCTGTCTTTCCTGGATGTCGTAATCCAAAAAATTGGGGCGGAATCCCAGGGTCCGGATGCCGGGACAGTCCACGAGACGCGCCCCGATGGCCACGGGCCTGTGCAGCCGGGTCATGGGGTTTTGGTTCGGGATTTTATAGCATTGGTAACCACCGGCAGCGCTGCTCCCCGGGCGACAGGGGCTGTTTTGGCCATCGGCTGCAGTGGGACCGGAGAGATTGTCATGTGTGTTTCCTTTCGTTTTTTCAGGGGATTACTGTTCCAGATACCCCCGGGGATTTTTTTTCTGCCAGTTCCAGGTATCTTTGCACATATCATCCAGTGTCTTGACTGCCTGCCACCCCAGTTCTTTTCTGGCTTTTGTGGGATCAGCCCAGCAGGCGGCAATATCACCGGGTCTTCTGGGAACGATGTCATAGGGTATGGCATGGCCGCAGGCCCGGGCAAAGCCCTGGATCATTTCCAGAACGGAAAAGCCTCTGCCAGTTCCCAGATTGTAGGTAACGATTCCGGGATTGGAAAACAGTTTGGGCAGGGTTTTGATGTGGCCAAGCGCCAGGTCGGTCACATGGATGAAATCGCGCACCCCGGTGCCGTCCGGTGTGTCATAGTCATTACCGAACACCTGGACCCGATCCAAAGATCCGATGGCCACCCGGGATATATAGGGTACCAGGTTGTTGGGAATTCCTTGGGGGTCTTCACCAATCAGGCCGCTGGCATGGGCCCCCACCGGATTGAAATACCGCAGCAGGGCAATGTTCCAATCCGGGTCTGAATGAAAAAGATCCCCCAGAATCTCTTCGATCATCAATTTGGTTCTGCCATAGGGATTTGCCGCAGATAATGCAAAATCCTCTGTGATGGGCAGGGTGGCAGGGTCTCCATATACAGTTGCGGAAGATGAAAATACAATGTTTTTCGGCCCTGTTTGTGTCATGACCGATAACAGGTTCAGGGTGCCGGTAATATTGTTATGAAAATAGGTCAACGGCATGGCCACGGATTCACCCACAGCCTTGAGACCGGCAAAGTGGATCACGGCATCTGCATGGCACCGGGAAAAGATCTGGTGAACCGCTTGTTTATCCAGAAGATCGGCCTGGAAAAAATCCAATGATTTTCCTGTGATCTTTTCCACCCGGATCAAGGATTCTTTGGAACTGTTGGACAGGTTGTCCAGTACTGCCACATCATAGCCTTCATCTAAAAGCGCCACGCAGGTATGGCTGCCGATATATCCTGCACCGCCGGTTACAAGTATTTTCATTGCATATCCTTGTAAGGTTGTAAGATGATTGTGTGTTTTCGGGCTGCATTCATGAACAGATCATGGCATATCCGGCATTCTTTGCAAAATTTTGTGCAATTTGCAAGGGTATTGAGAAAATCCGGTCCCAGTTTTTTGTTGTCAATAAAATAGGAATCAGCCAGAAAACGGCTGGCATCCATGAGTTCCAGAAGATTGCCGTCAAAAGACTGCCGGCTGTATGCGGCAATAACCTTGCGTAGAAAATCTACTCCCAGGGTCCTGCCGCTGAGTTTGATGGTATCGGCCAGACCGGCATAGGCTCCCATGTCTTCGGGACGGATAAAAGGAGAGCGCAAAAACATGTGGGGATGGTGAAAAAAGGTGTTATGACACCCCAGGGTACGGCTGATTCGGTGGGTCTTCTCCTGGACAAGGCCCGTGTTGGACAGTGAAATCTGGGCATCGTGGGTAAGTTTAAACGGGCAGTGCAAAAGACAGCCTTCATTGGCCATCAGTTCAATGCCGATGTGTGGATACGCCTGTTTGATACCGGTGACGGTTTTTTCAAGGGCGTGAAAATCCCTGTTCAGGGAGCGGTCCAGGATAAGTTTTCCAGGCAGCCGGAATCCGGTTCTCTCGATGGCTTCCACAAGAAAAAAGGCTTTTGGGGCATTGTCTATCATCATATTAATGCCGGGAACGGCTTCGAGCTTTGTGATCAGATCATGGCCGGTTCCGGCCAGGGCCTGCAACAGATACAGGTCGGAAAATACAATCCCCTGGATGCGGATTGTGCTAAACAATTTTTCCAGGCTGTCCAGGGTCTGGCGCAAAAAAAGATCATCCAGATAGAGATCCGGGTGAACAAACCGTGAATTCAGCAGACAATAGGCGTTTATTCCCGACAGCCTGCCCAGGGGCTTTGCAGGCAGCACAGGGTCCACTGTCTTGCACCGCACACGGGCATCCAGAACCGGGCCGGAACAAAGAGCAAAATAAACTGATGCCAGCTTGCCGCGGTTTTCGGCCAAAAATTCTGCATAGGTGATGTCCGGGATAAAGGGTACCGATAATTTCATGATGATATGCTACAATATGCAATGGTTTCTTGGCAATCCATTATAGCAAATATTCAGGGGTTTTTGTAAGATTATTGAAAAAATAGATGCCGTAACATTGACAGGCAGAAGGGCCGTGGTTAAAATAATACTATTCAGGCAGGCTTACCTGAATCGAATAAACCATAAGGAGAGTTTACAAATGATTGAACTGACAGATCCTGCCAAAGCGCAGATTGATGACTATTTTCAGGGGAAGGAACCGACCCCCATACGGATTTTTCTCAACTCCGGCGGCTGAGGGGGCCCCTCCCTTGCCATGGCTCTGGATGAGCCTAAGAATTCCGATGATGCATTTGATGTAAAAGGACATAAGTTTGTTGTGGACAAAGATTTCATGCAAAAAGCGGAACGGATAAAAATAGACTTTACAGGCATGGGGTTTGCTCTTGATTCCAACATGGATCTTGGTGCTTCCGGATGCGGCAGCTGCGGTTCCGGCGGCTCCTGCGGTGATTGATCGCAGGCTGTAATGTTTGAAAAAGGCGCCCTGATAGTATGATGGGCGCCTTTTTTTGTTTATATACCCCCCCCTGAGCGTAAGTTTCAAGACTGCCCTTATTGACCCTGTATTACCTTCGTGATAGCCTTGTCTTTGTGTAATTCTATAAATTTTGTGATGTGTGGATGTGATTGATGGCAAGATTTGCTTGGACAATTGTGGTGGCGGCCCTCCTGGTTGGCATGGTTTCTTGCATTGCCGGCTGCGCTGATAAAAATGCAGCAGACAAGGAAATGGTGCTTGGCAACTGGACCCATTACCGGAACCGGGCCTATATCCTGCTGATCATCAATCCCAAGGGAATTTGGAAATCCTCGGTGCGCATTGCAGATGCCACTTCTAAAATCGTTGCCAATAAAGGCGATGCCGAAGGTACCTGGCATTTGCAGGACAGGCGGTTGATTTTTACGGTAATGGAATCCAGCATTGAAAATGTATGGGAAAAAAATAACACCTATGTGTTTGATGTAATGGAATTAACCGATCAGCGCATGCTGCTGCAAGAGGAAAGTCAAAGGGTTGCAGAATGGGAAAAAACCCGCGCCAAAAAACCTGGTGAAGATCCTGAAAACACTGCAGTGATCATCCCCATGGCACCCATCGCTGTAAATTTGAACAAAATCAGTTCAGGCGCTCCGGACCGGTATCTTTGCCTGAATATGGAACTGGCCCTCAAGGAATTGATGCCCGGGCAGCAAGTGCCCCGGCTGCATCCCAGGGCCAAAGAAGCAGCTATTTTGTTTCTCAGTTCTCTTGTTCACAGTGATGTTGAAGATTTTGATAAGGTCAAAGCCCAGAAATCCAGGCTGGTGGAGGTGCTTAATCCTTATATGGACGGCGTTATCAAAGATATCAACATCAAACGCGTGATTGTTTCCACCTCCATGGAAAAGGTGGAGGAATTTATTATTGAGCATACCTTTGGTGCAGAAAAAAATATTGGTCCAGCTGCGGATGATACGGAAAATACAGAGCTAAGCCCCCCGGCAGATGACCGGAAAACCTGATGGTCAATGCAGTTCAATCCACGGATCTGGCAGCGATCAGTGTCCCTGATCGGATGGATATCACTGCTTTTTTTTCTGTAAAATAATTACTGACTCCCAGAGAACTTCCCATAAAAAGGGTCTGGTCATCCAGAAGATAGGCAAGCCCCTCAACAGTCACCCCTTCCACCCGGCTGGACAAGGGGATGAGAGAAAGCAGATCTCCGGGCTTTCCCGCAAGCGTCAACCGGTCTCTGATCAGGTAAATTTCATTGTGGGCATCCATTATCCTGGCCCGGATGCCGCTGTCTGTCAATCTGGTCAGCAGAAAAATATTTGCCAGGGTATGGTCCAGTCTTGTGCCGGTGGCAGCCACAAAAGTGATGTCATCAGCCCCTTGATCAAGGGCATGGAGCATGCATAATTCCGTATCGGTCTGGTTTTTGCGGACAGGATAAGATTGGATTTTGATTCCCTTTTTTTTAAAAAACTGCAACGTTTTCGGTGCAATGGAATCCAGATCCCCCATGATGATATGGGGAAGAGAGCCCAGTTGCAGCAGATGGTTGGCTCCGCCGTCTGCTGCAATGATCAGGTCTGCGGGGGCCAGAAGATCTGTAACACGCTGGTTCCATTTCATTTTACTGTCAATGTCCAGGGTTCCGCCGGCAATGATAATACATTTCATGCCTTCATCCTTATCACAAAACAACTGGCGTGAAAACCGGTATTTGTGCCTTGACACTTTGCAAACAAGCTTATATTTTTCATCAAAAATGATACCTGTGAACATAATAAACCGCTATATATTTAAAGAATTTTTGCCGCCCTTCGGCATCAGCCTTTTTTTTCTGACGTTTGTGTTTCTGATGACCCGGATTCCGGATATCACCAATATGGTGGTGAACTATAATGCAGATATCACCGCCATCCTGATGATGATTATGTATACACTGCCCCGGTTTCTGGAGTTCACCATTCCCATGTCGGTAATGATTTCCGTGCTGCTTACATTCATGCGCATGTCCGGGGAAAATGAAATCGTGGCCTTAAAAAGTGCCGGCTTGTCCCTGTACCGGCTGCTGCCGCCGGTGCTGGTCTTTTGCATGCTGGGAACGCTGCTGACCCTGTGGATAACCATATTCGGTGTTTCCTGGGGCAAATTGGCCATTAAGCAAAAAACGGTTGCTATGGCACGATCAAGCATTGATCTGGCTCTCCAGGAACGACAGTTCAATTCCCAGCTGAAAGATATCATGATGTATGTGTCCCATGTGGACATGAAAACAAAGGATCTGACGGATGTGTTTATTGAAGACCGCACTGTCCAGGGCATGACCCGGATATCCGTGGCCCCCCGGGGAAAATTGATCCGTTCACATAATGACAGTGTGTATACCATACGCCTGTATAGCGGGATGATCAATCAGGTTGATATCACAGACAAAACGGTTTCCACCATCCATTTTGGCCATTATGATATCAATATCGACCTGGCTGCCATGCAGCAGGGACCGGGCAGGATCCAAAAAGACCTGGATGAGCGAAGTCTGATGGATTTGCTCCGCTTTATCCGATCCGGTATCCAGGACAAAAACCAGATGAGCGAGGCACTGATGGTCCTGCATGAAAAATTTTCCGTTCCATTCGCCTGTTTTGCCATGGGTCTTCTGGCCTTTCCTTTGGGGGTTCAATCTCTTTCCCTGCGCCGGTCCTCCGGATTCGGTACAGGGGTCTTGTGCCTGCTGGTGTATTATTTTTTCCTGGCAGCCGGGTGGTCAGCCGGAGAAACAGGGTATTTCCCGCCGGTTCTGGGGATGTGGCTGCCCAACCTGGTCATGGGTGCGGCTGGAATATACCTGCTCAGGCGCAATGCCCGGGAAAAACCCGTGAAAATGCCGGCAATTGTCACCCGGTCGGTCCGCCGGGTGCAAAACCGTTGTATGAAAATGATGCGCCATGACATGTCTGCATAAATACTGGCTCAGGGAGTTTGCCAAATATTTTGGTGTTATTCAGACTGTCATACTGGTGCTGTTTGTGTGCATTGATTATCTTTCCCGTATGGATAGATTTCTGGAATCTCCAATTTCTCTTGCCCAGGCCTTCTGGTATGTGGTGCTGAAACTGCCGTTCATGTTTGTTCAACTTACACCGGCCGCCATTTTGCTCGCCACCATTGTCGTATTTGGGCTGATGAACAAAAACAATGAGCTTACGGCTGTAAAATCTTCGGGTATTTCCGTCTATTTTCTGGTCAAACCCGCACTTATGGCCAGTGCTCTGCTTGTTGGGATCATGTTTTTCATGGGGGAATCACTGGTGCCGTTGTCCATGGCAAAGGCCAACCATATCCGGCAATATCACTTGCGCAAACAGGATAATATTTCCCAAAATCGCAATGATATCTGGATAAAAGACCAAAAAACCCTGGTGCACATCAGATTTTTTGATCCGGTCCAGCAGACCGTGGCCGGTATCTGTGCCACTACCATGGCAGATGATTTTACCCTTGTTTCCAGGATCGATGCACGCCATGGCCGGTATGAACTTGACCAGTGGCTGTTGGAAGATGTTATTGAGCAGACCCATAATCCGGATACCGGTGATTACGATGTGACATTGTCAGACATGAAACTGGTTGAGCTGGGCGTTGTGCCCGAGGATCTGGGACAACTGATCAAGCCCTCTGATGAAATGGGTTTTTTTGAACTGAAAGCATATGTGGATAAGGTCAGAAACGAAGGATATGATGCCACCACCTATCAGGTGGATATGCATGGTAAAATTGCGTTTCCTTTTATCTGTATCATCATGGCCCTGACCGGTGCTGCCATCGGCATGCGCAATTTTGTAAAAGCCAATCTGCCGGCAGCCATTGCCCTGGGGGTGGTAATTGCTTTTTTTTACTGGGTGTTGTATGGCATATGTCTGTCCATGGGGTATGCCGGGGTGTTGCCGGCAGTAGCAGCCCCCTGGGTGGCCAATGGTTTTTTTCTATGTGCAGGCTTTGTTTTCCTCATCAACACGGAATAATGACATGATGCTGATGTATCAAATGTTTGTCTCTGCAGCATTTCTCCTTGTGCTGCCGGTGTTACCCTTCATCTGGCTGGTATCGGAAAAAAGGCGGGCCAATCTGCTGCAGCGACTGGGAATATACACAGGACTGAAAAAAAAAAGCGGTTCTGAAAAACGCATATGGATTCATGCTCTGTCAGTGGGAGAGGTCCGGTCTGCGGTTCCTCTGATAACCGCTGTGCGGCAGCGGTTACCGCACCTGCAGATTGTTTTTACCGCTGCAACCCGGACAGGTTTTGACACAGCACAGCAGCTGTTTTGCAGTCCAGATGAGGACCTGGTATCCCAGATTGCCTATTTCCCCTTTGATCTTCCCT
Organism: Desulfotignum sp.; assembly: GCA_011390635.1. Taxonomy (GTDB): domain Bacteria; phylum Desulfobacterota; class Desulfobacteria; order Desulfobacterales; family Desulfobacteraceae; genus Desulfotignum. Next base: position 73,509 of record JAABSA010000006.1, on the reverse strand, counting down.
GGTCGGTTGCCAGGGTGAGACATCTTATCGCGCCGGATCTGGTCTGTCTGGTTGAAACAGATCTGTGGCCGGGGTTCCTTTATGCCATGCACCAGAACGATATTCCCGTTGTCCTGATCAATGCAAGGCTTTCCAGACGGTCCTTTAACAGGTACCGCCGTCTGGGCAGGATATCAGGTCTTTTTTTTTCCGGATTGACCCATGTTCTGGTGCAGACCCGCCAGGACCAGGACCGATTCAGGGCATTGGGATTTTCCCAAGACCGCCTGACAATGACCGGCAATATCAAATTCGACCAGCCGATCCTGGTTGTGGATGAAAAGCAAAAAGCAGAGCTCAGGACCTGGTTTGATATCCAGAAGACCGATAAAGTCTGGATTGCCGGCTCTACCCATCCGGGAGAAGAAGTGATTCTCGGAGCGGTTTATCACCAGGTGCGGCAGGCGGTCCCGGGGTTAAAACTGATTGTGGCCCCCAGGGATCCGGCCAGATCCAGACAGGTGGCAGATGCCATGGCCCTCCAGGGAAACCGCCCCGCCCTGCTGTCTCACACCCGACAAAACCCTGTGAATGCTGCGGTAATGGTTCTGGATTGTCTAGGGGTTCTGGCAAGTGCCTATGCAGTGTGTGATGTCGCATTCATCGGCGGCTCCCTGGTTCCCTGCGGGGGACACAACCCCCTGGAACCGGCTGTTTTCAAAAAACCCATATTGTTTGGTCCCCACATGAGCGATTTTTCGGGGATTGCAACCTTGCTCCTGGCGCACAAAGCAGCCTGTCGGGTGCCGGACAGGGACGGGCTTGTGAGGGCACTGCAGGACATTTTTTTCCAGCCGGATCTTGCCGGAAAAATGGGAAGCCGTGCATTTTCAGTATGTTGTGAAAATACCGGTGCAGTGGATCGCACCCTGGATACAATGGCCCGTCTGGGATTGGTGGATGACCATGTGTAGGAAACTTACAAAAAAAATCACCGCGACTTCCCGGCGTACCTATCAAGCGGCACCCTTGTCTTTTGAGGGGCTGCTGGTGGCAGCCTCTTATGTTTACGGGACAGGGGCCGCTTTTCGAAACAGATTGTACCGGTCCGGGCACCTTGTTCCCAAAAAACTGCCCTGCCCGGTGATTTGTGTGGGCAACATTATTGCAGGTGGTACCGGAAAAACCCCCATGACCATTTATCTGGCTGATCTGCTCATCCGACTGGGCCGCAAACCGGTGGTAATAAGCCGGGGATATAAAGGCAGCCTGAATACAGGTGCTGCGGTTGTGGGCAATGGGGAAGACCTGCTTTTGGATGCAGAACAGGCCGGGGATGAACCCTATATGATGGCCCGGTTGAAGCGGTTTCCCGTGGTGGTAGGAAAAAACAGATACCAGGCAGGTCTGCTGGCCCTGAAACATCTGGCCCTGGATGCAGTGGTCCTGGATGACGGATTCCAGCATATCCAGCTGAAAAGAGATATGAACCTGCTGCTCATGGACCATGACCAGCCTTTGGGTAATGGCCGGATCCTGCCGGCGGGACGTCTCAGAGAACCGGCTGTCCCGGCACTTGCCCGGGCACATGCCGTTATTTTGACCCGGTGTCCCGGGTCACTGCCGGACACCCCCCACCTGATTTCCCGCCTGGCGCCAGGTCTTCCGATTTTTCACACCCGGCACCAGCCATTTCTGGCTGCATTCCATCCAATCGAAAATGGATACAGGGATAAAGAAAACCTCCCTGGCCTTGATCTATTCAAAAACCGGTCCGTGGTCCTTTTTTCTGGCATTGCCGACAACCAGGCTTTTCACAAGACCATCACGGATCTGGGAGCCAATATTTTGGCCCACTTCGGGTTTGACGATCATCATCACTATACGCTGTCTGATATAGAACAGATTCAGGACCTTGCCAGGTCTGTTCATGCGCAACTGCTGGTGACCACCCAAAAGGATTGGGGGAAACTGGGCTTGCAGATAAAATGGCCCATGAACCTGGCAGTGGTGGGTGTCAAAATAGCATTTGAAAAGGAAAAAAAATTTCAATCCTTTATCAGAAAGCATTTGGATATTATGATAATCTGATTGAATTCAACTGTCTTTACAGGTATAAGAAGGCTGTTTTTGCAGTGGAATTACAAAGCGAAACAAAAGGTGGTATCAGATATCATACCAAACGATATGGCATATGACGGTTACAGATAAAATTATATACCAGGTGATCAAACAGGTATTAACCTTTATGGGAATGATGCCCAGAAAGGGTCTGAATTTGTTTTCAGATATATCGGGGCTGGTCTGGTACCGGTTGGACAAACGCCACAGAACCGTTGCATTGGAAAATATTCAAACCGCTTTTCCGGAAAAATTCAGCTCTTTTCAGGCAGAAAAATTTGCCAAAACAGTTTTTAAAAATATTGCCAGTATCCCTTTTGAAACGATCTGGTTTTATGGGAAATCACGGCAGGCCCTGGTTCCATATTTTACAATCAAGGGTCTGCATCATCTGGAAAAAGCCAGGCAAAAAGGCCGTGGCGTGCTGCTGCTCACCTGCCATCTGGGTAATTTTGAGCTTTTTGTGGCTGCTTCGCCAACGGTCGGGCTGCGCAATATCTACGGGATCTACCGCAAATTTGATTTTTTGCCGCTGGAACATCTGATGCGTGAAATGCGGCAGCGATTCGGGATGGTTATGATCCCCACGGGAGGGGCAACCGGAAAAATAGATACAATTTTGGAAGATGGCGGTATTGTAGGGACTTTATTTGACCAGAATGCCGGCTGGTATAATGGTGTGGTCACAGATTTTTTTGGCAGGCCGGCCTGTTCGAAAAACGGTCTGGCAAAAATTGTTTTACGATCAAAGGCTGCGGTGGTGCCGGTGTTTATGGTGAAAAAAGAGGATACCTATGTGGTGCAGTTTCTCCCTGAAATACCGCTGCAGATGACAGGCTGTCAGATCAAGGATATTGAAATCAATACCCAGAACTATGTAACTGCCGTGGAATTGATGGTAAGACAATGTCCGGAGCAGTATTTCTGGGTGCACAACCGATGGAAAACCAAACCTTTCAGCCGCATTTGAAAGACAATAAAAAGGATACCATTTTTTGCTCCAGCAACCCCCCTTAGCCATCACGGCATTTTATGATACACGGCCCGGGCATGGTAAACAGACCCGGGGCCTGATCCAGGCATTGGAAGAATTCACCCTGGTGCAGGTGCAGGAGGTGTTTTTGCCTGATTACAATGCATGGCGAATTGTTCGGGACTGGGCAAGGTTCATCACCGTGTTGCCGGGGATAAAAAAAGGGGATTCGCCGGAGCCAGAGCTGATTCTGGGTACAGGTGCCCATACCCATATCCCCATGCTTTTGCACAGGCATAAAAAAAAGGGCAAAGCCGTTACCTGCATGACCCCTGGATGGCCCCTGACAAATGCCATGGATCTGTGTTTTATTCCGGAACATGATGGTCCGAAACCACAAGGCAATATAGTCACCACTACGGGACCGCCCAACACAGCCGTCAATCGGCATACCCATGATCCTTTGCAGGGCCTTATTGTTCTTGGGGGAAAAGACAGCAAAACCCACCATTGGCATAATGATAAAATGATGGACCAGGTGTGCAAAATAATTGAAAAACAACCCCATATCTTCTGGACCCTGTCGACCTCTCCCCGGACGCCTCCTGAAATGGTCCCTATGCTGGCGGATCTGGCAAAAAATATTTCCAAAATAACTTTTGTTCCCTTTGAAAATACCGGCCCCGGCTGGATTGAAACCCAATATGCAAAAGCCTTTTCCGTATGGGTGAGTGCGGATTCTGTTTCCATGGTATATGAGGCGCTGACTGCCGGATGCCGGGTGGGAACTTTGTCCGTGGACTGGAAAAAAAAAGGGCATCGCCTGGCCAGGGGCATTGATATTCTGGAACAACATAAAACCATTGTGTCTTTTGAGACATTCATGGAGGATGCAGCATATCCAGAGCACTCCCGATTGAATGAAGCCCGGAAATGTGCCCGGGAAATGTTGAGGAGATGGTGGCCAGACCGCTTACAATAGTACAGATGCTTCCGGAATTGATTACCGGCGGAGTGGAAAGAGGCACCCTTGAAACAGGGGCTTTTTTTTCTGAAAACGGCCACCGTTCCATTGTGGTTTCCAAAGGCGGCCCCATGGTGGAGGCGCTTGTGAAAACCGGTACCGAGCATATTACCCTGCCTGTGGGCGAAAAAAATCCCAGATCGCTTTTGTGCATACCCCGGTTACGACAATTGTTTATCACGGAAAAAGTGGATATATTGCACCTGCGTTCCAGGGTTCCGGCATGGATGGGCCTGCTGGCAGCCAGATCCATCCCCTGCACAGCCCGGCCCCGGATTGTCACCACCTTTCACGGGTTTTATTCGGTCAACCCCTACTCTGCCGTCATGACCAAAGGGGAAAGGGTGATTGCGGTTTCACAGCTGATTTTGGATCATATCTGTGACCAATATGGTGTTTGCGGTGATCATGTGAAGGTTATCCATCGCGGCTTTGACGCGGCCTGCTTTGATCCTCTGCTGGTAGATAAACACCAGGTTTCCGATCTCAGGGCCAAATGGGGAATTGATACAACAAAGGGACCGGTTCTGATGCTTCCCGGCCGGTTCACTGAATTAAAAGGCCACAGACTTTTTTTGTCTGCCCTTGAAAAAATAAAGCATCTTTCATGGACAGCCGTTCTGGTGGGTGATGAGCGGGAAAAGCCTGACTATGCCGCGCAATTAAAAAAAGAAACAAAACAAAAAGGCCTTGGAGACCGCGTTGTTTTTGCCGGACACTGCCATAACATGGCAGCAGCATTCATGCTGTGTGATGTCACCATCAGTGCGTCAATACATCCTGAGTCATTCGGCAGGGTGGGGGTGGAATCCCAGGCAATGGGAGTGCCTGTGGTGGCAACTGCCCATGGCGGAAGCCTTGAAACCATCATTCCTGGAAAAACGGGCTGGCTTTTTTCCCCGGCTGATACAGACGGGTTTGCCCGGGTACTGGCAGAGGCTGTGCATGATGAAAAAAAAAGAAAGGCCATGGGACACAGGGCAAGGGTCTGGGTGGCAAATCATTTTACAACGGCCCTCATGTGTAAAAAAACACTCACACTGTATGAGGAATTGATGGCAGAACCCCCATCATGCCGGTGGTGATAAAGAAAAACAACGGGCCGTTGTTTGACCGGTCTGTAATACTACATATTGAATATTAGTGTATGGAATTTTTATGCAAAGTGGTAAAACTGAAACAACCATGAAATGGGGCAGATACCTGGACAACAGTATGTTGTTTTTGGGTGCTGCTGTTCCCATGGGGATTGTAATCGGAAATGCAGGGTTTGAAGCGATGATTGCCCTGACAGTTTTGGCCTGGATGGTGAGGGCCGTTCTTTTGCGAAAGAATCCTTTTTCCGAAATTGCTGCAAATCCGGCTTTTCTGGCATGGACGGCATGGTTTTTCTGCATCGTTGCCAGCCTTGCCGTTAACGGAGCCGGGACCAAAGGAGCAGGGCATGATATTGTTTTTATCCGGTTTTTACTTTTTGCCTGCGCCTTACTGGACCTTTCAACCAGAAGACCGGTCGGCAGACATTTTGTATGGGGACTGGCCGCAGGGGTTTTATTTGCCGGGGTGAATACAATAATGGCCTATGGGGCTGGCTTTGATCTGTTTGGACGGTCTGTTGAGCGGTATACCAGTAAACTCAAGGAACCTGCCCGGTTTGCCGGTTTGTGCGCCATGGCCGCGCCTTTTTTTCTTGCCTGGGCACAAACGGCATGGTCTGAAAAGTCAAAGCAGTGGATTTTCTTTCTTGCCATAGGGGCGGCTGCTTTGGTCATTCTGGTTCAGACAACCATAAGAACTGCCATTATCGCATCTTTTTGCGGGATGTTCTTTGCGGTTTTCAGCTTCCGGTATACAAAAATGGGATGGACGGAAAAAATTTTATGGCCGGTGTTGCTTTTTACCGGTATATGGATCACTGTGCAATATGCGGAAGGGTGGAATTTGCGGACATTTTATGACCGTATCGCCATATGGAAGATATCTGTTGCCATGTGGCAGGAGCATTTTTTTCTGGGGGTCGGTGTGTCCGCCTATAAGGATATCTATGCTGATTTTGCCTTATCAGGCGTGGTTTCGCCTTATGTGGCGCCCACAGGAGTGGTGTTTGATATCCGAAAGGCATACCATGCCCATAATCTTTTTTTGATGCTCTTGTCATGTACCGGTATTCTGGGTCTGATTTCTTTTTTGTGGCTGTTCGCATCCTGTATATGGGCGGCTGTGAAAAATACCATGCCGTGGAAGTACGGCCTGGCAACCTGGCCTGTGGTTTTTCTGGTAAACGGACTGGCCGGCTCTAATATTTATAATTCCTGGTACCAGGCACTGTTTGCCTTTTTTGCGGTACTGGCATTAACCAGTGGATCAGAAAAACCGGTTTTCCAAAAAAATAAGATGTAACCAGGAAGAAATATGTTTGCGCTTTATGACAGCCTTTTGATCAGTCAGGGAAGAACCCGGGCCTGTTACCGGCATCCGTCAGACAGGGGTCTGGTCATCAAAGTACCGGTCGGAGACAAAAAAGCACAAAATCGATCCAATATAAAAGAACTGCGCGGGTATCAGGCGTTGATGCGTGAACAGGTCGATCTGTTCTGTATCAGTCACTGTTATGGATTTGTCACCACCAGCCTGGGCAGGGGACTTGTGTGTGATTGTATTCGGGATGATGATGGGTCAATTTCCAAAACCATCTGGGATATCATTGTGCATCAGGAGGTTTGTGATGTGGCATATATTCAAAAAGTGACGGATGATTTTTGCAGGTTCCTGATACAAAGAGACACCAGGCTGTTTGACCTGAACCTCAAAAACATTGCCTTAAGGATGCAAAAGGACGGCAGTTATCAGCCTTTTGCAATTGATTTGAAAGGCCGTTTTGATAACAAAGAAACCATTCCGGTATCCAGTTATTCTTCCTATTTTGCCAAAAAAAAAATGGTCCGCAGAACCCGGCAGCTGATTGAGCGGATTCTTTTTTTCCGAAACAGGAGAAAAGAATTGCAGTCAAAAACGGGGTAATGCCATGGAGGTATTATAAAATATCCTGTCCCAGGCCCTTGTGTCTATTTAGTCTTACCTGGTGCAGCCGGTAAATACGGATGATGTCCCGGCCCATGGCATCCATGGTATGAAACTGTCTGACCCGTTCTCTGGCCGTATGCACCCGTTCCAGGGTGGCTGCTTCCTGGTTCAGGGTTTCCAGCAGCAGTTTGGCCAGAGAGCCGGCATCCCCCGGATCAAAAAGTAGTCCTGTAGTGCCGTGGGAAATGATATCCGGTATGCCGCCGGTGTTGGATCCGATTACGGGGCAGGAGCAGTACATGGCTTCCAGCAAGCTCTCCGGCACCCCTTCAAAAGGGATCCCGTTGATATTTTCTGATGCCAGAACCTTGCAGTCCAGTGCCCGGTAAACAGGCCATACATTTTCCATACATCCGGTGAAATGGGTGCGGTCAAGGATCCCCAAATCCTGTGCCATGTCCATGAGCCGGTTTTTGTAGTCATCGGGTCCGCTGCCCACCAGCACCAGGTGGTGGCAAATGAGTGATTGTACCTGTTTGAATGCCTGTAACAGGGTTGGCAGGCCTTGGGCTTTGGACAGGCTGCCAACATATCCCGCAAACCGGGTGTTGGCATCACATCCCAGTGCTGCAGCAAGGGCCTTTCTGGCTTCATCTCTGGACATGAGTGTTTCAGGTTCCTGGATGCCGCCGGGGATCGAAAAAATTCTGGTGTTTTTGAGTTTGAACATGGCTTGCAGGTGCCGGCTAGTGTATTGGTCTGTCGTGAAAACATAATGGCTGAGATTTTTGTAGAGCTGTCTGTTATACCAAAAGTTGCGCACATGGGTGCTGATGTGACGGGATAGTATCCTGCAGGGCACTTCCGCTTTTTTGGCGGCAGGAAGGGCAATTTTTGCATCAATATCGCCATGGGTGTTGAGGACATGGGGCTGTTCATCATGAAAAATGCGTATCAGATCTCTGTAGCTGTTGAACAGTCCCATGGGTGTAAAGGATACGGCATAGACGCGGAAGCCGTATTCTTTTGCCTTTAGAAACAAAAGGGAATTTCCAGGTGCTGCGATAACGATCTGATGTCCATTTTTATGCATCCATACGGATTCATTGAAAATGCGTTTTTCCACACCCCCCCATCCGGTGTGGCAGGCGGTATGAACGATTTTGTAAAGGGATTTCATAGATCTTTGCTTTGCAACAGTTTGTTTTCCATTCGGTTGATATCTTCAGGCAGATCAATTTCAGGTGAGTCAAATTCCGTGATCACCACCTTGATGGGATATCCGTGTTCCAGTGCCCGCAGCTGTTCCAGTTTTTCCACTTCTTCACACCGGCCGGTGGGCAAAGATACAAAAATATCCAGAAAGGATTTTGTATAGGCATAAAATCCCAGGTGTTTGTAAAAATCAGCTTTGGTATCTTTGTCTCTGGGAAAGGGAATCTGGGCACGGGAAAAATACAGGGCAAACCCCTTGTTGTTGAAGGTGACTTTTACATCCTTGGGATCGGTTATTTCCCGGGAATCCTGTATTTTATAGGCCAAAGTGGACATGGCAACAGATGGGTCCCGGCCAAAGGGGGCAATGAGGTGATCCAGGGATCGGGGATTGAATACGGGCTGATCCCCCTGTATATTGATAATGATTTCATCCGGGCCGAGCCCGAGAATATCAGCGGTTTCAGCCACCCTGTCCGTGCCGGACCTGCAGGTGTCTGATGTCATGACTGCATTGCCGCCAAAGGCCTGTACCGCCTGCACAATGCGCTGGTCATCCGTGGCCACCCATGTCCGGGTCACCACGGATGATTTTTGGGCCTGCTCATATACCCGCTGGATCATGGATTTTCCGGCAATGTTCACAAGGGGCTTTCCTGCCAGACGGCTTGAGCCGTAACGGGAAGGTATGATGGCGATGGTCATGTGTTTAAAACCTTACATTTTCAGGAACAGGGACCTGGCTTTGTCCCGTGTCATAATGGTTTTCCAGTCTTTGCCCAGGCAGTTTTCCCACAGGGGATCCAGACCCAGTGCAACAGTGATCATGGTGTCCATATCATTGTCACCCAGGCCTTTCACCACATTTCTGGGGATATCCACCCCGGTTTTTTCCATCATGATGCGAAATTCTTTCACCCCGTCCGGATAATATTCCTCCAGGGCATCGAAAGTGATGCAGCACCCGACCCCGTGATGGATGCCCAGCAGATAGGAAAGTCCGTAGGACAGGGCATGGCAGGCCCCCACCTGGGAATAGGCGATACTCATTCCGCCAAAGAAGGATGCCATCATCAATTTATCGGCCGCATCCGGATGCCGGTCCAAAAACACCTGGCGGCACAATGCTAGAGATTTTTCTCCATAGGCTTTGGAAAATTCGTTTAAATAGGTACCTGCCAGAGATTCCACACAATGGATATAACAATCCATGCCGGTGTAAAAATGCTGGTCTTCGGGCACACCGGCGGTGAGTTCCGGATCCAGAATCACCTGGTCGAATACCGTATAATCGGAGTTGATACCCAGTTTTTTTTCAGGGCCGGTAAGTACGGTGGTGCGCGATACTTCAGCCCCGGTTCCGGAAAGCGTGGGGACGGCCGCATGATACACCGCCGGATTCTGGATCAGATCCCATCCCTGGTACCGGGTGGAAGATCCTTCATTTGTCAGCATCAGGGAGATGGCCTTGGCCAGATCCATGGTGGAGCCGCCGCCGATTCCCACTATGGCACAGGGCAGGGTGGGCCGGGCGGTTTTTACTTTCCGGGTGAGTTGGTCCACTACCTGTGTTTTGGGTTCATCTGTCACATCGACATGCAGCAAAAGATCATTGTCATGAAGCGGGATGCGTGATTCCAGAGGTGTGCCGGCAAACACATCATCCAGAACAAAGACAGCCCAGTCATCAGGGGTGTTGCGCTGTGGTGCAAGGATTTCATCGGTCTGGGCAAAACAGCCCCTGCCGAAGATCACCCGGGGCACCATTTTGAAGTTTCTGAACATGGTTATCCTTATATGTTATTGTGTCACTGATTTTTTGATGGCGGCAATGCGCTGTTCCAGATCCTGATCAGACCAGGACAGCATGATCTGCATGGACAGGGTCCGTTTCATTATGGCATCGGATTCGGGTAACACCAGATGTTGAAAATCCGGCAGGTTATCGCAGAGCTGGACAGCCATGGGGGCGGCGCAGCGCATTTTTTTCAGATGGTCCCACTGCCGGTAATAATGCCAGTTGTTGGCATACCAGTAGGCGCAGGGGACCCTGTTTTCTGCAAGCGCTTCCCCCACCTGCCTGGTTCTTTCTTCCGTGGGCAGCATAAAGCTTAAAAAGGTGGCGGAATCCCCGAACGGATCAGGCAGGTACCGGAAGGAAAATTCCGGCATGTCTGTCATGGCCTCCTTTATAATGCGTTTGTTTCTGCGCTGGGTCTCCAGGATCCGGTCCAGTTTTCCAAGCTGGGCAAGGCCCACGGCTGCGTTGAGTTCACTGATCCGAAAATTGCATCCCAGAATGGGGTGGCCATCCGCGCCCCGGTCAGGGCCGCCCAGGTGGTCATGGCCGTGGTCGGCATACTGGTGACATACATCATACACCTGCCGGTCATTGGTGATGATGGCTCCGCCTTCCCCGCAGGTGACGGTTTTGACTGCATCAAAGGAGAAACATCCGGCCAGACCGAAACTGCCCAGATGTTTTCCCTGGAATGTCCCCCCTAATGCCTGGCAGGCGTCTTCCAGCAGAATCAGGCCTTTTTTATCGCAGAACTCTTTTATTTCGGTAATACGCGCCATGGCTCCGCACATGTGCACCGGGACCACGGCCCGGGTCCTGGGAGTGAGCACGTCATCCAGCCGGTCCGGGTTCAGGCACAGGGTGTCATCGATTTCACCGAACACGGGTATGGCGCCTGCCTGGAGCACGGCTTCAAAGGTGGCCACAAAGGTGAAGGGCGGAATAATGACCTCGTCTCCGGCCCCGATGCCGCAGGCAGCCATGGCGGTACACAGGGCTGCGGTGCCGCTGGCACACAAATGGCTGAAGTCGGAGCCGGTGATATCTCCCAGTTTTTTTTCAAATTCCAGGGCTTTGTAATGGCCGTTTCTGGCCCCTTCAAACCCGTAGCGCATCAGAACGCCGGTGGACAATACATCAGCCACCTCTTTTCTCTCCCTGTCACCGAATAGTTCAAAACCAGGCATGGCATACTCCTAATATTATCATTCACAATGGATGAAACCACTCATATCTATCACACCCCGGGATATAGTTTCAAGAACAGTTCATCAGAAGACTGATTTAACTCCATTGACCTCGAAGCACCGGTGCGGTTATAATCTTTTTTTACATTGAAAGTACCTGTTATTATCACAAGGTGAAACCCGATAATGTTGATCCATTGATGGTCGACATTGATGATTGAGTTGATGAAACGTTTTGTCTGATTCTTTGTCCCTCTATATCCACGTGCCTTTTTGTAAAAAAAAATGCCCGTATTGTGATTTCTTTTCAGTACAGGATCTGTCTTTGATCCCATCATACACGGAGAGCGTGTGCAAAGAGATCAGGCTGCGCTCTCAACCGGGCGCACCATGGTCCCGGGCACAGGTTGCTACCCTTTATCTGGGGGGCGGTACCCCCTCGGTATTGTCCCTGGGACAAGTGGAGCATATCCTTGCAACTGTCAGGGACAAATTTCATCTTGCCCCTGATCCTGAAATTACCTTTGAGGTTAATCCGGGCACAGTAGATGATGCGTATCTGGCCGGTCTCAAACAAATGGGCATCACGCGCCTGAGCATCGGAGCCCAGTCCTTTGTGCCGGAAAAATTGTCTTTTCTGTCCCGGATTCATACCCGAAAGCAGGTGCTTGACACCCTGGCGGGCGCTGACCGGGCAGGCTTCTCCAATGTGGGACTGGACTTGATATACGGCCTGCCCGGAGAAACCCCGGACATCTGGCACAAAGATCTTGAAACCGCTCTTGGGTTTCAGATGGCCCATCTGTCCTGTTATATGCTTACCATTGCACCAGAAACCCCTTTTTTTGATCTGTGTGAAAAAGGACTGCTTTGCCCCTGTGACCGGGATCTGCGCATGGATTTTTTTGTTCAGACAGTGGAACTGCTTGAAAACAGGGGCTATACCCATTATGAAGTATCAAATTTTGCCCTGGGATTGAAAAATCAGTCCATGCATAATGCACACTATTGGAAACGGGGGGCCTATCTGGGGATGGGGCCGTCAGCCCATTCATTTCTGCCGTCTGATGCAGGTGCAAGACAAGGGGTTCAAGGTTCTCTGCAACCAGCTCCGGGTCTTTTTCACCTGACCCCGCAGGTACGGTCATGGAATGTTGCTGATGTCACATCCTGGCTGGCGCATCTGGCATTCGGCCGCATTCCTGAAGCAGGCAAAGAGACCCTCACCCCGGTCCAGGAAGCGCTGGAGCAGGTCATGCTGGGATTGAGAACAAAACATGGCATTCAGGTAAAAGGACTGGATCCTGATATCCAAAGGTTTATGGCCCGGCTGGAAGAACAGGGTCTTGGGAGGGTGTACCTGCCCGAAGGACAACCGGAAGCATCCAGACATTTCAATCTGACCAGGTCAGGGTTGACCTGCCTGGACAATATCGTGGATGCATTTGCTCAGAAAATTTTTGACAAACCGCATTTTTATAATGATAATGCGTAAATTCCTCTTTTAAATTATACAAAAATCCTGTAAAAGGATATGTTCTTTACATGGCCCGGGATTTTCGGGTCGATATTAACCCAAAGACGATGGTTTTATGCATTTAAAAATAAAATTTTCATGTTTATTTTGCAAGTTACATATTCAAAAAATGATACGGCATGTCTTGTGTATGCTGCGGGCCCGGGAATTGCGGTTGATGCTGGGTGGGTAGAAGGCGGATCGTCTTTTGCACACAAACCTCTTGTTTTCTTCACACCTATCCCCGCCATCCATCCCCAACCCGATCATACTCCCGGCAGCCCTACTTTGCACAAACCAGCCTGGCCAGGATCTGTTGCATGCACGCAGACAGTATCCCGCCAGGTCATAAAAATAGATGACAGGCTGCGGGCAGATTCCCATATCAGGTGCAGTGCCCCGGGTATGATTAACAATTTACAGAAAAGGACATTTCCGGCAGATTCAGGGCATAAAGATTTGCGGTATGGTTGAAACACCGACAAAGATCTTTTCGATGCTTTGCTGCCCCTTTGGGTGCCCGTTTTGATGCGGCTGTCAAAGGTGTGGCTTGTTTTGGGTGCCCCACATTTTTTGGGGGGGTGATTATGACAGATATTTTTATTGGTTATTGGAGACAGCAGTAATGCTTGATAAAAATATTACATGTATTGAAGATTCCCGGAGAGATGCGTTTTTTGCTCTGGGACGACAGATGACCATTGAGTATTATGAATGCAGCGCCACAGCCTTTCTGGATGAAACTCTTGTGGAACAGGCGTTGTTAAAGGCTGCAAAGGAAAGCGGTGCAACCATTATCAGTTCCTCTTTTCATAAATTTGAACCCCAGGGTGTCAGCGGCGTTGTAGTGATAGCGGAATCGCATTTTACCATCCATGCATGGCCGGAGCATGACTATGCAGCAGTGGATATATTCACCTGCGGAGACAATATTGACCTGGAAAAGGCCATACATTCCATGAAAGATTCCTTTGCCTCTGCAAATGTTGTTATTTCTTCTGATCAAAACAGAGGGATCATTGCCAAACCGTTTGAGCAGCAGAAAATCGGTGAGGTTATCAAAAAATCAAATGTGCATCCCATATCCTGGAAAAAGGAATATGAGCACAAAAACCCCTGGGGTGTTCTGACTTCCGTTGATATTTATGACACTGACCCGGAGATCATCACAGATGCCGCAAGTGTAACATCTTTTGTCCATCAGTTGTGTGATCTTATTGATATGAAACGCTTTGGAGAATGCAATATCGTTCATTTCGGAGAAGATGAAAGGGTGGAAGGTTTCAGCATGACCCAGCTCATTGAGACCTCTCTGATATCAGGTCATTTTGCCAATGCATCCAATACCGCATATCTGGATATATTCAGCTGCAAGTATTATGATCCCCGGCAGGTGGCTGAGTTTGCCATCTCTTTTTTCAAGGGCGCGCATTATAAAATGCAGATCGCATTGCGGCAATGAGGTTTGAGGAGTGAGGGATGAGGTTTGAGGGGCACCTGTCAAATCCTATCCCTCACAACTGTCATGCAAAAGAACAAAAAAAGGATAGTAGAAATGGAAGATGCCAATCATATCAAAGATGGCTGGTTTTTTGAAACCTGCTCCATGTGGTCCGGGATGGGGTTTGCCCTTGAGATTGAACAAGTGCTTCATAAAGAGAAGAGCCGGTTTCAGCAGATCGAAGTGTTTCAGACAAAAAATTATGGCAGAATGCTTGCCCTGGACGGTATTATCCAATTGACCGAATTTGATGAATTTGCCTACCAGGAGATGCTGGCCCATGTTCCCCTGTTTGCCCACCCGCATCCCGAAACGGTTCTGGTTATCGGGGGAGGAGATGGCGGGATCTTACGGGAAGTAGGCCGCCATGACTGTGTAACGCATATTGATTTTTGTGAAATTGATGAGGCCGTCATCAGGGTGTCAAAACAATTTTTACCGGGCCTTGCCTGCGGATTTGATGATCCCCGGGTCAATGTCAACATTGGCGACGGTTATACCTATGTCCGAAAAAAGAAAAACCAGTATGATGTCATTATTGTCGATTCTTCCGATCCTGTCGGGCCCGGAGAAGTGCTTTTTAAAAAGCCGTTTTACGAAAGCCTGAAAACTGCATTAAAGCCTGACGGGATTGTGGCCACCCAGGGGGAATCCATTTTTCTTCACAAAGAATGTGTAACAAATCTGGCACAGATTACCAAACAATTGTTTTTACACCAGGCATATGCCTGCATCATGGTTCCCACATATCCGGGAGGCAATATCGGCATATGCCTTGGATCACTGGGTCCTGAACTCAAACAGCCGGCAAGAAAAGTGTCTGAAAAAATCCAGGGGCAGTTACAGTATTATACCCCCCGGATGCATGCAGCCTCCTTTGTGCTGCCGGTTTTTGCCCACCGGATGCTGCACAATATATAGCAGAATACAGCAAGCTTGTGTTGTCCGGTTGTAGATCAGGTGCGGCGCTTTATATCTTTCTCCGCAGCTGGCGGGTGTCACCCACCCGGATGGTCAGGTTGACGGAATCAAAATATTCAATAAGGGGAATAACAAATTTTCTGGAAATACCTGTCATATCCTTGAATTCCGGAGTGGTGATTTTCTCTTTTTTTTTGAGAAAATCCACCAGATCCTGTTCAAGTGCTGCAATGGCATTTTTGTCAAAAAACAGGTCATCCTTGGTTTTGATGATCAGGTTTTCATCAATGAGCATCTGCAGTACATCTTTGGCGGTTTTTTTGTCCAGATTCAGGTCCTGGCAGACCGTTCTGAAAAATGGCGGGGTCAGGCCTGCGGACCTGTAAATATGGATCATGTCTTCTTTTACCTTGTGCTGGTCCACCTGCAGGGCCACTTTAAATCCGGTCAATTTCACCAGGTTTTTGTCCTGGATAATGGCATCTTCCCTGGCAAGCCGTAAAAACAGGATATTGAAAAACTTGGGGTCTTTGATGTATCTGAACTTGGATTTCAATTCCTGCGTGGGCATGCCTTCTTTCAATGGATTTGCGTTGTGATATTGTCCGATTTTTTCCAGTGCCCTTTTTTTGAAATCATCAAAAAAAGCGCCATTGACATAAATCTGTTTTTCTTTGTCCGTCTGGATGATTTCCTGCTGGGCAAGCATTTTCTGAAGGGTGGCGGCCAGTTTTTTGTCACCAATATTGGTCATGATCCGCAGGTCATTGAAGCTGAGTCCTTTAAAGCCTTTTAAAGACAGAAAAAATAAAATGGCCTGGTTTTCATCCTCTGATGCCAGTGCGTTCAGGCCCTGGATCACCTGTGGGTCCATATGCCGGTATTTTTGTGCCACTGGATTGAGAATGGCTCCGCCGCCAATGGTTTTCACCGGGGAATAGCTTCTGACAACGTACCGGTCATCCTTGATGCAGCACACCGGAGATTCCAGTCGGAATTGAACCAGCGCATCATCTCCTGGCAGAAGTTCCTCTCTGTCCAGAAGCACCATATATCCTAAAATTTCACTGGTGCCGGAATGAAACCGGATCCGGGTACGTGCTTTGGCTGGTTTGGCATTGGATTTTAAAAAATGGAAACCGGCATCCACCATATAGCTTTCAATGAGTGTGCCTGGAGTGGAAAGAATGTCCCCCCTGTTGACTGATTCCTTATCAAGGCCCTGGAAATTTATAGCGGTGCGGGTTCCGGGACCCGCCTCTGCCACACTGCTGGAATGAACCTGGATTCCCCTTACCCGGGAGACAATCTTTTTGGGATAGACCATGATATCTTCTCCCACCCGAATACTGCCCGATGCCAGGGTGCCGGTGATCACCGTGCCAAATCCTTTCATGGTGAACACCCGGTCCACAGGCAGCCGGAAGATGGTGGAAAATTTACGTTTCGGCAGGTTGCTGCAGATGGTTTCCAATGCAGACACAAACGCATCCAGACCGTGACCGGTGGCAGATGATAACGGAATAATCGGTTTGTCTTCTAAAAACGTGTCCTGCACAAAATCATGGATATCCTCCAGGGCCAGTTCCAGCAGATCTTCGTCCACCAGATCTGTCTTGGTCAGGGCGATCAGACCGTGCTCAATACCCATGAGATTGCAGATTTCCATGTGTTCCCGGGTCTGGGGCATCACCCCTTCGTCTGCGGCAATGACCATTGTGACCACATCAATGCCCGAAGATCCTGCCACCATGTTTTTCACAAATTTTTCATGGCCCGGCATATCCACAATGCCGATATGGGTGCCGTCCGGCAGATCCAGAAAGGCAAATCCCAGTTCAATGGTGATACCCCGTTGTTTTTCTTCCTTGAGCCGGTCGGTTTCGATGCCGGTTAAGGCTTTGACCAGGCTGGTTTTGCCATGATCAATATGGCCGGCTGTTCCGAGAATAATGTTTTCCAATGGATCTATCCCTTTTTCCGGGGTTTTGGTTTTTTAAAATACTGCAGGCCGTATGCCAGAGCCACCAGCACCAGGCCCGTGAGAGCCCCATGGAAAATTCCCCATTCCGGTCTGAATACCCGGATCAGAAGGATGCCGAATACCAGTCCCAGGATGAGTCTGACCAGAAATATGAGCAATGCATTCATAAAGATACCTTTTTTGTTTGTGTCGGCCATTCTTTTTTGTAACAGGATAATAGTCAAACAACCGGGTCAGGTCAATGTTAAATATTATACCGTGTTCAGTGCAAATTGTGAAAAAACTATTGAAAAATTCAAGCGGTTCTGATAATTATGAAAAGTTTTTTGCGGTGGGTGTAGCTCAGTTGGTAGAGCACCAGGTTGTGGCCCTGGTGGCCGCGGGTTCAAGTCCCGTCACTCACCCCATAAATATTTCCTTTAATTTCAGATAGTTGCAAGTTCGTAGTGGCATCTGGAATTTGCTTGAGGCCCGCAAAACTTTGGATCACAGGTGGATCAGTAAATTTTCTAGTTTTTCCACTGCTCTGCTCATTTCCAAGATTTCATAGACGTCAAGGAGTTCTCTCTTGATACCGGTTTTTTTGCTACAGCATAGTAGATAACCTGCACGCAAACAGATCTATCTTTGATTTTTTACTTGACAAGCAGAAAAAATATGTCCTAAAAAAAGTGACTTTGCTGTTCAAATTTGGACCTGTGCCTGCTCGGAAAAATGAATCAGATGCAACTTCTCTATGGAGACCATGACAAACAGATTCAATAAGGATGATATCTGGTTCAAGGCCCCGACTGCTCCACCTTCAACTTGAAATTGACGGCCCGCAATACCTTCATGATGGTGTCAAATTTTGGTTGAACATTTCCGGACAGTGCTCTGTATAAGGCTTCTCGTTTGACACCGGATTCTTTTGATATCTTGGTCATACCCCGGGCTTTGGCAACGTCACCCACAGCCCGGAGAAAAAATGCCGGATCGTTTTCTTCGATGGCTGCATTGAGATATTCCGCTATTACCTCTGGGTCATCCAGATATTCGCTGATATCTAAGTCTTGTATTTCCATGATTCCCTCCTTGCTTCGGCAGCCAGTTCTTTTGCCCGCTCGATGTCCTTTTTCTGAGATGATTTATCTCCGCCGCACAACAGCAGTATGATTATATTTTCAAGTACGATGTAATACAACCGATAGCCTTTTCCACTGTGAATCCGCATCTCATAAACACCGGAGTCAACAGGTTTTACATCACCGGGGTTACCTTCAATCATCCGTTTTAACCGGATCAATATCCGCGCTTTGGCCTGCTTGTCCTTCAGTGATGATATCCATTTTTTAAACCGGGATGTTTGTTTGATTATCATGGTGAAAGTGTAACCCACAAGTTACACATAGTCAAGACGGAAAGACCGGCACCGATACCCAAATTCAGAATATCACAGGCTGAAGGGCGGTTTTGCGTTTAACTCCAGGGATGGTATCAAATAAAATGTGGATCAGACGTGGATCAGATGTGGATCACCGATTTTTCAAACCCTCTGATAGCAAGGGTTTTGAGCGATTGCCAAAGGTTCAAGTCCCGTCACTCACCCCATTTTCCCTTCTTTATTGTAAGATATCCCGGCACTGATCTTCGATGAAAAATCCCTTACAGAATCGGCATGGCCGGCATGGTTTTTAAAATATGCAGCTGTCGGCTTTTTACATGCGGCCCGGGATCTTTTACCGACCATTTATGGGGGCTTGGAAGAATTGCCGCCATCAGGGCAGCCTGCTCCGGGGTGAGGCTGTCAGCATTTTTTGCAAAATAAACCCGTGCCCCGGCCTGGGCCCCCACGATACCGGTGCCCCAGTCCACAGTATTCAAGTAGATTTCCAGGATGCGCGGCTTATCCCACACCAGCTCAATGAGCACGGTATACCAGGCTTCTGCCAGTTTTCGCAAAGGATTCCTGGTGGCCGGTAAAAATACGGATCTGGCAGCCTGCATGGTGATGGTGCTGGCCCCCCTGAATCCTTTTTTTTCTCTCACATTTTTTAGTACGATTTTTATTTCTTCAAAATCAAATCCCTGGTGGGTCAAAAACCGCTGGTCCTCAGAGGCTATGACCGCCTGCTTTAAATGGGGGGAGATGGCGGAAAGGTTCTGCCATGCATAGGCGGGTATCACATACGGGGCATCAAAAAATTCATGGCGCAGCCGTTCCCATACCATGTTGATGGTAAACGGTGGGTTGAAGTATTTCAATGCCACCACCTGAAAAAGGGACAGACAGATCAGAAGCAGAACAAGCTTTACAAAGGCCTGCAAAATCCACCCTGAAAATGACCGGCGCTGTGTTTTTTTCATGACGGTTTTCCTTTGCTTTTTCTTTGGAAGATCCTATCGGCAAACAGACGGCTTGTCAATCCTGCATTGATTGTCTCTGGTTGCATATTCTGTGAGGTCATGTTATAAAAATTATGGATAAACGCAACGTCCGAAAGTTATAGAAAGGAACGCTGATGACAAAAGACACCATGGCAAATGAATGTGCTGATCCGATGCAAAATTTTACGGTGGAACTGCCTTGTAGGATCGTTGAAAGAATTGAACGGTATGCCAAAGAAAAAGGCACATCAATGCCCAGTGTTTTGATTGAAGCGTTGGACAGCTTTTTAAGCAAACCAGAATAAAGGCTAAAAAGGATCTCCACATATTGTGTGAAGCCTTCAACTGTGGTAATTTCACCAAATTCATCACCCTGCGCGCCCGTAGCTCAGCTGGATAGAGCATTGGACTTCGAATCCAAGTGTCGGGGGTTCGAATCCCTCCGGGCGTGCCAATTTCATAGTTCATATCGAGAATTTCGTTTTTTTTTATCACAGACTGTGTGGTAGAATTCTTGGGTTGTTTTTATATGAAAAAATCAGGAGAACAATATGGCGGATCAGAAAAACAGCACGCCTCCTTCCTGTGCTGCATGTGACAGCCCGGTGGGGGAAAAAATTTGTTTTACAGAAAAGGGTAAAGGCCGTAAGGGATGTCCCACAGTGGCTTGTAAAACGGTTCTGGAAGAGGCCAACCAGGCGTATGGGACAGTTGATGTGAAAAAATTTGCCCATACCGCATCAGCCCAGGAGGCTGCCTGTTATGCCAATCGGGACCAGCAGCCCTATGTGATGCAGCCCACCAAGACCCGGATCGTGGAAACCTGTGAGTTTGCCCGGAAAATGGGGTATCAGCGCATCGGTCTTGCATTCTGTCTGGGGCTTTGTGCCGAGGCAAAAACCGTTGGAGAGATCCTTGAAGCCCATGGATTTGAGGTGGTTTCCGTGTGCTGTAAAGCCGGCAGGACCTCCAAGGATCTCATTGGTATCACGGATGCGGACAAAATTTATAAGGGAACTGATGAATCCATGTGTAATCCCATATTCCAGGCAAAGCTGCTGAACAAAGAACAGGTGGATTTCAATATACTGCTGGGCCTGTGCGTGGGACATGATTCGCTGTTTTTTCAATTTTCTCAGATCCCCACCACGGTTCTGGCGGTAAAGGACCGGGTTACCGGACACAACCCCCTGGCAGCGGTATACCAGGCGGACTCCTATTACCGGAAGGTCCGCAATCCCGGGATATGAAAATTTTTCTCACCAATGATGACGGGTACCAGGCCCCGGGTATTCAGGCATTGTATGAGGTGCTGTGCCGGGATCATGAGGTGGTGATGGTGGCCCCGGACCGGGAAAAAAGCGCGGTAAGCCATGGTATCACGCTGCATCACCCCATGCGCATGCACAAAGTGCCGGTCGACGGCAGTGGCAGAGCGTATGCCGTGGACGGTACTCCGGCTGACTGCGTCAAACTGGGGTTGTCGGAATGTTTTGATTCACCTCCGGACATGCTGATTTCCGGGATAAATCCGGGAACCAATATCGGCATTGACATCAATTATTCCGGAACGGTTGCCGCTGCCAGAGAGGGGACATTGAACGGTATTTTGAGCCTGGCGGTTTCCATCAAGATGGATCATGACATGGAATATGAAAACATGTCCCGGTTTGTATCGCACATAGCCCAGGATATCCGGAAAAAAGGCCTTCCAGCCGGGACTTTTTTGAATATCAATGCACCAGGTATCGCTTTTTCAAAGATCCGGGGGGTGAAAATCACCTGCCAGGCATCCGACAACCTTTCCAGCAGGTTTGAAAAACGAAAGGATCCCAAACACCGACATTATTATTGGTATGGACACCAGGACCACAGACCCGGAGCACCAGACACAGATGTCAATGCCATTGCGCAGCATTACATGTCTATAACACCGATCCGGTGTGATCTAACCGATTACAGGGCTATGGGGGAAATACCGGTTTTCTCAATTGACTGATCCAGCCAGCAAAAATCAGAAATACCGGTATCTCCATTTGCTCAAGTGTGTGGATGGATATTTATCAAACAAATGCCCGGGGCCGGAAAAATTTCAGCACTGGCAAAAGATCAGTGAAAACCGTGTGCCAAAAACAGGTGAATGAAGGGCCAGAGGAATATATCTGCGGATGAACATGGTTTTAGATATGGTCAGACAATACCAGGAAATCCTGGCTCTGGTGACACTTGTTTCGGCTGCCGGGTTTGTTTTTGGGCTGCTGACAGTGTCCAGAGTGATTTGCTGGCTGCCGCACAACTATTTTATGGTTTATGGTACGCCGGGCCCCGCCCCGAAACTGCTGCGCCGGCGGTTCCGGCTGGTAAAAAATCTGGCAGGACTGGTGCTGGTTTTTCTGGGTTTTGTGATGCTGTTCGTGCCCGGACAGGGTTTGTTGACCCTGTTCCTGGGGATTGTGGTCATGGATTTTCCCGGTAAAAAAAAATTGATCCTGTGGTTGATCCATATCAGACATATCCAGGCATCCTTGAACTGGATCCGCAAAAAAAAAGGAAGACCGCCTTTTGTGTTTCCGGCTTCCCGGAAAATGGGATAATGGGAATCTGCCTTTGTATGACATACACTGCATTGCCTTTTTGATATTCCTTTTCCACGGCGACGACAAAATCTCGAATCTGTCTACGTTTCTGATGGTTATGGACTCAGCAGGTTATTCCTGCAGAATCTCAAGGATGGCTTTTTGGGTTTTTGAAATTTGGTCAGTGTTCGTGATCACCGCATCTGTTAGAGATGTCCGGCAGCCGGAATCTGTCCGGGGAAGCGGGGAACCCATGAGCCCGCGCAGCATATCCTGGACTTTCTGGATGCTTTCACTGTACCGTTCCAGCACCGATGCCAGGCTGGCATGGTGAGACGGGTCATCCATCCAGCAATCATAATCGGTGATGATGCAGATGGCCGCATAACACATCTGGGCCTCCCTGGCCAGAAAGGCTTCCGGGACATTGGTCATGCCCACAAGGTCGCATCCGGCCCGGCGCAGAAAATGGCTTTCCGCTTTGGTGCCCAGCCGGGGACCTTCCACGCAGGCATAGGTTTTGCCGGTGTGCAGGGGCAGCTCCATGTTTGCGGCATGGTCTGCGATCCATTGGGTCAGGCTGCCGCAGACAGGTTCAGCCGTTGATATGTGGGCGGCAAGACCGTCTCCGAAAAAGCTGGACCGGCGCCGGCCCCGGGTCCAGTCAAAATACTGACCCGGTATGACAAGATCTCCGGGATGGATGTTGTCCTGCAGGCTGCCGGTGGCGGAAACACTGATGATTCTGGTGGCGCCCAGTTTTTTCAAGGCAAAGATATTGGCCCGGTAGTTGATCTCATGGGGCAGAAATTCGTGATTGCAGCCGTGGCGGGGGATGAACTGCAGGTCCCTGCCGTTGAATACCGCCCGGACAATGGGGGCGGACGGGTTCCCGAACGGGGTGTCAACCGTCTGTTCCGCTTTGATTTCAAGTCCTTGGATTTGATAAAATCCGGTACCGCCGATAATTGCAAGCATCTGGTATTGGTTCCTTCCTCAATATCGGGTTAATTTGATTCGCCAGTACAGCCACATACCATTAATTGCGGCAAATATCAAAATCAAAAACCACAGCCGGATGTTTTTCCCAGAAAGGATTCAAACAGATGCCAGAAACGCTTCTCCTTTAGCCATGATAGTGTCATGGTCCTCTGGAATGGCAAGGTGTTCCAGCAGGTCACATGTTTTGTCGTGCAGAATGCCGGCGGCGGAGGGGGCACCCTTGTTCCGCCATTTGTCAAGGGACAGAAACGGCCAGATCGTGCTTGAAAACTGTGATTCCCTGAAATGCCGGCCGGTCAGGGATGACAACAGAAAATTTCCCCCCGGTCCCAGTGTTTCAATGTCGGAAAACCCGATATGGTCATCTGCTATGGAAAATCCGGCAGCAAACTGCCTTGACTGGCATATGAGATCATCGGAATAAACAACCAGTTCCGGAGAAAAAACCAGGGAATCAAAACTGCCCCCCACAAACGGGACCATGCCCGTCGCCCCTGAGCAGCTTGTAAGGTGGTTGATGCACAGGGTGGTAGCGGCAAGCAGATCTGCGCCCCAGCCGTTGCCGCTGCCGGATGTGCCGCAGTGGGGAATATTGTAGAAGGTCATCATTTCAGCACAGGCCAGATTCAGCAACAGGGTGCCGGGCGAATAAAAACTGCCGGCATGTTTCATGTCAAAGGCGGCAGGCAGGCTGCCCAGGATGATGGGAGCCCCCGGTTTTACCAGCTGGCTGTACACCAGCCCTGCCAGCAGTTCCGCGGTGAGCAGGGCCAGGGTGCCCCCTGGGGTGATGGGACAGGTGGCACCGGACATGCCGTAATTGGAAAAGATAAACGGCAGCCCTTTTTGAATGGACAGATCTATTTTCCGGGTGGTGTCCGCGTTCAGCACCAGCGGGGTGATGGGATTCACATAAGGGATCACAAAGGGATGATCAGACAGGTCCCTGGTAAGATGTTCACACAGGTCCAGGGCGGTTGCAAAGCAATCCGGGTTGGAGATGAGCATCACGAGGGGTTTTGTGGTATGGGCCAGCATTTCCAGGACACCAAAGGTGTCGGCTGTTTCCGGTGGCAGGTCCTGGATCACCCCCGGGGTTGAAATAAAATCAAAATGGTTCAAGGTATGGCCTAAGCCCGCGGCAAGGCCCATGTGGCGCCGCAGAAAAGGCTGGATTTTGTCTGTAAACGGGTCGTGATACTGCAGATTGGTAACACCGATGCCGAACACCGCATCCTGGTTCCCATCGCCGTTCAGGACAAAGCAGGGCTGATCCATGCGGTCATATACAGGTATGCATGAGGGGGATGAATCAATTGCCCACCGGACAATGTCTTCCTGGATATGGAACATAGGGGCATGTGCGGACTTTCCCAGGGCGTTTTCAAACACCTGCCGTGCCCTGGGGTCATCCACCTTCACACCCGTATGGCGAAGAATAAAGAGGGCATCATGGTGGATTTTTTCAATCTGTTCTCTGGTCATGACCCGGATTCTGGGTTTAAGATCAAGCATATGGTCTTTTCCTTTGCAGCAGGGTATACAAGGGGTATCAGTATCAGATCAGACAGTTAAATAATCATCCGGTGTTGTTCTGTTTACATCTATGCCGCTCACCGTATTTGTCAGATGATGTTCCATGGCCTGTTCCGCTCCGGCACTGTCTTTTTGTTCCAGACATCGCACAATGGTTTCATGCTCATCCGGAGAGGTGTTGCTGGCCTCCAGCAACTGATAAAACGGGTCGAACAAAACCAGGTAGATGGTGGTTTTCTGGATCAGTTCCCTGATGTAGTGGGTCAGAACCGGGTTGGCTGCCTTTTTTGCGATCAGCAGATGGATGGCATCATTGATCTCATAATACCTGTCAAGCTCCCGGGCATTGAACATGGCTTTTTCTTTTTGGATCAGTCCGTGAAGGGTATGGAAATCCCTGGTTTCCAGGTGGTGTACCGCCAGGGAGACCGCCATCTTTTCCAGCTGGGCCCGCACCTGAAAACAGGCTTTGATCTCTTCAAGGGACGGGTTCACAACCGATGCCCCCTTGTTGGGGGAAAAATCAGCCAGCCCTTCAAACACCAGCCGTTTGACGGCACCCTTAACCGTGGCCCGGCTCATGCCCAGACTGTTTGCCAGAGAGACCTCCTTGAGTTTGCTGCCTTTCTGGATATACCCTTTGCTGATGGCAATCTTGATTTTATCATAGGCCTGGTCTTCCAGACTGACGGCCATTCATTCCTCCCTTTACAGAATATGGGCCAGAAACTGCCGGGTGCGCTCCTGTTCCGGGTTGTTGAAGATCTTTTCCGGCGGTCCCTGCTCCACCCAGTTGCCGTTGTCCATGATCAGAATCCGGTCTGCCACATCCCGGGCAAAATGCAGCTCATGGGTAACGGCAATAATGGTCATCCCTTCCTTTGCCAGTCTTTCCATGACCTCCACCACCTCTCCCACCAGTTCCGGATCAAGTGCGGATGTGGGTTCGTCAAACAGCATCACCTTGGGTTTCATGGCCAGGCTCCTGGCAATGGCCACCCGCTGCTGCTGGCCCCCGGACAGACGGGAAGGGTGCTCATCGCGTTTTTCCGAAAGCCCGATCCACTGCAGCAGCTGTTCGGCATAGGAAACAGCGGCCTCTTTTTTCTGGTGCAAAACAGTGACCGGGCCTTCAATGATGTTTTCCAGCACCGTCATATGTGGAAACAGGTTGAATGCCTGAAAGCACATGCCGGTGCGTTTGCGGATATCCCTGATGCGGCCGTTTCTCAGTTTGTCGTTTTCCCCGGCCTCAATAACGATACCATCCACCTCCACCGTGCCGGCAGTAGGTTCTTCCAGAAAATTGATGCACCGCAGCAATGTGCTTTTTCCGGAACCGGACGCCCCTAAGATGGCAACGGTTTCCCCTTTTTTCACCTCCAGGTCAATGCCGCACAGCACATGCATGTCCGGGTGAAACACCTTGTGGATATTGGATATTTTTACCATGGGAGAATCGTTTTCCATCATCTGATACTCCTGTCGCCCCGGGCCATATGGGTTTCAAGTTTTTCCTGGAAATACTGGAGCAGAATGCACATCATCCAGTAAATCAGGGCCACGGTGATGAGCATCTCCAGGGATTGAAAATGCCGCCTCCCCATTTTAATGGCCCGGTAGCTCAACTCCCACACCCCCATGAGAGACACCAGGGACGAGTCTTTGACCATGGCGATAAATTCATTGGAAACCGGCGGAATGATGACCCGCAGGGCCTGGGGAAAAATGATGCGTTTCATGGTCTGGGACCGTGTCATGCCCAGGGCGTTGGCAGCTTCGGTCTGGCCCGGATCAATGGACTGAATGCCGGCCCGCACCGTTTCAGTCATGTAGGCCCCGTAACACACCCCTAAGGCCAGAATGCCGGCAGTGAGCGCCGGCAGGGTAAAATATGCCTGGATACCGGTGAACCCGTATCCTTCCAGGGCCTTTCCGATCTGGGGCAGGGCCAGGTACCACATGTACACCTGGACCAGAAGCGGCGTTCCCCGGATAAGGGACACATAGGAGGAGGCAATGCTGTTGAACACCGGGTTTTTGGACAGCCGCCCCAGGGCCCCGACAACAGCCAGAAAACAGGCCAGGGAGATGGCCATGAATGAAACAAAAAGGGTGTACCCCATGCCGGCAAAGATAAAGGGCAGCTGGTTCTTCATGAATTTGAAATCCAGCTTCAGAACAATGAGCACCGTTACCATGGCGATGGCCAGAATGATAAAGGATATGATCAGCTTTCGTTTGTAGGCGGCCCTGTCTGTTTCAATCTGTGTAAGGGTTTTTCTGGCCTCTGCAGGAATACCGCTGCCTTCAGATATATTTGTATCGGCCTTCATTTTTTGGTTTCCTTGTCTGTGATAAAAAGAAACAAAAAAAAGACAAGCAGTTTCAGCCGGATACCAGGGTATAATCTGCAAAGAAACTGCTTGTACGTCTGGTCATCAGAGTTTTGGAATCAGGTTGGTGTGGTAGAATTTTTCAGACAGGGCCACCAGGGTGCCGTCGGCATTCATGGACAGAATGATTTCATTGAGCTTGTCCACCAGGGTCTGGCTGTTGGCCCGGCTTTTGTCCAGCGCAAAACTCAACGGCTCGTAATAGGGGGGATCTCCCAGCATTTTGATGGGGCAGCCGTTTTTGCATCCGGAACTTATGGCTTCGGCAAGGGTCTGCCGGGAGGTAAACACCGCATCCAGTCGCGCGCCGTCGCCAAGGGTCAGGTCTTCGATGTGGTTGGCATCGGTGGGATAGGTCACCAGGTCGGCTTCCCAGTCCTGAAACACAATCTCCACATCTTCGATGGACAGATCTTTCTGCAGATATCTTTCATTGGTGGTTTCACTGGCAACACCGATTTTTTTGCCGGCCAGGTCTGCCAGGGTTTTGATGGAAGTATTGTTCTTATGCACGGCAAACTGGGCAGGAGAGCTGTAATAGGGCAGGGTGAACAGCAGCGCTTTTTTTCTTTCCTTGGTGGGGGTCATGGACCCGATGGAGATATCCCATCTTTTTCCCCATTTGCCGGCGGTGATCAGGTCCCAGTCCGGTGTGACAAATTTGACATCCACACCCAGTCTTTTGGCCACTTCTTTGGCCACACTGATGTCAAACCCTTCCAACTCGCCTTTTTCATTCAAAAAACTCTGGGGGGCATAATTGGCATCAGTGGATACCACAATGGTCCCTGCTGCCATAATTTCCTCCAGCACAGACTGCCCGGCAAAAGACCCTGCAATAAAAAAAAGGCAGGTGGATACAATCACTGCAAAGGTCCAAGACAATTTTTTCATGGTAAACCTCCTGTTCATCTCCTGTTGGTTATTATTTCCGGAAGCGGCATGCTGCCGGTAACTTACGCGAACATTACTGGTCTTGTCTGTTTGGCCTTGTCTCTGGTGCCATCCATAAATTGTTGAACAATTTTTGATTGACAAACCTATAAAGGTTTTGTAGGGATGTCAAGTGGAAATATCGCCCCGGCAGGCGCTTTGGGCGGTTTTTTGTAAAACGCAGGCTGACACCCCTTTTCATGACTGTATGTATGGGGGGATAATTGATGAAACATGGTGGCGAGGTGGAAATAAGATGAAACGCAATTTTCACGCAGGAGGGCTGCGCAGCGCCGGACTGAGTCTCAATATCCTGACCGATGACGAACTGGATGAGATTCACTACGGCACCCTTGAGGTGCTCAATGAAACAGGGGTATTTGTGGAAGATGCTGCTGCCCTGGATTGTTTTGAAAACGGGGGGGCCGTGGTTGACCGGGATACAAAAAATGTACGTATCCCCCCTCATGTGGTGGAGGATGCCATACGGTCGGCCCCTGCCAAGGTGGTGCTGTACGGCCGCAATCCAGACCATGACATTGTTCTGGAAAGCACCCGGGTGCATTTTACCAATTTCAGCGAGGGGGTGATGGTAAATGATCCCTATACCGGAGAAAACAGGGCCCCCGTAAAACAGGACCTGATCGATTCCGCCAGGGTCATTGATTATCTGGATGAGATCGATTTCTGTGAAAAAGCCCTGGGGGCCCATGACGTGGACCAGCGCACCGTGCCTTTGCACAATGCGGAAGCCTATTTGACCCATACATCCAAGCACTGCGCATTCGGACCGGGCAACGGCGGGTTTCTGGAAAAGATCATTGCAATGGCCCAGGCCATTGCCGGTGGGGCCGCGGCATTTGCCAGACGGCCCATCGTGTCCTTTACCACCTGTCCGGTAAGCCCTTTGAAACTGATCGCTGACTGCTGTGACATCATCATGACATCGGCAAAAAACAATGTGGTGTGCAACATCCTGTCCATGGCCATGGCCGGCGGCACGGCCCCGGTGACCCTGGCCGGGACCCTGGTGAACCACAATGCCGAGGTGCTGTCCGGGATCACCCTGGCCCAGCTGACCCGGAAAGGCACGCCCGTGATTTACGGCAGCTCCACCACGGCCATGGACCTGAAACTGGCATCCGCCAGTGTGGGCACCCCGGAATGTGCCGTGATATCCGGGGCCGTGGCCCGCCTTGCCAGGTACTATGCCCTGCCCAGCTATGTGGCGGGCGGGTAGGGCGACAGCAAAATATCCGATGTCCAGACTGGCCATGAAAAGACACTTACCGGACTGATACCCGCATTGGCAGGTGCCAATATGATTTACGGTCCGGGGATGCTTGAAAGCGGCATCACCTTTGATTTTGGTCAGCTGGTGCTTGACTGTGAGTTTGTGCGTATGATCAAACATACCATTCAGGGAATTCCCGTGAATGATGATACACTGGCCATCGATCCCATCAAGGAGATTGGATCGGGCGGTGACTTTCTCATGCACCCCCACACATTCAAGTATATGAGACAACAGTCCAAACCGGAACTGATCGACCGCAGGGTGCGGGGCACCTGGGAAAAGGCAGGGGCCACCACCGCCTATGAACGTGCTTTGAAAAAGGTGCGGTATATCCTGGAGAACCATGAACCGGAACCGCTTCCGAAAGAAGTGCTGGAAAAGATCAGGTCTATTGTGACGGAGACGGAAAAACAGATGGGGATTTCCCTGCAAACGTAACAGACACAGCGCTGAAACAAGGAAACAGGTACATATGAAAGAACAACAGATACATCTGCCTGAACATGCCCGGGTGGTCATTATCGGCGGGGGGATTATCGGGTGCTCCATTGCCTATCACCTGGGACAGATGGGATGCAAAGAGGTGGTGCTCCTGGAGAAAGATGAACTCACCAGCGGCACCACGTGGCATGCGGCCGGATTGATGGTGACCTTCGGGTCTTTGTCTGAAACCGCCACACAGATGCGGATTTACGGCCGAAACCTGTATGCCCGGCTGGAGAAAGAAACCGGATTGTCCACCGGGTTCATGCCGGTGGGGTTCATCGAGGCGGCCGCCAACCGGGACCGGCTGGAGGAATACCGCCGGGTGGCGGCTTTCAACCGCTACTGCGGGGTGGATGTCCATGAAATATCCCCCCAAGAGATAAAGGACCTGTTTCCCCTGGCCCGGGTGGATGATCTTCTGGCCGGGTTTTATGTGAAGGAAGACGGCCGGGTCAACCCCGTGGATGCCACCATGGCCCTGGCCAGGGGGGCCAGGAATTTCGGTGTAAAAATACTCGAAAAAACCGCAGTGACCGGCCTGATCAAAAAAAACGGGGCAGTGGCCGGCGCGAAGACGGCTTTTGGCAACATCCAGGCCGAAGTGGTGGTCAACTGCGCCGGCATGTGGGCACGGCAGCTGGGGGCGGTGGACGGGATCAACATCCCCAACCAGGCGGCGGAGCATTATTACCTGATCACCGAAGAACTGGACAATATTCCCAAAAACATGCCCGTGCTGGAAGACCCTTCCCATTACGGGTATTACAGAGAAGAGGTGGGGGGGCTGATGATCGGGCTGTTTGAACCGGTGTGCGCCCCCTGGAAGATCGGCCGGGTGCCGGAAAACTTCACCTTCGGGGAGATCGAGCCGGACTGGGACCGGATGGGACCGTTTCTGGAAAAAGCCATGTCCCGGGTGCCGGTGACCATGGAGCTGGGCGTGAAAAAGTTTTTCTGCGGCCCGGAAAGCTTTACCCCGGATCTCCAGGCCATCATCGGCGAAGCCCCGGAACTGAAAAACTATTTTGTGACCGCAGGACTCAATTCAGTGGGGATCATCATGGGGCCGGGTCTGGGGCAGATGATGGCCCGGTGGATCATGACCGGAAATCCCCAGGCGGACATCACCGGGTTCAACATGTCCCGGCTGCACACCTTTCAGAACAACCCGGAATACCGGCGGCACCGTACCGTGGAATCCCTTGGCATGGTATACCAGTGTCATTATCCCTTTCAGTCCATGAAAACCGCCCGGGGGGCCAAGACATCGGCTGTTTATGACCGGTTGAAAGAAAACGGCGCGTATTTCAGGGATGTCAGCGGCTGGGAAGGGGCGGACTGGTTTGCCCCGACACCGGAGCAGGCGGTCATAGAAAAACATGCCTGGGGCCGGGAACCCTGGTTCGGGTTCTGGGAGGCGGAGCACAGGGCTGCCCGGGAAAACGTGGTGCTCATGGACATGTCTTTCATGCCCAAATTCCTGGTCCAGGGAAAAGACAGCGGCAAGGTGCTTGATTATATCTGCGCCAATGCAGTGGACGGCCCGGCGGGCCGGATCACATACACCACCTGTTTGAACAAAGACGGGCAGCTGGTGGCGGATCTGACCGTTACCAAGCTTTCGTCAGACCGGTTTTTCGTGGTGGTGACCGATACCATCCACCGTCATGCACTGGCCTGGATCCAGAGACATATCCCGGAAACGGCCCATGCATTTGTGACGGACATGACTTCGGCCTATGCCCAGGTGAATGTTCAGGGACCAAAGTCACGGGAACTGCTGCAGTCGGTGACCGATACCGACCTGTCCAATACAGCCTTTCCCTTCCGGCATGCACAAAAGATCGCCATCGGGTACGGCCGTGTCCTGTGCGTGCGCATCACCTATGTGGGGGAACTGGGATATGAGCTGTATATCCCCACGGAACAGGCTGTGCATGTGTATGACACCCTGGTGGAAGCAGGAAAGGCATTTAACTTGTCCCATGCCGGGTTGAAGGCCCTGGGCAGCCTGCGCCTGGAAAAAGGATACCGGGATTACGGCCATGATATGGACAACACCGATGATCCATACGAAGCAGGCCTTGGCTTCACGGTCCGGCTGGACAAACCGGGTGATTTCATCGGAAAAGAGGCGTGTATTGCCAAAAAAGCGGCCGGCCCCTTGCAGCGGCGTCTGGCCCAGATTCTGGTCAAGGATCCGGAGCCCCTGCTGTTCCATGGTGAAGTCATTTTCCGGAACAAAAAACCGGCCGGGTATGTACGTTCCGGTTCCTACGGGTATACACTGGGCGGAGCCGTAGGGCTGTTCATGATCGAGGCGGATGAGCCCGTGGATGAGGCGTATGTGAAAAATGGCAGCTGGGAGATTGATATTGCCGGAAAAATCTGTCCGGCAGCTGTTTCCTTGACACCGTTATATGATCCTGAAATGAAAAGAGTAAAGGGATGATGTGACAACCGGAGGGTGGATCGGACGGGATCACATGGACTCTAAATCCATGCAGCCGGGTGCGACTCCCGGACTCTCCGCCAGTTTTATCACATGATATGGCACAAACAACGGAAAACAAACAGGCAGGTCCCGCTAAAAAACGGTTTTACCGGAAGCGGGTCCGGCTGTTCAACCTGATCGCCAAGATCAAGCTGTGGCCGTCCCGCACAGGACAGCTCCACGGCATCCGCACCATCGAAGTGACCGGTGATACGGCAACCCTCACCACCCACTGCAGCAAGGTGTTCGTGATCCGCAACTCATTGAACAGCCGGGCCGGCAGGTGGCTCAGAAACAAATGGGCGGTCACGGTCTGCCCGGTATGCAACGTTCCGGCATGGAAACTGGAAAAATATGCCGCCACCCGGTTCAAACGGCATCACGGCTCCATGCTGGAAGATCCGACCCGGAAACCGTGTGCCTGATGTCTGCTCATAACCATAGACTTACCGCCCTTCTGGCGGCTTCCGGGGTCCACCTGATTGTCCGTCATGAATTCTTTCGGGAGTGCTTTGTGCCGGATGAGTGTTCCAATGTGGATCTGATTATCCCTGCCATTGAGGATCGTGAGGTGCTGCTGCTGGTGGAAAAATGGGCCCGATTGAAACAGATTCCTTTGGCCTTTGGCAGGGACGATTACGCCCTGACCAATTATGTGCCGGGCCGGTCCCAATGGGTGGCCACCCTGATTTTTTGTGCAGATAACCAGAAAGATCTGGCTGCCACACGCAACGCCTGTTACAAACAGATCCGTAACAATCTGCACAGATCTGTGAAAATTGCTATGAATCAAGGAAAAACAATGCAGGATCAGGACCTGTCAGCCGCGCAAAATTCAGAACAGGAGAACCAGGATCATGACCCGGCTGCAGCCAGATGATATCTGTCACATCACCCCAAACCTGGCAGACTACAGCCGGGACCTGGAACTTAAAACCGGCCGGTCGCTTTTGGGTATTGCCTGTCGTGCCTGCGGCATGGATGAGGAGACATTCAAGAACCGTCAGTTGGACAAATCGATCTGTGTGGTGCCTGTGACCGCCGGCCTGGGGATTATCAGCCGGTTCAGCGATACCGTGGCTGCCATTCTGACATTTTTGGGATGCCGGGCAGCAGTGGCGGACCAGACCGATGTGTCCGGTGTGGCGCACGCCTTTGCAGCCGGATATGATGCCCTCATGATGGCGGATGACAATCGGTTTGTGGCCATTGACCTGTATGCCCGGCAGGTGACGGACAATGCAGATGCTACCGGCAGGGGGTTTGCCGCAGCCCTGGATCTGATGGCCGGCGGTATCCGGGGCCGGGATGTCCTGGTGCTGGGATGCGGTCCTGTGGGGGCGGCCGGGGCCGACCTGTTGGCCTCTCTGGGTGCCCGGGTGGCCCTGCTGGACAAGGACAGGCGCGCTGCGGAGTGGGTGAAAGAAACCGTGTCAGGCCGGTACCGGACCACCGATATTACCATTGAAGAAGATCTGGAGACCGCTCTGTCTTATCACCACTTCATACTGGAAGCCACCCCAGTTCCAGACACCATCGCCGGCACTCTGGTGTCGCCGGACATGCGGGTGGCAGCCCCGGGGGTGCCCCTGGGGGTATCTGCTGAAGCTGCAGCAATGCTGGGACCGCATTTGGTTCACGACACTCTGGAGATCGGGGTGGCGGTCATGGCTGCATCCCTTTTTTGTAAACCGATCCGGAAAAAAAGATGACAAAGATATACTGGACAGACATCCAGGCCGCCCGATTGAAAACCTTGGGATTTGATGCCGCCGTTTTGGCGCAAGGGTTTCACACCCCTGCCCAAAGAAACCGGGCCTTCCAGGCCATTGAAAAAAATCAGATAAAGGCCCTGCGCAAAGAACTGTCGGAACGGCTGACATGCCGCCGGCCAACCCGGGCCTTTCAGCTGGCGCAGGACCTTGACGGTCTGTTGCGGGACAATGCCTTTGCAAAGGTGTCCACCCCTACCATCACTACCAAAACAGCCCTGGCAAAAATGGGTATCGATGACACCCATCCCCTGAATGAACAGATTTTCTGGATCAATCACACCCAGTGTCTGCGGCCCATGCTGGCACCGGGCTTGTACAGCCTGATGAAGGATTTTTCCCGCCTGGATTTCCGGCCGGTGCGGTTTTATGAAATCGGATACTGCTTTCGGAAGGAATCGGACGGGGCCTGCCACAGCAACGAATTTACCATGCTCAATCTGGTGGAAATGGGAACCCCTGAATCCGAGCGCCTTGAGCGGCTCAAAGAGCTGGCATGCATGGTGGCCCACACCGCCGGAATAGCGGATATCCGGTTTGAGGAAGAAACCTCAGCGGTGTACGGCACCACCCTGGATCTGGTGGCTGGTCCTTTTGGCCTGGAACTGGGATCAGGCGCCATGGGACCCCATCCCCTGGATGCTGCCTGGGCCATCACCGACACCTGGGTGGGCATGGGATTTGGTATGGAACGGCTGTTGATGGCATCGGTCAACGATACCACCATGGGGCAGTGGGCCAAAAGCCTGTATTACCTGGACGGTATCCCGCTGCGTATCTAAATTCCGGGTTTCGGTTATAGCACCATCATCACAACCACATTCGATTATATCGACTACCGCAATTAAAATTCAATGAAGATCAGCCCACCATATTTCTCCCCGTTTTGGATTCAACAGTCAGAACCCATCAGCATATGTCTGCTTGACGCACGTATTCGTGGATTAAGATTGGTATCCACATCATCACAAACTGAATTTATTTTTTCAGTTATCTGATCAACACCTACATCTTCAAAATCATGAACACAAAGTCTCCGTCATTGAAATTAATGGTTAGGTTGGCGCCACGGCCTTCGGCATACCGTATCCAGAAGGGGCGGTCAGATACGCCGCATTCATAGTCGGGATAGGATTCGCCGGTTCTGCTGTTTTTCCATGAAAGGATCATGGGGGCATCGCATTTTTCAAAGGCCATATCTTTGGCCATCTGTTTGGCGGTAGAAAAGTCAAAGCCATCGTCCGTGACGGTCAGGCGGATGGTTTCAGGGGTCTGGTTTTGCGGGTTTATATGGATTTGAGCCATGTGGGCCTCCTGCTGGGTTAAGGTTTTTGGAGCTGCGGGGTGGTTACCGCCATTGCCTCTTTGAAAAAAGTATAATACAACATGACAGAATTACCATGAAATATTTACAGTCAGGGGAGACAGGATGATCGATTTTAAAGGCCGGGCAGCAGTGGTGACCGGTGCCGGTGCCGGCATTGGCCGGGCCTATGCCCTGGAACTGGCCCGGCGGGGGGCTGCAGTGGTGGTCAATGATATCGGCCAGAGAGAGGACGGGCAGTTCTGTGCCGATGCGGTGGTGGATGAGATCCTGGCTGCCGGGGGGCAGGCCGCGGCCAGTCATGTATCCGTGGCCACTCTGGCGGGTGGGCAGGAAATAGTCAGAAAAGCAGTGGACCGGTTCGGCCGGGTGGACATTTTGGTGAACAATGCCGGGATCCTGCGGGACCGGACCTTCATGAAAATGACGGAAGAAGAGTGGGATGCGGTGATCAATGTCCATCTGAAAGGCGCGTTCTGTGTGACCCAGCCGGCAGTGCGGCAGATGAAGCAGCAGCAGTATGGCCGGGTGGTGTTCACTGCCTCGACATCAGGCATGTACGGCAATTTCGGCCAGTCCAATTACGGGGCTGCCAAGATGGGGATCATCGGGCTGATGAACACCTTGAAGCTGGAGGTGTCACGGTACGGCATCCAGGTGAACACGGTGGCACCCAATGCCGACACCGGTATGACCAGGGGGGTGTTCCCTGATGAGGTGGTCCGCCGGATCCGGCCGCAGTTCAATGTGCCTTTGGTGGTGTATCTGTGTTCACAGCAGAACCCGGTATCCGGCATGGTTTTTGCCATGAGTGCGGGCTGGTTTGCCCGCTCTGCCATGGTGTCGGGCAAAGGGGTGTGTATCGGTGATACAGAGAGAACCATTGCCGCCGAGGAGATCCAGGACCGGTTCGATGAGATCTGCGCCATTGACCGGGTCAGGGAATTTGATACCTGCGGGGAGGTGTACAGTCTGGGCCGGCCCCTGACCGGGCGGTGAATCCGGAAAAAGGTTACAAAAGACCAGATTTTCTGGTATGCTGAAACAAATGAAAAAAATGTATCTTTACTGCTGCTGGTGTTTTTTTGTCTCTTTTTCCATTGGTGTCTGCTTTCCCTTGAGCAGGGCGGCCGGGCAGACAGATCTTGTGGAAAGAGACAGGGACCTTGCCGCGTTGATTCAACAGGTCAAAACCGGCGTGGTGGCCATCGGCACCTATTACTTCAATGATAAGCCGGCTGTAAGGTTTTCCGGCACCGGGTTTGTCACAGGGGACGGGACCAGGATCGTCACCAGCAAACATGTGATTGACGGCATCAGGGAAAATGACAGGCTTTTTCATCTGCGGATATTTCATGAACACCTGCCTGACAGAGGGGTCAAGGCCACAATCCTGGCAGAAGATGCGTTTCATGACCTGAGCCTTTTGCAGATGGATGAAAACAAACTGCAGCCGCTTACTCTGGCAAAAAATTGGACCGTGCAGGAGGGGCATGCCATTGCCTTTACAGGCTATCCCATCGGGTTTATTTTAGGGTTGAACCCCACCACCCACACCGGCATCGTATCGGCCATTGCCCCCATGATTCTGCCAAGCCCCAGTGCAAGGATTATTGACGGAGAGATTATCAGGCACCTGAAGACCCCGTTTGACATTTATCAGCTTGATGCGGTCGCCTATCCGGGAAACAGCGGCAGTCCAGTCTACAGAATCACCACAGGCGAGGTGGTGGGGGTAATCAATATGGTCTTTGTCAAAGGCAAAAAAGAACATGTGTTAAAAGATCCCACCGGCATCACCTATGCCATCCCGGTCGCCCATGTCCAGGCACTGGAGAAGACCATGGATGAAGGCGGTTCCAACTGAATTTTCAGGGAAGGACGGTTTCAGATATCCGGCTGCAGTACCCGGATACGTCAAAAGTACGTTCGGAAAACCGCACCTGACCGTTTTTTTCCATGAGGATCACTGAAGATGAACGGGTGCCGTAGGTTTTGGAACGGATAAAAACAGATGACAACAGGCGTTCCCATGCCAGGCCGATGCCGGTATCCGGCAGCAGCGCGTCCGGTGCCGGCTGTTGGTCCGCCAGGAGGGTGAAAATTGCCTCTTCGTTCACCAGATTATGTTCCATGAGTGAGGTGAGCCCTTTTCTGACTTTCTCCACCTTGGGCCAGTCAGTGTCCAGCAGGTGGTTGCTCAGGCCGTACACCCCGGCACTAAGCGGCTGGATACGGTCCTGGTAATCGGCATAGTAAAACAGCCCGGACCCGTCCTTCACAATCAGGTTGAAACCATTGTATGCTTCTGCAGATCGCCGGACCTGTTCAAGATATGTGAGTGCAGGTGTGTCTGAACACAGAAAATCACCCGTCAGCGCCCCCCTGGACGGGGCTTTTTGTTTAACCCTGGACGGATCACGAAAATTGGTGATGGCGGCAAATCGCCCGGTATCTGTGATGCCCATCCATGTCCCGCCAGCCTGCAGGTCTCTTCCGGCCAGGACATGGGGATGGTCTTCCCACCAGGCCAGGGGGGCTGTGGGCCGATCAAAGAATTCATCCCGGTTGGCACCGATAACCAGGGGATATGCAGGATGGATGTCGTATGCAAAGACAATCAGGCACATGGGTATGTTTTACAATTTCTCCAGCCGGTACTGGTTTCTTCCGCCCTGTTTTGCCCGGTAGAGAAGCTGGTCCGCCTTGTGCAGAAACCAGGTGCCGGGAATGGAGCGGTTCGGCATAGCTGAAATGCCGCCGATGCTCACGGTCAAATACGGGGACACCTCAGAGTCTTTGTTTGGAATCTGCAGCTCCTGTATACGGGACAACATTTTCCGGGCAAGCTGTCCGGCACCGGCATCATCCGTACCCGGAAGTACAATGGCGAACTCTTCTCCCCCATATCTGCCCACAAAATCACCGGGCCGGCCGGGTAATGCTTCAATGGTTTTTGCCACTTTTTTCAGGCAGTCGTCGCCTTCAAGATGACCGTACCGGTCATTAAAGGGTTTGAAAAAATCGATGTCAAGCATCATCAACGTTAGCACCTGTCCGGTTCTTTCACACCTTTTCCATTCATTTTCCAGAACTTCGTCAAATTTTCTCCGGTTGGGAATGCCGGTGAGCCCGTCAAGATAGGAAATGGTTTCCAGTTTTTTGTTGGCCTTTGTCAATTCCCTGTTCAATCCTGCAAGCCGGATATTATACCGGGAAACGGATATGTGGCGGTATATGGCAAAAAAGCCGATGATTCCCATGACCAGCGCTATTGTCCACAACAGGCCGTAATCAAACCCCTGCTCATATTTCAGGGTCATCCAGGTTTGAAAAATGTGTTTTTTGTCTTCATCGGTCACAGAATGAATGGCTTTTTCAAAAATGCTGTGCAGCATGGTGTCATTTTTGGAAATACCTGTCCGGAACCTAATCTGGTAGGGCATTTCTCCGGATATCTTCAGGTCAACCATTTGGTTTTCCTGTATATGGAAACCGATTTTCGGGGCTGTGTCAACCAGGGCGAAAAGTTCACCACTCTGAACCTTGACAAGCCCTGTTTCAACCGTTTCAACCGGGATGAAATTGATATCAGGGTACCGGTTTTTAATGTCATGGAAAAAAGGGGCGGCGCTGCTGATGCCGATGGGTTTTTCTGCAATGGCTTCAATGGTGTTTATATACAAGGCCCTGCTGTCTGTTGCAATGACAAGGGGATATGCAATATAGGGTGTGGTGGCTGTTATCAGATCTGAATCAATATCGTTTTGGGTCACCATGGATATCATATCGCATGCACCGGTTTTGATAAGGTTGCGGGCATCATCCGGGGAATCTGTTTTGACCGCCCGTATGGGCACCCCTGTTTTTTTGCCCATAAGATCATAAAAATCAGCAAGAATGCCCTGGTAATCTCCGTTTGCATGTATGGCTTCAAAAGGGTGAAAATCTGCCTGTACACACATGGAGATGTGTGTTTTGCCGGCCAGATAGGCTTTTTCCGCCCGGGTCAGCGTGACCATATCTCCGGTCTGTTCCATGCTGCCGATCCACTTGTTCACAATGGCATCATACTGGCTGGAGTCAACCTGTTTCATGGCTTTGTCAAGGATGCCTGCCAGCAGGGTCCAGTCCTTTCTGACAGCCATATAAAGCGGAAGATCCCTGTCCAGTGCAATTTCAGCAGCCACATGTACATTGTTGAGAAACAGTTTTTTGATGAGGTAGTTGATGATGCCCAGAGACCCTATAAATCCGTCTGCTTTTCCCAGGGAAACCAGTTTTAACCCCTCGGCAGGATTTTTCACCAGCATGTATTCATGATTCGGATATTGGTCCATGACAAGTTGCGTCAGGGTGTATCCTGCAGGCATGACAATTTTTTTATTTTTCATGTCTGCAAGCGAATCGATCCGGTGCATGTTCTTTCTGGTGACAAGGACGTTGATCAATTGGATATACGGACTGGTAAAAGATAGAAATTCTTCTCTGTCCGCACTTTTCCATAATCCCGGAAACAGATCGATCTGTCTTCG
Source organism: Desulfotignum sp. (assembly GCA_011390635.1). Classification (GTDB taxonomy): domain Bacteria; phylum Desulfobacterota; class Desulfobacteria; order Desulfobacterales; family Desulfobacteraceae; genus Desulfotignum. Next base: position 33,545 of record JAABSA010000006.1, on the reverse strand, counting down.
GCGGCCCTTTTCCAAAAGCTCCGACCAGGTATATCCATTGATGAACTCCAGTTCCACACCGATAATTTGGGCGAGCAGTCTGATATAATCAATGGCCAATCCGGCGGGTTCACCATTTTGCATAAAATCAAACGGAGGCCAGTCCATTTCATTTGCCACCCGGATTTTTGGATGGGTTTCAATGAAAGCCTCTTCCGGGTGGGTAAGGTTCAGGTCCCGGACTGGGGAGATCTGGCTGTCTCCCAGCCATTTGTGTTCAAGAGCGGAAATATCACCCGGTGTGATGGTCAAAAGGGCCTTTTCAAGCATATTGTGCAGGATGGGCCAGTCTTTTCTGACCATGATGTGCAAGGCTTTCTGGTCATTGTTGTCATATTCATTGAACCAGCCGGATATTTTCAATCCGGTCAAGAAATTTTTTTTGATGAGGTACCGTGCAACCGCTGACAATTCTATGGCGGCATCTGCTTTTCCATCGATTACCGCGGCAAAGGCCTCTTCAATGTTTTTTACCGTCAGCAGATTGATGTCCGGGTAGTTGTCAGACAGGTATGATTCATATGCCCAGCCCTTGGGAACGGCAATTATCTTGCCTGCCAGCGCAGAAATATCAAAAATGCCGGGTGAATGCACCGGCACAACAAATACGGTTTTGTCCTTATAGAATGGCCGGGTAAACAAACCGAACTGCCGGCGTTCCTGGTTCATATAAGCGGATTGCAGCACATCCAGCTCTTTGTTTTTGAACATCTTGAGCAGTTCATTCCAGCGGTATCCGTTTATGTATTCAAAAGTTATTCCAAGCCGGGATGACAGCATTTCCATCAGGTCAATGCTGAGCCCGAAAGCCTGATCCCCCACGGCAAAATCAAATGGCGGCCAGTCCATTTCATTACTCACCCGGATGACCGGATGGTCTGCAACAAAGGCTTTTTCCTGTTCCGTGACCTGTAAAAAAGGCCGTCCGTCTGCATATCCTGCAGGCGGACGGCAACACAAAACAAATATTATCAGTGCAGGCAGAAAGGTGCGCACCACATATTTTCGGGATCCCGTCATCAAGGATTGTCAACTCCAGTGAGATTGTATTACATTTACGGTGCAGCATACCATAAAGATGCGTGGGAGCAAACAGCCTGACAGTGATTTATATTGATATTCGAGCACAGCAGGGTAGTGCTTTCAGATATCGGCTAAAAAGTGATGATCTCGTACTCATTTGATAGAAAATCTCCCATGGCAGGGTGACCGGCCATATCCCCGATAAGGGGAATACCTTCTTTTTCCACGGCTTGGGTGGCCGTGAGTTTGGCGCTGCATGCCTTGCAGGCCCCGTGGATGATCCCCAGGGATTTGGCCTTCTGGTAGAGCTTGGACAGAAAATGGTCCGCCTGGCTCATCTTTTCCACCAGGGTGACGGATTCGCCTTCCAGCACAATCCATCCTTTTTGGCCTTTTTCATGCAGGTCAATCCCGTTGAGCAGCACATGGACAAAACACAGGGGGTCTCCCCTGAACGCAAAAAGTACGACTTTCTTGCCTTGAACGGGCGGGGTGTCCTGGATCATGCTACCTCTCCCTTGATATGGTTGAATGTAATTGTAACGTTATCTGGACTGGGGTTCTTTTCCGGTCAGCATGGAATCCGGCATTTTCACGGCAATGACCTGGCCGGTGGCGCAGATTTTGCCGTTGGCAGTCACCTTTTCATCCACCACCACTTTTTTGGGGGTGATCTGGGATACCGTTGCCCGGATTTCCAGGGGAACACCTAAGGGGGTGGGGGCCAGAAAATCCACCTTCAAAGAAGCGGTCACAAAGCGCAGGGCAGGCTCGCTGTCCATGGCCCGTCCCTGTTCTCTGTAAGTGGCGGCAGCTGCTGTGCCGGTGCCGTGGCAGTCGATGAGAGAGGCGATCAGTCCGCCGTATACAAATCCGGGTATGGCTATGTGATAGGGTTCGGGCTCATAAACAGCCACACTTTCTTCTCCATCCCAATAGCTTTTGATCTGATGACCATGTTCATTTTTGCGGCCGCAGCCATAGCAGTGGCTGAATTCTTCTGAATAATAATCCTGGAATGCTTTTTCCGTCATGGGTGATACTCCTTGCAATCAATGGGGTTATGATCTGACCGGTCACTGTAATATGGACGGGGTTTATGTTGAGTTAGGCGCCACGATTTTATGCGTTACACCGAACTGCTGCTGACAATCTGTATGTTGGCATCCTGTATCTTTTTTCGGGCATCTTTTCTCCCTTCCGGGGTAACCGGCAGGGTGGCATCGGCTATCCACCTGTTCAGAACAGGTATAATCGTGTTACCGTTTTCAATGGGCAATGCACCACCAGGGCAGAAGTCGTTTTGCACATCCACAACGATAAGGGCATCGCCCGGCTGGAAAGTCTGTGTCATAGGTTGCCTCCTGAATAAGGTCCCTCAAATGCAGTCTTTTTAAGAATATAACATAAAATTGTAATGGGATGGACAATAATTATTTTATTTTCTGAAAGGTTTTTTTCATGCCGGGCCATACCGTTCCAAAGCGGAAGAGACAATGCTGTGGACAAGTTCCTGATAATCCCGATCAGGTCCTTTGCCTGATCTGCCTTGCAGACGTTGTGGGTCACTTGAAGATTTCCCCAGCCCTGGGCATCGCCTGCAGGACCCGTGATCAGCAGAATGGTTTTCATAGACAAACATCTCCTCCCAAACTGTTTTTGTACGGCCATGGGTGCCGGCGTATTTTTTATATTTCAAACAAATCCGGGGTGAACCGATAGTGCTTCAATGCTTGCGCCACCCGGGGGGCTTGGGCGGTAAACAGCTTTGCATAGGCGCTGATCCGCTGTTCTTCCCATGGTACCCGGGACAGCACCTGCATTGTGATGCGCGGCGTTTCACCGGTCAGTGCCGGAGATAGCCGGGACTGGGGCTGATCCATCCCGGACCGGGACAGAACCGTTCCGGGCTGCGCCTGACCCGCCTGGGACATGGCCTGGCCGATTCGGGAAAGAACCTGGTCGGCCAGTCCCAGGTTGGGGTTCAGGATCAATGGTGACGTTCCGGTATGCCGGGCAACAGCAGATGCAAACAATGCCCGGCAATAACCGAAATGGGTGCAGCACAGGGCAGCAGCAACCGTTGGAAATTGAAAAGCGCCTTTTGCCATGGCCTGGTCCACATTTTCCTGGATCATGTTTTCCAGGTCCGGATCAAATGGATTTCTTTCAATCTTTCCTGCCAGGTTGACACATCCCTGGTTGATGATCCGGTCCGAATGGATCCCTTTGCGGATCAATTTCTGTACATGGACCCGGGATGCGGCCGTGGTGGGGGTGCCGAAAAGGATCACCCCGGTGTCGGGGCGATTGACCAGGGCTGCTGCAGTCATGTCCACTCCCTGGTCTATGATATCCTGCACGAAAACGGGGGTGGTTCTGGAAAAACGGGTGTACGGATAGATCACGGACAGGGTGTTGCAGGCAATCACAAGAATGTCCGGTTGCAGATCTGCCATGGCAGCCAGGGCATTGTCAAATACCCGGGCTTTGTAGGCCATGTCCGGATAGTGGTTGTATCCCTTGTCCTGTTCGGGCCAGGCATTGAAATACACCAGGTTTACCCGGGGGCTGAAAGATGCAGCGGACAGACCGCCGGCAATGGCAGCAAATACCGACAACCCTCCCAGACCCGAGTCTGTCACCATGATGGTTTGTAGGTCCGTTTCCGCCATGTTCATTCCGGGATTTTTCGGGTCATCCATTCATGGACGATATCCAACGCCCAGGGGGCTGTATCATCCAGGTTACCTGCCATGATACGGGTCATGGTGTCTTTGAGCAGTTCGGCATGCTGCAGCGTGGTGAGCCGGTTTCTGAACATGGCGGCCCCTTTGGGGGGATCTGTTTTCAATTTGTCCAGAATGGCTGCCAGTTCCGGTTCCAGCATATGGTCAGCGTAATACCGGATCAGGGCATGCCAGGCATGTTCCCTTCCCCATGGGGTTTGCAGAGGATCGGATACCAGCCGGAAGGCGTTGAAAAAATCGGTTTTGGAAGGACCGTTCAACAGGCCCAATCCCTGGTCATGGATCTGGTATGGGGCCATTTCCAGGGCTGCAATGCCCTGGCGGTCCAGTTCTACAAACAAAACAAATCCCAGTTTGCGGAACAGCAGGTCTGTGGGCTGGAAAAATACAAAATTGCCCAGGCTGTAAAACAACGGAGAGCCCTTGTGAATCTGGAGCCCCTGGGGCACATGGGGATGGTGGCCCACCACCAGATCGGCCCCGGCCTCTGCCAGCCGCTGGAAAACCTCTGTCACATACGGGGGAGGAAAGGGCATATATTCAATACCGCAATGGGCGATGACCACGATGACATCCACGGTGCCGCCCAGTGCTCTCACCCGGGTTTCCATCAGGTCCGGGTCCCAGCCCATGACCCCGGGGCTCTGGGATGTGGCGCAGGTCATGTCTTCGCCCTCGCTGAAATTGAGAATGCCGATTTTGATATGGTTTTTTTCCAGGACCAGGGGGGCCGCAGCCACAGCCAGGTTCCGGCCGGCACCGGTCCAGCGGATGTTTTTGTCTGAAAGGCTTTCCAGTGTTTGTTCAAACCCGGAAAGACCGCAGTCCCATATATGGTTGTTGGCCAGGGTGACTGCATCGACGGACAGAATATCCAGGGCCTGAATATGGCAGGGATCGGCCCTGAATGCGGCCCCGCTTTTAACCATGGCATCGCAGGTATGGGCCAGGGGGGCCTCCAGGTTGAAGATCTTCAGATCCGCTTTGTTCAGGCTGTCGAACAGATCGCCGTAAACAGCGGCCGGGTCCTGTGCCATGATGGGGGCAAAGTTCCGGATGGGAGCCCAGTCTCCGGCAATGCACAGACGGATCCGGTCCAGGCTCCTGCGGCAGTCCCAGGTTCCTTTTGCCCAGTTGAAATCAGTTGTCATGGCCATGGACCTCCTGGTTGACGTCATGGGACGGCTGTTGGGATACGTGGGATTCGGGAATATGATGATGGGGCGGCTGCCGGTAAAAAACGGGCATCCGGCTGGTGAGGCCCGCCACGATCTCATAGTTGATGGTATTGGCAAGTTTTGCCAGTTCATCTGCGGATATGGTGTCACTGCCCCGGGATCCGAGAATCACCACCTCATCTCCCAATCCCGCGTCAAGTATATGCCCCACATCGATCATGGTGAAATCCATGCATACCCGGCCGACCACTTTTGCCCGCTGCCCTTTGACCAGCATATGGGCTTTTGCGGAAAATAGCCGGGAATAGCCGTCGGCATATCCCACCGGGATGGTGGCAATGGTGGTGGCCCGGTCCGTGATATGGGTACTTCCGTAAGATACGGCAAAGCCTTTGGGCACCTGTTTGAGCTGAATGATTCTGGAGAGGATGGACAGGGCCGGCGTGAGATCTGTGCAGTCGATTCCAGGGCCCGGGCACAGCCCGTACAGGGAGATACCGGGCCGGACCATGGTGAAATGGCTGTCCGGTATTTCCAGGGTGGCGGCGCTGTTTGCTGCATGGACAATATCCGGCACCAGATTCTTTTCAGCAAGCCTGCCCAGAACCTGTGAAAAAAGCGCCAGCTGCTGGTCGGTATGGGTTTTGTCTTTGGCATCGGCATTGGCAAAATGGGTATAGATCCCTTCGATGGCCAGGTTTTCCAGCTGCATAATGGCTTCCAGGTCTGCCATGGTCCGGTCCATATTCACACCGGCACACAGGCCCAGCCTTCCCATCCCGGTGTCGATTTTGATGTGGGCGGTGACGGTGCAGCCATGGGAAAGCGCAACCGCTGATACAGCCCTTGCAGATGACAGGCTGGTGAGGGTGATCCGGATGCCATGGGCCTGTCCGTGCACCGCCTGCAGTGGCCAAACATCGCCGAAAACAAGCATGGGTGACCGGATACCGGCTTCCAGCAGCTGCACTGCCTCGGATATCCGTGCCACTCCCAGAAAATCTGCACCCCACGCCAGGGCGGTGTTTGCCACATGAACAGCCCCGTGTCCATAGGCATTGGCCTTGACCACAGCCAGGAGCTTTGTACCGGGTCTGCAGTGCTGCTTTACAACCTGGATGTTGCGGGCAATGGCAGACAAATCCACCTCGATGCGGGTGTGGGGCGGTCTGGAAAACAAAGACTGCTGCAGGGGATCTGCCGGGGTGCCGGATAAAGAACCCGGCCGGACCGGATCATGGCTATAAAATAATGTCATCCAGGATCCGTTTTTTGATGTGGCCCAAAACCGGAGTGACAAAGGCTTCCATGGAAACCCCCATTTTGACCTTGCCGTCCAGGGTGCGCACAGACAGGGTTTTGCTTTCTCTTTCCTTTTCACCGATGGTGATGATCAAAGGCACATAATTGACCTGGGCTTCCCGGATCTTCTTTTTCAGCGTTTCGTTGCGCAGGTCCACCTCGCATCGGATGCCGGCCGCATCCAGGTCTTTTTTCACAATCCCTGCATGATCGCTCAGGTCCTGGGTAATGGGCAGGATCACCGCCTGAACCGGTGCCAGCCACAGCGGAAATTTCCCGGCAAAATGTTCCACCAGGATGCCGAAAAACCGCTCCATGGAGCCGTAGATCACCCGGTGGATCATAATGGGCCGGTGCTTTTCATTGTCTTTGCCCTTGTAGGTCAGATCAAAGCGTTCCGGCAGGGCCATATCCAGCTGCACCGTGCCGCACTGCCAGGTTCTTCCCAGGGCATCTTTGATATGGATATCGATCTTGGGACCGTAAAACGCGCCGTCTCCTTCATTGATGATGTATTCTCTGCCGTATTGTTTCAAGGCTGCCTTCAGCCCGTTGGTGGCTTCTTCCCACTGGGCATCCGAGCCGATGGCTTTTTCCGGCCGGGTGGACAGTTCCAGGTGAAAGGTCAGGCCGAACTGCTGGTAGATCTTTTCAGACAGATGCAGCACCCCTAACACTTCTGTCTCGATCTGGTCCGGGGTCATGAAAATATGGGCGTCATCCTGGTGAAATGACCGGACCCGGAACAGGCCGGACAGGGCACCTGAAAGTTCATGGCGGTGCACCAGGCCTACTTCTCCGGCCCGCAGGGGCAAATCCCGGTAGGAATAGGACCGGGTCTTGAACAGGATCATGCCACCGGGGCAGTTCATGGGCTTAATGGCATATTCTTCATCATCAATGACCGATGTATACATGTTTTCTCTGTAATTTTCCCAGTGACCGCTCTTTTCCCATAATTTGCGGTTGAGCATGACAGGGGTTTTGGTCTCCACATATCCTGCCGCCCGGTGGGCCGCACGCCAGTAATCCAGCAGGGCATTCCACATGTCCATTCCCCTGGCATGGAAAAAGGCCATGCCCGGTGCTTCGTCATGAAAGGAAAACAGATCAAGCCGGGTACCCAGTTTGCGGTGGTCCCTTTTTTTGGCTTCTTCAATGAGATGCAGGTACTGGTTGAGTTGCTTTTTGTCAAAAAACGCGGTGCCGTAAAGCCGCTGCAGCTGTTCTCTGGACTGGTCCGCCCGCCAGTAGGCGCCCGAGATTTTCATGAGCTTTATGCCTTTGATCATCCCGGTATGGGGGATGTGGGGACCCCGGCACAGGTCAATGAATTTGCCGTTCTTGTACAGGGAGATCTCCTGGTCGGCAAGTTCATTGATCAATTCCAGCTTGAAGGGATTGTCTGTAAAAATATCCAGCGCTTCCTGCCTGGACACAACCTGGCGTTCAAATGTGGCTTTGGCCTTGATAATTTTTTGTATTTCCGCTTCAATTTTTCCCAGGTCATCTTCGGAAATCGGGGGCATGTCAATGTCATAATAAAATCCGTCTTCCACCACAGGGCCGATGGTAAGTTTTGCGTCCGGATACAGGTTGAGCACGGCCTCGGCCATGACATGGGCTGCAGAATGCCGCAGAATATCCAGGGCCTGGTCATCGTTCACCGTGATGAAATTGATGTGGGCATCGTTTTTGATGGGACGGCGTAAATCCAGCAGCCGGTCATCGATTTTCATGGCCACGCAGTTTCTGGCAAACCCCTCTGAAATGCCGGCCGCCACATCCATGCCCGTGGGAAATTGCGCAAACTGCTTTATACTATTGTCTGGAAATGTTATGGTTACCATCTTATTTTCCATTGTATTTAAAAGGTTTTGGATATAAAAATAAAGATTTTAAATAAAGTGATGCCAACAATCAAGGGAAAAGATGCTGCAATTTACCTTTATCGAGTCTGACGCGGATCTGGCAGAAGCCTGTGCCGAACTTTCAAAACAGGAGATTATAGGGGTGGATCTGGAAGCTGACTCCATGCATTCTTTCAAGGAAAAGATCTGCCTGATCCAGATCGCCACCAAAGAGGAAGCTTTTCTGGTGGATCCCTTCACCATTGCAGATTTTTCTTCCTTTGTGCAGGTGTTGGAAAATCCGGCCATCATCAAGGTGTTTCACGGGGCTGATTTTGATGTCAGAAGTCTTGACCGGGAAATGGGGGCCAGGATTGAAAATCTGTTTGACACGGAAATCGCCTGCCGTTTTCTCAATGTGCGGGAGCGGGGGCTGGCAGCCCTGCTCATGGATCATTTTGACGTGTATGTGGACAAGAAATTCCAGAAACAGGACTGGTCCAGGCGGCCTTTGAGAGATGATATGGTGGCCTATTCCGTGGGGGATGTGGCCCATCTCATCGCCCTGCACAACAACCTTGTGAAAAGCCTTGGAGCCGTCAACCGGCTGCACTGGGCCAAAGAAGAATGTGAGGCCCAGTCAAAGGTGCATTATGAAGACAACCATGCGCCCCCGTTTTTTAAAAAATTCAAAGGTGCGGGCAAACTGGACAACAGAACTCTGGCAGTGCTGGAAAATCTGCTTGAAGTGCGCATGGCCATGGCCGAAAAAAAAGATGTCCCCCTGTTTAAAATCATGTCCAACCAGTCATTGCTGGCCATGGCAACAGGCCGGCCCCGATCTGCCGAAGAAATGGTGGTCCGGAAAATGTTGAGCAAACGCCAGGCCCAGATGTACGGCACGATGTGCAAAGCGGCCATTGACAAGGCCATGGCGCTTCCCCACCGGGATCTGCCATCCTATCCCAAAACCAGTATGCCCAGAAAAACCCCGGCTGTCATGGATCGGATCACGGCCTTAAAAAAAATGCGGGACAAGAAAAGCATATCCCTGGGCATGGAACCTGGATTTTTGGTCAATAACACCACCATTTCCGCCCTGGCCCTGAAAAAACCAGGCTCCAGAGAAGCGCTGGATGACATGGATATGCTGCGCAACTGGCAAAAGGATGCCCTGGGAGATGCCATACTGGATACGCTGAAAAAATGCAATTGAGAAACAGCAGGAGATAAACAAAAGTTTCCACCCAGCTTGTCTGCCCTTTGCCCAAAGCCGGCTGTGATGCCTGTGAAAGGATTTGGCGTGAAATACTTAGATTTTTCAAAGATGGAAGGCCTTGGCAATGATTTCATTGTCATGGATGACCGGGATGGATCCATTGAAGCATCCATGCCCTACCCGCAGCTTGCAAAAACACTGTGCGACCGGCATTTTGGCATCGGCGGGGATGGTATCATCCTGGTCCGGGACGCGGTCCACCATGATATTCGGTTTGTGATTTATAATTCCGACGGATCGGAAGCCGGGATGTGCGGCAACGGCATGCGCTGCTTTGCAAAATACCTGTATGATAAAAAGATTTTCCCCCAAAAAAAGATCCGGGTGGAGACCGCGGCAGGTACCGTGATCCCGGAAGTGATGATGGATGGGACAAACCAGGTGACCTCTGTGCGCGTGGACATGGGAGTGCCAGTGACGGCCTGCTCCAAAATTCCTTTTATCAGTGATGCGGATACCGCCATTGCAGAACCCATTGACATGGGTGACGGCCGGATGGTTGTGGCCACGGTGCTGTGGGTGGGAAATCCCCATGCTGTGGTGTTTGTAAAAAACCTGTCTGATGTGGATGTGAAAACCCAGGGCCGTGCCCTGGAAACACACCCCAGGTTTCCTGAAAAAACCAATGTGGAGTTCATTGAGGTGGTGGATGACCAGACAGTGAAAATGAAGGTTTGGGAGCGGGGGGCAGGCATTACACTGGCCTGCGGCACCGGGGCATGTGCCGCCCTGGTGGCAGCCCATCTCACCGGCAGGACCAAAAATCAGGCCATTGTTCACCTGGATGGCGGGGACCTGTCCATTTTCTGGGATAAAACCACCGGCCATCTGTTTAAAACCGGTCCGGCCCGCCTGGTGTTTGACGGCTGTATCCGGATATGAATCATGCACATACATTCTGCGCCTGTGGTAAAGGTTTCCCGAGGTGCAGGTTTCCGGAGGTGCATGCACGGTATAGGATGAAAAAGGGCAGATAGTGATATGGATACGGGCCTGTTTTTGTTGAGCTGGACACCGGTGGTGCTGTTAACCTTTCTGGCCGTGGTTTTGCGGCGGTCTGCACTGGAGTTGTCAGTCTGGGGCTTTGTATGGGCCATTGTGCTTGCGAAGGGTTTTTACGACACTTCTTTGCCGGTGGGGCTCATGTCCGCACTGGACGGTGTGCTGACAACCCTGCCCCTGCTGCTGGTGATCATGGGCGGTATTCTTTTTTCCAATCTGCTGGTGTTCACAGGGTCTCTTGACCGGATTATGAACTGGTTTAAAAGGGGTGCCGGTGACGGCATTGGGAGAAATCTGCTCATCACCTTCGGGGTGGGCAATTTCATGGAAGGCACCGGTGTGATCGCTGAACCGGTGGTGGCTCCCATGCTGCGCACGGCCGGGGTGTCTGCCACAGGGGCCGCAGCCTTGTCCACCATCGGATATGCCGGGCTCATGTCTCTGGAAATGGCCGGCATCATTATTACGGTACTGTCGCTGGTCACCGGCCTTCCTGTGCGGGACCTGGGGCTGGCCGCCGCCTGGATCTCCATTCCCGCCACCGTGCTCATGGCCATGTCCGCACCGCTGTTTTTGGAAAAAGGCCCGGAAGGTCGGCGCGGGTTCATTCCGGCCATTGGGGTGGGGCTGTTGCTGGGGTTTTCAGCCCTGGGTATTGTCTGGATGGGGGCTCTGCCGGTATCAGGGGCCATGGCAGGGGTGCTGGTGATTGTTTTGATTGTTGTTTCAGGTCCGGGACGAATGGGTTTTCCCGCCGGTATTGTAAGTGACCTGGCCCCGTTTGCCTTTCTTGTTGTATGCCTGTTTTCGGTGAATTCAGTGGGATTTCTCAGGGCCCTGACATTTGACCGGCTTGTTTTTGCGGTCAACCTGATCCCGGTTCACACCATTATTTTCCGACCCTTTTTTTCCGCCTATATCTATATTTTTCTGGCTTTTTTTATGACGGTTGCCCTGCAGAAGGTATCCGGCAGTCAGCTGAAAACCGTTGTCGGCACAAGCCTGTTACGCGGATGGCGGCCCTTTGCCGCCATGGCCCTGTTCGGCGCCATGGGTCAGGTTATTTCCTATACCGGATATGGACCTGGTTTTATCGCCCTGGATGCGGCCCACAATATTCCCTGGATCATTTCCCGGGGACTGGTGCAGTTCACCGGCAGCTTTTATCCTGTTTTTGTGCCGCTTCTGGGCTGGGTCGGGACATTTTTAACCGGATACGGCGTGGCATCCCTGATGCTGTTCGGCCAGCTCCAGGTGCAGGCAGCATCTGTGCTGGGAACCTCCGGGGCCTGGCTGGCAGGGGCCCTGGCCGTAGGCAGCTCCATCGGATCCATATCTTCGCCTTTCAAGGTGGCCCTGGCAACGGCCATGGTTGGTGCCACCGGTAAAGAAGGCGCTGTTTTGCGTATGACCATACCTTTAGGTATCATCGCCTCCCTGCTGGTGGGGGTGGTGGTGTGGATGGCTGCGTGATACTCAACCCGATAACAAGGCAGATTCCATGAAAACACCCTATTCATCCATATGCATTACCATTGATCAGGCTGCGGACATCGCCCGTCTCCTTTACCGGATATCAGGGGATATGGTACCCCTTCCCGGGGAGCTGGATTTCAACTTCAGGATCACGGACGGTTCCAGGCGGTTTGTGCTCAAGATCAGCCGGCCGGATGTGTCACCCGGTTATATGCAATTCCAGCAGGCCCTGCTGGATTATGTGGCAGCAAGTGATGTGACCCTGCAGTGCCCGGCGGCGGTGCCGTCAGCAGACGGACGGTTTGTCTGTGAGATCACGGACGATGCGGGAAATCTACGTCTGGTAAGACTTTTGTCCTGGATTGACGGCCGGCTGTGGTCCCGTGTGAATCCGGTCACCGACCGGCTGCTGATCAGTTTAGGCCGGCAGGCAGGGCGGGTGACAAAGGCATTGCAGGGGTTTGATCATGACATGGCCCGCAGAAACCTGGTTTGGGATGTGGCTCGGGCAGATTGGACCTGTGAGTATCTTCATCTGTTCACAGAAGAACAACAGAAAATCCTTGGATTTTTTCACGAAAAGTTTGGCCGGATACAGGAACCTTACCGGCATCTGCGCAAAAGCGTGGTGCACAACGATGTCAATGACAATAATGTGGTGGTCACCCAGGACCTGCATCGCCCTGAGGTTGCAGCCATCATTGATTACGGGGATGCGGTGCATACCCAGACCATCAATGATCTGGCAGTGGCGGTTGCCTATGCGGTCATGGGAAAGCCCGATGTCCTTGGGGCAGCCCTGTGTGTGGTCAAGGGATACCACCAGACATTTGCCCTGAAAGAACAGGAACTGGCCATGCTCTATACGCTGGCGGCCATGCGCCTGGTGATAAGTGTCACGCAGTCGGCCCTCAACCGTGTAAAAGAGCCGGACAATACCTATCTTTTGATCAGTGAAAAGCCGGCCTGGGACGTGCTGGAAAAATGGCAGACAGTGGATGAAAATTTTGCCCATTACAGTTTTCGCCAGGCCTGCGGATTTGTGCCCCATCCTTTGGAAAATACCTTTACCCGCTGGGCAAAGGGGTGTGATCTCTGTCTGGGAGATCTGTTCTCTCCGGATGAAAAAAAAGGGGATGTTGGTCCCTGTGCTGTCCGGGTGGATCTGGGTGTCGGCAGCACCTGGCTGGGAAACAGTTGTGATTATACGGACAATGATCTGCTGGCCTTCCGCCTGGACAGGCTTGGCAGGCAGCATAAAAATGCACTGCCTGCCGGCGGATACCTGGAGCACCGGATGCCTGATTTTGGTGGTGCCGGCAAAACCGATGACGGAAAAACGGATACGGATACAATTGAGGGAAACAGCGGACCGCTATATCGGACCGCTCACCTGGGAATCGATGTATGGGTGGCGGCAGGCACACCGGTATATGCCCTTTTCAAGGGCACTGTCTGTGCGGTCCTGGGAACAAAAAAAGATACAGACTGCGGCACCACAGTTGTCCTGGCCCATCACACCCCCGAAGGGAGCCGTTTTTACACCGTTTACAGCCGCCTGGGTGATGCTGCGGCATATATGCCTGCGGAAAATCAGTGCATTGAAAAAGGCAGTCTGCTCGGATATGTGGGGTATGCACAAGAAAACGGGGGCCAGGCACCCCATCTGCATTTTCAGGTGATGCTGGATATGCCGGTACCTGGTCATGATTTTCCAAAAACTGTCTTTCCTTCGCACCTGGATGTTTGGAAAAGTATCTGTCCGGATCCCAATCTTTTTTTCAAGGAAAGCGCCCTGACACCAAAGGGGACGGTTGACAGGGACGAGGTGCTCAACTTCAGAAAACAGCACCTGGGAAAAAGTTTGAGCCTGTCCTATGATATCCCATTGAAAATCGTCCGGGGTGCGGGTGCGTTTCTTATCGATGATACCGGCAGAAAATATCTGGATACCGTGAACAATGTGGCACATGTCGGCCATGAACATCCCCGGGTGGTGCGGGCCGGTCGTAAACAGATGGCGGTGTTGAATACCAACACCCGGTATCTGCATGACAACATCAACCGGTTCGCTGAAAAACTGCTGGCCACCTTTGCCGAAACACTGTCAGTGGTGCATTTTGTCAATTCCGGGAGTGAGGCTAACGAACTGGCCCTGCGTATGGCCAAAGCTGCCACCGGCCAGCGGGACATGATCGCTGTGGAAGTGGGATACCATGGCAATACCAGCGGGTGTATCGATGTCAGTTCCTATAAATTTGATGGAAAAGGGGGGAAGGGCGCGCCTGAACATACCCATATCGTGCCGCTGCCCGATGCCTTCCGGGGCATGTACCAGGGGGAGGACACAGGACTGCGGTATGCAGCCCATGTCAATGAGCAGATCGCACACATCCATGAGGCGGGGCGCGGAGTGGCCGGGTTCATCTGTGAAAGCATCATCAGCTGCGGCGGACAGATCGAGCTGCCCGGCGGGTACCTGAAAGCGGCCTATGAAATGGTCAGACAGGCCGGGGGTGTGTGCATCGCCGATGAGGTGCAGGTGGGATGCGGCCGCATGGGGCAAACCTTCTGGGGGTTTGCTCTCCATGGTGTGGTGCCCGATATTGTTACCATCGGCAAACCCATCGGCAACGGACATCCTCTGGCGGCAGTGGTGTGCACCCGGGAAGTGGCGGATGCCTTTGCCAACGGCATGGAATATTTCAATACATTCGGCGGAAACCCCGTGTCCTGTGCCATCGGCCTGGAAGTGCTGCAGGTGATTGAAGATGAACACCTCATGGAAAACGCCCGTGCGACCGGTGAATATCTGAAAAAAGGACTGCAGGGTCTGCAAAAACAATTCCCCGTTATCGGGGATGTGCGGGGACAGGGCCTGTTTCTGGGATTTGAACTGGTGGATGAAAACAAACAGCCTTTAGGGGATAAGGCGGATCATCTTGCCAACCGGATGCAGGAACTGGGGATACTGATGAGCACGGATGGCCGGGATCACAATGTATTGAAGATAAAACCGCCGGCAGTATTTTCGAAGCAGCACGCGGATGAGCTGCTGTTCCGGCTGGAAGCCGTTCTCGCCGATGATGTCATGGCCATTTGAGGCGCCCGGGTGTTTCACGGGAGCTGGAAGAATGGCCGGAATACTACGGAACCGCGACAGCCCTGGCAAACGCCCGGGGCATCCGGGTGACTTTGTTTTCACGGTAATTGAAAAACACGATGCCGGTTTTGGCTTCAAGGATCAGGGTGTTGTTCGTGGCATGGGTCATCCGGTAGAATATGTCACACCCGTATTTGTTGAACTCTCCTGCTGAGATTTCACATGTGAGCCGGTCCCGGTGCAGGGCCTGGGCCTTGTAGACCACTGCCAGGTCTGAGATGACAATGGCGCAGCCTTCGATATCGGTTTCCGAGTATCCCAGGTGGTTGAAAAACCGGATCCTGGCCTCATGCAACAGGGAGATGAAGGCATCATGCCCCACATGGTTGCCGTAATTGATATCCTGGATTCGGACACGCAGCTCGGTTGCATAGGCATAGGTATCAGGCATGGTAAGTGAAATTATGGCCATTGATTTTGTTCCTCTGCAGAAGGTTGCTGGTGAAAAAAGGGGCAGGGTGCCTGGGGGTTCCGGTCCGTTGCCATCTCAGGGGCCGGGTGGGATGGCGGCGGCATTTTGCCCTGCGATGCGGCCGAACACGATACATTCGGTCAGGGCGCATCCCCCCAGCCGGCTGGCGCCGTGGATGCCGCCCGTGACCTCGCCGGCGGCAAAAAGGCCGGAAATGGGGCGGTGGAAGAGATCCATCACCCGGGCATGGGTGTCGATGTGCAGGCCCCCCGGGGTATAGTGGACCTTGGGCCAGAGACGGACGGCATAAAACGGCGGCGTATCCAGGGGTACGGTGTGTTTTTTCGTTTGTTTGCCGAACCGGTCGGGACGGTGCTGCGCTGTCCACTGATTGTAATCCGCCACAGTCTGCTCCAGGCTTCCGGCAGGCATGTTGCATGCAGCACCCAGACCGGCAAGGGTGTCAAATTGCCGGATTTTACCGGTTTTCAGGCAGGATGTAAGACTGTCCGGCTCCTTTTTGGCGCCTTTGTCATCCACAATCCCGATGCAGGCATGGCCGGTTTTCAGGATGGCATCGCTTCTCTGCCTGCGGTCGGCCCATTCATTGACAATGCGGGAGCCGAATGCCGGATCCACCAGGATACCGGCTGGAAACACACTGTAGGAAGCGAACCGGGCCCCTTTGCCGTATCCGGTTTCATCGGCGCATCCCCAGGGGCCCAGCTGGATCCAGGACAGGTGGAGGGGCATGGCATGGATTTTCAGGGCTGCAGTCAACCCTTCGGCTGTGGCGCCTTTGTGGTTGGTGGTGCCGATGGTGTCATCCAGGCGGGGTACCTGGCAGGTGCGGAAAGCGACATCACTGCCGAAGCCACCCGTAGCAAGTACCACAGCCCGTTCCGCCCGGATATGGCGGATGCGGCCGGCGCTGCCATCCGTTTGCGGGCCCGGTGTATTGGCAGATGCCTGTGTTTTGCAGGACAGGCATACGCCGGTGACCCTTTTGCTGCTCTCTGTGACCAGACGCGCCAGGGTATTGCGGGTGTGAATAGTAACACCCAGCTGATGGCATCTGGTTGTGAGGGCCTTGATGATCTCATGACCGGCATTGTGTTCAATGGTGACAGTCCGGGGTACGGAATGGCCTCCGAATTGGTCCAGGCGGCCGGCATAACGCACCCCCAGAGACCAGATCCAGTCAACTGCCTCTGCTGCATGCCGGGCAAACACCTCCACCAGATCCGGGTGGTTGAGCCCCAGGCCTGCCTGCAGGATATCGTCGTAAAAGAGTTGGAATGAATCCACCACCCCCAAGCGATTCTGCATGAAATTTTCCGGTGCGGACAACCCGCCGTCGCTGATGCGGGTGTTGCCCCCCGTGACCGGCATTTTTTCAAACACCATGACAGAGGCCCCGGCCAGCCGGGCTTCGATGGCGGCGGACAGGCCGGCCGCACCGCTGCCGATTACCGCCACATCGGTGTGGTCATCCCATGAAGGGTCGTTGGGGCCTTTGGGATCATGGTTCGGGCGGTTTTGCATTTCATTCCAATCAGGTGACGGTCGTGTCATACATTCCAGGGTGATAAATGAAAGATCCTGTTACAGCACCAGGGATTCCGATGCCAGGGCCGCCACGGTGTCCACTTTCATGCCCAGCTCAAAATGGGTGGACAGCTCTCCCAGCTGCCTGTGGCAGGACAGGCAGGCTGTGGCCAGGTGTTTGAGGCCGGTGGCCCGCATCTGGTCCGCCTTGGGTTTGCCTGTAATCATCCTTTTTTGGGTGGTGGTGGAATCCTGGAGAATACCGCCGCCCCCGCCGCAGCACACCCCGTCCTCCCGGTTGGGAACCAGCTCTTTTACGCCGTGGCAGCACATGTCCAGCAGCTGCCGGGGGGGATCGTATCCGCCGGATTTTCTGGCCACATTGCACGGGTCATGGTAGGCGATTTCATAGGGGTGGACATCCGGATCAAACCTGAGTATGCCTTTTTGGGCGTAGGAAAGGCACAGTTCCGGTATACTGACCACGTTAAACTTTGGTTCTCTGCCCAGTAACCGGGCCACCCTGCATTTGAGTACATGGTAGCCATGGCCGCATTCGCTTAAGACCAGGGTTTCAATGCCCAGTGCCTCGGCCGGTTCCACCACCATTCGGGCCATTTCTTTTGCCACATCATCTTTTCCCACAAAATACCCCCAGTTGGTGACATCGGTGTGGTGGGAGGACAGGGTCCAGGTTTCTTTCATGGCATAAAACAGCTTTGCCATGGCAGTCAAATGCATGAGATTGATGCCCAGCTCCCTGGGATTGGGGAGGTATAAAAATTTGCACCCGGCCTGGTCATGGGGAATCAAGGCTTCGGGATCTTCCATTTCATCGGAAAATTCTTCGGACATCCACTCAACGGTTTCCACAAATTCCTCTTTGGTCAAGCCATTGACATCCCCGAGTTCCAGCCGGGTTTTGATCCCTTTTTTGATATCTTCGGGAATCTGACCGTCAGCAGCGGCCATGCCCCTGGCCCGGGTTACCACCAGATCCATGGTAATGCCCATGGGGCATTCCTGGGTGCAGCGGTTGCAGACAAGGCAGTCCCAGAGCATGTTGCTGCTCACCAGGGCATCTTCCAGCCCCAGAACCGCCATGCGTACGATCTGCCGGGGGATGGGTCCTCCCGGGCCGTCAAACCAGGTGCACCGGGAGTTGCAGATCCCGCAGGTAAGGCATTCATCAATATTGTCTCCCCGGGTCAGCCGGTTCAGCAGCCGGCTTAGGTCCGTATCTGTATTACGGGTTGCGGTTTTCATTATCACTTTCCTTATGAAATTTTTGCATCTGACAGGATGCGGGCAAATGTCCGTGTTTCATTGGCTGCCACCGAATGCCAGGATACTTTGTCCGGTGTGATGCCTGGTATGGCCAGCAGTCTATCCACTTCTGCTGCGGCGGTTGCGGTGCCGTCCATGGATTGGCAGTTTTCTTCATGACATCCCGTCACAATCACTTTGTCCGCCCCGTTGAGCAGTGTTTTTAATACAAGGTTTTGGTTTATGCGGCAGGCGCAGGGCACAGAAATTAAGCGGATATGACCCGGCAGGTCCAGGGGGCCGGCTGCCAGGGCGGCTGACCGCTGGCAGGCCAGAACAGCCACCTGGCCTTTTCCAGCCAGGGCCGCCACCTGGTCTGTGGAAAATTGTTCGGATGCAATGGCCAGAGCCGGGCAGTTGGCCACACACAGGTGGCATCCGAAACAGGCTTCAGCCACAATCTCCGGCCGGGATTTTTCATTGAGCACAATGGCGTTGTGGGGGCAGATGCGCAGACAGGTGAGGCACTGGACACATTTTTTCTGATTTACTTCCACCCCGAAATCCCGGACAGGCCCGGTAAAATCGATGCCTGCCATAATATCGTTCAGTTCTGCGGCCAGATCAGTATCATCCACCTCATCATGGCAGGTGCCGGCAAAATAGATGCCTCTTCTGGGGCTTTGGGTCAACCGGTGCCGGATATTGGCGGATTGTAAAAATCCTTCCCTGTCCAGGCGCTGTTTTAACAAACCGGCAGTGTTTTCAAAATCCGGGCCGGGCAGGGGGCTGACCCCGATGGCCAGGGTGCTGCAGAGCAGCGTGATGGGAATGCCGGGCAGGGTGGCTTCATCAAGGGTTACAGAAAACCCGGTTTTTGTTGGTTGGATCTGAATATCCCCCGGGGTGTTGACCCGCAGAAATTTTACCCCTGCCTTGCGGGCCTGGTCATACAATTGCTGGCCAAGCGCGCCGTGCACCAGCATCTTATGCATGACCACAGTGACCTGCCGGCCGGTATTTTGTGCGGCCATGGCAGAAGTCAGTGCCAGGCGGGATGCTGCTTTGTATTCCGGGCCGGTGTAATCCAGAAGGATCACACTGGTATCGGACAGCTGGTCCACCGGAATCCGGGAAAAAGCATCGATATCAATTGCTTTGGAAAAAGTTCCCTGGCCTGCGGGGGTTGTGAATTCCGGTTCGGGCGCGGCAATGATGGTCTTGCAGGTCACTGTTTTTTTGGTGCCATCCGTCTCATGGCGGATGGTGAAATGACCGGCAACCCCGTCCACACTGAGAATTTTTCCCGGGTCGGTGAAGGTGATTTCCTGGCCGGATGCCGCCTTTGTGTCAGGTATGTTCCTGTTAAAGCAGATGGTTCTGTGTCCTTTCTTGGCCAGGGTTCGGGCGATTGTCACTGCCTGGGCCCCATCTCCCCATACCAGCACATCAGTTTGTTTTTCAGGCTTGTGCCCCATGTCTTCCAGAACTTTTGCGGCTGCAATACACCCTTCCTGTTTGGATCCCAGGATATCCTTGGGCCCGGCAGCGCATCCGGCCGCATAAATGCCGTCGGCCAGGGATGCATCCTTGGTATTGAAAAATCCCCAATGGTTGGGGGTGATACCCAGTCGGGAGGCCATTTTTTCCAATTCCGGGGACGGGGACATGCCCACGGACAGGACCACCAGGTCAAAGGAGCGGGCGATTCTGGACCGGGTGCCTGGATCTTCTGTCACCAGGCGCAGCCTTCCGGTATCTTGATCTTCCAGTATTTCCGCCGGAATCCCCTGGGCCATCTCAATCATCAAGGATAGATCGGCTGCCAGGCAGCGGGTTTCTTTGCCGATGGTCTGCAGATCCAGATGAAACAGGGTAATGGCTGCATCCGGTAGAATATGAAGCAGTTTTCGGGTATGCCGCAAAGAGATTTTACAGCAGACCTGGGAGCAGAAATCCCTCTCCAGCCGCCGGTTTCTGGAGCCCACGCACTGGATAAAGGCAATTTCAGGCGGGGTGGCAGTGCCCAGAAAATCGGTCAGGGTCTCGTCTTTGAGCATCTGGTTCAGCTGTGTCGTGGTGATGACCTTGTCATGCTCTGTGAAATGAAGACCCGGCAGCAGGGATGGATCAGGGGCAAACGGCGAAAAACCGGTGGCCAGGATGATCCTGGCGGCCGGAATCGTTTCTCCGGACGTCAGACGGATGTCGAATCCCTGCCCGATTTTTTCAAGGGTATCCAGGGTTGTATTCAGGTGTATGGAAATTTTCGGGTGAAGGGCTGTCTGGTGCGCCATGTCCCGGGCCAGGCAGGCCCCGCAGTGCCGGCAGACATCAGTGGCCATGCAGGCCCATGATGCGGCATGTCCGCCCAGTTGGTCTGCGGCTTCAACAAGGTGTACTGTTATATTCCGGTCCCCCAGGGTTCTGGCGGCTGCCATGCCGGCAACCCCGCCCCCCAGGACCAGGACGTTGTCAAAAGAAGGTGTCATATATGCCTCCAAAGAATCATCTGGAAAATTCAACCGTTTTTACACAGCAGTCTTACCACATTCCCGGATGAAAAAAAACAGATTTACCATCTGCAGTGCTTCCCACTGAAAGATGGATATGATATTCAGTAAAATATGAATACCTGGATCACCAAAAACGGCATCCGGATTCACCGGATCATCTGTCTGTATGCCAATGTGTATGTTGTCACCGGCCATGGACACTGCTTTCTGGTGGATACCGGTCCTGTGGCATTTCAGAGGTTTCTGGCAAGACAGTTGCGCAGGCTGGGCATCACGCGTATTCTCGGGGTGATCCTAACCCATACCCATTATGATCATGCCGGCAATGCCGCTTTTTTGCAGAAAAAATTTGGAAGCATGATCATGGTGCACCCGGCAGAGGCCCGATATCTCAAAAAAGGGCTGTCTTCTGTGCC
The DNA here is from genome assembly GCA_011390635.1 of Desulfotignum sp. Classification (GTDB taxonomy): domain Bacteria; phylum Desulfobacterota; class Desulfobacteria; order Desulfobacterales; family Desulfobacteraceae; genus Desulfotignum. The sequence continues at coordinate 12,325 of JAABSA010000006.1, read as the reverse complement.
CGGGGGTATCAGCGTTTTTGCACGGGTGATGGAGCGGCTGGCATCCGGCATTGAACCAAAAATGCTCAAGTTTTCCCCGTGCGAGCCTGATGCACTGCCGGCTTCAAAAATCCATAAACCGTTTTTTGATATGCCTGTCACTGTCATGGCAACCCCGGGGCATTCTCCCGGCTCGGTGAGTGTGGTGGTGGACCGGGAAATAGTTCTGGTGGGGGACTGCATGTTCGGTGTGATCCCCAAAAAAATTCTGCCGCCCTTTGGGGATGACGTCGGACAGATAATTTCCTCCTGGCAGCAGCTGCTGGCCACCGGGTGTCACACCTTTCTTCCCGGTCATGGTTTCGGGGTGTCCCGACCGACAGTAAAAAAAAATATTTTGTCTTTGAGCCCTTGACAGCAACAGGGTGAAAACGTGATCAGGTTCAGGGTGCATAGGCCCAGGAGGGATCAGACGGGTTTGTTTTCCGGCACAATCCAGTCCTTTTTGCGATACGCCTGGTCCTGGCTTTTTGCGATCAGCTCTCCTGTGTCCTCATCGGTCACCGTGATGTCATACAATGAGGTTCTGTGCCCTTTGTGAATCTCTTTGGCTTCAGCCAAAAGGCGGTCGCCGGGAAAGCTGGGTTTTAAAAAGCAGATGCTCACATTCAGGGCAACTGCTACCCGGCCCTGGGAGTTGCAGGCCGCTGCAAAGGCCATGTCACTGATGGAGAAAATCACCCCGCCGTGGGTGGTGCCGTGGAAATTGGTCATGGCATCGGTGATGGTGAGCGCCACCCGGCTGTGTCCGGGGGCAGGGATTTCCACCCTGGCCCCCAGATGACCGGCAAAGGCATCTTTTTGAATGTGTTCCAGAATTTTTGGGTCACAGGTGCTGTTATTCATGATCGCTGATCCTGTTCATCTGTTTTTTTTTCATGGGTCTTGTTTACTGGTCCTGGGCCGGCTTTTGTAAAAAGAGTGCCGTTATCATACCGCAAAGGGAGATGGCCCCTGCTACCAGAAAAGGGGTTGTCAACGACTGGGTGGTATCAGCCAGAAATCCTCCCAGGGCCGGCCCGATGGACTGGCCGATGCCAAAGAAAAGCGTGATAAATCCCAGGGCTGCCGGGGCAAATCGAGGCCCCACAAAATCTCCGGCCGCCGCGGCCATGATGGTGGGGATGCTCCATGCGGTCAGACCAAAGAGTATGGCGGATATATAAAATCCGGCCTCCACCTTGACCAGGGCATACACCAGATAGGATGCCCCCAGAACCAGGTATGCCAGGGCTGCGCCTTTTCCCCGCCCGATTTTGTCTGAAATACTGCCCCAGATCACTCCGCAGAAAATGCTCAACCCTCCTACCATGGCCCATAATCCTCCTGCCCAGGCCTGGGAATACCCCATTTCATTCACCAGGTAGGCCGCAAAAAATACCATATAAATAATATAGGACATGCCGTAAAAAAAATATACCATTCCGAGAAACCACAGGGACTTCATTTTATAGACACTTCCCCAGTCCAGGGACGATACCTTGGCAGGGGGGGGTGTGTTGTTTTGTGTTTTTGTCTGTCCCACTGGAGCCAGGCCTTTGTCGGCCGGCTGGTTGCGCAGAAAAATCCCTACCAGCACCGCCACCCCAAGAACCAGGATGCCCAGGATATACCAGGAATACCGCCACCCGTCAGCGTTATAGGATTTCAGGATAAAAGGTACGATCAGGCCGGACAAAAAAGTGCCCAGGCCGATGCCGCCCGAGACAATGCCTGTGGCAAAACCGCGTTTCTGAATGGCAAACCAGGCTGATCCCAGGGCCATGGCCGGGACAAAGGCAGCACCGTTTCCCAGGCCGGTCAACAGGCGCATGGCAAAGGCAAATCCAAAGGATTCGGCCAGTCCCGTGAGGATCATGGTTACCCCCATGAGGCCTAATGCTGCGGTGATAACAGCTCTGGTGCCGAATCTGGCAGCCAGAAATCCACCGATAATGGCCATGGACAGGTACCCGATGAAATTGCCTGTACCCAGAAGGCCAAGCTGGGTGTAATCAAAGGAAAGTCCGTCCTTCATGGCTGGCAGCAAAAGGGTGTAGGCCATCCGGCCGAATCCGTGAGCTGCCACCGTTGTCATCAGCCCCATGAAAATAACGATCCATCCGTAATGCAGTTTTTTTTCCATCCGGCGCTCCTTTCCTATGATGATAAGAATTGTACAAATCTCTACCAATATTCCGGGAAGGTGTAAACAAAATTTACCTGCTTCGGCATCATCCCATCAGGCCTTTTGTCAATGCCGTGCCCAGTATAAAAAAGGTGACAGCCAAGGCAATGGGTTCCCTGAACCGGTGACGGCAGGTGGCCGTCAGGGGAAAAAAGAAAAGCCCGAAGGACAGGCCGCAGAAAAAACCAAATACATGGGCCCAGACATCGGTGTTTTCACCATGGCTTAAAAATGCCATCAGGGTGGCGCCGGCAATTATCGGCATGATCCGGTCCCGCTTTCGCTTGGGTCCTTTTTGTATCATCTGAAAAGCGGCCAGTCCTCCGGCAGCCGCCATGACAGCGGTGGAAGCCCCGATGGACAAAATAGCATTGCCTTGGAATCCGGCATTGATCAGGTTGCCGCAGGTAGCGGCAAACAACAGGAAAAAAGGGCCGGTGCCGTATCCGGATAAGCGGATCACCGGCCCTGCGAACACAAAGATGCCGGCCAGGTTTCCCAGCAGATGGGCGGTGTCTGAATGCAAAAACAGGGCCGTGATCGCCCGAAAGGTTTCTCCCTGGAGAATGTACATGGCTGAGGCCCCATAGGCCAGGATATGGTCCCACCGGGTGCCGGTAATTTCAATACCCAGGTGGATGGCTGTCAACAGTCCCATGATGACAAATGCCGCCGGGGTTGTGAAACCGGAAGCCCCGACCGGCAGGGCGGGCAATGGTTTTTCGTTGGTCTGGTTTTCTTTGAAATAGGCAGCCACCTGGGATTGTGCCGCTGCTGCCTGCTCCACGGAGGTCAGAATATCAATTCCGCTCGGGGCTTTGCGTTTTTGTGCCGCAATATTCTGGGAGGCCAGTATCAGCAGGATCAGATCAGCAGTTTCGCCTGACCGGCCCGCAAAAATACGTTTCATTTTATCCTGGTTTTGTGGTAAAGGCATATACATGAAAAACAGTCTATCGTAAGTTCAGGAGAAATAAAAGTATGCAGATCATTCGGTTCAGGACAGCGGATAATATATTGTACACAGGATGCGATTACGACGGCACCACTGCAACGGCGCTGGAAGGGGATATCTATACCGGTGTCATTGATACCGGCAGGCGGTTGGATGTGGCAAAAATCGAACCGCCCGTAGTTCCGGGTGCCATTTTCTGCATCGGACTCAATTACCGGGGCCATGCAAAAGAAACCGGCATGGATCTTCCCCGGTATCCAGTGGTGTTCATGAAAAATCCCGGGGCAGTCACCCCGCACAACTCTGAGATAGTGATTCCCTTTTCCTGTCTGGAAACACCGGAGGTGGATTATGAGGCGGAGCTGGCAGTAGTGATCAAACGGTCCGCCAAACATGTTTCTGAGGCCGATGCCCTGGATTATGTCCTGGGATATACCTGTGCGAATGATATTTCTGCCAGGCGGTGGCAGAAACATGCCGGCGGCGGGCAATGGGTCCGGGGCAAAAGCTTTGATACCTTCTGTCCTTTGGGGCCGGTCCTGGTGACCGCTGATGAGATCCCCGATCCACGGGATCTGGCAATTGAAAGCGTGCTCAACGGCCAGACCATGCAGCAGAGCAATACCAGAGACATGATTTTTTCAGTGGCACAGCTGATTGCTTTTTTGTCCCAGTCCACCACCCTGGCCCCGGGGACCCTGATTCTCACCGGAACCCCTGAAGGGGTAGGGTTTGCCAGGAAACCCCCGGTGTATCTGATGCCCGGAGATCATCTGCAAACCCGGATCCAGAAGATTGGCATGCTGGAAAACCGGGTGGTGGCGGAAGAAACAGATGAAAAATAATACCCTGGAATCCGAATGTAACGGATTCCAGGACATTTTCACACAGGTTACAGGTTTCAGTAGTTTCCGGTTTGCGGTCTTTCGGCAGTGCTGCCGGATGCCAGCGCCGGGTTGGGTGTTTAATTCAGGTTCATCATACCCTGTCCGCCGCCATGCCGCCGGCTCTGATTCTGGTCATAATCTTTGCCGTAAAAACCTCTCGGGCAGTTCCCCTTGTCATAGCCTTTGTGGTATCCTTTGCCCATACTCTTCTTACCCATACCTTGGCCGAACCGGAGTTCAGGGGCCACTTTTTTGGCTGACAGCATGAAATCAATCCGGTTTTCCTGGAGTTGCCGGGTGAGGTCTGACAATTCTTCTGTCAGCCGGCTCAATTCGGCTCTGTCCGGCTCAGAAGTCTCCATGAGCAGGCGGATTTCATTGTGTTTCTGCATCATGGACACCCGCATCTCATAGGTGTCGTCAATAAATTTCTGGCGCAGGGCTGCCAGTTCATCCTGCTGGGATTTGGACAGATCCTGCCAGCTACCCTGGTCAATGCCGGGGCAGTTTGTGCCATTACCATAGCCGCCCATGCGGTTTCCCTGACTCCAGGAAAATGCCTGGGAGGCCATAAATCCCATGGCGAGTAATGCGGTAATGAGTATCAATGTCTTTTTCATGGTAGTGTCTCCTTTCTGGTACATTATTGTGTCTGTTGACGGTTTCAGTATCCTTGTGTGTTGATACCTGTGAGCCTTGGTAATCATATAAAGCAAAGGTTGTGCCATGGCAGGTAGAATATTGTATATTATTGAAATAAAAGCCTTATTTTCATTTTTATTTCATAACAGGTTCAAGAGACTGGCATAGATATTGTCTCTTTTCTACCCGGTTCAGGTATCCACATGGGTATTTTATACACACTTGAGCCAGTAAGGAGTGCCATCTTCTGACTGCATGACTGAACCCCGGCTAATAATTCAATGCTTCCAGATGGGTGAAAGTCAGTAATTCTCATGGAATAAGCATGTAAAAAAATCAGGGTATGTGTTGCATCTGGTAAGGTGTTTACTATACAATCCAAGCATATGAAAAATTTTCTTCCCACATCCTTTTCCACCCTGATCTCTCCGTTTATGCTGGTGGGGGTGCTTTTGGTGTTGACCCCGATTTTTGCCGTCATGACCCTGGATCGGATGGAAAAACTTAAGGCCCATATCAGGGACCAGCAGCTGGCCAAGGGAATTTCTTTGATCCGGACATTCGAGGCAGGCACCCGCACCGGCATGATGACCATGCAATGGGGGCTCCGGCGGGTCCAGGATCTGCTGCAGGAAACTGTTTTGCAGCCGGATGTGGCATATATCATGATTGTATCAGACAACGGCACCATTCTGGCCCACAGTGATCCGATCCAGGTGGGTCAAGTCCTGGCAAAGATTCCGGATATCCGGCGTTCAGAGGAGAATGTACTGCCTGTTTTTTATCGGTACCAGGAAATGGAAGGCGGAAAGGTGTTTGAAGTATACAAGGAGTTTACCCCCATGCATTCCCGGTTCCAGAGAGGTCATATGCGCATGCAGGGTATGCACGGACCAAAGGTGCGGGCAGGGCCGGATCAGGAAACGGAAAACGGCATGATGCAAAACGTTCTCAGAGAAGAAAACCTGTTGATGCTCGTGGGGCTTTCAATGGAGCAGGCTGACCAGGCCCAGGCAAGGCTTTTGCGCCACGCCATCGGCCAGGGAATTTTGTTTTTTGTTATTGGATGTGTCGGCGTATTCAGCCTGATGGTTTTCCAGGCGTATCGTACCACAAAGGCCCGCCTGACCAGTGTCAGGGCCCTTTCCGAGAGATTGAAAAAAGAGGTGGAAACCACACGGCACCTGGCTGCCATAGGCAAGCTGGCAGCCGGAGTGGCCCATGAAATTAGAAACCCCTTAAGCTCCATCAAGGGGTTTGCCACCTATTTTGAAAAACGGTATGAAAACAATCCTGATGATGTTGAAACTGCCCGGATCATGGTCCAGGAGGTGGAACGTATCAACCGGTCCATTACCCAGCTGCTGGAATTTGCAAAGCCCGCGGTTGTGGAAAAAAAACAGGTGGATATCCGGGAAATGATCGCCCACTCTTTGAAACTTATGGCACAGGACCTGAAAAAAAAATCCATCACTGCACAGGTGGATATCCAATCTGCCCGGTCCCGGTTTTACACTGATCCGGACCGCATGAACCAGATTCTGCTCAACCTGTATATGAACAGCCTGGCTGCCATGGATATCGGCGGCACCCTGACAGTCACGGTATCGGATGTTCTGCCGGGCCAGGGTCTTGAAATCCGGGTGACAGATGATGGGTGCGGCATGGATGGGGCGATTTTGTCTGATATTTTTGATCCTTATTTTACCACACGTCCGGATGGCACAGGCCTTGGCCTTTCCATCGTGCACCGGCTGGTGGAAAATCTGGGCGGAGAAATTCGGGTACAAAGTGCCAAAGGTAAGGGGACCACATTTTTTATCCGGCTTTTTGGTCCCCTAAAGGACGATTCCCGTGAAACATAAAATACTGGTAGTGGATGATGATCCAGCCCATGCCCGGATGCTCAAAACCTTGATATCCGACTGGGGATATGAGGTACACCCGGCCGATGACGGGGATACCGGCGTGGAAAAGGTAAAATCTCTCAGCTTTGACATGGTGCTCATGGATATGAAAATGAAGCGCATGTCCGGCATGGATGCTCTGTCCAGGATATGTGAATACAATCCGTCATTGCCTGTGATCATGATGACAGCCTATTCATCGGTTGATACAGCAGTGGAGGCCCTGAAAATCGGTGCCTATGATTACCTGACCAAACCGTTGGATTTTGAGAAGCTCAAATTGACGATTGAGCGGGTATTGGAACGTGTTTTTCTGCAGTCTGAAAACAAAAACCTGAAAGAGCGGCTCAAATCCACCTCCTTTCACCACAATATTCTGGGAAAAAGTACAGCCATGGCTGCGCTCCTTGATACCCTTCACATGGTGGCGCCCACAGATGCCAATGTGCTGGTGACCGGGGAATCAGGCACGGGAAAAGAGCTTGTTTCAGCAGCCCTGCATGACAACAGCCCCAGAAAGGACGGGCCTTTTGTTCGTATCAACTGTGCCGCCATCACCCAGACCCTTCTGGAATCTGAATTGTTCGGCCATGCCAGAGGAGCGTTCACCGGCGCGGACAGAAAACGTAAAGGAAAATTTCTCCAGGCAGACAAAGGCAGTATCCTGCTGGATGAAATCGGGGAAATGAGCCTGGCCATGCAGGCCAAACTGCTGCGGGTACTCCAGGAAAAAGAGATCACCCCGGTGGGAAGTGATGAAACCATCCAGGTGGATGTACGGGTGATTGCCAGCACCAACAGGGATTTGAAATCCATGGCGGAAAAAGGAGAATTCCGGCAGGATCTTTTTTTCCGCTTGAATGTGGTCAGCCTTGATATTCCGCCTTTGCGGAACCGGCCCGAGGACATCCCGGAACTGGCACTGCATTTTCTGGAGCATTTTTCCCGAAAAAACCGGCGGGATATCAAAGGGTTTGCCCCGGATGCCATGGATGCCATGATCCGGTATGCCTGGCCGGGAAATGTCAGAGAGCTGATGAATGCAGTGGAAAGGGCGGTGGTGCTGGCCAGAACGGATTATATCACCCGTTCGGATCTGTCCTTTACCGCCGGAGATGGATTGCAGGACCCGCAAATATCTTCTACGGCATGCAACCTGGAAAATGTGCCCTTGTCCTCCATTGAAAAAGAAGCGATCTTATCCACCCTGTCCGCAGCCGGGGGCAACAAAAGCGAAACCGCCAGGCGGTTGGGCATTACACGCAAAACCCTGTTAAAAAAACTAAAACAATATGGAAAAGAAACATGACAGATAAACTCATTGACAATACGGTTTCATTTGCATACAAATTTCAGACTATATTCACAATATCTGATGATCAGATTGAAAGATGCCCAAAAAGGGTCATCGGGAATTCAAGGAGGCGTTTATGACAAATCCGCGGCATTATCTGTTTCTTACGTTTATCTATCTGCTGGTGGTGGCCGGGATCTGTCTGTTGCTGATAGTACCCCTTAAGGCGGCATTCATGGCCAACTGGGGATTCAACCTGCTGATTCTGGCAGCCCTGTGTGTGGGCATTGCCATCAATGTGTTCCAGATCCTGCGGCTGGAACCTGAAATAAAATGGATCAAAAAATTTCGCACTGGAGATCCGGGGCTGTCTACTGTTGCGCCGCCCACACTGCTGTCTCCTCTGGCCAAACACCTGGAAGAGATCCACAGAGACCGGTTCCGGCTGTCAGCCGGTTCCCTGAGCACGGTGCTGGATGGTATCCGGGGGCACCTGGACGAGGCCAGGGAGATTTCCAAATATATGATCGGACTCCTGGTGTTTCTGGGACTTTTGGGTACCTTCTGGGGACTTTTGCAGACCATCGGCACCGTAGGCCAGGTTATCGGCGGTCTGGAGGTGGGCAGCGGGGATTTTGTCAATGTGTTTGAGCGGCTGAAGCACGGGCTTCAGGATCCGCTCCAGGGAATGGGCACGGCGTTCTCTTCTTCCCTGTTCGGTCTGGGTGGCAGTCTGGTCCTGGGATTCATAGATATCCAGGCCGGCCATGCCCAGAACCGTTTTTTTAATGAAATGGAAGAATGGCTGTCCGGGGTTACCCGTCTGGTGGATACTGATGAACTGCCTGCCGGCGGATTGGGGGCATCAGCTGAATTTCTTCATGGGATTGATGATCATCTGCGGGTGTTGATCAATCAGATGCAGAAAAACAATCAGGCTATGGCCGTATTGCTCAGGCAGCAGAAAAAAAACCCCGATTCTTCTTCCGACCCGAAATCCTGACAGGAGACAGCATGTTATCCAGAGCGCGGCGAACCGCAAGCCCCATCACAGCCTGGCCCGGATACGTGGATGTCCTGTCCGCCCTGTTGATGGTGGTGATTTTTGTTTTGATGATCTTTGTTGTGGCCCAGTTTCTGCTCAGCGAGGTATTGTACGGCCAGAAAAACGAACTGATCCGCCTTCACAACCAGGTCAACGAACTGGTTGAGATGCTGGGACTTGAAAAGGAAAAATCCGGCCAGCTGACGGCCCAGGTGGCGCGGTTGTCAGATTCCATCATTGCCCTTTCTGAAGACAGGGAGATTCTCATGTCCCAGGTGGCGGATTATTCCGCTCAATCAGAAGAGGACCAGGCAGAGATCAAACAGCAGATGCTCATTATTGCCAGCTTGAACGAGGATATTTCCGCCTTGAGACAGGTCAGGGAAAAACTGGAGCAGGAAGTGGGGGATCTGGCAGCCACCCTGGCCGCCAGGGACCGGGAAGTTTCGGTGCTGCGTGACCGGTCCATGCGTCTGGCAGCCCGCCTTGCTGATAAAACGGAAACCACCCTGCTGGCCCAGGAAAAAATGGAAGAACAGGATATCCGCATTCAGGCATTGTCTGCTGTGCTGGAATCCCAGAAACAGGCCATTGAAAAAGAGCAGCAGTTGTCAGCGTCAGCCCGGTCTGAGGTGACATTGCTGTCCGAGCAGATCTCCCGGCTCCGGGAACAGCTGGAAGTCATTACAGCAGCATTGGCCCGGGCAAAAGAGGCGGGAGAAGAAAAGGATGAGAAAATTGAGGACCTGGGCAGACAATTGAATATCGCCCTGGCCAGAAAGGTGCATGAACTGACCCGGTACAGGTCCGAGTTTTTTGGCCGGCTCAAAGAGATTCTGGGGGATAATCCGGCCATCGTCATCCGGGGGGATCGGTTTGTTTTTCAGGCGGAACTGTTGTTCGCATCCGGTTCAGCCACCCTGGGGGATGCAGGCAAACAGCATCTGGCCGCATTGGCTGAAACCCTTATTCTGGTTGCCAAAAAAATTCCCGATGATATCAACTGGATTCTGCGCATTGACGGCCATAGTGACAAAGTGCCGATCAACAATGAATTTTTTGCGTCCAACTGGGAACTGTCAACTGCCCGGGCCGTGTCTGTGGTACGGTTTTTGAGCGGGCAGGGGATTGCGGAAAAGCGCATGGCAGCTGCCGGATTCAGCAAATACCATCCCATTGACCCGGCAGATACCAAAGAAGCCTATCAGAAAAACCGGCGTATAGAAATCAAGCTGACTAATTATTAGGGTCTCTAAAACCGTTCGATGAGCCGGTCAATGAGAAAAGTGGATTCCCGCAGTGCCTGATCGGAGAATGGACCGAACCATTGTGCAATATCGTTGAATTGGCGGACAAACGCCCGGGGGTCATTATTTTCCAGCATATCCAGATGCTGGTTCAAAGAAGTGATAAATTGAATCAACAGACTGCGCCGCTCTTTTGTGGCAAAGATGATCTGGGCATATAATCCTGCATCCTGGGCAAACAGCCGGCCCACCATCCCCAGTTCCAGGCGGTAGATGGGGCTGGAAAATTCCAGGGTCCGCTGGATATGTACCTGGCGCTCAAACAGAAAACGGCCAAAGCAGAAGGTGGCAAAATGGCGCAGGGCCTGGACGATTTCCATGATTTCATCATGTTCCCGGGGTGTGGACTGCACCAGGATCGCCCCCCACATGGCCAGTTGTTCCAGAAGCCAGTGACCGGCCTCAGGGTTCCGTCCGGGAGTCACCACGATAATCTGTTTGTCAAAAGAGGTGGTGGTGGGGCCGAACAATGGATGGATGCCCAGCACCGGTCCTTTGTGGCAGCGGCACATGGCAGCGACTGGTGCTTCTTTTATGGATGTCACATCTGCCAGCAGGGCCTGTCCGGGAAGATAGGGGCAGATCTGTTCAATCACATCACAGGTTTTTTCAATGGGAACAGATACCAGGACCAGGTCAATATCCCGGCACAGCGCAGCCGCATTTTTCCAGTCCGATTCCGACAGTATCCGCACCTTATATCCTGATTTGTCAAACAGGGTGGCAAACATGGCCCCCATCTGCCCGGTGCCGCCAATGATCAATATTCTGGCGCCGGGACGGATGCCTTTGTGCTGCATGTGATCGGTCTGATTGACCCGGGACTGGCGCAGAATCATCCGGAAAAGATCTTCTGTGACATCCGGGTTCAGTTTTTTTTCTTCTGCCTGGGTTCTGATCCGGGAAATCAGATCCTCTTCTCTGGCAGGGTGAAAGACCGGCACATCACAGTCTTTTTTTAAGGCCACTACCTTTTTTACCTGTTCCTGCCGCCTGGCCAGCAGGGAAAGGATATCTGAATCAATCCGATCAATTTCATCCCGCAAAGGCTGGATCTGTTCCTCAAAGTATGCCTGGTTTTTTTTCATGAAAAAGGCCTTTGGCTGTTCATGAAACAAACTGCCTGGCCCTTTTCACCAGCAGCTGGTTGCAGTTTTGGATATTTTCTTTTGTATACAGGGTGAATTCATCCCTGTAGCTTTCTTCCAGGAGCTGTGCAACCAGTTTCCGGTCGGAAAGCTTTGTGTGTATCACACGATTGATGAAAAAATGGGCCGCATCAATAGCCGCCTGGATTCCTTTGGTTGCTGCGTCATGTTTTAAAGGCCCCTGGTGGGCCGGGCAGATGATGGCAGGTGCCATATTTTGTATGGATGCCAGGGTGGATAAAAATGGTTTGGCCCCGGTGAAAAAAAGCGGCCAGAACCCCCTGCCGGGAAAATGAAATCCCAGGCTGTCTGAGCAGAATACAATATCCTGGACTTTGCCTATGATGTTTCCGGGAGAATGTCCTGAAACAGGTATCAACTCCAGTGTGACACCCCCGAGATCCAGAATGGTTGTGTCTGTGATAATTTGTGCATCCGACAGGTCCGGCACTGAGTCAATGGGAGGGCGGCCGGGGGTGATTCCCCTGTGCAAAAGCCCTTTGGACATGAAAGCATCTTCTGCCAGCATCAGGGAACCAGCCTTGGGGTGGGTGATAAATTCTTCGGCACCTGTCCCTGCCAGCACCACGGCATCCGGAAAGCGCTCCATCAGGCCGGGAAGCCCTGTGGCATGATCTGAATGGGGGTGGCTCAGAATCAGATAGTCTGGTGTCACCCCCAAAGCTTCCAGCTGGGAAATCACCGTATCAATGATCCCTGAGATACCGGTTTCAAACAGGGCAGTCTTCCTGCCTCCTTTGATGAGAAACAGGTTGATAAAATAATTTCCCAGCACAGTGACCCTGGCGGACAGGGGCATGGGAAAATCTGCTGCATGGTTGTCAGCTCTGGGCAGCGGTTTTTTCATAACAGATCAATCCGCATTGCAGACATCGGTCTGCCTCGTTACGGGCATTTTTTTCAGAAAAACCGG
>JAABSA010000068.1 GCA_011390635.1 Desulfotignum sp. | reverse complement strand
AATGACAACCGACTACCATGAAAGAACGGTGCTGTTTTCCGTCAGGGACGGTTTTCTGATCCTGGGTACGCTGCTGGCCGCTGCAGCCCCTGTCCTTATCGATGCGGCAATGCCCTTCTTTGGCATGTTACCCACGGAAAAGAAGCGGTTTTCCATAATGGCGTATATATTTGCGCCCATGATCCTTGTCTTTTCACTGGTCTGCATCTGCAGGATCAAAGAGAAAGTCACCCGCCGCATGACAGACCATCTTTTCAAAGGGTTTTCCGATGTAATGAAAAACCGCCCGTTTATGATCCTGATTGCCGGGTACACCATCAGCGCCCTGGGCAGCAACCTGCCGGCAACCCTGATCCTGTATTATGTGGAATATGTGCTCCAGGCAAGGCATGCAGAAGTGTTCCTGCTGATCTATTTTTTGACCGGTATTGTATTTCTGCCGCTGTGGATTGCGGTTTCCCGGAAAATCGGCAAAAAAAGCGCGTGGATCATATCCATGGTCATTAACACCGGCGCCTTCAGCGGTGTGTTCTTTCTGGGTCCGGGAGATGCCGGTATCTACGGGGTGCTGGTGTTTCTGTCCGGGATCGGGTTCGGCGCCGGACTGGCACTGCCGTCCGCCATCCAGGCCGATGTGATCGACTATGACCAGCTGTTGACAGGTCAGCGCCGGGAGGGGCGGTACATCGGGCTGTGGTCCATCGCCAAGAAGCTGTCTGCTGCCCTGGGTATCGGCATCGGGCTGCTGCTTTTAGGCACTACCGGTTACAGCCCCAACGTGGAACAGACCCCATCCACGGTTTTCATGCTCCGGGTGTTGTATGCCCTGGTGCCCTGCCTGTGCAATGTCGTTTCCATCGCCATCATCAGCTTTTATCCGATCTCAGAGGAAAAGCATATTCAGATCCGAAGCAAAATTGCGCGCAGGGAGCAGCAGACCTCCTGATCACAACCCTGTGGTAGTGGAAAATGGGATTATTCAGGAACACGGTGTCAGGCAGGAAAATCTGCCGGAAATCGGCAGCCAGGGGGTTGTCTCTGAAATTTTAAGTGGAAAGCGCAGGCTGAACACCCGGCAGGTGAAGGCCCTAAGCCGGCGGTTTGGGGTTTCTCCTGTGGTGTTTATTTAGTCTGCCGATGATGTGATAAGGCTCTTAACAGCCTGCAGGGCTGTCAGTTCCTGATCCGCTGCTTCAACGCCCGGTGGTCTGTCTGCCGGGCCATGGTCTCCACCCCGACGGCACCATTTTCCGGGCTGGCCTTATAAAAAGATGCAGGACCTGGATATCCTGCATGTGTCGGCCGAGGCTGTGACGATCACCCGCCGCAGGTGTCAAAAAGGTGATTCAACAGATGGACAGGTACAATGGTTACGTCGGTCCGCTGCTGTTTTTTTTCTCCTGTATAAACCAGTCCGCAGCCGTGGGGAATATTTTCGGGAAAATTTTTGACCATATGGTTCAGGCCCTTGAAATAATCTCTTGTGATGGTCATCCCGGCCTTTATTTCTATGGGAAAAAGATCGGTGCCCGTGACACAGACAAGATCCACCTCGTTTCCTTTGCGGTCCCTGTAAAAATACAGGTTGCTTTTTTTCCCCTGGTTGAACCGGTATTTCAGGGCTTCGGCCACAACCATGTTTTCAAACAGATTGCCCCGGAGCGGGTCCCGTGATACCTGTTTGGGATTTTCTATGCCCAGCAGAAAAGCGGCCAGTCCCACATCAAAAAAATAGAGCTTCGGGGATTTGATCAGTCGTTTGGATATATTTCCATGATAGGGTTGGAGCAAAAAAATGATGTAACTTGCTTCGAGTATGGAAATCCAGTTGCCGGCCGTGGTGTGGGATACGCCGGTATCATTGGCAAGGCTGTTGAGATTGAGCAGCTGCCCGCAGCGCCCGGCACACAACCTTACAAAGCGCTGAAACAGGTGCAGGTCTTTTATGGCTGCAAGCTGTCTGACATCCCGTTGGATGCAGGTTTCAAAATAGTCACCCAACGCCTGGACCGGGTCCAGTTGCTTGTCCCAGATGCGGGGGTAGAATCCATGAAGGATCAAATGGTCCAGCGGGGGCAGGGGCACGGCGGTTTGCAGCTCCGCCATGGTAAAAGGCAGCAGTTTCAAAAGGGCGGTGCGGCCGGCCAGTGATTGATTGACGGCATGGCTCACCTCAAACTGCTGGCTGCCGGTAAGGATGAAAAGGCCGTCCCGGGGGTCTTCGTCCACCATTGGCTGGATATAGGAAACAAGATCCGGGACCCGCTGGATTTCATCTAAAACCGCCCCTTCCGGATACTGGGAAAGAAATCCCCGTGGATCATCCATGGCAAACTGCCGGATATCCGGTGATTCCAGATTGGCATAGGGCTTGTCGGAAAACACTTTCCGGCACAGGGTGGTCTTCCCGCTCTGCCGAGGACCTGTGATGGTGATGACCGGGTATTTTTCTGACAAGGCTTGCAATACCGGTTCGATGGTGCGATCTATCAGTGCCATATAAAGACCTTTATCCCAAAAAGGTGCGGATTGCAAGTTGAACTTTCAATCCGCACCTTTTTTCCAGGTCATTTCCGGATCCATGGCAAGGGTCTCTCCGATATTCCCGCCAAAATACAGGGTGAGGTCCGGCGGGATCAGCATTCATCATTATAACCCTTTGGTGTGGCTGGTGATAATACCCAGGTATCCGTCAACGGTTATCCGGGTGCCGTCCTGGATCAGCTGCATGGCCCGGGGTGCACCGGTGATGCAGGGCAGTCCGTATTCCCTGGCAATAATGGCGCCATGGATGAGCATGCCGCCCCGCTCCTCCACCACGGCGGATGCCAGGGGAATCACAAATGTCATGTTGGGATCAACCCCCTGGCATACCAGGATCTCCCCCTGTTTGAATGACAGCAGGTCCTGGGGAGTTTTCACCAGTCTTGCTGTGCCCGTGGCAATTCCCGGCCCTGCCGGCTGACCGACAATCTGGCGCGAACGGAACCACCGCCGGGCGGCGGTTTCATCTGCCGCAGGTGCATCCGGCTGTTTTGGGGCTGACGGTGCCGCGCTGAGTGCGGGAAACCGGGCAAGCATCTCCCTGTCTTTTTCTTCTGTGGCAGGATCACCCAGTCTGCGCCGGCCTTCCTGCACCGCTTCGAAAAGCCGGGCTTCGATTCTGCCCAGATGGATATTGTCATCATCCCTGAGCCGGTAGCTTTCCCTGCCCAGGTGCAGCAGGTCTTCTGCAAACTCCCGGCGGTGTGCAGGAAAGCCTGCCATATACTGTTCCTTCAGCGCGGCGGTATCGCGCTGATGCGGTATGCCGGATCCGGCCGCGGCAGGCCGGCGGGCAAATTCCATCAGCAGCCGGATAACGGCAGGCGCTCCATACTGGCATTCACTGCCGCTGCCGGTAGTACAGGACAGATCCCCGAACTGGGCAATAAATGTGTCCAGCAGATGGCTGAAGGGGTGATCCGGTCCAGGCGCAAGGTCATTTTCAAGCTGGGTTTTCAATCCCGCATCACTGCGGATCATGTCTGCCAGGTTCTCAAGAAGCTGGTTTCTCTCCATACTTTTGAGCCCGGTTTTCTCCAGCAGGGCCATGAATTCGTAGGGATCTTCGGGTGTCACCGCATCATTGTATACCTGGCCGAACAGCCTTATCCCGTGGGCAAAGGGGATAAAATCAGCCCAGTACACTGACACCCAGTGGTCATAGATCTTCTGCCTTTCTTCTATTTCCCGGCACAGATCTTCGGCAGACAGGTCATCAAGAGGCTTGCTGCCCAGTCTGTCGGCCTCGGCGATCATCTCAGGGATCAAGTCCCGGGTGATTTTTTCATGCAGGGCCTGTAAATTCTCATAACTTCTGTGCAGGGTCAGATACCAGGTGCGCTTTTCATCCGTATCAGTAAACCCTGTGCTGGTGATGGGCCGGGACTGGAGGATGATGAGCCGGTCATGTAAAAAGGTCAATTCCACGTCCTGGGGCCTGCCGAAAAGGGTTTCCAGCTGCTTTCCGGTTTCCCATATCCTGCGGACTTCCCGGTCGTTCAGCGGCGGTGTCTGGACCAAATCCGCTGTAAGTTCGGTAAAAGAAACCCCGCCTGGAACGACAACGGCACAGCGGTCCCGGACCGGGCTTTCGTGCCTGATAATCCTCCCGGATGACCGGCTCAAATGCCACCGGTCCGGGGCTATGTCCCCGTCCACCAGTGCCTGATTCAGGCCGTACACTGCTTCAAGTACGGATTCTCCTGCATCGGACGGGTTTACCCCGAAAAAGATGCCGGATCTGTCTGAGGGGATCAGCTCCTGGATGACAACCGCCATCCGGCTGGTTTGGATATCCAGGCCCAGTTCTTTTCTGTACAGCAGCGCCGCATCTGAATACAGAGATGCCCACACCAGTTTGATATGTTTGAGGATATCTTCAACGCCGGAAATATTGATAAAGGATTCGTGAAGGCCGGCAAAGGACGCTGCAGATCCATCCTCCCCCGGTGCCGAAGACCTCACAGCCAACGGTTTTTCCCCGCAGTATGCTTCAATCAGGTCTGACAGGTTTTTCCGGATATCCAACGGCAGGGGGGTGGTTAAAAACTGGTTGCGGATGCGCAGGGCTATATCCCATATTTCTTCCCAGCGCATCTGTTCAAAAGGCTTTCTGTTGATTTCAAGAAAGATCCTGTCCCTGAGGCGGGTCTGGGTAATATAGTTTTCGTAGACCGCGCAGGGCACGCACCATGTTTTTGGAATGGATATTCCCAGTTCGCTGATCTGCGCCAGGCACCAGGCCTTGCCGCCCACCTGGTCCTTTCCTGCTGCAGGAAATTCCCCGCTTTGCAGCACCGGATTCATGGGGTTATCTCCAGTTCAACCACATTCTGAAACCGGCTGACCATATAATACCGGTGTATGGCAATGCGGATAAACGCCGTTGTCGGAGCACTTGCGAACTCTTTCAAATGGGGGTGTTTTTTCAGGAACAGTTCCAGGGCACCCTTGTCTTTTGCCTTGTCAACCACTGCTGCCACACCGGTACCGGTCACTGAAACGGCCCTGTAAATATCATCAGCCTGATTCCGGCTGTCGTTCACCAGAATGGAGACCGGTGGATTCGCTGTCAGATGTTCGTATTTGCGGGTAGTGGTGGGCGTTAAAAAATACAGATGCGCAAGATCGGAACTTGCGGCAAATGCCACCAGACTGGAATAGGGCTGGTTGTTTTTCTGGGTGGAAAGCACTGCAAGGTCCTGGGAGGCGAACAATGCCGATATCTGTTCCAGGGTCTGTTTCCTGTTATTTTCCATACTAAATCCTTTACTGTGAAACGTATTATCAAATCAGGTTCAGCGGTTTCAGCCCACCGTATTAGCAGACCATGGGATGCCAGTCTCTCTGGATACCTTGGTTGTCACCCGGTCAAAGGAAACAAACCGGGCGCCCAGCTGTTTTTCAGCCGCGTGGTCCCGGTTCCGGTTGTGGTAGAGGATTGTCATGTCATAGGCGGCTTTGCACCGTTCCGCCATTTTGACACCAATGCGGCAGAGCCCGAAAATTCCCAGGGTCTTGCCCTTGAGTTCACATCCCAGATGGCCGGTGGGGTTGAAATACCCCCATTCGCCGGTGAGGGTGCACAGCAGTTCATCGTGATCCTTTGCCTGTGCTGCCTAGCCGTGGTCATGGGCCGCTCCTTTTCCCAGAAGGTGAGCTGGAACGGTTTTTTTTGAGCAGATCCATGCCGGCGGCCGGATATTTTCGGGTAATGAGTATTTTCTTTTTGTCAATCATGATATGGATCAAATTAAGCAAGTATGGACCGGGTGTCAAGACCGGATTGTTTTCCCCGCCATAATGTTTTGATTTTCCGGGCCGTTTCATCGCCGGTCAACCTCGGCATGGTCATGTGGGTGATGACCAGATCGTATTTCATGGGGTCGGCCCGGAATGCCTCGATGGCATAGATGGCGCATTCCCCCAAACCGATCACCCGGCCGCCCGCCTCCAGGGAACTGTCTGCCGGCATTTTTCCAGTTTTCATCACTGTATTGATTTTCCAACCCTTTCACAAACTCCTACTGCTAAGGCATAAATGATATCCGATGCTAATTGTTCAGCAATTGTTTTGTCATAAAGAATTTTAGATTCAGTTGGAAACTCATCATCACCTGCCCAATACAGAACAGCAACCGGGATGCGCGGTGTGATTTTGAAAGCAAAAGCAGCATCAGCTAAGAGAAGAGGCAAGCCCATGAGTTGCTCACATTTTGCATTGAAGCCCTCGATATCACTGTCAAATCGAACGGTAATTAAATTGGTCGGTATTTCGTGAGGTCCACGGAAGAATGTGGAGCCTCCAGGGATATCCTTTTCAGAAATCCATTGATTTGCAGGCTCAATTTCCTTTGCATGAAGAAGATAATGCACAGCAAAAAGATCAAGATAGGGGTGAAATCTTTCACGGCCTTTGTTGAAGTATTCAATCCTGAACTGGTGCGGATAAATTTTGTATCGTTCACCCCATACAGATACTGTATAAAACTTGTTTATCTCATCATAGGAGCATAATGCCCTTCTACATACATCAATCGGATTTTGCTCCGAAAGTTCTTGAAAATAAACCCTGTCGATTAATTCTGTCATTATTTTCCTTATCTTCACTCATAAAAGTTGATAACTATCCCGCCAGTGTCACAGTAATGCAAGCCAAACACAAGAAAAAGTTGCTGTCCTCTAAAACAGCATGTTTCAAGCCGCCGTTCTGCGGCACGCGAACGCAGCATGTTTCTTTACCCTCATCAAGGCGCTTCTCTGTTTCCTGAAAAGCTGTTTTATGCCAGGCTGGTGATTCGAGGAGTGTAATACATATTGTCGAACACTAAAATTTCCAGTTTGACATTACCATTGAATGTACTTGATAAATTATCCGAATATTAAAGCCGCCCAATTACGAAGGTTGATAACCGATATGAAGGGCGAATAATCGACACCCTCCTTCATGTTCAATCCCATTTGACAAACCCGCAAAAATACATAATAATTTCATCTTTTTAAATCAGGGTTGCGGGTGTATTGACAACCCTGATGGCAGGTAATGATTATAGATAAACAGGACAGACATATAGTGGAATCCATCGAAATTGATGAGGATCAGGACACGCTGACGGCCATACGGCACTGCATACCGGTGCTGGAGCAAATTGTTGAGCGGTCGGAACTTCTGGCAAAATTATCAGAGAATGACCGCGTTGCCTTGTTTTCTGCAGCAGGGAAGATTGCCCGGCCTGGTTCGGAAGAGATACGAAAGCGGAAGAAGGATAAAAAACAGCTAAAGCGCAGGGCGATTGTTGAAAAGGAAAAGCGGCTGAGGGCTGCCACCGGTATCCGGAAGGCCAGGGAAGCCAAGGTGTTTACCGCGCCGTTGAAGATTTCAGGTCCTGTTCCGGTCACGGAAGAGACCGGACAGACGCTGGAATCCCCCCGGAACTGCTATGTATGCAAGGCAGCGTTTAAACAGGTCCATCACTTCTACGATTCCATGTGCCCGGAATGCGCGGAGTTCAACTATCAGAAACGCTTTCAGACCTCGTCCCTGAAGAGTCAGGTAGCATTGATAACAGGATCCCGTCTTAAAATCGGATACCAGGCCACCCTGATGATGCTCAGGGCCGGGGCAAAGGTGATTGCCACGACCCGGTTTCCCAAAGATTCCGCCCTGCGGTTTTCAAAGGAGGAGGACTTTTCCGACTGGGGCCACAGGCTCCAGGTTTACGGTCTGGATCTGAGACATATCCCGAGTGTGGAGCTGTTCTGTGATTATATCAAGGATACGTATCAGCGGCTGGATATCCTGATCAATAATGCGGCCCAGACCGTCCAGCGGCCACCTGGATTTTACGCCCATCTCATGGGGAATGAAATCAGGGATACGGGACTGCTGCCTGAGAATGCCCAGACGCTTCTGGGTCAGTATGGCAAATGCATCTCCCGGCTGGAGTTCGGCCGGTCGGAAAATATCGGGGAGGAAAAGGACCTGCCCGTTACCTGGAACGGATCAGCACCGGGGATGGGGCTGCGCATGTCGGCACAATTGTCCCAGATTCCCTACGCCTATGACCATTCACTGGATGTGCCCGAGGTGTTCCCTGCAGGCAAACTGGATGCGGACCGCCAGCAGGTGGATCTGCGGAAGACCAACTCCTGGCGGTTGCGGCTGGGGGAAATTCAGACATCTGAAATGCTGGAGATCCAGCTGGTTAACTCCGTGGCGCCCTTTGTGCTGTGCAACCGCCTGGCTGAGCTGATGAAGCAGGACAACACAGGGCAGAAGCATATTGTGAATGTCTCGGCAATGGAGGGCAAGTTTCTGCGGTTTAAGAAGGGTAGCCGCCATCCCCACACCAACATGGCCAAAGCCTCATTGAACATGCTCACCCATACGGCGGCCAGTGACCTGGCCAGGTACGGCATTTATATGAATGCCGTGGATACGGGCTGGGTAACGGATGAGGATCCGGCGGTCCTGGCAAAGCAAAAACAGGACAATCATGATTTCCAGCCCCCGCTGGATATTGTGGACGGGGCAGCCAGGATCTGTGATCCGTTTTTCCACGGGATCATCACGGGGAAACACTGGTGCGGTAAATTTCTAAAGGATTATTTCCCCATTGATTGGTAGGCGGCAGGCCATGGTGTCAAAGATCTTTACGGGTGTATCCTTTGAATAAGTCTTTGCTCTTTATAAATTTCCGAATATCCGTCATGAGCTCAGCGCGCTTTTGAAGAACTGCACCTTCGTCAGGGGGAAACCCCAGATCAATAAAAATGTTACCGGAAGAATCTAAAATATCTTCAGTCATAGATTACCCCTCAATCAGTTTATATCTTTTTCGAGCCAGCTCAAGATCCTTTCGGTGGAATAGGGTTTTCGGGGTAATATCGGCACCATACATATTGAATTGATTTTAGTTCATTCATGTTCCACATAATGTAACTCCTTAATCCAACGGGGGCATTTTTGCATAATGGTTTTAAAATTGGGGGATAGCAGCTTCCTCTCAGTATCAAATTCGGTTCTATTTTAACCAGGTTGCCTTGGCTTTTAATAATCAGCTTGTATGTATAATCCGTATCTTTTATTTTTAATTTTTGAACCTGACAACGGGGAAACAATCGCTTAACCTTATCTGAAATTCTGCCAAGAGAATCTGTAATATTTTTTAAAGTTTCATTCCTTGGTTTAACTGGAAGAAAGGTTAAATCAATATCAACAGAGATTCGAGGCATATTCAAATGAAAAAAATTCAAAGCAGTCCCGCCTTTTAGGGCAAATTCTTTTTCCTGCCCGACTATTGGAAGAATGGACAGCATTAATTTGGCCTGTTCAAAATATTTGTTCATTTTCATGGGATATCCGTTAAGCGGATACTCTTTGTTTCATCAGGGACTGTTATTTGATATTTTTTATTTAGGATTCCATTGGCTGCAACCTGTCGTTTCCCTTTTCCCAGATCAATATTTTTTATATCCAGCTTCTGAAACCAGGGCATGCTATATGTGTCCGCAAAATAGAGGAATAATCGTTTTGCTTTTATTGAACTGCATGCTTCAAGAAGGGTTTGTACATATTCACATCGCAAGGTTAAAAGACTTTCCATAAAATGACCAGCCTCTTCAAACGAATGATAATTTGGAACCAGAGCACACAATTCAAACATGGCGCGCTCGGGGGCGGAACCTTTTATTTCAAAATTGCCCGTATTAAAATGCATTAATCCAAAATCAGGTCGCGATTGGAAAATATTTAGCTGCTTAAAACACAATTCATCTTCCCATGGATGTTTTATGAACCATTTCGGTAATTGAATTTTTTCCGATGCAAAAAGATATACTTTTGCTGTTTGCCCCAATTGAAGATTATGTCCGAATCCAGATAATTCTAGAGCAGTTTTCCCGCCAGCATGAACAAAAAGATGTAACTGATTCTGAACTGCATACAATCCCCCTCGCCAATCAACAGGATCTCCGTGTTGAATATATGCACCACTTCCTATTTTAGTTACCCAAGGCGCTTTCTGGTAATAGTCTAATAACTGCTGATATCCGCCATACTCGCGGAACCATGCCAATGTACCCACTGTTCCTTTAGGCCAATTCCGGAGGATTTGGTTTAATATATTTCTTTTTTCACCAGTCATGTTTGTGATTATAAGCTAAAATCAAACTAAATTCAAGAAATTGGTTTAAAATTATTATTATTTAACAAGTTAAACTTGTGATTTTTTAACGCCGCTCAACACACGCGGCTACGAAATGGAGGCGAAGCCACAATGTAGTAGCCCTCGCCGTGGTTGGCCTTGTTAGAATGCTTGAGTGGGGAACGTATGCTTTATAGCCTTAATTCCCTTGTGCCCAATTCCTGCAATCAAGTCTGGTTTATACATTTCTACAGTATCCGTCAGTATCTGTGACCCAAATTCGATTTCAGTATTGGTGGGTGCGCGGTTACTTGCTGGATTGTCGGTACAATGCGGATGAAAAGGAAATGAGTTCCAGAAAAATGGCGTTTTTTCCTTTTCTGCAAGGTAGTTCCAAACGATGGTTGCAGTGCTTTCGCCAGTAATAGCCGGCAGCGTGATTTTAGTTCTCAGCTCTTGCAGCATCGGATGGGCAACGTCTTGGAACACTCTACCGCTTGTAAATGGAATCCCTGTTATACGACATCCCTTATATCCAGGCGCCTCGCCAACTAACAACACTCTCTTGCCAGGTTATTGAGAATGGACAGCGTCTCCCCGCAGGTTCTACCTCTCCCGTCCTTCACGTACGATATCAACAATTTCCGTTGTTGTAATTTTTGCTTTTATTGTGGGGACATTTAAAGGAGAAGCCACTGCTTTTTCAGGAATCAAAGCAAAAGTACGTCCATCTTTTCTTCGAATTAAAACTTTGCCCGTGTTTTCGGCTTGATCAAGAACAATCGCAAGTTTTTGCCGCGCTTCGGAATATGTATAGACATGCATTTTATACCTCCAGTATTGATATCCTAAGGTCCTGTGCACTGCATGGTTAACCGCCAATTATTTCATTCAACCCCTCAATGATGAGCGTCAACTCTTCGTCGGATGCTTTTGATATCCTTTTGCCGATTCGCTTTGTAGACAGGATTCGAACTTGGCTGATCTTTACCCACGATTTTTTGGGAAGCTTGGCGTCCACAAGTTCCATAGTTAGTGGATAGCCTGCCTTTTGCCGCTGGCTGGTGATCGCGACGGCAATTACAGTGCCCGATCTCTCGTTAAATACATTGTGACTTAAAATGAGAACAGGGCGTAAGCCGCCCTGTTCGCTTCCAATGACTGGATTTAAATCTGCCCAGTGAATGTTACCCCTTAATATTGCGGCCATTCTTCCAACTCCGATGAGAAGCCTTCCTCAGCTAGAGACTGTTCGAATTTAGGGTCAAGCTTGGAGCACTCCTGCGCAAGACGGCTTTTCTCAATGCGCATAAGCTTTTCAGCAACGGCCTGTTGAATGGCGTTGCTACGGTTTGAAAAAAATTTTGATTTGACAAGAATATCAAGCTGTTTAAGTGTCTTATCGTCAATTGTAATTGCAATTTTTGATGCTGGCATTTTTATCACCTCCGAGTATGATAATAAATCATACCCTATGTTTTTTCAAACTAAATTTTTCTGACGGTCAACACCAAAATCTGCGGTGAAATCC
>JAABSA010000067.1 GCA_011390635.1 Desulfotignum sp. | reverse complement strand
ATTCAATACAACAGGGTTTTTGACGGTTCTTTCCTTCGGCCAGATCTTCAACTGGAAATGACCTTTATGGAACTTAACCCATCTTTTCGAGTAAGGATCAAAATCTTCCATGATTACAGGCTATTCCATTTTTTGATCGGTTGTTATGGCACTACTTTTGTTTATAATCTTCTTAGTCGTCGCACCAGGGTGAAAACTTATCCCCAGGGCAGAATAAATTTCCTGTTGCCTCGGCTCTGGCCGAGTACTTTTTCTTACATGCACCATATCACCATTTTTACAATGCATCGAAACAGTGATTCGATTTTGGCCGTTTAATTGCTGCCTCAAGCTTGACCAGTTGCTGTCAATGTTTGCTTTTTTTAACCTGTATCGGATACTATGCACCAAATGATATGCCAGGACACTTATAAAAAGATGGCCTGTTACCCGTTCTGTGATTTGGTGAAAAATGGGCCGAAGCCCCAGTTCAGACTTCAACGAACGGAAAACGGCTTCCAGGTCTGTCAACATTGTATAGGTGCGCCAAAGAGTGTCTTCATTCAGATCCTTGTGGCTCGTTCGAAGACAATACACTCCGGGAAACCCATCTCTGACATTGGCACCAAAACAGATTACTGCCAAATACATTGATTATCCAAAAAAAATTCCATCCATCGATTCAGGCGCCGCTGCATAAATTATCCAAAGCATGATTATTCGCGACTGTGAAAAATAATGGATACCATTTCAATACGTTACTTTGGAACATGCTTTTTGAAATAATCGGGATTTGAAAAAATGTTCTTCTGATTCTGGCTCTATTGTCAGCCCATCCCGATCACCTGACCTCCCAGTGATGCTTGAAAGTACTGCGCTATAAAAATCAATACACAGACTCTGCCATCGGCCATATTGTCTATCACTTGCCGGACTCTCTGAGATGGGGTGGCCAGTCGGATTGAAGATGGCGCAGTCTCTGGAAATGCGATGGGCTGGCATCAGCGTTGCGGTCGTGTTTATGGGAGTAATCGGTTTTCTGTTGTGGCTCGCGCAGAGACACATCCCGATCGGTACAGCCTATGGAAGCCGGTCACCCGGTGCCGGATGCACAGGGTATGGAAGGGGCAGCGGCCCTGTGTCGAATGGTGCATTGCATGGCAGCCTGGAAGGGCTAAATTTTTCTATTGACACTCATCAGATAAGTTGTATAAGTAAAATGACCATATGAATTGAATCAATAGCCTGAGAAAAAAATGATGAATATCCCTCTTACAAAAATTACGGCCACGGAAGCGGTTGTTGAAAGTTTGAAAAACCGTATTCTATCAGGTGAGTTCAGGCCTGGCGAAAAAATACCCAGTGAGCAGGCCCTTCTCAATGAATACGAGGTGAGCCGGCTGACCCTGAGGGAGGCCCTGGCAAGGCTGGCGGCCTGGGGTGTTATCCAGGTGCATCACGGCAAGGGCGCCTTTGTGAGTGAATCGGTATCAGTGCCGGCCCTGGGCAATGTGCTGATTCCTTTGTTTCCCCGGATCAATGCGGACCGCATGAATGACCTGGTGGAGGCCCGAAACACCATTGAATCGGAGATTGCGGCCAAGGTGGCGGAAACCCGGACCGAAGCTCAGATCGAGACCCTGGGCCGCCTGCTGGCCTATGATCCCAGGGCCATCATGAGTGCGGAAGCGTTTGCCGAACGGGACTACCGGTTCCATCTGTCCCTGGTGGAAATGGCCGGCAATGAATTTTTTCTGTCCATGTACCAGGCCCTGCACCGCCAGATCCGCTCGTTTCTGATCCAGTACGCAAAGAGTGTGACAGACTGGAAACAGGCCCTGGACCGTCATACCCCCATTCTGGATGCCATTATTGCCGGAGACCGGGAAAATGCCCGGACGCTGGCCCGGGAACACGCACGCATCTGTGCGTCATACATTCACCGATACAAGGGTGAGATCCATTAATTGAAGGAGGAAAAAAGAATGAAAAAATGGTTGACACGCACACTGGCAGGGCTGGTGATCATGGTTGTGGCAGGGGGCGGGGTGTTTGCCGAACCCCGGGGCACCTTGCGGGTGGCACTGACATCTGATCCGAACTCACTGGATCTGTGCTACGGCGCGGACCGGAATGCGTCCAACGCGGGATGGCGGCTGTTCAACTCCCTGGTGGTGGTGAACGACGACGGCCTCATCGAGCCGGCCCTGGCTGAAAAATGGGAGGTCAGTGAAGACGGCAAGGTGTACACCATGTACCTGCGCAAAGGGGTCAAGTTTCACAATGGCGAGGATTTTACAGCGGATTCCGTCGTTTTTTCCTGGAACCGCGGCAGGGGAAATGATGTGACCTGGCGCAAGAAATGGGACATAGTAAAAGCCATTGACAAAATCGATGAGTACACGGTCAGGCTGCACCTGGAAGCGCCTTATCCGCTGTTGCTCCGGCAGGTGAGCTATTTCTGGAACATAGTGCCGGAAGGGTATCTCAAAGAGGTGGGTGAGGACGGCTTTACAAAACATCCCGTGGGCACCGGCCCGTTCCGGTTCGTTGAGTGGAAAAAAGGGGACCGCCTGGTGTACGAAGCCAATCCCGATTACTGGGAACCCGGCAAACCCCGGGTGGCCCGGGTCATATTCCGGCCCATCCCCGAGTCCGCCACCCGCATGGCCGCCATCAAGACCGGGGAAATGGATATCGTGTCCCGTCTCACAGCTGAAGAGGCAGCCATGCTCAAAAACACACCTGACGTCAAGGTCATTGAATATCCCGTGGACCGGGTGTTCTACATCACCTTCAACAACCTGACATCAGGCAAGGGACTGCCCACGGAAAACGCCCTGGTGCGCCAGGCCATGAACTGGGCCGTGGACATGGAGGCCATCATTGGCGCGCTGTTCAACGGACACGGCCGTCCTGTTTCCGGGTTTTTCGTTCCCTCCAACCTTGGATATGACGAAACTGTCAAGCCTTTTGGGTATGATCCCAAAAAGGCGCGTGAACTGTTGAAACAGGCAGGATATGCCGATGGATTCGACATCGAGCTGGCCGCCCCCACCGGGGCTTATTCCCAGTTCGAGCAGGTGTGTGAAGCGATCCAGGGATATTTGTCGGAGGTGGGCATCCGTGTCAAACTCACCCTCATGGAATCGGGTAAATACTGGGATCTGGAAGCCAAAAAGGAACTGCCGCCCCTGTTCGGTGATTCCTGGTCCTGCCGGGAAGGAGAACCCCTGGAACGGCTGGAAGGGACACTGGGCGGCTGGAAACAGAGCTATTCATCCTGGTTTGATCCCAAAATCGACGAGATGCTCACAAAAGTGGCAGCCATGCCGGATGAAAATCAGCGGGCCGCCATCTACCGGCAGCTCCAGGCATACATGAAGGACAATCCGCCCTTTATCTACCTGTACCAGCCCATGACCTTCGAGGCCGTCAGCACCCGGGTGAAAAACTACCGTCCCCGGGCCGCAGAGGATTATTACCTCAAAGACGTGTCCATTGATCAGTAGGCCGGGAACACGAACCATGTAAGGGGTCAGGACCGGAAGGTCCGGTCTGACCCGGGAGACGTCAGTGAAAACAAGGAACGAAACCGTTGACGTTCTGGTGGCCGGCGGCGGAACCGCCGGCCACATCGCCGCCATCCAGTCGGCCCGGGCGGGCGCCGTCACCAGTGTGATCGAGGCGGACAGCATGCTGGGGGGTACCATGACCAGCGGCGGTGTCTATATGCCCTGCCACTTTTTTTCCACCAAAGGACCGGTGGTCCAGGGCATCCCCTGGGAACTGTACACCCGTTCAAAGCAGATCGAGGGCCTGCCTGTTCCGGACTATCGGAAGCGCCGGCCCGTGGAAACCCAGGGATATTATTCCTATATCAACATCCCGGTTTATGCGGCCGTGGCTGAACAGGCTGCCGTGGATGCCGGGGTACATATCCATTTCCATGAATTTGTATCCGATGTACGGCCGGACGGGGCGTTCTGGGAAATCACCTCCCTGGGCCGGGGCATCCGCAGGATTACAAGGGCCCGGGAGATCATCGACTGCACCGGAGATGCCGATCTGGTCCGCCTGCTGGATCTGCCGGTCATCCGGGATGAAAACCGCCAGCCCGGCGCGTTTCAGTACAAAATCGGCCGCATCGAACAGGAACAGATCTGGGAAAAGGAGGTCCAGGCCATCTATGAGGAGGCCATGGCCGACAACACCTTGGAACAGGGGGATTTTGCCTATCCCGGCCTGCTGCCCTTTAAAAATTTTCTGGAGTACGGAGGGCACAACTGCACCCATATCTACGAATCCGACACCTCGGATGCCGACGGGCAGACCCGGGCCAACCTGGAAGGCCGAAAACGCATGCTGCGCATGTTCCGGTTCCTTACAGAGTCGGTTCCCGGGTGTGAACGGGCCACCCTGGACTACATGGCATCCCGGGCCCTGGGCCGGGACACCTGGCGGGTCCGGGGAGAGTACGTGGTGACCCGGCAGGATTTCATGGAAGGCACCCGGTTTGAGGACAGTATCTGCAACGCTTTTAACTACATAGATCTGCACAGCCGGGACAAGGGGTGCGAGCTGTCGTTTCTCTCCTCCCCGGACCTGCTGCCCAAAGTGCCGTTCCGGGCACTGATCCCTGAAGGCAGTGCCCGGATCCTGGTGGCTGGCCGGATTGTGTCTTCGGAAAAACTGGCATTTGCCGGGATCCGGGCCCAGTGCATCTGCATGGCCATGGGCCAGGCCGCCGGCGCTGCCGCGGCCCTGGCCGCCCGGCGGTGTATCCCCTCCCGTCAGGTTCCGGCGGCCGACATCATGGCCCTGACCCTGGAACATGGAGCTGCACCCGTATGAATCAACCTGTGAATCAACCTGTGAATCAATTGATGACTTTATTTTTCAAGGAACCTGAATGACAACGTCCTTCATCCGGGAACCGGCCCGGAAAACCCCGGTAATGGCTGAAACAGACGTGGTGGTGGTGGGGTCGGGACCCTCCGGGCTGGCAGCGGCCATAGCCGCTGCCAGGGAGGGGGTGGACACCCTGCTGGTGGAACGGTACGGCTGCTTTGGCGGCAACATCACCCAGGCCATGGTGGAATCCATTGGCTGGTACCGGCACGAAGGCACGGTGGAATCCCATGGCATCGGGCTGGAATTTGAGGCGGAAGCCAGACAGTTTTCCGGGGAGCGCAAAGAACCCCAGTCCATTTCCCAGGTCCTGGAGGCAGACACCTTCAAGTGCGTGGCCGACCAGATGGTCCGGAAGGCCGGGATCACCCCGTTTCTGCACTGCCTGGGGGCGGCACCGCTCATGTCCGGAAATACCGTCACCGGGGTGGTGACGGAAAGCAAGCAGGGCCGGCAGGCCATTTTGGCCAAAGCCGTGATCGACTGCACCGGGGATGCGGACATCGCTTTCCGGGCCGGGGTGGCCTGCACCCATCCCCCCGGGGATCAGCTGGAAGGGGTGTCGGTGTCATTCGGGTGCACCGGGGTGGACCGGCAGCGGTTTCTGGCCTATGTGCAGGAACATCCCGGCACCCTGGGCCAGTGGGCCAGACAAACCACGGGCAAAGAGGACAACCTGTTCAGCCCCTATCTGTCAGATCCCTTCGACCGGGCCCGGGCTGCCGGGGAAATACCGGGAGAGGTGCTCACGGCCGGATTCTGGAGCAGCCTCACAGACACGGGCGAGGCCACCTACCTGAACATGACCTATCTGCTGGGCCTGGATCCCACGAGAATCAGGGACCTCACCCACGGGGAGATGGAAGGCCGAAAACAGGCCATGGCTGCCATTGCGGCTTTGCGCAAATACACCCCCGGGTTTGAGAACGCCCGGCTGCGCACGTTCGGTTCTTCTTTGGGGGTCAGGGAGTCCCGTAAAATCACGGGACGTCACACCATGACCGGAGAAGAGGTGCAGAACCAGGCCCGGTTCGAAGACAGCATCGGGATTTTTCCCGAGTTCCTGGATGCCTACGGCGTGGTCATCATTCCCACCACGGGCCGGTATTTTCAGGTGCCATACGGCATCCTGCTGCCCGGGTCCGTGGAAAACCTGCTGGTGGCAGGCCGGTGTGTTTCCGGTGACAGGATCTCCCATGCAGCCCTGCGCCAGATGATGTGCTGCACGGTCACAGGCCAGGGTGCGGGCACGGCAGCGGCCGTGGCCGTCAAAACAGGCACCACCTGCCGTCAGGTGGATATGGGACAGGTGCAGTCTGCCCTGCAGCGCCAGGGCGTCAGGATTCAATAACAGCCATGCCCTGGCGGACACAACCAATCATGAAAGCTGTCAGTCGTAAATAACTGGCAGGGAATGTACGGGCATACTGATTACTGACGGCTGATGGCTGACGGCTTTCATATAACATCAAAATTAAGATTATTCAGTTAAGGAAGGATTTATGAAAAACCTGTTGAACCATATCGAAGAGATCACCCTTATGGGCCCTGGCCCGTCCTGCGTGGACACATCAGTCCTCAACGCCATGGCCACACCCACCCTGGGCCATCTGGATCCCTTTTTCATCCAGATCATGGACAGTATCAAAGAGCGGCTGCAGCTGCTGCTGCACACGGAAAACAAACTCACCATCCCGGTGTCAGGCACCGGGTCCGCGGGCATGGAAACCTGTTTTGTCAACCTTATCGAGAAAGGTGACCCGGTCCTCGTTCTCATCAACGGGGTGTTCGGGATGCGCATGCAGGATGTGGCCACCCGCCTGGGTGCGGCCGTGGATACGTTGGAATTTGAATGGGGCACCCCGGTGACTGTGGCGGCGGTCAGAGAGAAACTGGCTGAAAAATCCTACAAGATCGTGGCCGTGGTTCACGCGGAAACCTCCACAGGCGTGAAAAATCCGGTACCGGACATCGGGCAGCTGCTCAAGGGCAGCAACACCCTGTTTCTGGTGGATGCGGTCACGAGCTTCGGAGGCATGGAGATCCGGATGGATGACTGGGGCATTGACGTGCTTTACAGCGGGACCCAGAAATGCCTGTCCTGTCCACCGGGCCTGGCCCCGGTTTCCTTTTCGGATCGGGCCGTGGCAGCGGTCAAGGCCCGGAAAACCAAAGTGCCCAACTGGTACCTGGACCTGACCATGATCATCAACTACTGGGAAGGGGCCACCCGGGCATACCACCACACCGCCCCGGTCAACATGCTCTACGGCCTGTACCAGGCCCTTCAGCTGATCCTGGAAGAGGGGGAAACATCGGTCTGCCAGCGTCACCTGGACAACCACCTGCGCCTGGTGGACGGGCTCAAGGCACTGGGTATCGACATGCTGGTGGCACCCGACTGCCGCCTGCCCATGCTCAACTCCGTCCACATACCCGAAAATGCAGAGGATGCGAAGGTGAGATCCGCCCTGCTCAGGGAACACAAAATCGAAATCGGCGCCGGCTTAGGGCCTTTGGCCGGGAAAATCTGGCGCATCGGCCTCATGGGCCACACAGCCAGGCCTGAAAATGTGGACCGTCTCCTGGCAGCGCTGAAAACCGTGCTGTAACTTTTTTTCAGGGCAAAAGACCCATCCTTGCATGGGTCTTTTGCCTGTCCGACAAACAGGAGGTCACACCCATGCAACGGTATATCCTGTCCCGGTTGATCCAGTCGGTCTTTATCCTGTTCGGCGTGCTGCTGATTGTTTTTTTCATGCTCCAGCTCACCGGAGACCCGGTTTCGCTGATGATTTCCCGCCACGCCACCCCGGAAGACGTGGAAGCCCTCCGGGAGGAACTGGGTTTCAACCGGCCTGTGGCAGTCCAGTTCGGCAGTTTCATCGCCGGGGCTGTGACCGGAGATTTCGGCAAATCCCTGCGCCACAAGCAGCCGGCCATGGACCTGATCCTGAGCCGGCTGCCGGCCACCATTGAACTGGCCGCGACCGCACTGCTGCTCTCCCTGGTCTTAGGGATTCCTTTGGGCCTGGTGGCCGGGTCCAATCCCGGCAGCTTCTGGGATCTGCTGTCCCGGGGCACGGGCCTGCTGGGGCAGACTATCCCCAATTTCTGGCTGGCCCTGATCCTGGTTCTGGTGTTCAGCGTCCATCTGGGCTGGTTCCCCACCTTTGGCCGGGACACCTGGACGGTCTTGGGGCTCACCCTGCCCACCCGGTCGGTGCTCCTGCCGGCGTTTTCCCTGTCCCTGTTCACCATGGGACAGCTGGTGCGGTTCACAAGATCGGCTGTCATGGAAATCCGGTCCGAGGATTATGTGCGCACCGCCTACAGCAAGGGCATTGCCCACCGCAAGGTCTATATCCGTCACATCCTCAGAAACGCGGCCATTCCTCTGATCAGCATCGTGGGGGTCCAGTTCGGGTATCTGCTGAGCGGTTCCATTTATATAGAAACCATATTTTCCTGGCCCGGCCTGGGGAACCTGCTGGCAGAATCCATCGGGAACCGGGATTTTGCCCTGGTTCAGGCCATTGCCTTTTTTTCCAGCTTTGTGGTGGTGTTTTTGAACCTGCTCACCGATATCGCCTATGCCCTGGCTGATCCCAGGATCCGTTACTGACAAGGAGGATGGTTATGACCCACCCGGCAAGCGGCCTGAGAGTCGATCAGGAAAAACAGACAGACGTTTGGTCTTTTTTGACATATACCTGGCGGCTTCTGGCCCGGGACAAAGCCGGTATGGCCGGGCTGGTGATGTTTTTGATCGTGGTCATATCCGCTGTGTTCGCCCCGTTGCTTTCCCCCCATGATCCGTTGAAACAGAACCTGCGCTTTGCCAAGCACCCGCCGGCCTGGTCTGAAGGCGGATCCATTCACCATCCCCTGGGAACCGACAACCTGGGCCGGGATATCCTGAGCCGCATCATTTACGGCACCCGGGTCTCTCTCACCGTCGGGTTCTTCGGGGTGCTCATCGCCAGTTCACTGGGGATTGCCATCGGCCTGGTGGCCGGGTATGCCGGGGGTACCACGGACAATGTCATCATGGGCGGGGTCAACCTGGTGCTGGCCCTGCCCTACCTGGTTTTTGTGGTGTTCATTGCAGCGATCCTGGGTTCGAGTCTCATTAACGTGATTCTGATTTTCGGGTTCACCGACATCCCCATTTTCGTGCGCATCACCCGGGGAGAGGTCATCAAGATGCGCTCCTCCGGATTTGTGGAGTCTGCCAGAGCTATCGGTGCCACCGATGCACGCATCATTTTTAGCCATATCCTTCCCAATCTCATCGGCCCCATCGTGACGCTGGCCACCTTTGAAATGTCTGCCATGATTTTTTACGAAGCAGGCCTGGGGTTTCTGGGCCTGAGTGTCCCCCCATCCATTCCTTCCTGGGGAAACATGCTGGCATCAGGCCGCCAGTACCTGGTCAGCTATCCCTGGATCGCAACATTTCCGGGCCTGGCCATTATTTTCACCGGCCTTGGCATGAATCTGCTGGGGGACTGGCTCAGGGACGTGCTGGACCCGCGCATGCGGCGGGTCAAAAAATAAGGAACTGACATGGACAAGATTCTGGAAGTAACAGACCTGATCACCCGGTTCCACACCTTTGACGGGGTGGTACATGCCCTGTCCGGGGTCAGTTTTCACCTGTACCGGGGTGAGACCCTTGGCGTGGTGGGGGAGAGCGGTTCGGGCAAGAGTGTCACCATGATGTCACTGCTGCATCTGCTGGCTGCCCCCCCGGCCCGGATTGAAGGGGGCCGGGCCCTCTATTTCGGTGATAATGGTCCCCTGGATCTGCTGGGGCTCGATACGGCCGGCATCAGCAGAATCCGGGGGGGCCGTATGGGGTTTATTTTTCAGGATGCCCTGTCCGCCCTGAACCCGGTCATGACCGTGGGCAGGCAGATCAGTGAAACCCTGGTGGAACATCTGGGCATGACCACTGCCAGGGCCTGGAACCGCAGTGTACAGCTCCTGGATTATGTGGGCATCCCGGAACCGGGAAAACGGGCTGCAGCATACCCGCACCAGTTTTCCGGGGGGATGCGCCAGCGGGCCATGATCGCCCTGGCCATTGCCTGCCAGCCCAGGGTCATCATAGCAGATGAACCCACAACGGCCCTGGACGTGACGGTACAGGCCCAAATCATCGATCTGGTGCTGCGGCTGAAATCGGAGATGAATATGTCCGTGATCTGGATCACCCATGATCTGGGGGTGGTGGCGGGTATAGCCGACCGGGTCATGGTCATGTATGCGGGCACGGTGGTGGAAACCGCCCCGGTGGACGACCTGTTTTACCGGCCGGCCCACCCTTATACCATCAAGCTGCTGGGGGCACTTCCGAAAATCGGCCAGGCTGGAAATTATCGTCTTGAAAGTATTGACGGAACCCCGCCGGATCTGCTGGAAAAACCGTCTCACTGTCAATTTGTCTGGCGGTGCGATCATGCCGGGGACCGATGCTGGCAGGACATTCCCCAAAACCGGGAGATCTCTCCCGGGCACCAGGCGGCCTGTTTTTTTCCCTTTACAGACAAAGGAGTGAGATGATGAAAGGGGAACCCCTGATCAGCGTTCAGAAACTGACCAAACACTTTCCCTTCCGCAAGGGATGGATCTTCAGCCGCAAAGCCGGCGCTGTCAGGGCAGTGGATGGAATCTCATTCGACATTTTCAAAGGAGAGATCCTGGGGGTCGTAGGGGAGAGCGGCTGCGGCAAATCCACCGCCGGCCGGGTCATCCTGTGCCTGGAACCGCCCACTTCCGGCAAGGTGATACTGGATGGCAGAAATATCACCCGCCTGGACAGGGCATCCATCAGAAAGCTCCGTCCCAGAATGCAGATGATCTTCCAGGATTCCTATGCCTCCCTGAACCCGCGGCACTGCATCGGCAGCATCATTGGAGAGCCTTTGCGCATCCACACCCGGAACACCCGACAGCAGATCCGGACCCGGGTCATGGAACTGCTGGACCTGGTGGGGCTCAATCCCAACCATTACAACCGGTTTCCCCATGAGTTTTCAGGGGGGCAGCGTCAACGCATCAACATCGCCCGGGCCCTGTCCCTGAATCCCCGGTTCTTGGTGTGTGATGAACCCATATCCGCCCTGGATGTCTCCATCCAGGCCCAGGTGATCAACCTGTTCCAGGACCTGCAAAAAGAGCTGGGACTCACCTATCTGTTCATCGCCCATGACCTGTCCATGGTCCAGCATATATCCGACCGGGTGGCGGTGATGTATCTGGGAAAAATCATGGAGCTGACCACCCGGGAACGGTTGTTTGCCAATCCCCTGCATCCCTACACCCAGAGCCTGATTTCCGCCATCCCCATCCCGGACCCGGAAAAAGAGCGGAAACGGGTACGAATCCTGCTCAACGACGAGGTCCCCAGCCCGGCCAATCCCCCGGACGGCTGCGTTTTCAACACCCGCTGCCCCATTGCCGGACCACAGTGCCGCCTGCTTGAACCGGAATCCCGGATGATTTTTCCGGATCATGTTGTGGTTTGTCACAAAGCCGACCGGAATAACGGCAGCCTGATCACCGACTCCACCGCACCCCTTTGAAACTGGCACGTGCGGCTTTATGATAAGCAAAGACAGCAAATAGTCTACTCAAAACATTTTTAAAAAATTTTTAAAAGTTATTGACATGTATAAAATTATACACTACTCATAAATATTGTCGACAATCGACAATCTGTTCATTTTGGTTGATTGAGGCTGAAGCATTTGTATGTATTCCATGAATCATACAAGCATAAATCATTAGGTAATAAGTCGGTTTTTGAAAATGAAACCGACTGACATCAGGTGGGAAAGGAAGATTCCCCACCATAAATTAACGGGAAAAAAACTGTTTTTACAGTTTTTGATCCTAAAAAAAGTAAAGGGAGATATCACATGAAAAAAATTTTATTACTAAGTACGATGCTTATGGCCGTTCTTGTTTTTACATCAAATGCTATTGCGGTGGACACGCTCGAAAAGATTTCAGACAGCGGTACATTTATTGTCGGCGCAAGGGATGGCGCTATTCCTTTTGGTTTTCATAATGACCAAAACGAACATGTCGGCTTTAGTCTTGATCTTGCAAATGAATTTCATAAAGCGTTGGAAGAAAAACTTGGTAAAACCCTTGAGTTTAAAACCATTATTGTCAACCCAAAAACCAGAATACCTCT
>JAABSA010000066.1 GCA_011390635.1 Desulfotignum sp. | reverse complement strand
GGCATCCCAGCCAACCTGAAAAATTCCCGTCATCCAGTGGAGAGCTGATCGAAGTGGTTGTCCCGCCGCGTTCACCCGTGGCCGGCAAGACCCTGGCTGATTTGAATTTTCGCAGTGAAACCTGTCTGACAGGCGTAGCGGTCTGGCGCGCGGATACCCCCATTCGAACCGATGTGGGAACCACGCCCCTGCAAGAAGGAGACGCGCTGCTGCTCTATGGCCCGGGCGATCAGACACGCAGCTACAATCCCGGACCGGGTTTCTTGTGGCTGCATAAGCCACACCAAGAGGAAGCCCCCCGTAAGCTGCGCCACCTGGGCAAGTGGGCCGCCTTGATTATGGCGGGGGTGATTGCTTTGGCAGGTTTCAATCTGCTTCCTATTGCGGTTGCGGCGCTGGGAGGTGCAGCCTTAATGGTCCTCGTCGGCATTCTGCCTCTCGGGCGGTTATATGAACATGTGGAGTGGCGTACGATTATACTGGTCGGGGGTATGTTCCCGCTGGGGCTGGCCATGGAGAAAAGCGGTGCGGCCGGACTGGTTTCCAGCCTGATAGCAGATTCTTTGGGCACCCTTGGTCCGCATATCACCATGATCGGGATCACGCTGATCGCCCTTCTCCTGACACAATCCCTGCATGGGGCAGCCGTAGCCGTGATCATGACCCCGGTAGCATTGGATACAGCCGGCCTGCTGGGGGTCGAGCCCAAAGCGTTTGCAGTCGCCGTTATCGTGGGGGCCGCAGCCACATACCTGCTGCCGGAAGGCCATCCGGCCCCCCTGATGGTACAGAGCCCAGGTTCATATGAGACCAAAGATTATCTCAAGTTCGGGGCCGGGCTGGTGGTGATCACCCTGGTAATTGTGGCAGTGCTCGTCCCCCTGATGTGGCCGTTCTGATTGTTCTATCGGCCCGCACCCGCTTGCGGCATAATCGCACTTGTTTGCTGTGCCTCTTTGCCTATTCCTTGGAAGAGGTTTTATCCTGGGCCGGCTGCTGGCCTGTCTCCATGTTTTCCGATTGAGGCTGCATTTCTTCTTTTTCCTGAGTCCCGCTGCCGATCTGCTGCGATTCCAGCGTTGTTTGCTCCTGGCTTTCGCTGGTGTTCGACTGTTCCATTTGCTTGAGAATCTGCTGGCGTTCTTGCTCTGCTTTTTCCAGCCTGGCCTGGGCTTCGTCTCGTTCCAGGCGGGCCTGGGTCAAATCGTTTCTCAAATTTTCGATTTCCTCCTTGGCTTTGGCGATTTCTTTTTCGGCTTCATCGAATTGTCCTTGTTGCTTCTGAACGGTCTCATCCATTTTTTCGCCGGCTTCTTGGGCCGGACCGTCACCGTCACAGCCCGGCAGCAGAAAGAAGAGGAAAAAGAGGGAAAGTACACATACGAGCATTTTTTGGTGTGTCATGATTGTGTCTCCTTTTAAAATAGTTGGTGGTCAACCCGCGTTGACCCGGTGTGGATGTGTTCAGTCTGTCGACTGCGGCCCTGACGATTATGCCCGGGAACACATGAGATAATTTTGAATATGCGAAAATTATGCCAGTATGTAGTTTGTTTGTTTTCTAGGTTTTTGGCAGATCCTTCCTATAGGGCTGCCGAAAACAAAAAGGCCATATATGATCTATTGATCGCATATGACCATATCACGGAACCTGCCGGCAGGTTGTTTTCATTTGCCGCTTTCCAGATCATATATGATCATAAGGTTAAATCCGACCCCTTGTTATATGGCAGCTTATGACAGTTTCATAAGGGTTTATTTACATGAGTGTGATTAGAAATTGAAATGATAGATCATATAGCGCTGCGGGTTGAAAGTCTGGTACAGAACTTGAATATATGAATAATGAAGGTTGTTCAACCAAAAAACCAAACAGGAGGAAGACCCATGAAATCAAGCACAAAAGACAAAGCAGAAGGCAATTTGCACCAGGTGAAAGGTAAGATCAAGGAAACCGGCGGAAAAGCAGTCGGTAACAAGGACCTGGAAAAAGAGGGCAAAGGCGAAAATGTAAAAGGGAAAGTTCAGGAGAAAGCTGGGGACGTCAAGAAGGTCGCGGGTAAATAGAGAGGTTATTCTCGTTCCCAGGCACCGCCTGGGAACGAGAATAACAAGGACTTCAATTTTAATGTAAGAAAATGATCCCAAATGCCAAGTATCAATCAAGTGATCACTCAATTATTCCGGTAAAAAACACAGTTGGATTTGTTATGTCTGAGGGAATCTTGCCTCCGGTGTGATGCCCGGAGGCGGACCTTCACACCAACACTATTTAAGGAGAAGAAAAATGAATGAATTTTTCCAGATGCTCAAAAAAGACCATGTGGAAGTAAAGGACATTTTAGGACAGCTTAAAGAGACCAAAGAAAGTGCACCCAAGAAGCGTGAAGCATTGTTCCAAAAGCTCAAAGAATAGCTGGTGCCTCATATGAAAGCCGAAGAAAGCGCTTTTTATCCGGCTCTAATGGAAAAGAAAGAGGCCCGCGAAGATGCCATGGAGGGAATAGAGGAGCACCATGTGAGTGAACTGGTCTTAAAAGAACTTGAAATAAACAGTAACCTCTTGCAGAAGCCGCAGGCTGGTGTTTACAACAGTAATGTCAAGGACTTGAGATTTATGGTGCTGGTTCAGCCGGATAAATCCATAACAGAATAAGGACTATCTGAGCAACGGAATCAGCAAGATACACAGGTGCTATCCTGTCAATAGCAGCATAATACACATCATACTGATAATGCTTGCGGCAGAAGCAATACCTAAAAAGGATAGATAAATTGTACCAATAACAAATACATTGAAATACGACCCTGAATGGGTAGATTCATCTATTTATGAAACAACTGGCGAATATTATAATTAACCCATAATGAACAAGCAGCATGTTCGTTACAGGTAGAAGCGCTTGTAAGGGAATCAACAAGGAGATCGATAATGAGCAAAGATAAGCTTAAGGGTAATTTGGGGAAAGGTAAGCAGGAAAAAGGGCCTGCTTCAAAGGGAGACTCAGGAAAAAAGGCTGCCGGCGGCGAGCTGCACCAGGTCGCTGGCGGAGACCATGTCTTGCTCACCACGAACCAGGGTGTGGCAGTTTCAGATAATCAAAACTCTCTTAAAGCCAATCCGCGCGGACCTGCGCTTCTGGAGGATTTCATCCTTCGCGAAAAAATCACGCATTTCGATCATGAGCGGATTCCGGAGCGTATCGTTCATGCGCGGGGGACGGGCATGCATGGGTTTTTTGAGCTGACCGAGTCGTTGAAGACATACACCACCGCCAGGATACTCACCGAAGTTGGTGAAAAGACCCCTTTGTTTACCCGAATATCGACCGTTGCAGGTGGTGCGGGTTCGGTCGACACCCCGCGTGACGTACGCGGTTTTGCTGTCAAATTTTATACCAAGGAAGGCAACTGGGACCTGGTCGGCAACAACATACCGGTCTTCTTCATCCAAGATGCCATCAAGTTCCCCGACCTCGTCCATGCCGTAAAAATGGAGCCTGACCGCGGCTTCCCGCAGGCAGCAACCGCCCACGACACCTTCTGGGATTTCATTTCACTCACACCCGAATCCATGCATATGGTGATGTGGATCATGTCCGATCGCACCATTCCGCGTTCGCTGCGGATGATTGAGGGCTTTGGCGTGCACAGTTTCCGGCTCATTAACGATGCGGGCGAATCAACTTTCGTCAAATTCCACTGGCGCCCAAAACTCGGCTTGCAGTCGACCATTTGGGATGAAACCGTCAAAATTGCCGGTGCTGATCCGGACTTCCACCGCCGCGACATGTTCGAAGCCATTGAATCGGGCAATTTTCCCGAGTGGGAATTTGCAGTTCAGCTGTTCACCCAGGAGCAGGCAGACAAGTTTCCGTTCGA
This sequence comes from Desulfotignum sp., assembly GCA_011390635.1. Taxonomy (GTDB): domain Bacteria; phylum Desulfobacterota; class Desulfobacteria; order Desulfobacterales; family Desulfobacteraceae; genus Desulfotignum. Next base: position 8,501 of record JAABSA010000066.1, on the reverse strand, counting down.
TCATCTGGACGCGACCAAGCTGATCCCCGAAGAACTGGTGCCTTTGAAAGTGATCGGCCGCATGGTCCTGGACCGCTGGCCGGACAATTTTTTTGCTGAAACCGAACAGGTTGCCTTCTGCCCAGGTAATATCGTGCCGGGCATCGATTTTTCAAACGATCCACTGTTGCAGGGCCGTTTGTTCTCCTATATTGACACGCAGCTGTCGCGCCTGGGCTCACCCAATTTCCATCAGATTCCGGTCAATGCGCCCAAGTGCCCGTTCGGCAACCTTCAACGCGACGGTCACATGCAGATGACGCAACCGATGGGCCGTGTTAACTATGAGCCCAATTCCCTGTCTGAAAACGCACCGCGCGAATCACCGGCCAAAGGGTTTACATCCGCAAAAATAGCCGAATCCGGAGAAAAAAGCCGCATTCGTGCCGAAAGCTTTGCTGATCACTACAGCCAGGCCAGGCAGTTTTATATCAGCCAAACCGCCTATGAACAGGCGCATCTTGCTTCAGCTTTAGTGTTTGAGCTTTCCAAGGTCGATCATGTGCACGTGCGGGAAGCAATGGTCGGTCATCTGCGACATATCGATGAAGACCTTGCCGGGCGGGTTGCCAAGGGGCTTGCATTGGAAAAAATGCCGGATGCGCCTGAGGCTGCAGTGCCTGTTCAGGAGTTGGAACCTTCGCCCGCATTGCAGCTCATCGGCAAAACGAAAGATACCCTCGAGGGGCGGGTCGTTGGCATCCTGATTGGGGATGGTTCTGACGGCGCAGTGATCAAAAAAATTAAAAAAGCCGTGACCGATGCAGGTGCTGTCGTGAAGATTGTCGCACCCAAAGTGGGTGGCGCAAAACTTGCCGATGGGTCGATGCTGCCGGCTGACGGACAACTGGCGGGTATGCCTTCCGTGCTGTTTGATGCGGTTGCCGTCATCCTCTCCGAGGAAGGTGCAAAAACACTGTCCATGGAAAGTGCTGCGATCGATTTTATGCGCGATGCATTTGGCCATCTCAAGGCAATTGCCGTTGATAAGGGAGGCAAAGAGTTGTTGAAAGCAGCGAATGTTGGACACGATGCCGGTATTGTGGATGCCGGCGACAAAGACGCTTTTATTGCTGCGGCAAAGACCCGCCAATGGGACCGGGAAAAGTTGGTACGAACATTGGCATGACCGTTTTGCAGAGACTGGAGGGTCAGAAGGAAAGAAAGTGAAGACGTCAGCCTCAAAAGAAAGGCAATTACATTTTTCAATGCGGAAGCAGTGCTTCTGTTAATTAAAACCACAAGAAAAGGAGAAGAATCATGTCAAGTGAAATGCCGAAACGCGATATCACAGGTAAATGCGAAGGTGAATGTGGTGATCTTGTAAATAAGGGAAAAAAGGATCGCCAGGGCAAGCTTGAAAAAGAAGGCGTAGAATCACCCGAGAGTTATCCCGAGGTGGACGGCGCCGAAAAACTTAACAACCCCGATAACCCGGCGGCCGGTATACCCGGACGCGGTAAGTAAATTAAAGCGTGAAAGTATGCGCCTGGGTTACATGGCGGGCAGCGGATCCTATCCACCGCCCGCCATCAGGCGTTTTACAGCAGGTGAGCAGCCGATATTCGGAGATCTTTTTGATTTCGGCTGGAAAGCAAATCAGCGCAACGCGCGGATATTAGGGGATTACCTGGACAACCCACGGGAAACTGTGGCTGGCAGCCGCCTGTTTGCATGGGTTCTTATCAGGTCGCTCATTGGGCTCTTTATCGTTGTCGGCCTGCTTGGCTATCTGTTGATTTATGCGCTCTGGAACAGCAGACAATAACACGTAAGAACTGTAGGAGGAAATGACACATGGATCTGGTAAGAATAATTATAGCAATACTGCTCCCCCCTTTAGGCGTTTTTCTTCAGGTAGGCTTTGGCGGCGCCTTCTGGCTGAATATTCTCCTGACTCTTTTGGGCTACATTCCCGGCATCGTGCACGCGGTCTGGATTATTGCCAAACGCTGAGCGAACGGGATGCCAATGACTGGGAGAGGAAACCCTATGCAGGAACCACATGTTCTGACCGCTGAAAATGTTTTGCAGCATCATGCAACGATTGCCGGGCAGGGATTATCAGGTGCCGAGGCCGCACAGCGGCTCAATACGCATGGTCCCAACGAACTTGCTGAAAAGGGCAGAAAAAACGCCTGGCGCATTCTACTTGCCCAGGTAAAAGAGGTGATGATCCTTATTCTGCTGGCAGCCGTGTTCATTTCGGCGGCGCTGCAGGAATATATCGATGCCATCGTTATTTTCATCATTGTCTTGCTGAACACCATTCTCGGATTCTGGCAGGAAATCAAAGCGGAAAATGCCATGGCCGCGCTTAAAAAAATGACCGTACCAAACGTGCGGGTGCTGCGCGACGGTATGGAGCAGCAGATTTCTGCAAAAGAGCTGGTTCCGGGTGATATCCTGCTGATAGAATCCGGAAACGTCGTGCCTGCCGATGCCCGTCTTATTGAAGCCGTGAACCTCAGGGTGCAGGAAGCCGCCCTGACCGGTGAATCGGAATCGGTGGATAAACATTCCCGCACGCTTGAAGGGAGCGATCATGCCCTGGCTGACCGGAAAAACATGATCTATATGGGGACGGTGGTCACATATGGCCGCGGGCATGCCGTGGTTACAAGCACCGGGATGCAAACGGAACTGGGAAAAATCGCCACGCTTCTGCATGGTGTGGAAGACGAGCAAACCCCTTTGCAGCGCCGTTTGGCCAGGCTGGGAAGATCTCTGGCCATGGCTGCCGTGGTATTGATTTTTGTGGTGGCCGGTTTGATGTATATGCAGGGTGTTGGATGGAAGATGATGTTTATGACCGCCATCAGCATGGCAGTAGCCGCCATTCCCGAAGGTCTGCCGGCTGTGGTCACCATCGCGCTTGCTCTTGGCGCACAGCAGATGCTCAAGAAAAAGGCGCTGATCCGGCAGCTTGCCGCTGTTGAAACCCTGGGCAGCGTGACGGTGATCTGTTCGGATAAAACCGGCACATTAACCCAGAATAAAATGACCGTGACCGAAGTGGTACTGCCGGATCGCAGGGTTACAATTGCCCGGTCTGTTGCCGGACACAAAGCCGTTGCCGGACACAAGGATGGTATCGATCTTTCTTTACTGCTGCTCACGGGTACGCTCTGCAACGATGCTGTCATAGACGAGGGCGCCCGGCACAATGTTTTAGGTGATCCTACCGAAGGCGCGCTGGTGCTTGCCGCCCGTCAGGCAGGACTGGTTCAGACCGATCTGAAAACAGTGTTGCCGCGCGTACGTGAATTACCCTTTGACTCGGAACGCAAACGCATGTCCACGGTTCATGCCATGCCCTCTTCTTTTGGCAAGACGTCTCCTGATTTGATTTTTGCTTTATCCGAACAGGAGGGACATACCGGCCATATCCTGTTGACCAAAGGCGCAGCAGACGGATTGATCGATGTATGCCGCCGCATCCTGATAAATGGAAAGATCACGATTCTCGATGATAATCAAAAAAATGCGATTCTGGCTGAAAATACCGCCATGGCCGAAAAAGGTATTCGGGTGCTGGGGCTGGCGTATCGTTTCATCGATGCCGATGAACTGGACCGGCCGGAGCGTTATGAACAGAATCTTATTTATCTGGGCCTGGCCGGAATGATCGATCCGGTACGTCCTGAAGCGGTTGAGGCAGTGCGGCTTTGTAAACAGGCAGGCATCCGTCCGGTCATGATTACCGGAGACCATCCCCTTACTGCTGTAGCCATCGCCAGACAATTGCACCTTACTGACACAGACACGTTCCTGACAGGTCAGGATCTGGAAAAGATGGACAAAGAAGAGCAGAATCTGCGCATTCCAAAAATATCGGTATTTGCCCGGGTCTCGCCAAGTCATAAAATGATTATCATAGATGTGCTGCAAAAACAGCATGAGATCGTTTCCATGACCGGTGACGGCGTAAACGATGCGCCTGCCCTGAAATCAGCCGATATCGGTGTGGCAATGGGGATTACCGGTACCGACGTAAGCAAAGAAGCTTCCGACATGATTCTTCTGGATGATAATTTTGCCACCATTGTTGCAGCCGTTAAAGAAGGCCGCCGTATCTATGATAATATCCGAAAATTTGTCAAATATATTCTCACGGGAAACACGGGTGAAATCGTTGTGATGCTTACCGGACCGCTGCTCGGCATGCCGCTTCCTCTGCTTCCTATTCAGATTTTATGGATCAACCTGGTGACCGACGGCATACCTGCAATCGCCCTTGGATATGAAGAAGCTGAGCAGAAAATCATGGACCGTCCGCCGCTTGATCCGAAAGAGGGGATCTTTGCACGCGGTTTAGGATGGCAGATTCTCATTATGGGGTTGGTCGTGGGCCTGATTTCAGTGGCAGCCGGATACTTTTTCTGGAATAACGGAACAGGTTCGCAGGCCTGGCAGACCATGGTTTTTACCATGTTGACTTTCTGCCAGATGGCCTATGCGCTGTGCGTTCAAAAACAGCATCAATCGTTGTTTTCCTATTCCTGGTTCAGCAATCCCATGCTTTTAGCCGCTGTAGGTGTTACATTGATCCTGCAGCTGGTTATCATCTATGTGCCTTTTTTCAACCTGGTTTTCCGCACTTTTCCTCTGCGGTGGGAAGAGCTTGCCGTTTGTGCCGCAGGCGCTGTGGCAATCATATTCATCACCGAATGTAAAAAGCTGTTTCTGCGCAAAAAGAAAGATTTTATTACGGCCTGATGAAAAGTGATGCAAAGCTGTTATCCTTTTCTTGACACAAGGCGGTTGCCCGGCCTATAAATAGAACCAGTTACGGCATCCGCACATACCGATCTTTCAGGAAAAAGGAAGCGCCCATGACAAAAAAAGTGGAACCGGCAAAAGACAAAACTACGTGGCAGGCCAATCCAAAACCCGGAACCGCCGTTGACAGGTTTCCCATTGTCGGGATGGGCGCTTCCGCCGGGGGCCTGGGAGCCTTTGAAGCGTTTTTTACAGCCATGCCCGGCGACAGCGGCATGGCCTTTGTCCTGGTATCTCATCTGGATCCCACCCATAACAGTATCCTGCCGGAGCTGATTCAGAAAAAAACACAGATGAAGGTCCATCAGATAACAGACGGGCTTACGGTTCAACAAAATATGATCTATGTGATTCCGCCCAACAAGGATCTGGCCATTTTAAACGGCGTCCTCCAGCTCATGGATCCGCCTAATCCCAGGGGATTCAACCTTCCCATTGACAATTTTTTCAAATCCCTGGCCCAGGACCAGGGTGCTGATGCCGTCGGCATTATCCTGTCCGGAACCGGCAGTGACGGCAGTCTCGGAATAAGACAGATCAAGGGGGAACTGGGCATGGTCATGGCCCAGGATGAAGATTCCGCCAAATATGCAGGCATGCCCCGAAGTGCTGTTGCCACAGGCATTGTGGATTATGTCCTGCCTGTGGACAAGATGCCGGAAGCGCTTGTTAAATATACACGGCATGCTTTTGTCAAACCCCGGGACAAGATTACGAAGGATGAAAAAAAAAATCAAACTGCGCTGCAAAAAATTTGCATTCTTCTTCGGACCCATACCAATCATGATTTTTCCCTTTACAAGAAAAATACCATTATCCGCCGGGTGGAACGGCGGATGCATGTGCACCAGATCGATAATATCGATGATTACCAGACGTATCTTACCAGAAGCGAGCGCGAGATCCATGTGTTGTTCAAGGACCTTTTGATCGGTGTAACAAACTTTTTCAGAGATCCCGAGGCCTTTGCCGTGCTCAAGGAAAAATATGTACCTGAACTTTTGGCCGATAAACCCGAAGGGGCCATGGTCAGAATCTGGGTGGCCGGGTGCAGCACCGGTGAAGAGGCCTATTCCATGGCTATTTTATTACAGGAATGCATGGAAAAAATGAACCGGCATTTCAATGTCCAGATATTTGCCACAGATATTGATCCGGATGCCATCAATACCGCCAGATCCGGCCTCTATCCATTAAGCATTTCAGCGGATCTTACTTTGGAAAGATTAAAACAGTTTTTCACCAAAGAAGAAAATCATTACAAGATCAAAAAACCCATCCGGGAAATGCTGGTGTTTGCATTGCAGGACCTGATCAAAGACCCGCCTTTCACAAAACTGGATATCATCACCTGCAGAAATCTTCTGATCTACCTGGAGCCGGAATTACAAAAAAAACTGTTTCCCTTGTTTCATTACAGCCTGAAGCCGGATGGTCTTTTGTTCATTGGTTCATCCGAATCCCTGGGACAGGAAACAACCCTGTTTAAAATTTCTGACCGGAAATGGAAAATTTTTACACGTAAATCCGGCGCGTCAAAGGCCTCGCCCATATTGCATCTGCCGGTTCCGGCACTCCCTGAAGAGCCTTCGGCCGTAAAAACCCCTGAAGCGGTCGCAAGGGCGGAAGATATCAACAATTTTAAACTGGTGGAAACCATTCTGCAGGAAAGCGACACCCCCCCCTGCGTCATCATTGATGAAAAATTGAATATCGTGTATATCCACGGCCGGACCGGAAAATATCTGGAACCGGCCTCAGGCAGGACGTCTTTCAATAACCTGGACATGGCCCGGCCCAGTATGAAAACCGTCCTGTCATCTGCCGTCCGCAAAGCCGCCGGCAGGAAGCAGGAAGTCGTCCGCAAAGGTGTTGTTATAGAGGACAACGGCAGCTCTATCACGATCGACCTGACGGTAAAACCGGTCCTGGCATACGGTGCCCTTCGCGGCATGCTCATGGTCGTTTTCAATGATGTAAAAAAAACAAAAGGCAAAACCAGGCCCAAACCCAGGGCGCCCCAAAAAAACGATGCCGTACACCGGCTTGAACAGGAGCTGGAATACACAAAAGAAAACCTGCAGACCACTATTGAAGAGCTGGAAACCGCCAATGAAGAACTCCAATCCAGCAATGAAGAACTGCAGTCCACCAATGAGGAGCTGCAATCCACCAATGAGGAGATGGAGACCTCAAAAGAGGAGCTCCAGTCACTGAACGAGGAGTCGGCCACCGTAAATGCGGAACTCCAGAGCCGGCTCAATGAATTGTCCGATGCCAATGACGACATGAAAAATTTGTTGAATGCCACCCGGATCGGGACGATTTTTTTAGATATGGATATGAATATCAAGCGGTTCACCGACAGTGTCACCCGCTTGATTCCCTTAACCATGAGCGATATCGGCCGGCCGATCAGCCATTTTGCCACACAATTAAAAGAATTTTACATTGTGGACCATGCCCTGCAGGTCCTAAAAGACCTGATCACCCAGGAATTTGAAGTGGAAAGCCTGGACAACAAGTTCTTCAGAACCCGGATCATGCCTTACCGCACCATGCAGAATGTCATTGACGGCGTGGTGGTGACCTTTGAAGATATCACCGAATTTAACCGGTACCGCCTGAAGGCCCAGCGCCTGTCCGTGATTATGGATGCAAAGGACGCCATCCTGATCCAGGACAAAAAAGGCGTTATTTCCTTCTGGAACCAGGGCGCAGCAGACATGTACGGGTATACGGAATCCGAGGCCCTGAAAATGAATATCAAAGAGATGATACCCGAAGAAAACCGCAAAGTGTCTCTGGAATTGATAGACAAGGCCTTTACCGGCAAATTGTTTGACAGTATTGAAACTTTTCGAATAACCCGGTCAGGTAATATTCTGAAGGTCTGGGTGATGGTTCTGGCACTGCGGGATGAAAGGGATATGACCAACGGGGTCGTCACCATTGAAAGGATCATCCAGGATACAGAATGAATAAGATGCAGAATAAAACAGCCGAAGAAAAATTCAATGCATTGCGCAGGCAGGCGGAAGCATTGATGGCAAAACCGGATTTCTCAAGGAGTCTGATTGCGGTTGAAGACCCGCTCCGATTAATTCATGAACTCCAGACCATCCAGGTTGAACTGGAACTTCAGAACGATGAGCTTCGCCGGGCCCAGCAGGAATTGATGGAATTTAAAATCCATTATACCCAGCTGTATGATTTTACGCCTGTGGGGTATGTCACCCTGAATGCAAAGGGAAATATTCTCGATGCCAACCTGACCCTGGCCCGGATGCTGGAAACACAAAGAAGCGCGCTGGTCAACCGGCCGCTTTCCGACCATATCCTTCCCAGGGACCAGGATATTTATTATCTGCACCTGCAAAGTCTTTTTGCATCAAAAAAACGGCGGATATGTGACCTTAAAATGAAAAAAAAGGAGGGGCCTTTCTTTGATGTACAACTGGAAAGCACGGTTATCCCGGACCCCGGCCAGAGGGAAGCCAGGTACCGGACAGTGATTATTGATATCTCCAGGCGAAAACACACCGAGCGGCTGCTCAAATACGGCAGGCATCAATTGAAATCGGTTCTGAACAGGATTGAATCCTCCGTCTACGTTGCCGACATGAGATCCTATGAGATCCTTTTTATGAACACGCACATGATAAAAAAACACAAAGCAG
>JAABSA010000065.1:4424-12515 GCA_011390635.1 Desulfotignum sp. | reverse complement strand
TTTTCAGCCGTTGCTGCGGTTGGACCTGTTGATGCTCGGGATATGAAGGTATCGACAGCATATGAACACAGTGAGATATACCGGCATGAGATCAATCTTCTGGACCGGGAACTGCAGCATCTGGACCAGGACCTGCAATGGCTGGAAAACAAAATCAGTATAATGAAAAGCATGGACAGGCCGGTTTCCCGGGCCCTGCACCAGTCTGTAGCCTATAAGCAAAACCGTTTGGCAGTCCTTGGAAACATCCGGGATCAGTACCGGGATATTCTGGCTGAACTGGCGGCTGATCTGCAGGATTTTCGGGAAAAAGATCCAGACATTTTGTTTCGGGATACTGCCCGATCATCGGGAACATCAGACCAGGAAACCACGCAAATCCAGGCAGCCCGGGACCTGATGGGCCGGATACAGGCATACAATATGGCTGACTGGTTTGACATTCTGCCTTCCCGTCAATATCCCCAAACCCTTGTGACAACCCTGCCGATTCTGTTTTCTTCGGGCAGTGCTGTAGTGGCGAAAGAATACCTTGGATTTTTTAAAAAAATATCCCGGCTTTTGTCAAAGACCGGCCCATGTATATTGTGGTGGATGGATTTGCTGATCCTGATCCCATAAAAACCGCCCGGTACCCTTCCAATTTTGAACTGGGTGCAGCCCGGGCAGCCAATGTCATCCATGCACTGACAGAGTGCGGTGTGGATCCTTCCCTTTTCAGGGCCGCCACCACCGGAAAATACCGATTCCCGGAGGACCGTCCTGTTTCAAAGGAAAAATCCATGGAGCGGTATGTGAGAATCACCCTTATCCCGCAAGCCTCCTGACAGTCAGTCACTGGACAGTTCTTGAGATTTCAATCTCGCGGATATTGTTGAACCGCATCCCCCGGATGTTGATGGGGATTCCCCGGCCGGTCCGGATTATTGTTTTGTAATTATGGTCCGGTTCTGGTATAAAATCCGGGCAATGGCCAAACCAGAACCTGGAAACCGGGAATGCCTATTACCCACAGCAAAAACCTTTATTGTCTGATCATTATCGCTGTTTTGTGTACGATGGCGGCAGCACCTCTGGTGCGTGCGTCCGACACAAAGATTGCCGTGGTGGTTTCCCAGAAAATCCGGCCTTACCTGCAGGTGACCGACGGCATTTTGGATCGGGTGTCACAAAAGGCTTCCGATCCAGAGGCTTCCGACGCAGAGATTTCCGATCCAGAGATTTCCGATTCGGACGTGTTTTTTCTTTCTCCCGGCGATGATCTGGTGACAACCCAGGTGATCGACCGCCTTATAACCGGTGCCTATGACCTGGTGGCGGCTGTGGGTCCGGAAGCCGCGTCCCTGGTCTGGGAAACCGGCATCCCGGGCAAAAAAATCTATGCCGCCGTGCTGGACCCGGATGCGGTTTCCCACATACCGGATGATGCCTGCGGCATTTCTTTGCGCATCCCTGTGGCAGTTCAGCTGTACACCATTGCCGATGCATTTCCTTCCTTCCGGAAAATCGGTCTTTTGTTTGATCCAAACCATAACCAGTGGTTTCTCGAGGCCGCCGCAGCAGCAGCAGATGCAACAAATGCCTTCGGTGACAGATCGATACATATCATCCCGCTTCAGGTACGTGCAAGAAATCACATTGCCCGGGTGGTGACCGACAATCTGGCCGATATTGACGCTGTCTGGATGATCCCGGACCAGACAGTCATCTCTGAAAAACTGATCCAGTACGTTATCAAACAGGCCCTGTATAAAAATACCGGGGTCATTGGATACAATGCCTACTTTACCCGGACCGGGGCACTTTTTTCCTTTGAATTCGACTACGTGGCACTGGGGCGGCAGGCAGGGGTGCTCATCATTGATTATCTGGCCGGCAAAGGGTGCCGCAGTGTATCTCCTTTGTTTGAAACCCGTATCAACTCCCAGGTTGCCCGGAAACTGGGTCTGGAAATGGAGGCCGGCAGATGAAGAGCCTGTTTCCCAAAAATATCGGTATTCACATCCGGGTGCTTTCCGCCGCTGTTTTTCTCATCAGTGCCACCACCTTTACCATGGGATACCTGGGGGTGAATATCATCAATGAGTTTGTGACCCAGCGGTTCAACCAGCGCATCGATTTTATGGCCCAGTATCTGGCATTAAATTCCGAACTGGGTATACTGATCAATGAAAAAAACCTGCTGCGGGGACTGGCCGACAACATGCTCAAGGAAAATGATATCGCAGGCGTGGATATCACAGATCATACCGACAACCCCCTGGTGACGGTGTCCAGAGATATCCCGGGTCCGTTTGCAAGTGTGGAAAAAAAAGTGTATTTAACAGAAACAGAAGAAAGTGCCGCATGGGTCAGCCGGCTGGCCGGCACCCGGGATGCGCATCTTATCGGACGGGTGAAGGTGACCTATTCGGTCAGGGGAATCAAGGATCTGTCCAGCCAGATGAAAGAACGTTTTTTGTATATAGCGCTGGTGTTGAACATGCTGGCCGGTATCATTTTTTATGTTGTTTCCCGGTCCCTGGTGGCGCCGCTGATCTCCCTTGCAGAGACAGCCAGAAAGGTATCATCAGGCAACCGCACCATCCGGGCATCCGCCGGCAACACCCCGGAGATCACCCGGCTGGCCGGCGCCTTTAATGATATGCTGGATTCTCTGGCTGCCGGCCGCAAAACCCTGAAGCAGGCCTATGGTAAAATGGCCCGCCAGGAGACCCTGGCGGAAGTGGGAAAATTTTCCCTGATGATTGCCCATGAAGTGAAAAATCCCCTGGGAATCATCAAAAGTTCCCTTGAAATGCTGAAAACAGACCTGAATATTCCCAAAGACAATATCCTTTTGACCTATGCGGAAGAAGAAATTGTACGGCTCAACACCCTGATTGAAAGTTTTCTGATGTTTTCCCGGCCGGCCAAACCCCGGTTTGACCAGGTGGATCTCAACCAGATGCTGGAACAGGTGGTGATGGGATTCGAGATCCAGCATGGCGGCAACGGCCTGGATATCTGCTGTGATATTCCGGATACACCCTTTGCAGCCCAGGCGGATTTTGATCTTTTGTCCCGGGGGATCGGCAATATCATAAAAAATGCCTGTGAAGCCAATAACAAAACAGGGGTGGTTGACATAACAGTGGAGGTGGTCCAGGATAAATGGCAGTTGTTTGTGACGGATCAGGGCAAAGGCATCAAAGAAGAAAACCGGCAAAAAATTTTCGAGCCTTTTTTTACCACCAAGGCCACCGGTACCGGGCTTGGACTGGCTTTTGCCGACCAGGTCATCAAAGCCCACGGCGGCAGTATCCGGGTGCAAAGCCCCCCGGGCGGGGGCTGCCGGTTCTGTATTTCTCTGTTTTCAGGAACCCATGAACACATGATAAAGGTAATGGAAGAAAATGGCACATATTCTGGTAGTTGATGATGAGCAGAAGATGAGAAATCTTCTGTCAATGATGCTTGAAAGAAAAGGGTTCAAGGTGGACAAGGCCGTGAACGGCCGGGATGCACTGGACATGCTGTATCAGAACACCTATGATGTGGTGATTTCCGACATAAAGATGCCGGAAATGGACGGCCGGGAACTCATCACCAGGCTGCGGGAGGAAAAAATATTGACTCCGGTTGTATTTATCACCGCCTTTGCCACCATTGATTCAGCCGTTGACATGATGCAGCAGGGGGCCTGTGACTATGTAACCAAACCCTTTGATGAGGCCAAAATACTGTTTACCGTGAACAAGGCCCTGAAGTTGTCCCGGTTGATCATGGAAAACCAGGAGATGAAAGCGGTGATCAGGGGCACGGAAAAAGGCCATGAACTGATTTACCGGTCCCGGGGCATGAAAGAGGTGGTGGCCCTGGCGGAAAATGTGGCCACCGTGGACACGGCGGTTATGATCCAGGGGGAATCGGGTACCGGAAAAGAGGTGGTGGCCAACCATATCCACAAATGCAGCCTCAGATCCGCACAGCGATTTGTGCCGGTGAACTGCGCCGCCATCTCCTCCAACCTTGTGGAATCGGAGCTGTTCGGATATGAAAAAGGTGCCTTTACCGGCGCAGCAGCCAGGACCAGAGGAAAGTTTGAGTTTGCAGACAAAGGCACCCTGTTCCTGGATGAGATCGGAGACCTGCCCCTGGAATCCCAGGGAAAGCTGCTCCGTGCCCTGCAGGAGAAAAAATTTCAGCGGGTGGGAGGAAATGAGGAAATTCCCGTGGATGTGCGCATTGTTTGTGCCACCAACCGGGACCTGCAGGCCATGGTCCACCAGAAAATGTTCCGGCAGGACCTGTTTTACAGGATCAATGTGTTTCCCATCGTGATTCCGCCGTTGCGCCAGCGCAGAGATGACATTGTACCCATTGCCGAGCATCTCATGAAAACCTTTTCATTCGGAAAAAACCACACCCTCACCGAAGGGGCCTGCCAGAAACTCAAGGAATATCCCTGGCCCGGTAATGTCAGGGAACTGGCCAATGTGCTGGAGCGGTGCCTGATCCTCACCAGAAATACCGGGCAGATTACGGCGGATACCCTTTCTTTTCTCCAGGTGGCCCCGAATAATGACAAAGGCACCCATATCCGTATCCGGCTGCCTGCCAACGGCATTGCCCTGCAGAAGGTCCAGATGAGCCTTGTGAAACAGGCCCTGCAAGCTGCCGGCAACAACCAGACCACTGCGGCAAAACTGCTGGGATTGAGCCGCTCCAAGTTCCGGGTGCTGCTCAAAAATATGAACGGAGACAATCCGGACATTGCAGACACTGCAGACAGCGCAGATAATGGGGACACGGCAGACAACGGGGACAATGGAGACAATGAATAAATGGGCGGTATGACCATTGGAATATATGGCATGATTACCGGAATAACCGGTATGATCAGGCGGATATCCGGGGTTTTTTTCTGCCTGTGCCTGGCGGTATGCCTGTTGCCGGGCACAGGGTATGCCGGCGCAGCCTCCGATACCATGCTCATGTTTGTGGGAGAGGAACTGGAGGTGCTGTCCATTGCATCCCGCCGCCAGGAAGCAGCCTGGAGTGCCCCGGCCGTGGCCCGGGTGATCACCAGAAACGATATGGATGACAAAAATGCCGTCACCATTGCAAAAAGCCTGGAAGGCACCCCCGGATTTTATGTCAACCAGACGGAAAAGGGCAGCAGCGTTTTTCTGCGCGGGATACCTGATTCCGCCCTGCTGCTGTTTGATACAGTACCCATGGGGTCCGGTGTGATCAAATCCGATACCATGATGGATTTTGAAACCTCTCTGGCCCCTGTCAAGCGCATCGAGGTGATCCGGGGTGCCGGATCTGTATTATGGGGTTCCGATGCCTTTGCCGGGGTGATCAATGTGGTGCCCAAAACCGGAAAAGACCTGCAGGGTGTTGAGACCGGTCTGGTGTCTTCCACCCATCATTATCCGGGGGAAGCGTTTTTGAACTATGGCATGACCCATTCGGACTGGTCCACGTTTCTGTCGGTGTCCGGCAGACAGGACCGGCACCAGGATGACAGGTTCAATGTGGTAAGATTCTGGCAGGACGGCACCACTCCTGAACCTGTGCAAACCCGCTACGGCAGCGGATATCCGGATGATTCCCATTACATATCCGTTTACGCCAATGCAGTGTACCGTGACTGGCTGACCTTTTCCGTGAAGATTGCAGACAACAAAAACGCCTATACCGTGTCGGACTGGGACCAAAACTTTTTGTGGGAAGAGCAGACCGCCGCAACCACCCAGATGTACAAAATGGAGATGTCCCGGAACCTGACCCCGGATTCGGATATCCGGTTCACCGGGTATTATACCCGCCTTGTCCAGGACCATGCCATTGTGGATGGTTCCTTTGAAAGGGAAGAGTCCTCCGTGTTCGGTGAACTTATCTATGACCGGTCCCTGTTTGTCTCCCACGGGCTGTTGACTTTGGGGGCATCCTGGCGCAGGGACCGGTATGAGAACATACCGGTGTGGGGCAGTTTTGTGCCTGATTTTTTTCAACCGGCCAATGAAGTTTTTCTGCCCCAGGTGAGCACCATTGATTTTAAAAATGATCTGGGTGCCATTTTCGGTCAGTACCGCCATGACCTGGGGGATGTCGAGGTGTGGGCGGGTGTCCGGTATGACAACCATGACCAGTACGAGGACCGTATCAGTTTCAATGCCGGCCTGGCATGGCACCTGGACAGTTATATGCTCAAGCTGCTGTACGGCACCGGATACCGCACCCCCTTCGCCCGCCGGCTCAAAGAAGACCTGGACCACAAACTGGAGAAAATCAACAGCCTCAATGCCCAGCTGTCATGGAAAAGTGTCGATACCCAGGCATCGGTTACCGCTTTCATAAATGACATCGAAAATCATGTGACCGAGGACCGGTATACAGGTGCCGGCCTTTCCATGCCCAACAGCCAGACCATTTACGGTGCGGAACTGGAACTGGATCACCAGCTTACGGACAAGATAAAGCTCGGGGCCAACCTGACATTGCTGCAGAATTCCGGCCCCAATGAGGTGTATTTTTACAATGATTTCAATTATACGGATGCTGACGGGAATCTGGTCAGACATTTTTTGAAACTGGAGCATGATTATGACATGGGTCCGGATATTCTGGGAACCCTCAAGGGAAGCTGGCAGGTGACAAAACATCTGCAGCTGGTCTCCGAGTTGCGGTATTTTGCCGGCCAGGACCTGTATTTTCCCATAGAGGATGTGACAAAATCCATTGATGCCGCCTGGACCATGGACCTGCACCTGCATGTGCAAAAGTTCTGGCCCTTTGATCTGTCCGTGTTTGTCACCAATGTGTTCGACAATGACAGCGCCATTCCGGGGGTGTATTCTGTTACACAGCCCGCTCCTTTGGCAGCCGGATTGTTCCTGAATATGACCTGGTAATCCGAAACCTGGTAATCCAGCGGATTCCGGCTATGGAAAATGGGCTCAAGCTTGCATTTTTGTTGTTTTTTTTAGATGAAATCCGTCAGTGCTCAGTTATTACCACCGACTAACAGCTAAAAGCTAACAGCTAACAGCTAACAGCTAAAAGCTAACAGCTAACAGCTAACAGCTAAAAGCTAACAGCTAACAGCTGACAGCCCGCGTGATAGCGCGTTAACTTGAATTAAAAAGGAGACCCGAACTATGAGTATGAGCCATTTATCACATTTAACCGACCTGTTTACGGAAAACAAGATTTCCCGGCGCCAGTTCATCGCCCAGGTGTCTGCCCTGGGGCTTGCTGCTGCGGTATCCCCGGCACTTCTGCCCACAGATCTTTTGGCATCCACCCCGAAAATGGGCGGACTGTTCCGCCAGGCCATGACCGGCGGCGCCACATCCGATTCCCTGGATCCCGCCACCCTGCTGGCCAGTTTCCCCATCAACGTGTCATGCCAGCTGAGCAACTGCCTGGTGGAGATCGACCACAATTTTCAGCCGGTTCCTGAACTGGCTGAATCCTGGGAAGCCTCCGAAAAAGCGGACAAATGGACCTTCAAGCTGCGCAAAGGGGTTGAATTCCACAACGGCAAAACCATGACCGTTAAGGATGTGGTGTTTTCCATCAACCACCACCGGGGAGAAGAATCCAAATCTGCTGCCAAACCTTTTTTGAAAAGCATCACCGACATCAAGACAGATGGTGATTATGAAATCACATTTGAACTGGCAGAAGGCAGTGCAGACTTTCCGTTCATCATGGGGGATTACCATTTGCGGATCTATCCTGAGGGTACGGCAGGGGATGACTGGGACAAGGGTATCGGCACAGGTCCCTTTATTCTGGAATCCTGGGAACCCGGGGTACGGGGGTTGACAAAGCGCAATCCCAATTATTTCAAACCAAACAAGCCCTATTTTGCCGAGGTGGAGACCCTGGCCATCACCGATGTCAATGCCAGGAGCAACGGCTTGAAAACCGGGCGCCTGGATGCCATTGACCGGGCAGATGTGAAAACCGTTCACCTGCTTAAACGGGTGCCGGATATCAATGTCACAGCCATAAGCAGTACCATGCACTATTCATTTCCCATTCTGGTGGACAAACAGCCCTACACGGATGTCGATGTGCGTACCGCCTTGA
>JAABSA010000065.1:0-4052 GCA_011390635.1 Desulfotignum sp. | reverse complement strand
TGTTTTCCGTGGCCTATGCCGCCGGCGCACCCTGGAATGATACCCACTGGTCCAATGACAAATTCAACAAACTGCTCAAAGAGGCAAGGGCTGAGCTGGATCAAGCCAAACGCCGGCAGATGTATGTTGAAATGCAGTCCCTTGTCAGAGATGACGGTGGTGCAGTAGTTCCCATGTTCAACCAGATTGTGGAAGCCCACACCAATAAACTGGCCCATGGTCCCATTTCCGCGCACATGGAAATGGACGGCCATAAAAACACCGAACGCTGGTGGTTCGGGGTGTAAAAAGACTCCGGATTCCGGGAAACGCCGGTGGTTTTGTGCATAAGGTTTCCCCGGCCCGGCTTTTATTCATGCGGCCCTGTCTCCTTTTCACATGCGGGAGGCAGGGCCGCTTTGTTTTCGTGCAGGCGCTGGTGCAGGGCTGCCTTGGCTAGAAAATGGGCGCTCACCGGTGCGGTGATGAACAAAAACAGGGTGATCAGCACCTCGTGAAAACTGATGCCCTCCCCATGGAAAGAAAAATAGATGGCAGAAGCAATGGCCATGCCCCCCACCCCCAGGGTCGTGGATTTGGTGGGACCGTGGAGCCGGGAAAAAAAGTCGGGCAGCCGAAAGGAGCCAATGGATCCGGCAAGGGCGAAAAAAGCCCCCACGACCAGGAAAAATGACACAAGCAGTTCAATTACAAATATCATTGGAAAGTCCTTTTGTTATTCCGGTTATTCAAGGATATCGCCCCGCATGAGGAATTTGCTGGTGGCCACGGTGCCGATAAATCCCATGACTGAAATGATCAGGGCCGCTTCAAAATAGACGGCGGAATGAAAATATACGCCCATCAGGATAAACATGGCAATGGCATCGATATACATGGTGTCCAGAGCCAGTATGCGATCCAGAAGGGAAGGGCCCTTGAGCAGGCGGTACAGGTTCAGCAGCTGGGCCGCCGTCAGCAGGGCAAAGGCGACGGGAATGGCGATACTCAGCATGAGAAGATCTCCTTTAGAGGGGCTTCATAACGGGTTTTAATGGTCTGAACAGCAAGCTTTTCATCGGCCACGTCCAGACCGTGGACAATCAGGGTCTGCCGGTCTTCACTTACTTCCGCGGAAACGGTTCCCGGGGTCAGCGAGATCACGCTGGCCAGAATGGTTATCACCATGGGGTCCTGTGTGTCCAAAGGAATTTCAATGAACCGGGGCCGCAGCCGTGAAATGTCCGGTTGAAGAAACAGGCGCACCACCGTGATATTGGCGACAATTACATCGGTCACAAAGGTGATGAAGAAAAACCGGAACAGCAGAAAAGGTTTTGCAATCTTCGGCCGTTCCGGCCAGAACCGGTTGGTGAACCAGGGAATGGCAATGCCCAGCAGCGTGCCCAGCAGCAGATGACCGAAGGTGACGGTATTTACCAGAAACAGCCAGATAATGACCAGCACCAGGGTCATCAATGGATGGGGCAGCCAACGGTTTCCAGGAATGGGGGATTTTTGGTATGCGGGCATTATTCACCTCCGGAAGGATAGAGCAGCGGAAGCGACCGGTCCGGTCCCAGTACCGCCTCGATATAGTGAACCGGGTTTATGACATGGTCGGCAGCGGCAAAGGCAAACTCAGTGATCACCCCGCCGAAAAGAACCAGCAGCGGGCTGATGCCCAGCAGGAACACAGCCGGGAATACATCTGCCAACGCATAGACAGGGACAGGGTCATGGGCGGTTCCCCGGCCATTCCTCGTGTCATCCGCCGGCAGCAGTTTCCAGAAGATGACGCTGCCGGCCCGGCCCAGGGCCATCAGGGTCAACAGTCCGCCCCCCAGCACCAGGCCCCAGATCCATGGTGCACCGGCACTGTCTTTGACCGTCATGAGCATCATAACCTTGGCGAAAAATCCGCTCAAAGGCGGCAGGCCGCCAATGGCCACGGCAGCTGTCAGAAACAGCAGTCCCAGGAGTGTGGGCTGCCCCACCGGCCGGTCCGGGACCATACCGGATCCGGCATCCGGCCGCTGCCGGTGGATCAGGTCTGCCACCAGAAACATGGCCGCGGTCATGAATGTGGTATGGGGCAGATACACAATGGCGGCGGCAATGGCCTCTCTTTGAAAGGTGCCGATCACAGCCAGAAGCGTGCCTACAGACACAATGACCAGATAAGCGGTAATCCGCCGCAGGTCCCGGCTGCCTGCCACCCCGGCAGCGCCGGCCGTCAGGGTGATCAGGGCAGCAGGCAAAAGCCAGGCACTCAGCAGGCTGGCCCCGATCCCGGCAAATTCACTGAAGACCAGGCAATATACCCGCAGAATTACATACACCCCGACCTTGGTCATGACGGCAAACAGGGCCGCCACCGGGGCGCTGGTAAATCCGTATGCATCCGGCAGCCAGAAGCACAGGGGAAGCAGGGCCGCTTTCAAAGCAAATACGGCAAACAGAATCAACCCTGCCGCCTGAAGCAGGGCCGCGTTTTCAGCCGGGGCTAAGGCCATGCGTACCGCCAGGTCCGCCATGTTGAGGGTCCCGAGAAGGCCGTAAAGGATACCCACCCCCACCAGAAAGATACTGGAGCCCACCAGGTTGAGCATGACATAATGCATGCCGGCCCGGGTCCGGAGGCCCCCGCCGCCGTGCAGCACCAGACCGTAGGAGGACAGCAGCATAATTTCGAAAAAAACGAACAGGTTGAAAATATCTCCGGTGAGAAAGGCTCCGTTGATCCCCAGCAGCTGGAATTGAAACAGGGCGTGGAAGTTTTTTCCCTGCCGGTCGGTTCCCCGGGCCGCATAAGCCAGGCATAACAGTGCCAGCAGGGCGGTAATAAACAGCATCATGGCGCTGAGCCGGTCCAGTACCATCACAATGCCGAAGGGGGTGGGCCAGTCCCCCAGCACATATGTCTGAATGGGCCCTTCAGCACTTTGAAAAAGCAGGATACCTGTCATGACCAGGACCGCAAGGCAGGAGGAAAGGCCCAGGATACGCTGCCGGGCAACGGGCTGGTTGGCGTTCAGGATAATTATGGTCCCCATCAACAGGGGCAGCAGCAGGGGACTGACAATCAGATGATTTATCATGCGGGGGGCTTCTCCTGCTGCCCGTCGACATGGTCGGTGTCAAGTTCTCCTAATGCACGCAAAGAGAGCACCACCAGAAAAGCGATCATGGCAAAACCGATGACGATGGCAGTCAAAACCAGGGCCTGGGGAAGAGGGTCTGCGTACCGGGTCTGATCGGGGGAAATAATGTCCGGCAGGTTGGTGTGCAGGCGGCCGGTGAGAAACAAAAACAGGTTGACAGCGTAACCCATCAGGGTCAGGCCCAGAATTACGGGAAAGGTGCGCGCCCGCAGCACGAGATAGACCCCGCAGGCGATCATGACCCCGAAACATGCCGATACCAGCCATTCCATCAATGTGTCTCCTTTTCAATGGTTTTATCTTCCAGGGTTTCATCCATATGGGCTGAGAAAGATACGGTCCGGGCATCCTCGGAATTGATGGACCCCAGCTTGACCAGCATCAGCATCACCGACCCCACCACCACCAGATATACGCCCATATCAAAGGCCATGGCGCTGGCAATCTCAAATTTGCCGATCAACGGCAGCTTGACGTATTCATAGGTGCTGGTGAGAAACGGATAGTTGAGGACCCAGCTGGTCAGGCCCGTGCCAAGAGCCAGGATCAGCCCCAGGGCCATGATCACGTGGTTGTCAAAATGAAACCGGGGCCGGGTCCAGACAATGCCGCTGGCAATGTACTGGAGGGTCAGGACCGTGGCGGTGATCAGCCCGGCGATGAATCCGCCGCCGGGATCGTTGTGGCCCCGCAGGAAAATATAGGCGGAAAACAGCAAAGCCAACGGGAGGAGGGGGCGGGTGATATTGACCAGGATCATGGGAAACCGGTCCCGGGTCCAGGGCCGGCCCATGTCATCGGTCACCGGGGCGTGGCGTTCAAATCCATGCAGGAGCGCGTAAATGATCAACCCGGCGATGGCCAGTACCGTGATCTCCCCCATGGTATCAAATCCCCTGAAATCCACCA
>JAABSA010000064.1:267-12656 GCA_011390635.1 Desulfotignum sp. | reverse complement strand
GGCATCAATCTTGCCGGGGTCTGCTGCACAGGCAATGAACTGCTCATGCGCCGGGGCATTGCCATGGCCGGAAACCATCTCATGACCGAACTGATTCTGACCACCGGCGCTGTGGACATGATGATCGTGGATTACCAGTGCATCATGCCGTCCATCGGCAAAGTGGCCGCGTGTTACCACACAAAAATGATCAGTACATCGGACAAGGCCAGATTTCCGGGCATGGAACACCATGAATTTCACCCGGACAATGCCGAAGAAAAAGCAAAAACCCTGGTGAAAGCGGCCATTGAAAATTTCGGCAACCGCAAAGAGGTGTTCATTCCGGTGGAACCCCAAAACGCTGTGGGCGGATTTTCCATTGAAACCATTCTGGGTGCCTTAGGCGGCACGGCAGACCCCCTGATCGATGCCATCAAAGCCGGCAAGATCCGGGGAGCCGTCGGCGTTGTGGGGTGCAACAACCCCAAAATCAAGCATGACCACGGCCATGTCACACTGATCAAAAAGCTCATAGAAAATGATATCCTGGTGGTGGACACGGGATGTGTGTCTGTGGCCAGTGCCAAGGCCGGGTTCAAGGTGCCTTCCGCCATTGAGATGGCCGGCCCGGGTTTGAAGGAAATCTGCGGCTCTTTAGGCATTCCCCCGGTGCTGCACCTGGGCTCCTGTGTGGACAATGTGCGGATTCTGGTGCTGGTTTCGGCCCTGGCAGATGCCCTGGGCGTGGATATCAGTGATCTTCCCGTGGCCGGTTCCGCGCCGGAATGGTATTCGGAAAAAGCCGTTACCATCGGGGTCTACTGCGTGGCATCCGGCATCACCACCCATCTGGGACCCATGCCGCCGGTCACCGGCTCCATGAATGTGGTCAACCTGCTCACAAAAGGCCTGGAGGATCTGGTGGGAGCCACGTTCGGTGTCGAACCTGATCCGGAGAAGGCCGCTGTTTTTTTAACCCGGGTGATAGAGAAAAAACGCAAAGCCCTGGGGCTGGACAGCCGGACACTTTAAAACAATGGAGGTACCCCACAAAACCCATTCATATGACCCTTGATGAGAATCTAGTCCAGGCAGCACCCGGCTGCGGCGGACGAGTTGGCACAGCAGGTGTGGCCGGCTGTTTTTTCTTCCATGATCCGGATTGCTTTACCGCCTTTCCGGCCAGATGGTTGCCGCCATTTCCGTGAGCTTGTATTTCTGGATTTTACCGGATGCTGTCATGGGATAATCGGTCACAAAATGCACATACCTGGGGATCTTGTACCGGCTGATCTTTCCCCGGCAGAAATCGGTGATATCGCTGGGCTGAAGATCTGCCCCGTCTCTGGGAATAATGAAAGCCCCCACCTCTTCCCCGTATTTCTCACTGGGCACGGCCGCCACCTGCACATCCCGGATCCCGTCCATGCGGATGAGAAACTCTTCAATCTCCCTGGGATAGATGTTTTCCCCGCCCCGGATGATCATGTCCTTGTGCCGTCCCGTGATGGACAGGTTGCCCTGTTCATCCAGCACCCCCAGATCCCCTGTGTGCAGCCAGCCGTCTGCATCAATGGCTTTTTTCGTGGCTTCAGGATTGTTGTAATACCCTTTCATGATATTGTACCCTTTGCAGCAGATCTCTCCCTGCTGTCCCGGCCCCAAAATGTTGCCGGTGTCCGGGTCCGTTATTTTCACCTGGATATGGGGCAATGCCCGGCCCACGGTCTCCACTCTCAGCCGGATGTCGTCATCGATGCGGGTGTAGGTCACCACGGGCGAGGCTTCAGTGAGCCCGTAGCAGATCGTGACATCGGTCATGTGCATCCGGTCGATGACCTGTTCCATAACATGCACGGGGCAGTTGGACCCGGCCATGATCCCGGTGCGCAAAGAGGAGAAATCAAACTTGTCAAACAGGGGATGGTCCAGGAGGGCGATGAACATGGTGGGCACCCCGTACAGGGCCGTGCACCGTTCCTTTTCCACCGAGGCCATGACCATCACGGGATCGAACCCTTCCAGGATCACCATGCATGCCCCGTGATTCACGGCAGCCAGCACCCCCAACACACACCCGAAACAGTGAAACAAGGGTACGGGCAGGCAGACCCGGTCGTTTTCCGTGAATTTCTGGTTTTTGCCGATCCAGTAACCGTTGTTGCCGATATTGTAATGGGTAAGCATCACGCCCTTGGGAAACCCGGTGGTGCCCGAGGTGTACTGCATGTTCACCACATCATGAGATGACAGGTTGTTTCGGCGCACCCGGTACTGGTCTTCGGACACCATGACAGCCAGGGACCGGATCTCGGGAATAGTGTACATGCCCCGGTGTTTCTCCTGGCCCAGGAACCCCACCCGCTTCAGGCTGGGAAACAGCGCACTCTCCAGATGGCCCCGCTGGCAGATTTTCAGCTCCGGCACCAGCTCATACACGGTGTTGATGTAATCGGTGTCCTGGAATCCGTCAATGATGAACAGGTTCTCCGCTTCCGACTGCTGGAGGAGATAGGCCAGTTCCGCGCTCTTGTAATTGGTGTTCACCGTGAGCAGGACCGCCCCGATTTTTGCCGTGGCAAACTGCAGCGTCACCCAGTAAGGGATGTTGGTGGCCCACACCGCCACTTTTTCCCCTTTTTCCACACCCAGGGCCATGAGTCCCTTTGCCATCTCATCCACCAGGTCCCCGAACTGACGGTAGGTGAGGCGAAAATCCCTGTCCACATACACCAGGGCATCGTGGTCACCGAATTTTGCCACGGCCTCATCCAGCAGATCCCCCAGGGTGATTTTTCGCAAACCTGTTTTTGTTTCCATCAAATTCCCCCTGTTATTCCGGTATGTAGATGACCGCGTGAATGGCGGCTTTTTCATCCCCGTGACAGCTCACATAATGGGGTACGATGGAGTTGTAGTAGATGGAATCTCCGGATCCAAGGATATGGGTGTCTTTGCCGTAGATCACCTCGATACTGCCCTGGACCACCACAATGAACTCTTCTCCTTCATGGGAGGACAATATTTTTTCCTCGGCGGATTCCGGCAGGATCTCAACAAAAAACGGCTCCATGTGCCGGTCCATCTTGCCCGTGCCCAGGGCATAGAAATTCAGGGCAGGGGATTTGCCGGAAACCCCGGACACGCTGAACTCCGCCGCCCGGGCGCTGTGCCGCACAATAAAGGGGTCTGCCTCTCCCTGGTCATCCAGAAAGGTTCCCAGCCGCACGCCCAAAGCCCTGGCAATCTTCATCAGCGGCCCCAGCGGCGGGTACACGTCTTTGGTGAGCATGGTTTCCAGAAAATGGGCAGAAAGCCCGGTCTGATCGGCCAGATTGGCCAGGCTCATGTTGCGTTTTTCCATATATGTCTTGATGCGCTGACTGATTTTTCCTGTCTGCATAATATCTCCATATTCAATAAAAAAGCCTGCTATATAATATAATCCGCAGGGCTTGTCAAAATCCCTTTGAAAAATTCAGACCATCCTTTTTTAAAAAATACGTTGTTTGAACGCATCTAAAATTATATCATGACCATGTCATTCAAAAGCGCACCCACCGGGGCAATGCCCTGCACCAAACCTACCGGCAACTCAAATGAGTTACTTAGAAGGATACATACACAACGCTGGAGCATCTATGAACATCCTGAATTTTCCTTGTAATCGGGTACACCTCGCTTAAAAACGACATCCAGGCAGAAATCGATTGAATGACGGGACAGTGTAATGTAACTGGGCCGTGGTCAGATGGAGACTAAAACCAATACTCCCGGGAATCCAGATGGCGGGCTGCCGCCATTTTTTTCTGCATGACCTTATCAAACGGACAGGTGCGGCAGTCATACACATTGTCGCACAATTTGAAATGGACAATACCTGCTTTCATCCATATGCACTGGTTTTCAACTACTTGAAAACCTTTAACCAGATGTTCCTGTTTTTGGGATCTCATTTTACACCTCCTTTGCAGGTCATGAATACCTGCGTTTGTTTATTGACACTGCAAACCCGGTACCAGAAAAAAAAACAGATCAATTAAACGTTATATTATTGAAATAAAAACAAGAAAATGAGGAGCGGCACCTGTGTTGCGGGTTTCCCGCGTTAGGACTTTTACCCTATTGCATTTTTACCTCCCCTTTACTATACAGGGATACAGTGTTGTTTCCCCATCGGTTTCAATCCCTGTAACCGAAAGAGCGGAGCTATTTTTTTCTCATGCCATTCTTCAACATATCGGATCTCACCTGCGCCGCATCATCAAGAATACCAGCGAAGCCGGCCTGATTCTCTGCCATGACGAGACAGTTGGCAGCCGTGCCAGAAAATATCTGCCCATCATGTACGTACGGGGGTACACTGAAAGCCAGGGGGCTGTGGTGCTTTGCGCAGATTGGGCGCCATACAGGACCGCACTTGTGAGATGAAGCGGCTTTGTGTATGCGCCGAAGCAAGGAGCCTGGACACTGGCGGTCAAATCGCCAGACGGCTCATTCAGGAAGGCGTTCGTTTGGGGTATTCCTTCATGCTCCTGGATACACTTGATCGGTTGGAATCCGCCATCCATCTATACGAATCATTGGGTTTTGTGCGCACAGAACCATATTATGGCAATCTGCTCCCCGGGGTTGTATATTGGAAACTGGACCTGAGAGGCCAACATTGTGCTGCAGCTGATCTCGGCGTTCGGTAACATAGAGTAGAGGTAAAACATGGCAGAGTATGGTGAATGGAACCGAAAAGGAGCAGTCCTCAGTGAAATCACAGCGAAAAAGGAATACGGGGTCGACCGGGAATTCATTATAACGGGAATACGTGCAGGAAAGCTTGAATACCGCGAAGGGGTGATGTGGGGGAATCCATATCTCAGGCTTTTGAGGAGTCAGCTTGAGCAATATATCTCAGAAAAACTCGGGCAAGACCATTTGTTAACATTAAAGAATAAAACGGAACTTCGAAAAATTAAAAGTGAGATTGGTAAATTGAAAAAGAGGCTGAAAGAACTTGAGTCTCAGAAAATTGAACTTGAAAAATTGGCTGAATAGCCTTCCGAATGGTATCAGCTGACCCGCATGAGGCCTTCTCATCTATGGGCCGGCACAATGCCAAGGGGAAATTCAAGGAGGAACCCATGGAAAAATACCTGCCCATCATTTACGTGCGGGGGTACGCCGGAAGCCAGGGGGCGGTGGAGTCCACTGTGGACCGGCCGTACTACGGCTTCAATCTCGGCTCCACCCAGGTGCGTACCGGCCCGGACGGTGATCCGGATTTCTTCATCTTCGAAAGCCCCCTGGTCCGTTTGATCAAGGACCACGGCTACACCGATCTTTTTGCCCGGACCGGCAATGGCGGCGCCGTGGAGCTGCTCAACGGCGAGGACAGGCGGTATGAAGCCGGCAGATTCCCTGTCCGGTCTCTCTGGATCTTTCGCTACTATGACCGGACCTCGGAACGAGCCGGCGACGGCACCCGGGATGTCATCGAGACCCTGGGGGAAAACCTGGGCCGCCTGGTGGATTTTGTCCTGGCGCAGACAGGTGCTGAGCGGGTCCACCTGGTGGCACACTCCATGGGCGGGCTCATCTGCCGGTCCCTGATCCAGCGGGTCCTGAAGGAGGAGGCCGCAAAAAAGATCGACCGGCTCTTCACCTATGCCACACCCCACCGGGGCATCCACTTCCGGCGCGGTCTCGGTTTTTTGACCAGCGTGCGCGACCTGCTCGGGCTCAATGACTCCAACACCTTCGGCCCGGACCGGATGCGCGAGTTCCTTGGGTTCTCCAGGGATTGGGACCCGAACCGCCTGAACGAGATCGGCGGGCACTTTCCTGTTGACCGGGTCTTCTCGCTGATCGGCACCAACCACACAGACTACAACCTGGCCCGGCTGGCCGTGGGACCGGGCAGCGACGGCCTGGTGCAGATGGACCACGCCTATGTCAAAGACAGCAGCCGTGCCTTTGTCTTTCGCAGTCACAGCGGGCCGCTGGGCATTGTCAACTCGGAAGAAGGGTACCAGAACCTCCAGCGCTTCCTCTTTGGTGACACCAGTGTGCGCATCGACCTGGAAAACGTCCGCCTCAAGAATGCCCTGCGCAACGACGAGGATCTGCGCTTTCTGCTCATCGAGACCACGGTGCTGATCCGCGGTGAACAGATCGTCATGACCGACCAGCGCGAGGAGCACGGGTCAGCCCTGACCGTCCCGGCCCGGACCCTGGAGACCGGATGTGAAACCCTTTTCCGCACCTATCTGATGAAGGCATACCGGCCCAGTGCCCAGGACCGCTATTCCAACTTTCAGATCCGCCTCCGAGTTCTACCCCTTTACGTGCGCAACCGCCGGGTGCTCCGGGACCGCCACTACTTTGGTGAACACCTGTTTCAGCACACCCTCACCGTGGGCATCCGGGACAGCGACGCCGGTGACGGCCGCCTGGTGCGGGCCAGATGGGCCGGGCTCGACAGCGATCTTCCCGCCACGGGCAAACGCTATCCCCGCAATGACAACATCCGCTTCCCCCTGCCGTCAAAGAACCTGGATCGGGGGGATCTGGTGCTCCGGGTCCGGGATGAGCGCAGCAACTCCACCTAACATGATCCGCCAGCTGACCACCCATGAAGGCCTGCGCCTCAAACCCTACCTTTGCCCGGCAGGCAAACTCACCATCGGCATCGGCAGAAACCCTGACCGCCATGATGGCATCGGCACAGCTGCCGGATGACCCGGAATCCTCGGTATGACCTGCGTGCGGGACCTGCTCGGGCTCGATGGCGCCGACACCTTTGGCCCAGGCCCTGGAAACGGGATGTGAAAACCTGTTCCAGCACACCCTCACCGTGGGCATCCGGGACAGCGACGCCGGCCACGGCCGCCTGTGACCCTTTTATTTTTCGGCTGCCCATTCTGGTGTTCAAGACCGAACAGAGTACCACAGTAATTTGTTCTGTATTAAAAAATTCTGCATAATCAATTTGACATATAATTATAATATATTTACAGTATAATTATGAAAAAATTAATCTTTGAATGGGATGATACCAAAAATAAAACCAATCTTACGAAACATGGTGTAACCTTTGAAGAAGCACAAACTGTCTTCTTCGATGAAAGTGCAATTCAATTTGACGATCCAGATCATTCCATTGATGAAGAGAGATTTTTACTTTTAGGTTTCAGCCAAAAGTTTGAAGTCTTGGTTGTTTGCCATTGTTATCGCAGTGATGAATCAATGATTCGTATCATTTCTGCAAGAAAGGCAACCAGGAAAGAACAAAAAGTGTATTTCAGGAGGCCATGATGAGAAAAGAATATGATTTTGAAAATATGAAAAGCCGTAAAAATCCTTATGCCAGGAATCTGAAAAAGCAGGTTACCATTCGAATTGGTGTAGATATTATAGATTATTTCAAAAAGCAAGCGGAGGAAACAGGTGTTCCCTACCAGAATTTGATTAATCTTTATTTACGAGATTGTGTTCAATCCAACAGAAAACTGTCTATAAACTGGACCCAGTAAGATATTGCATTTTTAATGTGCCCCGATGGTCTGACCCGGGCATGATCCAAAAATGATTGTTGTTTGATCGTTGTTTGACTGGGCGCCTTTCTTAAAGTGTGGGATTTTACATAAGTTGTATAAAATCAGACAGTTGTTTTGTTTTCAGTTGTTTGACTGGCCAGCAAGGTCCTGGATGATAAAGAATTAAATCTTCGGCCGTAGTTTTACCTGAACGCAAAAGGAGAACCCCATGGAAAAATACCTGCCCATCATTTACGTGCGGGGGTACGCCGGAAGCCAGGGGGCTGTGGAGTCCACTGTGGACCGGCCGTACTACGGCTTCAATCTCGGCTCCACCCAGGTGCGCACCGGCCCGGATGGTGATCCGGACTTCTTCATCTTTGAAAGCCCCCTGGTCCGTTTGATCAAGGACCACGGCTACACCGATCTTTTTGCCCGGACCGGCAATGGCGGCGCCGTGGAGCTGCTCAACGGCGAGGACAAGCGGTATGAAGCCGGCAGATTCCCTGTCCGGTCCCTCTGGATCTTTCGCTACTATGACCGGACCTCGGAACGTGCCGGCGACGGCACCCGGGATGTCATCGAGACCCTGGGGGAAAACCTGGGCCGCCTGGTGGATTTTGTCCTGGCGCAGACAGGTGCCCCCCGGGTCCACCTGGTGGCACACTCCATGGGCGGGCTCATCTGCCGTTCCCTGATCCAGCGGGTCTTAAAGAAGGAGGCCGCAAAAAAGATTGACCGGCTCTTCACCTATGCCACGCCTCACCGGGGCATCCACTTCCGGCGCGGTCTCGGCTTTTTGACCAGCGTGCGCGACCTGCTCGGGCTCAATGACTCCAACACCTTCGGCCCGGACCGGATGTGCGAGTTCCTTGGTTTTTCCAAGAATTGGAACCCGAACCGCCTGAACGAGATCGGCGGGCACTTTCCTGTTGACCGGGTCTTCTCGCTGATCGGCACCAACCACACAGACTACAACCTGGCCCGGCTGGCCGTGGGCCCGGGCAGCGACGGCCTGGTGCAGATGGACCACGCCTATGTCAAAGACAGCAGCCGTGCCTTTGTCTTTCGCAGTCACAGCGGGCCCCTGGGCATTGTCAACTCGGAAGAAGGGTACCAGAACCTCCAGCGCTTCCTCTTTGGTGACACCAGTGTGCGCATCGACCTGGAAAACGTCCGCCTCAAGAATGCCCTGCGCAACGACGAGGATCTGCGCTTTCTGCTCATCGAGACCACGGTGCTGATCCGCGGTGAACAGATCGTCATGACCGACCAGCGCGAGGAGCACGGCTCCGCCCTGACCGTCCCGGCCCGGACCCTGGAGACCGGATGTGAAACCCTGTTCCGCACCTATCTGATGAAGGCATACCGGCCCAGTGCCCAGGACCGCTATTCCAACTTTCAGATCCGCCTCCGTGTTCTCCCCCTTTACGTGCGCAACCGCCGGGTGCTCCGGGACCGCCACTACTTTGGTGAACACCTGTTTCAGCACACCCTCACCGTGGGCATCCGGGACAGCGACGCCGGTGACGGCCGCCTGGTGCGGGCCAGATGGGCCGGGCTCGACAGCGATCTTCCCGCCACGGGCAAACGCTATCCCCGCAATGACAACATCCGCTTCCCCCTGCCGTCAAAGAACCTGGACCAGGGGGATCTGGTGCTCCGTGTCCGGGATGAGCGTGACAATTCCAGCGAGCATCAGCTTTGACATCCGCCATAGCGGACCACAGCCAATTTTGCAACAGGCCGTTGCAAAATTGCTGGAATGCCTGGATGATCTCACCTTTCCTCCAAGGCTCATTTTGTCAAGTATTTGTATCTAAAAACTTGACATTCATTTTAATAAAACCTATTCTTTGTTGGAAAAGCAACGTATTAAGATGGGGTTCTTATGAAAGTCGCCGCAAGAATTAAATCTACAGTGAATCGTATTCAGCCTGGAAAAGTCTTTAGGTATTCTGATCTTGGGGTTTCCCGTAATGAGTATGGCGCTGCTGCAAAGACTTTAAGCCGTTTGGTTAAAGAAAAGACTGTCAAAAGGCTTTCTACCGGGGTTTTCTACAAACCTAAAGCAACAGTGTTTGGTGAATTAGGTCCAAGTGAAAGTGAGCAGCTTCGACCATACTTGTTTAACGGAAGAAAGAGGATTGCTTATATTACTGGCGCAGCATTGTTTAACCAGCTGAGTTTAACAACGCAGGTACCCAAAGATATTGATCTGGCCGGCACAGCAAAAAAACCTGTTTCAAAAATTGGCAACATAAAAGTTCGATTTGTAAAAAGCTACGCAGATGTTAACAGCAAGAATTATAATCTTTTAGGTATCCTTGATGTCCTTAAAAATTTTAAGGACATCCCTGATGTAAATGAAGAATCGGCAATAAACCGCATCAAGGCCATAATCGCTGAATTGACGGACCGTGAAAAAAAAGATTTGCTCAAGTATGCTTTGGTCTATCCGCCCAGAGCCCGGGCTTTTTTAGGGGCTTTATTGGAATCAATGAAAATAGAACAAAAAGAAGCATTGGTTACTTTAAAAGAAAGCTTGAACCCTTTGTCTTCATACAGTGTTGGAGCAATTCAAGATATTCTTCCAAATTCTAAAAACTGGTATATTGAATGAAGCTCCATCTTGATAAAAAGCTTTTCCAGGAATCGAATGAAAGCGTATCAAGGATCTTTCAAACAAATGGTTTATGGGGAATTGCCGTCAGAATCAGACCTGCTTGATACTTTGGGTAAAATAAGCAAAAGAATAAAGCCAATTGATTGGCAAGTCGGCGCATCTGCCTTAAGGAGAACAAAATGAACATACCGATGTATCAGGTTGACGCGTTCACCTCCACCGTTTTTTCCGGCAATCCGGCCGCTGTCTGCCTGCTGGACACATGGCTTGACGATGCCGTCCTGCAGGCGGTTGCCGCTGAGAACAACCTGTCAGAAACCGCTTTTCTGCTTCAAAACACCACCGGTTTTGACCTCAGGTGGTTTACCCCGGTCACAGAAGTGGCCCTGTGCGGTCATGCCACACTGGCCAGCGCGTTTGTGCAGTTTTTTTGCCAACACTGGAACAAAGATACGATCGTTTTTGACACCCGCCACAGCGGACCGCTGACGGTTGCCCGAAAGGGGGATCTCCTTGAAATGGATTTTCCGTCCCGCCCCCCAGCCGCCTGTGAGCTGTCTGATACCCTCAGCCGTGCCCTGGGTGAGGCGCCCCGGCAGGTGTACAAATCAGCCGAAGACCTGATGGCCGTATTTGACAGCGAAACCACCGTGGCCGGGATGCAGGCCTGTTAAATCTGAATGGAATAGACTGGGTTATCGTTGGAGGAGAGTCAGGACCAGGGGCGAGACCCGTTGAAAAAGAGTGGGTCATCAATATTCAGCAACAGTGCTTGACCAAAAACATCCCATTTTTTTTCAAACAATGGGGAGGGGTAAATAAGAAAAAAACAGGTCGTCTTCTTGACGGCAAAATATGGGATCAAATGCCAAGAATTGAAACACAATCGCCAAATTTAGCTCCTGCATGAAAACACCAACCGGCCATGGCCGTGTCCCTGAAGCAATGCTCCCAAAATACCAAACAGAGGTCGCTGCAGAATGAAGAATGAAAAGAAAAAGCAAATGACCCTTTCTCCAAAACAGACTCCCAATCTGGCCGAACTGCCACAGCTTCCGGACGGCTATCAGGATTTTCTCAGCGAAGTTTCCACTCTGCTGGCGGCAGCCAGAAAACAGGCAGCCCGGGCGGTCAATACTGTCCTGGTTGCCACCTACTGGGAACTTGGCAGAAGAATCATCGAGTTTGAACAGGGCGGCAAAGAGCGTGCCGGTTATGGGGAACAACTGCTGCAAAGGCTTTCCTCTGATCTGGGCAAACGATTTGGCCGGGGATTTTCCGTAGACAATCTGGAGAGCATGCGTCTTTTTTACCTGACCTATATGGAATCAAAGATTTCCCAGACAGTGTCTCGGAAATTGGCTGAACCGAAAAAATCCGGGACACCGTCTCGGATATTCTTCCTTGATGATCTGATGACCGCTTTCCCGCTTTCCTGGTCCCATTATGTCCTTCTTACCCGACGTTGCCGCTCGGATGAAGCCAGGCAATTCTACCATGCTGAAGCCCTGCGCGGCGGCTGGTCCGTGCGGCAGTTGCAGCGGCAGATCGACAGCCAGTTTTATGAGCGCATGGCCCTGTCAAAGGACAAGGCCGCCTTGCTGACCAAAGAGCGGAAGAAACAGGAACCCGGCCCGGCCAGTGCCGAGGAAACCATCAAGGACCCTTATGTTCTGGAGTTTCTCGGCCTCAAAGATGAATATTCGGAGAACGACCTGGAAGAGGCCCTGATCCAGCACCTGGAAACCTTTCTCCTGGAGCTGGGCAGTGATTTCTGCTTTGTGGGCCGCCAGAAAAGGCTGCGGATCGGCACGGAATGGTACCGGGTCGATCTGGTCTTTTATCACCGCCGGCTTCGCTGCCTGATGCTTATCGATCTGAAGCTGGGCCGCTTTACCCATGCCGATGCCGGTCAAATGCATCTTTATCTCAACTATGCCCGGGAGCATTGGACCCATGCGGATGAGAATCCCCCCGTCGGCCTGATCCTCTGCTCGTACAAGGAATCCGCCGTGGTCAAGTATGCCCTGGAAGGACTGGCCAGCAAGGTTCTGGCCGCGGAATACCGCACCGCGCTTCCTGACGAGGGCCGCCTGGCAAAGGAGATTGAGAAAACCCGGCGGTTACTGGATGAGAGGGCCCAGCGAAAAGCCCGAGATGGTCAATGATTGATGGGTAATTGATGGATGATAAAGATTTAAATCTTCGGCCGTAGTTTTACCTGAACGCAAAAGGAGAACCCCATGGAAAAA
>JAABSA010000064.1:0-240 GCA_011390635.1 Desulfotignum sp. | reverse complement strand
GGCATTCGTCAGAATATGATTTCTGACTATGAACGAGGCAAGCGAAGGCTTTCACCCGAAATGGCAGAACGTATAGCTGAAATCCTTGAAATCAAAGCAGACAGAATTTCATAATGAACCGGTTCAAAGAAAACATGATCCGCCAGCTGACCCGCCATGAAGGCCTGCGCCTCAAACCCTACCTTTGCCCGGCCGGCAAGCTCACCATCGGCATCGGCAGAAACCTGGAGGGCAAAGGCA
>JAABSA010000063.1 GCA_011390635.1 Desulfotignum sp. | reverse complement strand
GTCAAAGATCTGGCCGGGCTGATCACCTCCCTCAAATACAGGGCCATGCGGGAAAACCATGACATTTTTCTGCACATTGATCCGGCAGCCGATCATCTCTGGATAACCGATACATCCATGGACGGACCTGCAATAGAAGCCGCCAAAACCAGTGCTTTTAAACTTGCCAAAAATCTGCGCATCTCCGGAATCGAATTTGCCCGGACACCAGCACATGACCAGGAAAACAAGGCGGCCCGATCCATCCGATTCAGCAGGCAGGGGTATTCAGATCTGGTCATCCTGCACCTGGACGGGGCTGATACCCCTGTTTCCCTGAAAATAGAACCGTTTCTCATGGATGTTGAAACTGTCTTTGACCGTATATCATTTGATGACTGCACATAAATTTTCCATAAAACAGGACCATGGATTCACCCTTCTTGAGGTCATGGTGGCAATGGTAGTGCTGGCACTGGTGCTGGTGACCCTGCTGCAGCTGCATTCCGGCACCATACAGCTGGCAGGTGCCGGCAAATTCAAAGGCATGATCCCGTTACTGGCAGGCCGGCAGCTTGCCGCCCTGACCGCTGATCCGGATGCACCATACAGCCGGTCAGGCGACTTCGGTCCGGGATATGAAGGCCTTGAATGGACCGCCTCCATTGAAGATGCCGTGTTTGAAGAACCAGCCGCCTTGTCGGAACAGCAAGCAGGCCGGTTGAAAAAAATCCGGATTGACATCTCCTCTCCCAAAACCGGAAGTTCCCATACCATTACCACATGGCGGTACCTGGTTGAAGCCGATGACTGATCCCCGGAAAAACGGATTCACCCTGCTGGAAATCCTGGTGGCCATGGTCATTCTGGCCGTCACCCTGGCTGCTTTGTACGCTGTTTTCAGGACCTTTGTAACCTCGGCCGATCTGGTGAAACATGACATACAAAGACAGGAACGCTTCCTGCTGGGCATGCAGGTGATGGCCGCGGATCTGGAGCAGGTTTTCCTGTCCCGCCCGCCCCGATACCATCCGCCTGATTTTAATGAAGACCCTGACCTGTTCCGGTTTGTGGCAACAGAAACCGGCATTGCCGGCAATTTTTTCTCACAACTGCAGTTTACCAGCCTCAATCACCTGCATTCAGGGCCAGCCGCCATCCATGGGGCGGGCAGGATTCTGTATTATGTGCACCGCCACGGCAACCGCTTTGACCTGCACCGGTCAGACAGATCATATCTTTCTGAAGATAATCCAGATCCCTGCAGGGACCCGGTTCTGATCAAAAATATCAACGCCTTTTCCCTCACCTTCACAGACAGCCGGGGAACGGAACACACAACCTGGGATTCAGAAGCAGATGCCTTTGCATTCACCCTCCCCACACAGGTGATCATCGACATACAAACGGCACAGGAAGATACCCTGCACCAGATCAAAACAGCCGTTTTTCTGCCGGTATCCAGAACGGTGAAAAAATGAAGGGCAGCCAGAACGGTATGGCGCTTGTTGTGGTTCTGGGGGTGATCTCCGTGCTGCTGGCCACAGGACTGCACCTTGCCAGGCTCACCAATGAATCAGTCATCACGGCGGGTCATCAGGCCGACCGGTTTGCTGCCCGGGAAATGGCATTGTCCGCCATCCACCTGGCCATGGCCCTGCTGGCTGATGATGCTGAAAAGACCGATATCGATTCCATCCAGGAGGACTGGGCCGATCCTGAGCTGCTTTCCCGGATGACAGAACAGCTCGGCTTTACCAGAGGCCGGGTATCGCTTGAAATCATTGATGAACTGGGAAAAATACAGGCGAATGCGCTGCTGCAGAAGTTTCCCGGCAGTACAGTGAACCAGGACCAGGTACGGTTGTGGGAACATTTTCTGGAACTTCACATCTCTGATGACAAATCCCGGGATCTTTCGGATCCGGCCGCCATTATCAATTGTCTCAAAGACTGGCTGGATTCAGGAGACGATGGTGCCGTGTCCGGACTTTCCGGTGCTGAATCAGCATATTACGCAGAACTTTCACCCCCTTATATCTGTGCCGACGGGGTGTTCAACCATGTTTCGGAACTGTTGAATGTAAAAGGCTTCCCCCCTGATCTTCTTTCCGCCCTGTCCGATAACACAGACCGTGACAGTTCAGAAGAGGACTTTGGAAAACCGCCGGTTGCATTGGGAGAGATCTTCACTGTTTACGGGCTTTCAGACCTGCCCGGTGAGGGGAAAACCTATCACTGCCCCGGCCGGATCAACATCAACACCGCCGGTTTCGAGGTGATCCAGGCCCTTCTCCCCCGGGGAATGGATGGATTTGCCCAGGATCTGCTTGACTATCGTGCCCAAAAATCAGAAGATGGCAAAATGTTTGTAAACCTGCTTGACAAAGGGTGGTATAACCGGGTTATAGGTTTGTCTGCAACGGAAAAGGAAGTTTTTGACCGCATGATCCGATATGACAGCAATATTTTCAAGGCAATATCCACCGGCCGGCTGAACCAGGCTGAAGTCACTGTATCCGCTTATATTAAAAGACAGCGGCAGGAAAAGACCAACCAGTGGATCTGCAGAATCATCCAGATGGAAAGGAACTGAGCTGTGGCCGGCCGGTATCTGCTGCTGGACATCAATTCCCATGGCATTGATGCCACAACAGTTGAGCGCACATTTTCAAAAACCAGGCCAAAAGAGCATGCCTTTGCGGCCCTGGATGCGCTGCAGGATCCTGTGGATGAGGCATCCCGTTACCAGGACGCCCTTGCCGCCATTGCAGCCCAGATCGACCTGACCGCCTGCACTGAAGCGGTGGTGTTCATCTCTTCACAGGATGTGTGTTTCCGCAATCTGAGCCTGCCCTTCACCAGCCCCGGTAAAATTTTTCAGGTACTTCCCTTTGAACTGGCGCCATACCTGCCCGGGGAGAACTATGTCTCAGATTTTGTGCTCCAGGATGTGTGCTTTGTCCAGAACCAGCAGCTGATTTTAACAGCCTCTGTATCTGCATCCATGGTTGCGGATATTACCGAGTGCCTGCAGGCATATAAAATCAGACCCGGGCTCATCACCCCCCGGGGATATGCCCTGGCGGTCTCTTATATGGAAACCCACAAAAAATTTGCTGACCATATCTTTATCCACCTGGGCCGCTCTGCCGTCACCTTTGTCCTCATTACCGGATCAAAACCGGTTATGGTAAGGGCATTGGCAGCATCGGACGGAATGGATGACCAGATTGCAGAAACCGTATTTCACATGATCACAGGCTTCAGACAAAAATCCGGTCTTGATACCCGGTTTGACCTCTGCCTGGCAACGGAACCCGGTTCTCCGGATACGGCAGAGGTGACCCAAAAACTTGCACAGATGATGTCACAGCATGCATTTTTTCTTACCGACACCATTGCGGCCATGGCCCCGGACACCGAAACCATGGCTGAGATATTGTTCCAAAAACCCCGGCTGCTATTGAACTTTTCAAAAAACCCTTATGGCCCGGGGGCTTTTTTCAAAAAATTCAAACCTGAGATTCTGACAACCGCGGTGATGGCCGCAATAATTTTCGCCCTTTTTGCTTTGAGTCTGTACCGGAATGTTGTTGTCCTGGAAACACAGATTGCCTCCATACGCAGTACGGGCGCCGGCCTGTATAAAAAAACCTTTCCACAGGATGAGATCCTGCCGGGACATTCCCCGCTGCTGCTCATGCAGGCCCGGGTAAAGCAGGCATTGCAGCAAAAAGGCGGCACCGCCCGGTCCAGAGAGATGAGCCGGACACCGGATATTGCAGCCATTGATGTTTTGTATGAATTGTCCGCCCGTATTCCATCGGATATGAACACACAATTGTCCCGGCTTTTGTTCAACCATGGCCAGGTAACCATCTCCGGCACCACCGACAGTTTCAACACCGTGGACAGAGTAAAAAATGCGCTGGAAACATCCGCCATATTCAAGACCGTCACCATCAATACGGCTGATGCCGGTAAAACAGATGACCAGATTTTCTTTCAATGTAAAATAACCATGTGATCCGCCCATGACCCATTTGTCAATTAGAGAAAAAAACACCATTGCCCTGGGGAGTATACTTACCCTTGTGTTTTTGGCCGTGCAATTCATATATCTTCCGCTGGTGGACAAAAAAAAAGACCTGGAGCGGATTTTCAGCGTTGAACAGGACGCGCTCAGACAAATGGTGCAACTGCATGAACAATACCGGGACCTCACCGGAGAACTGGATATGGAACAACAAATTCTGGCAGCCAGACCCCGTGATTTTACCCTTTTTTCCTTTCTTGACAGCGAGGCCGAAAAAAGCGGGGTCAAAAAAAACATTGACTACATGCGGCCTTTTTCCCAGGATATGGATGATGGAAACTACATTGTTTCAAAAGTAAGGCTCAAGCTGAAAAACATGTATCTTACCGATTTTATTCATTTTATCAAAGGGGTGGAGACCTCTGGTAACGGCGTATCTGTGATTTCTCTTTCCCTGTCCAGAACCGGAGACCAGGCAACCCTGCTCGAGGCTGTCCTGGAAGCCCAGACACTGGTGCAAAAGGAACCGCTGTAGCATGACTGTGAAACGCTTTTTCATATACCTGGTATATTTTACAGGCGCAATCGCCGTTTTTGCTGTCATGCGATTTCCCCAACAGGAAGCAGCCCGAAAAATCGGTCTTGCGGCGGAAACCATGTTTCCGGGCATCAGGATCTCCATGGACCGGGCATCCCCCTGTCTTCCACCGGGAGTAACCATAAACAAACTTTTCCTGCACCTAAGTGACACCCTGACCATCGCAGCAAAGGATTCCCGGCTGTATTTTCCGGTTTCTTCCATCCTGGGTCTGAAAAGGGATATCAATTTTTCAACATCCCTTTTGGAAGGGAATGTAAACGGACATATCACGGATATATCGTTGCAGGAAAACACCTATTCAGGGCTGCAAATGGTCATGACCGGATTGAAGATCAACGATACGACCCTTGCGATGCAGGGGATGACCGCACAATTGTCCTTTGATCTGTCAGGCACTTATCATGTACCAAAAGGGCAGACACATCCGGCCGGCAAAGGAGAGCTTGTGCTGTCCAGGGTAACCTGTACCGTCCGGGATGATTTTCTCAACACCATGGGGATCACGAACCTTGATTTTAACAAGATCACCCTGGCATTTACCAGAGACAACCATAAAATCATCATATCAGAACTGCTGGCCACCGGCGACATCATCAAGGCCGAAGCCCGGGGAGATCTGACCTTTGCCGGCGGCAGCCCCACAGACCCTAAAAACTGGATGGTTGTGCTTACAGGCAGCCTGCATCCGCAACCGGCATATGTATCAAAATTTGCAGGCTTACTGTCCATGGAAAATCTGTTCAAAAACAACCCGGAAAAAGGGATACCCTTCACCATAACCGGCCAGGCAGCAACCCTGGAAATGAAATTATGAAACACCTGTTTTTTATCCTTCAACTTCTGCTGCTCACCTTTGGCGCATATACAGTGGTGGGCCTGGTATATCAGCACATGATATCACCGCCTGACAGCAGCATTGAAGACATACAGATCCAGTCCCGGGACATGACGGATCCGGAAAATACCGCCCGCAAGGTTTCGGACCCCAAAAAATACACCGCCATTTCCCGCAGAAACCTGTTCAATGTGCTCACCCAAAGCCCTGAACCCGACCAGGAAGCATCCCCGGCTGCGGCCTTGAAAAAACCTTTGGAAAAAACCCGGTTGCAGCTGGCCCTGTGGGGAACCGTAACAGCAGCATCTGAAAATGCTTCCTATGCCGTAATTGAAAACAAAAAAACCCGGGAACAATCCCTTTTCCAGGTGGGAGACCAGGTGGAAGGGGCAACCATCAAAAAAATTGACCGCAGCCAGGTCATATTGCGCGTCAACGGTCAGGACCAGATACTGGAAGTGGATATCACCCTGAGCCCGTCTTCCTCCATGGCCTCAAAAATGGCGCTGCCGGAACCGGAAACCCAGGTTTCCCAGACAGGTCCTCCACTGCTGGAACAGGCGGAGACAGGCTTGCCGGCCCTGATGAAACAAGCCAGGATCAGACCGTTTTTCTCGGACGGAAAACCAGATGGTCTGCTGCTGTACGGCATCAGAAATGATTCGGTTTTTCAGCAGATCGGACTGAGAAACGGGGATATCATCAAATCCATCAACGACAGCCAGACCCTGTCGGCCCAGGATGCCGTGACCATCTACCAATCTTTGGACACCTCTTTGGAGGATATTTCCGATATCCGTTTTACCATACTGCGGCGGGGCAAAATCCAGGAAATCCTTTACAATGCGCAAAATAATGAATACACAGTGGAGACCGCTTCAGATGAATAAGGAAAAATTATGGGCAAATTGACCATTACAAGTGTATCACACCACCCGAAATATATATTTTTGTGCCTGTTGTTCCTGTTACCGGGGAGCCTGCTATGCCCCGCACATCTGCCCTTTTCTCCCCTTCAACCGGCCATGGCCCAGGAACCTTCTTCCACAGAATATGTATCCATCGATTTTGACAACGTGGACATCAGGGTCTTTATCAAATTCATCAGCAAAATCACCGGGAAAAATTTTGTGGTGGACAGCCGGATCAGGGGGAATGTCACCATCATTTCTCCCACAAAACTGTCTGTGAAAGATGCGTATAAAGTATTTGAATCCGTACTGGAAATTCACGGATTTACCACGGTGGAATCCGGCGGCGTCATAAAAATCGTGCCCGTGCCCGATGCAAAGGGAGACAATATCGACACCCGCCTGGCAACAGGATCAGTGGAACCCGCAGACCGCCTCGCCACCCGGATCATTCAGCTGGATTATGCGGATTCAGATGAACTGCAGCGCCTGTTCATTCCGCTGCTGCCCAAGGGCAGTGTGATCCTGTCCTACAGAGACACCAACATGCTCATTGTCACAGCGTCCCTTTCCAGTATTGACCGGCTGTTAAAAATCATACACACCATTGATGCCCCCAATATCGGTAAAACCATTTCCGTAATACCGGTCCAGCATGCTGATGCCGCCAAACTGGTGACCACCCTTTCCAAAATTTTCACAGCCAGGATCAGGGATGAAAAAAAAGGCCCGGACACCGGCATGATGGTGGACTTTGTGGCGGATGAAAGAACCAATGCCCTTGTTATTCTGGCCAACGAACTGGAAACAAAGCGGGTGGAAGAACTGGTGGCGCTTCTGGACCAGGAGGTCCCCAAAGGAGAAGAGAGAATCCGGGTGTATTACCTGGAACATGCCTCTGCTGAAACCATGGTCCAGGTACTTCAGGAAATTCCGGCCCAGGACAAAAACAAAACTGCCGAAGGACAAAAGCAGGCACCGCTGCTTTCCGAGTCCGTGCATATCAGTGCGGACAAGGCCACCAATTCGCTGATCATCATGGCCCGGAAAGAAGATTATGCCGTCCTGGAAGAAGTTATTTCCAAACTGGATATCCCCCGGTCCATGGTCTATATCGAATGCCTGATCATGGAAGTCAATGTCACCCGGGGCCTTGACATCGGCACGGAATGGCGCACCTCCCAGGGATTTGACAATGACGAAAGAGTGGGATTTTCCGGCTTTGGCGCCACCGGTGACGGCGGGTTCGGCAACCTGGACAGTGTATCCGCCAATGCCGCCCTTCCCAGGGGGTTTTCTTTGGGTGTCCTGGGCAAAAACATCAACATCGGCGGTGTTACCTTCCCGGATATCCAGGCCATTGTCAGGACATTTCAAAGCGACAAGGATGTGCATATCCTTGCCACGCCCCAGCTGCTCACCACGGAAAACGAAGAAGCCGTCATCACCGTGGGCAAGAACGTGCCGTTTCAGACCAGGTCGGCTGCAGAATCCGCCACCGAGGTATACAGCTCCTTTGAATACCGGGATGTGGGGATCAGTCTGAAAATTACCCCCCAGATCAGCAAGGGCCGTCTGGTGCGGCTCAATGTGTTCCAGGAACTGACCAAACTGGACTCGGTGAACCAGAACAACCCGGACCGGCCCACCACCTTCAAGCGCCAGATCGAAACCGCCATCATCGTGGAAGATACCCACACCGTTGTGATCGGAGGGCTGATTGATGAAAGCATGACCAGAACCGAAAACAAAGCCCCCTGTCTGGGGGATATTCCCGGCCTGGGATGGGCATTTAAAAACGTTTCCGAAGGGGAAGAACGCACAAACCTGTATGTGTTTTTAACCCCCAGGGTGGTGAAAAATCCCCTGGAGGTCCGGCAGATCCTTGATGAAAAGCAGGAAAGCATTAACATGGATCTTGAAAAAGGAAAAATCCCTTTATATAAAAAACTGGACCGGTTCAAAGAAAAAATGTCCGGTGAACCGGCACAACAAGTGTCCCCGTAAATCATGATCCAGCGGTTTATCGATATTCTGACGGAAGAATTCGGATTTCCCCAAAAGGAAACCGATAAAATCATGGCAGCATATGAACAGGACAAGACCAGCCTGGTGGAAACCGTGCTTGCCGCCAAGATAATACCGGAACAGGATGTGCTGGAAATTCTGGGCAGAATGTATCACATACCTGTATCATCCCTGCTGGAACCCGACCATGCAGAT
This sequence comes from Desulfotignum sp., assembly GCA_011390635.1. Classification (GTDB taxonomy): domain Bacteria; phylum Desulfobacterota; class Desulfobacteria; order Desulfobacterales; family Desulfobacteraceae; genus Desulfotignum. The sequence goes on along the minus strand of JAABSA010000063.1, from coordinate 4,622 downwards.
GATACCTGGACAAGGCATGTCCCCCGTAATTTTGTAAAAAAAGCCTGCCTGGTTCCCCTCATTAAACAGACCGGCCGGCCCGTCATTGCCATCAATGATCCATCGGACCTTGCCCCGGCCGATGATGTGGCAGCCCTGATCGGACTTCCAGAGCATGATTTGGTGCTGGCCCGGAAAGACCGTATTTTATCGGCCATCAATGTTTTATATGACCGGTCCGGAGACAGTGCCCGGCAGCTGGCACAGGACATGGAAAACGACGATCCCTTGATGGATACCCTGGAACAGACAGCCGACCTGCTGGATGATGTCAGTGACGCCCCGGTCATCCGCCTGGTGAACCGGATGATTTCCCAGGCGGTCAAGGCGGGTGCCAGTGATATTCACATCGAACCCTTTCAGCACAGCCTCAAGATCCGTTACCGCATCGACGGAATCATGTATGAACGCCTGACCCCCCCAAAAAGAGTCCAGGCCTCTTTGATTTCCAGGATCAAGGTCATGGCCAGCATGAACATTGCGGAAAAACGCATTCCCCAGGACGGCCGGGCCCAGGTGCGCATCGGGGACCAGGAAATCGACATCCGTATCTCCACCGTTCCCACAAGCTATGGTGAACGCCTGGTCATGCGGCTGCTCAACAAATCCGGGTATTTTCTCTCACTGGACCAGTTCGGCCTTTCTCCGGATCATTTCGACCGGTTGAACCGCATCATCCGGCAGACACACGGCATTGTCCTGGTTACCGGTCCCACCGGCAGCGGCAAGACCACTACCCTGTATGCCGGCCTGTCGGAAATCAATTCTGCGGACAAAAATATTATCACCATTGAAGATCCTGTGGAATACAACCTGCCCGGCATCGGCCAGATCCAGGTGAACCCCAAAACCGGGGTCACCTTTGCCAAAGGATTGCGGGCCATTGTGCGCCAGGATCCGGATGTGGTGCTGGTGGGGGAAATCCGGGATGTTGAAACGGCGGGTATTGCCATCCAGTCGGCCCTCACCGGCCACCTGGTATTTTCCACCCTCCACACCAATGACGCGGCCGGGGCTGTCACCCGGTTAAAAGATCTGGGGGTGGAGCCCTATTTGATCTCCTCGTCGGTGAATGCCATCATTGCCCAGCGGCTGGTGCGTATCCTCTGCCCCCATTGCCGGCAGCCGTATTTTCTGACACCGGATGATGTAAAAACCCTCAACACCAGCGGACAGGACCTGACAGGCAAAAAGGTGTACAAACCCCGGGGATGTTCCAAATGCTTTGATACAGGGTATTTCGGACGTCAGGCCATTTTTGAAATTCTGGAGCTGGATGATGATATCAGGCACATGATCCTGAAAACCTCCGAAACCAACCGTATCAGGGAAGCAGCCGTGAAAAAGGGCATGGTCACCCTGCGCCGGGACGGCATGACCAAGGTGTTCCAGGGAATCACATCCATCAGAGAGGTGTTCCGTGTCACCCAGGAGTAACCTAACAGCCATCTGCCTGATCATGGTGCTGTGCCTGTCGGCTCCCGGGGCCGCAGAAGAAAACCGCACCGGGAAAAAAAACCGGATCATCCGTTTTTACCAGGATCACATCTCAGGGGCAGACGGCAGCCGCTGCCCCATGTCTCCATCCTGCTCTGCATACGCGGCACAGGCCCTGGAAAAACACGGCCCTGTCGTGGGGTGGGTCATGGCTTTTGACCGGATCATGCGGTGCGGCAGAAGCGAAACCAGACTGGCGAAAGAAAAACAGATCAACGGAGAACACAGGATACATGATCCGGTGTCGGCCAATGATTTCTGGTGGTTCAAACCACCATTGGATAAGATGTCACGGTGATAAAGATGATACAATGGATGCTGGTAAGTCTGGGTGTTGTGATCTCTGTTGCCGGCCCTGCCCCGGCAGATGCCGCTGAACTTGTGATTTCAGCTGACAGGCAGTTTGCCTATGCAGATACGCTTTTCAATGACAAGGATTATTCCACCGCAGAAGTGGAATTCAAGCGGTTTGTCCATTTTTTTCCACAGGATGCCAGGATTTTGGAAGCTGCATACAAAACCGGCATGGCCCTGTTTTTTCAGGAACGGTTCCATGATGCGGCCCGGCAGTTCAATGACATCATCCGGGATGATCCGGATATATCAAGCCCCTTCACCCGAAAGAGCTATTTTATGCAGAGCCGGGCTTTCATGCACCTGGGAAACATGGGATATGCCCAGGTGGTACTGCAAAATTTTGTAAAGCTCACCGATCATCCGGATACCCGGGACCGCATTTATCTGGATCTGGCAAAACTGCACATCCAGGCAAGCCGGCAGCCCGGCAAGGACGAACTGGACCAGGCCCAGGCTTACCTGGAAAAAATATCCCCGGAAAGTGATCTGGTGACCGAAAAAACGGACCTGACAGCCCGTATTCAACAAGCCCGATCCATTCCTGGAAAAAGCCCGGTTCTGGCCGGTATTCTGGCCGTCATCCCCGGCGGCGGGTTCCTCTACACCGGCCGCATCCATGATGCAGCAGCCGCGTTCCTTCTCAATACCGGACTCGGGCTGGCGGCCTGGAAAGCCTTTGACCAGAACAATTATGCCCTGGGAGGAGTTGTTGCCCTTGTGGGAGGCGGTTTCTACAGCGGCAGCATTTACGGCTCCATCTCAGCAGCCCATAAGCACAACCATGCACAGAAAATCCGCATTCTGGACCGCAATTTTTCTTTCAACACCGGATTCGCGTTGCACAATAAAGGGGTTTTCTTTTCCCTGAACCAGGAATTTTGACTGTGCAGCCAAGTGAGACTGCGCACCCAAGTGAGACCGTAGCCAAGCGAGACTGCGGACGTACGGGTAATGGAAAAGAGGTAACTTATGGCCGCTACATGATCAGCTGGTTGATCTCAACAATGGGCAGACAGACCGCCATGATAATCAGCCCTACCACCACCCCCATGACCAGGATAATAACCGGTTCCACCAGTGCGGTGACAGCCGCCACTGCGGCCTGGACATCTCTCTCATACAGATCGGCGGTTTTGGTGAGCATTTTTTCCAGTTCACCGCTTTTTTCCCCCACCTGGATCATCCGGGAGGCCAGCCTGGGAAAATACGGGCTCGCGGAAAGCGCCACCCCAAGTTCGCCGCCCTGCTCCACCCGGTCAGCTGCCGACTGAATCAGATCCGATATCACCCGGTTTCCGGCAATCTTTCTGGCGATTGTCAAAGCGGTCATCAGCGGGACCCCGTTTTCCAGCAAAGATCCCAGGGTCCTGGAAAAACGGGCTGTGATCAATTTGCGGATCAAACCGCCGGCAACGGGAAGGCGGATCACAACAAGGTCGGTGTACAGCTCCCCCTTGTCTGTTTTCCGGATCATATAAATCCCCAGCACCGCCAGAACCGGCAGCAGGATCAGGGTCCACCAGAACCCGGTGAAAAAATCACTGACCCGGATCAGAATCAGGGTGGGCAACGGAAGGGTCTGGTTCATATCAGAAAAAATCTGGATGATACCGGGTACGATGTAGGTGAGAAGAATCACCAGCACAAGAAAACCGATGACGGACATAATCATGGGATAGGCCAGTGCGGCCTGAATCTTTTTTTTGGTCTCTTCCCTGCGCTCGGCAAAATCCGCCAGCCGCTCCAGCACCACATCAAGGGTGCCGGAAGATTCTCCTGCCGCCACCATATTGATATACACCCCGGAGAACACGTGGGGATAGAGTCTGAGGGCGTCGGCAAAACTGCTGCCCTCTTCAATGGCATCCTTGATCCGGGACAACACCTTTTGAAACTTCCGGGACCGTGTCTGGCCCGCCACCGTGGACACGGCATTTACCAGGGGAAACCCGGCAGACAACAGGGTGGCAATGAGCCGGGTAACCATGGTGATTTCAGCGGATCGGATTTTTGAAAAAATGCGGAATCCAGACAGGTCTATTCTGTTTTTTGGGCCTGTTTCATCAGCCGTCGACCGGACCTGTGCCAGAAACACCGGATAGAGCTGCCGGTCCCGGAGTCTGGACTGGGCAGCCGGAAGACTGTCCGCATCCACCATACCAAGGACCTGCTTTCCCTTTGTATTCAGTGCCTTATATTCAAATACCGCCAATGGACTGCATTACCCCGTTTTTACCCCACACTGTCACCGCATTTTACTGTACTGTACTGTACTGAAGTCTACCGCACTTTACTCTATTGCACTTGAATGTTCCGGCTGCCTGTTTTGAGATAAAAGAACATAAACCGGAATCGTCTTGCCGGTGTCAGCCGGAAATCATGACCATGTTGTCACCTGCATCCGCACCCAGGGCTTCCACGGACATTACACCGGAAAGCGCCACCAGGCTGTCTGCGGCATCAGCCCCCATTTCCATGATATAGGTATCACCCATAAATTCAAACCCGGCAGTGGCACCGTTTTCCGTCACCAGGGCCGCCAGGCCCAGCCATTCATCCAGGGTGTCGATCCGATAGGCATCTGCACCACTGAGGGTGATGATACCATTGGTCACATCTGCTGTGATCTCCAGCAGATCCCCTGGAAGGATTTGTGTCTCGGACAGGTCAATATCTGCAGCATCAGGGGTGATGGTATTGTTGATACTGGTAATCCTGTCAGCTTCTGC
>JAABSA010000062.1:13088-13399 GCA_011390635.1 Desulfotignum sp. | reverse complement strand
AAAAAACAAATTCCCTGCCTGCCAAAAGCCACGCCCCCAACGTGATGCCCCCGGCGGTCAGGGCGATGATGGTCAGCCAGAAAGCGGCACGGTCGGCCGTGTTCTGGGCCCTTGATTTGGATGCCTGTGCTTTTTTCACCATGTCGACAACCTGGGAAAGATAGGTGTCGTCACCTGTTTTTTGTATCTCCACCTCAATGGCGGAATCACCGTTGATGCTGCCGCCGATAACTTCATCTCCTGTGGTCTTTTCCACCTGCCTGCTTTCACCGGTAACCATGGATTCGTCAATGCTGGTCCGCCCATCTGCT
>JAABSA010000062.1:0-13078 GCA_011390635.1 Desulfotignum sp. | reverse complement strand
ACCTCTTCTGTTTCACCGTCTTTGGTGATGCGAAGGGCCGTTGACGGCATCAGTTTGACCAGTTCCTCCAAAGCACCGGAAGCACCCATTACCGAGCGCATTTCCATCCAGTGTCCCAAAAGCATGATGATGATGAGGGTGGCAAGCTCCCAGAAAAACACTTTTCCCGCAAGACCGAATACCACGGCGGAACTGTAGGTATATGCAACAATAATGGCAAGGCCTATCAGGGTCATCATGCCCGGATTCTTTTCTCTGAGTTCGTCAACAAGACCCGTTAAAAACGGCCATCCGCCATAGAAAAAGACAATGGTAGAAAATCCGAACTGGATATAGGCATCACCGGCAAAGTCCCATTGGCCGCTGACACCCATAAACTGCTGGATCATGGGAGACAGCAGCACAACGGGAATTCCCAGAATCAATGAAACAAAGAACCTGCGCCTGAAGTCAGCTACCATGTGTGCGTGGTGATCAGCATGGTCGTGGTCCTGGTGGTTGCTGTCATGGTTCTGGTGACCGTTTTTGTGGTCCGCCTGGTTTCTATCATGGTTGTTATCATGGTTTCTGTCATGGGAATTTTTGTTCATGGTATAAGCATTTCCTAGTTGCGTTTACTGTTTCTCAATCGTGTCTTGGGCCTGGGCCTGCATCAAATTCCATGATTTTCGCAAACTGCTTGTCGATACCGGGGTGGACCTTGTGGTAAAGGGGACTGTCCGGACCCATACGTCCACCCATGTCATAGGTGAAGGAAGCTTTGCCTTTATGCCGGATCCAATATCCTGCAAGTACAGGACCCAGTCCATCATAACAGGAATGAAAATGAAGGTATTCATCCCGGGGCCGGGGGCGGTCATTCACCCATTTTTGGGGGGCATCTTCAAAAAATACCGGGTTGATCCGGTCATCTGAAGGCAGAGGAAAACCCGTGTCCACAAGCTGTTTCAACACTGCATCCCCTTCAAACAAAAGGGTGTTTTTCGGCAGGTCACGGGTGTAAAACTGGTCTTCATTAAAACAGACAAAAGAAAGCCGGGTCAGGTCCTCTGGATTTTCCGGCTTGAAATAATATCCCACAAAGGGACCGAACCCCAGCACCCGGTCCCTTAGCTGGATGTCAAGCCGATCCACATATCCTCTGGGTATTTTCAGCTTTGTTCCCGTGTCTTTTTTCGGCCCGGGACATCCGGAACAGATGATGGCCACTAAAACAAGGGATACCAGAAAGACAACAGGTATATTATGGTATCTGGCCGCCATTTTTTTCCTTCCATAAAAAATTGATGGCGCCTATGCACAGGCCGAATATAAAAACCAGCAGAACAACCGCAGCAGGCCGGCTGCCTGTCCAGTCCGCAAGGGTGATCTGGCCCACATTGAAGGGATCATACAGCAATGGTATGAAAAATTCGTGCAGATGGGCAAAAACCGCTGCACCGGCAAGTCCGCCGATAAGGGCAAACACAGCATCCAACCGTCCCTCTCCTGCTGCAGCCCAGGTGGTTCCCGGGCAGTATCCGCAAAATCCCCACCCGATACCGAATAAAATGCCTGCCACGCCTGTGGCCACCAGACTGGTGGGGAGCACCCGGGTATTGGCCGCACCGGCGGCTTCAAGCCCCAAAAGCCCTATGGCTGAGAGGATAACCGCCATGAGCATGAATTTCGGGATATCACCTTCCATCATCAGATGTGCCCTGGCCATTTTATCTGGGTTGGTTGCGCCGACGCGCTGGATCACAAATCCAAAGGCAATGCCGGAAAACAACCCCAGCCATATTTCTGCACCCATTATTCCTCCTTTCCTGTGCTGCCGTAGACAAGGCGGGCCGTGACCATGGCAACGGCAAAGATAAGCACCCCGAAATACAACCCGCTGACAGCCAGCTGTGTTGATCCGGAAATAAACAGCCCCAGGGTACAGCCGCCTGCCAGTCTGGAGGCAAAAAGTATGATGAACCCACCGGCAAAGGTGGCTGCAAATCGTTTGATCCGGCTGTTCCCGAACCGTTTTTCCCATATTTTTGGGATATCTTTTACCGGTATTCTGCCGGAGCGGCCGGCAGCAAAGCCACCGATGGCCATGCCCAGAACAAAGGCAAAGAGCCAGGACCCTGTGTCAGGCATCGTGGCGTAATGGGGGTTGTTTTCAACATACTCCGGCGCAACTGTCTGGACAGCCCCTTTTATTACGCTGACAAAACCGCTGGAAGAGGCCGGCGGTCCGAATGTGGCAAAAATAAATACAATGATGCCTGCCAAAGCAAATGCAGCCGGAAGCCACGGCCAATATATGGGGGAGGTGTTTTTTTTATCCATGATCAACCTCCGCATGACATATAGCCGCCTGCAGGTTTACCTGAACCGGATCTGTCTTTTGATGTTTTTGTGTCGAATTCCCGGCTTGAGACGGTCCGGTTTGCTGATGAAGGGGTGGGCAGCATACTGCCTGCCAATGTGTTTTCCCTGGTTTCCACCGGGAAAAATTTATCCGGATTCCCCCACTCTTTCCAAGACTGTTCATAGGTGTACACCCTGTCAAACCCCATCAGACGGAGTATAAAATAGGAAAAAGAACTGCGTCTTCCTGAATTGCAGTAAACAATCACCGCCTTGGATGCATCCAGGCCGGCGTAAAGAGTCTGGAGCTGTGCATAGGGTTTAACCGCCTTTGTGATCAGATCTGTCCATGCATCCTGATAATTGATGTTGACAGCTGTCGGGATATGCCCAAGTTTCAACGGAGTTCCGTCAAGGCCTTTGGTGCCCTTTTCACCGATATATTCCTCTTGTGAGCGCACATCGATGATCTGGTAACAGAAATCGCCGAGCTGCTTATAAACAAAATCACCTGTAATCAGCTGGTGTTTTTGTATGTTTTCTACAGGCGCCTGATAAAGCAGCGGTTTTGTTTCACGAGGTGTGGTTACCAGGTCATAGCCTGCATCTCTCCATCCATCAATGCCTTTCACGAGAATTTTCTTGTTTTCATGTCCCAGAATATCCAGAACCCAGAAAACATAGGATGCAGTGGCGCCTCCATCCCGTTCCACTGAGTCGTAAAGAACGATGGTGTCTTTCGACGTAATGCCGTGACGGCCAAGGATATCCTGTGCCCGGGAAATACCGGTGAAAACCGATGCCACATCATTGCCGATATCATTAACCTGAAACGCAGACCAGGGAAGCCTTATGGCACCGGGGATCAGTGCCCCATCAAAATGATCATCTGTTCTTACATCTACAATGACCAGATCGGTATCATCCAGATGGGCCTTGAGCCAATGGGGATATGTCACAAAGCGGGAGTTGGGGTAGCTGTTTTCCTGCTGGGAGGCTGAAACCAATGACCATAAAAGGCCCAGAAACAGAACCAGGGCCAGGATAAAATACCGTAAGCGGTTGTTTTTTTTCATGGGAAAAATCCTCACTCTGTTATGTATGTTTTTACTTAACTTTACGCGGCAGGGACCTGTCGGGTAAATGGGGGGTTTTACCCATTTGAAAGATACAGGGTATGTATACTGTCGGGGAAACAGGATGAAAATACATGATGATTTATATCCATATGCATGGAACCATGCATTTTCTATTGAAGATGACAGCGTATAATGCATCGTATGAAGGTACAAAGTGAACAAAAAAGGAATGGAAAACCTGGAGACAAACAAAGCGGTTCCGGTTCCGGGTATAGGAAAGGCCCGGCATAGCATGACAGGCATCATCGGTATCATTGCATCATTGACCGTACTGGGCGTGTCCATGGTTGTTATACGCCTGGCAAGCATTGCCCTTCATTTGACCGGATTGTCCTGGGAAGCAGCCAGTTTCCAGGCCCGTTCCGCATTCACCGGAACCGGTTTTACCACTGGTGAGGCTGAGAAAATAATGGGAAATCCAGCCAGAAGAAAAATCATCACCTGGCTGATGATCGCCAGGAGTGCCGGTTTTGTCAGTATCATTATTTCACTTATTCTGTCTTTCGGATCCAACGGGGATGATCCCCAGCGATTATTACGTCTGTTTTGGCTTCTGGCTGGTGTGTGCGCATTGTGGTTTCTTGCCAGATCCAGGCATATTGAGATCTGGATGAACCAGGCTATGAAAAAAATCCTGGGCCGCTGGCATGAGTTAAAAATATTTGATTACACAGAACTGTTAAACCTTTCCGGTGAATATTCTGTCCGGGAGCTGCCTGTAGAAAAAAATGACTGGATTGCCCACAAAACCCTGGCCCAGTGCAAACTTACCAAAGAAGGTATATTGATTTTGGGGATTCATCGTGACGACGGCACTTATGTGGGGGTGCCCAGGGGGGGAACGCAAATATATCCCGGAGATACACTGGTTATTTACGGCCGGGAAAAAACCATCCATTCACTGGGAAAACGGTCAAGCGACAGTGGTGGGGAAACAGCCCATCACCAGGCAGTGGATGAGCAGAACAGGGAAAAAGCCATACAGGCCAGGCAGGAAAAAAATTATGCGCAAAAACGCAGAAACCAAAACAGGTCCAAAGGATAATCATGGTGTCTGTCCGGATCAAACAGGTGGTAAAATGGTTTCGCAAAATAGCTTCCCGGAACAAATGGTCATTACGGCTGCTGGGACTGCCGCCCCGGGATGCTGCAGAAGAGGGGCCTGGTTTGGTGCTGATTCAGATAGACGGACTTTCCATGACCCAGTTTCAAAAAGCCCTGCAAGCCGGCCGGCTGCCCTTTCTTGAAAAGCAGATACGCAACGGCCGGTGGGGTTATAAACCCATGTATTCAGGTATGCCTTCCGCCACCCCGGCTTTTCAGGGCGAGTTGTTTTACGGGGTCAAATCCTGTGTGCCGGCATTCGAGTTCATATCCCGCAGCGAACAACAGCGGAACGTCAGTTTTTATCCCCAGACTGCCAACCATGTCGGAGACCGTCTGGAAAAATCAGGTACCCCGCTGCTGTCCGGGGGACACACCTATGCCACCATTTTTACCGGAGGGGCGGCCCAGGCCCGGTACTGCTCCCAGACCATGACACTGGAATCCATTGCCAGCACTGTAAATCCGTTGAAACTGGTTTTTCTGCTCATTCTGCATACGGGAAAGTTTGTGCGGATTCTTGGGGTGACCATCATTGAATTTTTTCTGGCGGTGACCGATTTTTTCCGGGGTCTGGTTCAGGGCAGAAAATTTATCAAAGAACTCGTATTTATCCCTGCCCGCATTTTAATCTGTGTCATACTCAGAGAACTGGTCTCGTTCCGGACCAAGCTGGCTGTGGGCAGCGGCGTTCCCATTGTATGTGCCAGTTTTCTGGGCTATGATGAACAGGCCCACCGCAGGGGCCCGGGATCCATGTTCGCCCACTGGAGCCTCAAGGGCATTGATGACACCATCAAGGATATCTGCAGGGCAGCCGGTCAATCCAGCTGCAGAAAATACGAAACCATCATCTATTCCGATCACGGGCAGGAAACGGTCGTCTGGTACGGCAGCCGCTATGGGGTTCCGGTGAAAGAGGCCATACGCAAAGCCTATTATGACCTGAACCCGGATGCAGCGCATGCACATTCAGCCTTTTACGACAATACCTTGGACGGGCTGTACAAAAAAGCCCGGGCATATATAATGAACCGGCCGTTTTCTGAAAACCTGCAAAAAGACAGCGGTCCGGTATCCCGGGAAAAAATAGAGATCACCACCATGGGGCCGCTGGGCCATGTGTATGTGCCGGGCACTCCCACCCGTGATTTTATCAGCAGGTTTGCCCAAACGTTGATTCGGTCGGTTCACATCCCTCTGGTGCTCTATAAGGATGGCCATTGCATTGTTGCCATTAACCAGCACGGGACCTTTGATCTGGAGCAGCAGTTTTTCATGGTCCTGGGAAAGGATCATCCATTTGGTGCCCAGGCTGCCGAAGATCTGGCACGCGTCTGCCGCCATCCTGATGCAGGTGACATCGTTATTTCAGGATGGGATCCCACAGATACGCCCCTGTCATTCAATATTGAAAGCGGAGCCCACGGGGGGCCCGGCAGGGAAGAAACACGCGGTATGGTAGTGCTGCCCGAATATCTGAATACAAAAACTACGTATCTGCGCCCCCGTGATCTCAGACATCTGATACAAGACTATCGAAATGGATGGGCATCCCATGAACACCCTGAAAATTCTCAGTTATAATATTCATTCCTGCCGGAACATGGACCGCAGATACAATCCTGCCAGAACGGCAAAACAAATTGCAGGGTTTCATGCGGATATTATTGCACTCCAGGAAGTGGATGTCGGTCACCGGCGGTCCAGTTATATCAACCAGGCTGCCTATATTGCTGATCACCTTGACATGTCATTTGATTTTTATACACTCAAGGAAAGCCCCAGCGGCAGATATGGTTTGGCCATCCTGAGCCGGTTTCCCGTACATGACCTGAATTGCGGGTGCCTGCCGGCCGCGTTTGCAGCAAAACCTCTGGAAAATCGGGGGGTGATGATGGCCCGGGTGGAAACACCACTGGGAGGTGTACAGGTGTTGAATACCCACCTGGGCCTGCGGGCCAAAGACCGCAAGCTGCAGGCCGCAGCCCTGGCCGGCAGCAGCTGGATCTGCAATGACCTCTGTTCCGGGCTGCCCGTGATCCTGTGTGGTGATTTTAATGCCGGCCCGGGGTCATTTGTGTACAAAACCCTTTGCAGGCATCTTTTTGACATCCAGAAGGTGTATAAAAACAGGCGGTACCCAAGGCCCACTTTTGCTTCCTGGCTGCCGGTCAGGCGGATTGATCATATTTTTATTTCCCGTCATTTCTCCGTGAAGGATGTCAAAGTACCCATGGATTATGAAACCCGTATGGTATCGGATCATCTGCCTTTGTACGGGGAAATTGCAATCATGCCATGGTGATGTTAGAGACTGTGTACATGTTTCACCAGGCCATATTACAGGAATCCATGTATTGTTTCCAATGATTTTACACGATATTGTTTTTGCTTAACATAGCAATCTAACAAAACATGAAGGATGGTGCCATGGCCTCAGAACCCAGAGAGCAAATTTATGAGCTTATAACAATGAATCGGCAAATCGGTCATACCTATACGGTAAAGATGAAAGATATCCCGTCCGCATTTGTCGGGATTCCGGTTACCTCGACCAATGATCCGGAAAAATTTGTAATGGACCTTACCAACACTGATTCCGACGAGGAAAACCGGGTCATTGAAGGGAACATTGCAGATATAGAATATATGGAAAAATGCTGATTGTTGCAGACGAAAGCACTGATCTGCCGTAAATGGTAGCAGATTTTTTGATTATGGTATTATTATTTGATTGATTGACAGGAAAAAATACTGGAAAACGATGTCCTCCGATACAACATCAGAGCCGAATACAGGAAAGGTCATCTCCATCAGGGGAAATGTGGTGGATGCCCGATTTTCAGATGTTATTCCGCAACTGCACAATATGCTGATCTGTGGCAAAGATGACACCATACAGATTGAGGTTATCCTGCATCTTGATGATCACACCATCCGCGGTATTGCCCTTACCGCTACCCAGGGACTTGCTTTGGGATCGGATATCCGGGATACCGGGCGCCACCTTGAAGTGCCGGTGGCAAAATCACTGCTGGGTCGGGCCCTGAATGTGTTTGGAGAGCCCATTGACAAGAAGCAACCGGTTCAGGATGCAGAATACCGGACCATTCATGGCTCTCCGCCGTCAATGGACAAACAGAGAGTATCCACCCGGATTTTTGAAACCGGTATCAAGGTCATTGATATTCTCTCCCCTTTGGAACAGGGCGGCAAAAGCGGACTCTTCGGCGGTGCCGGTGTTGGAAAAACCGTTCTGATCATGGAGATGATTCACAATATGGTGGGCATCCATGAAGGCGTAAGCCTGTTCTGCGGCATCGGGGAGCGGTGCCGGGAAGGAGAGGAATTGTACCATGAGATGCAGGAAGCGGGCGTACTGGACAAGACCATCATGGTGTTCGGACAGATGAATGAACCCCCGGGGGCGCGGTTTCGTGTGGGCCATTCCGCATTGACCATGGCGGAATATTTCAGGGATGATCTCAATCAGGATGTGTTTCTGCTCATAGACAATATTTTCCGTTTTATCCAGGCAGGCATGGAGGTTTCCGGACTGCTGGGACGGCTGCCGTCACGCCTGGGTTACCAGCCCACCCTGGGTACCGAGCTTGCCGAGCTGGAGGAAAGGATCACCAACTCCACCACCGGGTCCATCACCTCGGTGCAGGCAGTGTATGTGCCTGCGGATGATTTTACGGATCCTGCAGCGGTCCATACCTTCGGGCATTTGTCCTCCAGCATTGTCCTGTCCCGGAAAAAAGCGGGGGAAGGTCTTTATCCGGCGGTTGATCCGCTTCAGTCCAACTCCAGCATGCTGACCCCTGATATTGTGGGGGAAAAACACTACCGCATTGCCGGTGAAATTCGAAAAACCCTGGCTGAATATGAAAATCTCAAAGATATTATTTCCATGCTGGGCATTGAAGAGCTGTCCAGAGAAGACAGGCAGACCGTTTACCGGGCCAGGCGCCTGGAACGGTTTCTGACCCAGCCGTTTTTTGTGACCGAACAGTTCACCGGTTATGAAGGCCGGTCCGTCAGTATTGCAGATGCCCTGGAAGGATGCCGGCAGATTTTGGATGACAAATTTTCAGACCGGTCTGAACAAGCCCTGTATATGATCGGCAGTATCGATGAGGCCAAAACATCATGAAACTCAAGGTGATGCTTCCCACCCATGTTTTTTTGGACATCAGGGTGCAAAAGATCACTGCTGAAGGGGTGAACGGATTTTTTGGTCTGTTTCCCCGGCATGTGGATTTTGTGAGTGCACTGGCATCGGGTATCGTAAGTTTCCATGATGAAGATGGCGAAGAGCAGCACATGGCGGTTATGGAAGGTGTGCTGGTGAAAAAAGGGGATACGGTTTTCATCTCCACGCGCAGGGCAGTGAAAGATAAGGATCTGGTATCCTTGAAAAACACCGTGGAAAATGACTTTTTGGAACAAAAACAAAAGGAAAAAAACATGCGAACGTCAGCCACCCGCATCGAAGCCGGATTTATCCGTCGTTTTCTGGAGTTCCAGGACAATGCCTGATACTTCCGAAGACAAAAAATTTTCAAAAGCCATTGAAACAAAGCAGGCACGCAAACTGGCTGCCCGCAAAAATGCGGATCACACCGTCTGGTTCGGCCTGGGCATGTTCGGGCTGGTGGGCTGGTCTGTGGCCATTCCCACCCTGATCGGCACATTTGTGGGCCTCTGGCTGGACAAAACCTGGCCGGGCAGGCCTTCCTGGACATTGACACTGCTGTTGACCGGCGTGGTGGTGGGGTGCTGGAACGCCTGGTACTGGATCAAAAAAGAAAGCAGAAAAAAGGAGTAAGATGCAAATGACATGGTATGATCTGCAAAAAATTGGTTTTTGTCTGGCCGTCGGCCTGGGGATCGGATATTTTCACTTTGGCGGTCTGTGGCTTACCCTGCAGCGGTTTGCCGATACAAGGCGTTACGGCCTTGTTTTTGTCGCAAGTTTTCTTTTTCGATCTTTTGTTACCCTGGCAGGGGTTTATTTTGCGGGAAACGGTGAATGGCTTGGCATGACTGCCTGTCTTGCCGGGATATTGATCATGCGCAAGATTTTTATTGGTAAAATGCAGCCTTCTGCTGTGTTTCGGGCAAAAGGATCACCTATATGAATTTTATGGATATCAAGCAGATCAGCCCGGACCAGGTGGTGTTTTTTCAATACCATTTTATCACACTCAACCTGACCATTGTGTTTACCTGGGCCGTAATGGTTTTGCTGGTAATCGGATCCTGGCTGGTCACAAGACGTCTGTCCACAGAGCAAAAAATCAGTTCCTGGCAGAACATACTGGAAATTCTGGTTACCGGCATCCAGGACCAGATCAGTGAAATCAGCCGGCAGAAAGCAAAAAGATATATGCCTTTTATCGGCACCCTGTTTATCTTTATTGCCGCCTGCAACCTGCTCACCGTGGTGCCGGGATATGAATCGCCCACAGCCTCGCTTTCCACCACGGCAGCCCTGGCAATCTGTGTGTTTATTTCCGTGCCCCTGTTCGGCATTGCCCAAAAGGGTCTGGGCAGGTATCTCAAACAGTATATTCAGCCCACTGTATTCATGCTGCCCTTCAATATCATGGGGGAATTGTCCCGGACCCTGGCCCTGGCGGTAAGGCTTTTTGGAAATATCATGAGCGGTTCAAAGATTGTGGCCATCCTTTTGGCCATCATTCCCTTTGTTTTTCCGGTGATCCTGCAGTTGCTCGGGCTTTTGACCGGGCTGATTCAGGCCTATATTTTTGCTGTTCTGGCCATGGTGTATATTGCATCCGCCACCCAGATCCAGGAACAGTCAGATCCACAAAAAGACGACAACCAGTAAAGGAGAGTATGATATGAGCAGTATCAGTTTTATCGGTATGGCATCTGTTATCACAGCCGGTCTTACCATTGCGGTGGGAGCCATCGGCCCTGCCATCGGTGAAGGCCGGGCCGTGGCAAGCGCCTTGAGTTCCATTGCCCAGCAGCCGGATGAAAAAAACACCATCACCCGCACCCTTTTTGTGGGGCTGGCAATGATCGAATCAACCGCCATATACTGTTTTGTGGTTTCCATGATCCTGTTGTTTGCCAACCCGTTCTGGGATTATGTGATTTCAGCAGCCAATTGAGAGGGATATCATGTTGATTGACTGGTTTACAGTGGGTGCCCAGGTAGTGAATTTTTTGATCCTGCTGGTTTTGTTGAAGATATTTTTGTTTGACCGGATCAAACAGGCCATGGACCAGCGGGAAAACAATATCAAAGAGCGCTTTGATAAGGCAAAAGAACAGGAAGCCAAAGCAAAAGAAACACGGGACACCTATGAAAAAAAGACGCAATCGCTCCAGGATGAGTGGGATGCCAGGTTGAAAGAGGCAGACAAAGAAGCAAAAGAGCGGCGCGAATCTTTGATCAAAGAGGCCCGTGAGGAAGTGGACGGTTTGAAAAATAAGTGGCAGAATGCATTGGAACAGGAAAAAGCCTCTTTTTTTGACCGGTTTAAAAAACAGGCTGCCCGCCTTATTTTTGATACCGTTGAAAAAACCCTGTCCCATCTGGCAGATACCCGGGCCCAGGACCAGGCGGTGAAAAAATTTTTGTCCCGGTTTGAGGCGCTGGAAAAAGAAGATCTGCCCAAAGAGGTGGAAACGCAGCCCCGGGTGAGCACCGGATTTGAACTGTCCGAAAGCCAGCAGAAATCAATTCAAAAAACAGTATCACAAAAGCTGCCGGATTTGGAAAATATTGCATTTGAAGTCAGACCGGAACTGGTTTTCGGGATCGCGTTTGCCGCAGGCGGCAAAAAAATGACCTGGCATGCCCACGACTATGTCAGTGCGTTGGAAAAACAGATAAACCAGGCCATTGAAAGCAAAGATCATGAACCGCAAAAACAATGAACTACAGCATGCCATGGATGATTTCATATCCACCATGGCCAACAGACTGGACAGCCAGGATCCTGAACTGAATGTGCGGGATTTCGGCCGCATTGAATCCATCAGTTCGGGTATTATAACGGTTGCGGGTCTCAAAGGCGTGCAGTCAGAGGAATTGCTGCTGTGCTCCCCGAATGCATATGGCATGGCATTTGATCTGGACATGGATGTCATTGGGGTCATCATGCTGGATGAAACCGATACCCTGTCTGCCGGCGGAGAGGTGAACCGCACCGAAAAGGTCATGTCCGTTCCCACGGGTGACGCACTCATCGGCCGGGTGGTTGATGCCCGGGGAAAACCCCTTGACAAAAAAGCACCCCTTTCACAGACATCCCTTCGGCCGGTGGAACAGCCGGCCCCGGAAATTATGGACCGCGCGCCGGTAAGCACCCCGTTACAGACAGGCATCACCGTCATAGATACATTGATTCCCATCGGCAGAGGGCAGCGCGAGTTGATCCTGGGGGACCGGCAGACTGGAAAAACCGCCATTGCCCTGGATACCATTGCCAACCAGAAGGGAAAGGATGTGGTCTGCATCTACTGCGGTATCGGAAAAAGGGGATCAGCCCTTGCCAAGGTCATTGCCGAACTCACGGAAAATGATGCCATGTCCTATTCTTTTGCAGTGGTTTCTACGGAAGAAGATCCGCCGGGCCTGCAGTTTATGGCTCCTTATACTGCCACGGCCATGGCAGAGCATTTCATGCACCAGGGAAAAGATGTCCTCATCGTATATGATGATCTGACCCGCCATGCCCGGGCCTATCGCGAGTTATCCTTGCTGTTGCGTCGTCCCCCTGGCAGGGAAGCATATCCCGGTGATATCTTTTATATCCATGCCCGCCTGCTGGAACGGTCTACGCATCTGATTGCAGACAAGGGAGGCGGCTCTTTGACCGCCCTGCCCATCATTGAAACCGAAGCACAAAATATTTCTGCATACATTCCCACCAACCTGATTTCCATAACTGACGGGCAGATTTATCTGTCACCGCTGTTTTTCAGAGAAGGTATACTGCCGGCGGTGGATGTGGGAAAATCCGTATCCCGTGTGGGGGGAAAAGCCCAGCTGCCGGCCTACCGAACGGTTGCCGGAGACCTGCGCCTGACCTATTCCCAGTTTGAAGAACTGGAATCATTTTCCCGTTTTGGTGCCCGTCTGGATGAAGCTACCCGGACAAAACTGTCCCGGGGGCGAAGAATACGCGAAATTTTAAAGCAATACCGGTATTCCCCTCTGCCGGCAGCGGATCAGATTGCCGTGTTGATTGCCCTGACCCACGGGGTATTGGATGATATTGCACTGGCTGATATTTCCCAAGCCCAGAAAAACATACGCAAGGCAGCCAATACCGACCACCAAGCGGTGATGGACAAGATCGCCGCAGGGGAGAAAATTGATGAAAAAGCCATTGATGCCCTTGTTCAGGCTGCACAAAACGCCGTAAAATCAATCACGAAAGAATCCGCTGATGCAGACCCTGTCACAGCTTAAGCGCAGGATAGACAGTACCGGTGATCTGCAC
>JAABSA010000061.1 GCA_011390635.1 Desulfotignum sp. | reverse complement strand
GCCATAGGATCCTGACCGTCAAGGCTGCAGCAGGCCAGGGCGGTCCAGGCATCTTCGTAATCCGGGTTCCGGCGTGTACATTGTTTCAGAATTTTTAGGGAATCAGAAAACTGCCGGTTTTTTTTATAGGCATCTGCCAGGGCGATATAGGCCCTGCCGAATGCAGGGTCCTTTGCAATGGCCCGGTCCAGCAGGGCAATTTTTGTATCTGTTAGATCCATCTGCCCGGCCAGCATGGCAGCGGTATAATACTGCAGCGGGGTGTGGGTGTCACCGGCCTGCACTGTGTCGATATGGTCCAGCACCCGGCCGGTCTGCCCGGTCTTGAGCAGCATCAGATGGTAGCGGAAACACACATCCACCAGAAAGGGCCGGGCATCATACACCTGTTTGTAATACGCAAGGGCCCGGGGATAGTCTTGTGACAGCTCCCCGGCCCGGCCCAGGTAATACAGGGGCACATGGGTGTCTGTTGTCAATGCCAGGGACAACAGAAACTGCCGGCGTGCCTCTTCATACTCCTTGCGGCCCAGCAGGTTGAGGCCCTTTAACAGATACCCTGATGCATCCTCCGGATAGGTGCTGATAAACAGGTCCAGGTATTGTATGGACAGATCATATTCTTTTTTCTTGTACAACAGCCCGGCAATATTTACCAGGCTGTCATGGTGGTTCGGATCCAGCTGCAGGGTCTGTACCAGCTTGTTTTCAGCCAGTTTTATCTTGCCTGTGAGCAGGTGGGTGAGCCCCAGAAGATACCGGGTATTCACCAGGCCCGGGTGCAGATCCAGTGCGGTTTTCAAATGGGCCGTTGCAAACACGGGCTTGTCGGCATACAGCCAGTATTTGCCCTGGAGCAGTTCAAACATGGCCACTTTGTCCGGCACTGCTTTTTTCAGCTGGTCAATGAGGTCCCTGGCCTTGTCAAGGTTTTCGTTCATAATATACACATCAGCCAGGGTCATCCATAAATGAAAATCATCCTGCTGTTTTGCCAGGATTTCCAGCAGCTGCCGGGCCCGGGCGTATTTACCGGCACCAATATAAAACTGCACCAGGTGCTGCCGCAGCCCCAGGTCTTCGGGTTCCATCTCCACTGCCTGGAGGATAAAGCTTTCTGCTGTATCAAAGTCATTGTCCAGCAGGTGAAAGTCTGCCAGGAGCAGAAAAACGGCAGAAGACTGAATGGAATTTTTGCCCACAATGGCCAGAATTTCCTGTGCCTCGGATGTTCTGTCCTGAGATTTCAAAAAGATGGCCAGCTTCATCAAGGCCCGCAGCGCATCTTTGGAGGAAATCACCGCATCCCGGTAAAATTTTTCCGCCACATCCGGCAGACCGTCCATGACACTCAGGTCCGCTTTCACCAGAAAATACCCGGGATGGACGGTTTTCACAGCTTCCAGGGCATTGCATATCTGTTTTGCCCGGTCAAACTGCCAGGTCAGGATATACAGCTGGGCCAGCCGCACCGCGGTGTCAGTATCATCGGGCCGCAGGGTATGGGCTTTTTCAAAAAACACCAGGGCACGCTCGGGACGTCCCAGCTTCAAATAGCACTCCCCCAGCCGGTTGATGACCACCATGTTGTCCGGATTCTTTGCATGAAATTTTTTCCAGATATCTGCCGCCCTGCCATAATCGCGCCTGGCGAATGCCAGGTCCCCGTTTTCCAGGGCGCTCAAAGAATCCCTGCTGCTGCCGCACCCGGACACGAATCCGGACATTATCAGGGTTGCAGCCGCCGCAAGTATGAAAAGAAACTGCTTCATTTTTTTATCCGCAGAGAGATAAAAAATCCCACCAGCAGGAAAAGCATCATATAGGTGATGATTTCAATGCGGCAGTCCATCACAAATTTCCAGGTTTTCAAAAACCGGTCAAATATCCAGGGCAGACTGGCATCAGGCTGGTTCAGCAATATGTTTGACTTCCGGGAAATATCCGCATCAAACTGTGCAGTGCCGCTGTACGGCATCCCTGCCTCCCCGGGGGAAGACTGACCATTGGATGCATGATTTTTGCCGCCGGCAGGATGGGTATTGGAAACAATAACCACATCACTGCCCGGATCTTTTGGCGGAAAATCTGTTGACAGACTGATGCCCCGCAGTATCTGTCCCAGTTTTTCCTTTTCTTTTCTGATATCCACAGCGCTGGGCAGAGATTGTGTTTCCCCGGTGCCGGCATGATTTTGCCCCCCCTGCGGGCCGGCCGCAGTCTGCCGGGGATGCAGCAGAACCTGGGCCTGCTGCTGCAGCTGCTCATATTTTTCAATAATGGCTTTGATCCGCAGATTCGACACAAGCATCCTGTCCAGGGCATCTTCGGGCATGATATCGTTTTTGGACAGCAGTTTCAAAGGCATCTCGATACTGATCTCATCCACAGAAACAAAGGCATTGTGTCCCCTGGTGAGAAAATACACAGGGTCGGTATACACAAAATTGTCATACAGCTTCATGGGGGGTTTTTTTACCTGATTATTGCCTTGAACTGCATTGTCATATGGTGTATGGTCAATGCGTAATTCTTCAGACCGGTCGCCGGCACAAAAATAAGCATACCCTGGTTCATACTGGAGCAGTAAACACATGAACAAACATAAAATATGCAGACGTTTCAACCTGATCTCTTTTTGCTGACGGTTTTTTTCAACAATATCACACTTTTTGTTGACAAATCATTAGCATATGACAAATGTATATTCAAGGCTTTGAAGAAAACTAATATAAGGAAAAATAAATGAGACCTTTGTTTAGATTCTGGTGCATTGTGTTTATTGCTGCTGCTCTTTTGGGATGCAAAACTGATGAGGAAAAAAAAGCGGCATTTTTCGAAAAAGCTGCGGCCTATTATGAGAGCGGCGAATATGCAAAAGCTGAGATTGAACTGAAAAATTTGCTGAGCCTGGATCCTGAGTTTGTGGAAGGATACCATCTTCTGGCAAAAAACATGCTCAAGCGGGGCCAGGCAAAAGAAGCATTTTCCGTGTACAACAAAATTCTGCAGCTCGATGATCAGGATGTGGAAGCCAACCTGAAAATAGCGGAATTCCTGGTGCTGGGCAAACAGCCGGAACAGGCCATGGAAAAAATTTCCTTTGTCCTGGAAAAAGAACCAAAAAATACCGAAGCCATGCTGGTAAAAGCCCAGCTTTTCCTGCAGAAGCAATTGTTTGACAAGGCATTTTCCCTGTACGACGAGGTGCTGGCCCTGGAACCGGAAAATATTTTGGCCATGCAGAACCAGGCCAGAATCCATGTGTTCAACAAAGAAAACCAGGCAGCGGAAGACCTGCTGTTGAAAACCGTTGATCTGCACCCGGAAAATCTGGGTGTGAGGATGGTGCTCATCAGTTTTTACCTGCGGCAGCAGGAGATCGCAAAGGTGGAAAACCAGCTGAAAACGGCAGCTGAAAAAACACCGGACAATCCCGAACCCCATATCATGCTGGGCAACCTGTACCTGAATCAGCGGAAAATCGATCTGGCTGAAACCGCTTATCTTGCTGCTGTGAAAGCAGATTCCAAAGACCTCAACCCCCGGGTGGTTCTGGCCCGGTTTTATGACAAAACCGGCAAAAAAGAGCAGGCTTTGGAAACCTACCAGACCGCGTTGACGGAAAACCCGGACAACATCTCCTTGAAAACCACCCTGGCACGGTTCCATTACGCACACAGGGATATGGATGATGCGGAAAAACTCATCACCAGGATGCTCACCGAACGGCCCGGATATGCCCCGGCAAGAATGCTGAAAAGCGAGCTGTTGATCTATAAAAAAGAATTTTCCGATGCCGTCAAATTGCTGACCGAACTGGAAAAAGAAGAGCCCAATGCCCCCAGGGTGCAGTATTTCAAGGGTATGGCCTTTATCGGCACCGGCAATTACGACAGTGCCAAGGCATCCATCTCCAAAGCCATTGAACTGGATCCCAAATACCTCAAGGCCCGCATGCTGCTGGCAGACATCTATCTGCAGGAACGGTCTTTTGATCTGGCCCGGAATGCGGCGGCAGAAGCCCTGGAACTGGATCCCGACAATTACCGCCTGAAACTGATCCGGGCAAAATCCCATATGGGACTGGGGCAGTTCGAGGCGGCTGAAGCAGATCTTGCGGATGTGATCCAGGCCCAGCCGGAAAATCCCACCGGATATTACCAGATCGGCCTGCTCAAGGCGGGTCTCCAGGACTATGATGCAGCAGACATGTACCTGAGCACCGCACGTGAAATCAATGACCAGCTCATTGATGTGTTTTCCCTCCTTGTACGGATCCAACTGGCACAAAAGGAATTTGAAAAAGCCCATCAATTATGCAGAGAACAGCTGGCCGTCTATGAAAAAGCCGACAACAAGCTCATGACAGCGGTGGTGCACAACATGCAGGCCAATATTTTTGCGGCCCAAAGGGACATCGACAATGCAGAAAAATCCCTGGAAAAGGCCATAGCAGCCCACCCTGATTACCTGCCTCCCTATGGCATGCTGGCACAAATCGCCCTTACGGAAAAGGACAAGGACAAGGCCATTGCACAGTATGAGACCGTCCTGGAAAAAAATCCGAATCTGCCCATGCCCCATATGATGATCGCCACCATACACGACAGCACCAAAGACCATGACAAGGCAATGGCACATTATAAAAAAGCCCTGGAGATCAATCCGGAGTTCGCACCGGCCGCCAACAACCTGGCCTATCTGCTGCTCACCACCACGGACCAGTATGATGAGGCGCTGCGCCTGGCCCGCATCGCCAAAGCAAAACTGCCGGAAGATCCCGGCATCATGGATACCCTGGGACTGGCCTATTATAAAAAAGAACTCTACGGCAATGCCCTGAACGAGTTTTTAGACAGCGTCAAAAAGATCCCGGACCACCCGGTGGTGAACTATCATCTGGGCCTGACCTACCATAAGAGGGGGGACAGGGACCAGGCCATTGCTTCTCTGACCAAAGCACTGGAACTCAGCGACCAGTTTGACGGGGCTGACCATGCAAGGCAGCTGCTTACCGAGCTGGAAAACGGATAAAAGCCCCACCTTCCAGATTGCCGCCTTGGAAAATGGGTGCTGTCATGGGGTCAGTATGCCGTCATGGGGTTGCGTTATTGGCATTATCTGTGCTGTCATGGGGTCACAGAAGCTGTGGTAGATAACGCCAATAACACAAGCCTGACCCCTCACACCTCAAACCTCACACATTCTGCATCCGGCGGAGGATGTCCTGGTAGCTGGGACGGTCTTTGTCCTGGTAGAAAATACCGGTGCCGTAAGGCTCGTTTTCTGCGGCCCGCATGGCGTTTTCCATGTTGTCAGGGGCCGGCGCATGCAGATTCAGGGAACAGACCTTTTCCTTGAGCGCCTTCCAGGTGCGGTTGGTCTTGTCAAAGGTCACGCAGGGGGTGAGAATCTGGATAAAACTGAATCCCCTGTGCAGGGTCCCGGCCTTGATCAGCTGTTTCATGCCTTCCGGATCACCTGCATATCCCCTTGCCACAAACGATGCCCCATAGGCCAGGGCCAGTTTGACGGGGTTCAGCGGGGTGTCGGGATTGCCCACAGGATGAGAATTGGTTTTCATTTCATAGGGGGTGGTGGAAGAGGACTGCCCCTTGGTGAGCCCGTAGATGGAGTTGTCAAACAAAATAAAGGTGATGTCGATGTTTTTGCGGGCAGCATGGGGCAGATGGCCCCCGCCGATCCCCAACGCATCCCCGTCCCCGGCCATGGCAAAAACCGTAAGGTCTTCTCTGGCAAGCTTGAGCCCGGTTGCCACGGGAATGGACCGGCCGTGGAGGGTGTGGAAACCGTAGGAGTTGATGAAAATCGGGGTCCGGCCGGAGCAGCCGATGCCGGATACGGCGCAGATATTTTCATGCGCAAGATTCAGTTCCCGGCAGGCCTTGTAAAAGGCATCCATGATGCCGAAATACCCGCATCCCGGACACCAGGTGGGCAGGTCCGGAGACCGGTACTGTAAAAAATCCATGGCCCTGACCTGTGCCAGCTTTTCATCCAGGTACCCGGCCTGCTCAGTCCCTGCGGCACTTCCTGCTGCAGTTTCCGCTGCCTTTCCTGCTGCAGTTCCAGGTTCAGTTCCGGGTTCAGTTGCCGGACCGGAAACTGCCGGATGATCCGGTCCGGATCGCACAGGCCCTGATGTTACTGCATCGGTTGGTATGGTATTCATATCATCTCCCTTATTTTTTCCACAATATCTTCTGCTGCCATGGGCCGTCCGGTGATGAAATTGAGCCGCTCCACCGGCCGCTTGATGATTTTTGTGACAAAATCGGCAAACTGGCCTCCGTAATTGAGTTCCGGGATCAGAATCTTTCGGCATCGGCCGGCAAAGGCTGCCAGCTGTTTTTCCGGAAACGGGGACAGCATCATGGAGCTGAAAGCTGCCGCAGAAACACCCTCGCCTGCCGCAGTCATCACCGCCTCATGGGCGGCCCCGGCAGAGGATCCCCAGGAGATCACCCCGATGTCCAATGTTTTTGGTGTCCCGTCTTTGTCCGGTATGCCTTTGCTGCTGCCCACGCTGCTGCCCATGCCGCTGCCCATGCCGCTGTCCGCACCGCCGGCATCCATCCCGGAGATCACCGGGGCCGGGGCTTCCGCCAGGACAGAAGCATGTTTTCTGAACCGTTTAGCCGTCATTGCCAGATGGCCTTTGTCCGTATAATTGGGACGGCCGTATGCATCATGCTCCAGGCCGGTGGCAAAAAACATGCCCCCCGGGGTGCCGGGAATGGTCCTGGGAGAAATGCCGCTGTCCGTGATCTTATACCGCTGGTAGCCGTCCAGGTCCGCCGCATCCGGCGCGATATTGGCGTTCAGCATCTTTGGTGCGGGCTTTTGGGGCACATCGATGTTGCGGATGGAGTTGGACAGGAAAAAATCCAGCAGAATCACCACCAGGGTCTGGTATTTTTCCGCAAGATACAGGGCCAGCACCGTGGCATCGTAACAGGAGGTGGTGTCTGTGGGGGCCAGCACCACCCTGGGGCAGTCGCCTGTTCCCCCGAACATGGCGGCATTGAAATCGCTCTGCTCGGTTTTGGTGGGAATGCCGGTGGAAGGCCCGCCCCGCTGGGAGTCGATGATCACGGCCGGCACCTCGGCCATGACGGACAATCCGGTGAACTCGGTCATCAGGGCAAATCCCGGACCGGATGTCCCGGTCATGGCACGGATCCCCCCGTATCCGGCCCCGATCACCGCACCGATGGCGGATATTTCATCCTCGGTCTGGAGCAGGGTCCCTCCGTGTTTCGGCAGTTCCTTGCTCAGGATCTCCATGATTTTGGTGGCAGGGGTGATGGGGTATCCGGCATAAAACTTGAGATCCGCATCCAGGGCGGCTTTTGCCACAAGCTGGTTGCCGTTGATGATGAGTTTTTCCCCTTTCTGCTCCGCTTTTGTCTGGGGCGGGGTCACGCCTTGAAAGGAGATGCCATCTGCTTTGTCGATATTTTCTTTGGTCCAGTCAAATCCTTCCAGAAACGAGTTCACATTGGAATCGATCACGATCTGCTTTTTTTTGCCGTACCGGTCTTTGATGCTGTTGGTGAACGCATCCCGGTCCAGGTGGAACAGGGCCGTGACAGCCCCCAGGGCCACCATGTTGCGTCCCCTGGCATTGCCTGCCGCCTTCTGGGCCAGCATGGTCAGCGGCACCCCGTAGGAGATGGTTGCCGCATCCGCTCTTGCCACCACGCTCTGGTCCTCTTCATGGGGTTTGGCGGGCTGGCTGTCATAAAGGAGGATGCCGCCTTTTTTCAGGGCGGACAGCTGGGAGATGGCGTGGTTGTCGTTCAACGCAATGAGTACATCTGCCAGCTTTCCCGGAGAATAAATTGGATTGGAGCTGACCCGGGTGTGGGCCACGCATTTGCCGAACCCCCTGATTTCAGCAGGATAGGCATCAAAGGACATGATCTCAAACCCTTGCGCACTCATGAACCGGCTCAAAATCTCCCCGGCGGAGATGGTCCCCTCCCCTGCGCTGCCGCAGATTTCAAAGACGATATTTATCTCTTTATCAGATGTTTTCATTTACCTGCCGTCCTTTTCACCGGTTTTCCGGTCCCGGTCAGTGTCTTTACACTCAACGTCTTTCCGTTCAGTATTTTTGAAATCAGCGTCTTTCCGATCATTGCCTTCACGGTCGGTATCTTCCCCTTCAGTATCTTCCCGGTCAGCGTCTTCCCACCAGGTGGTTTTGATTTTCACTCCTTCCAGATCAAAATATTTTCTGCCGGCCTGCTGCACCCTGCATGTTTCTCCGGCCAGGTTCAGGCCGGCCACCTTCCCCTGGGCAACCGCATTGGGCCAGCCGATGGAGGTGGTGTAGGCAGTCAGATCCGGGTTGTAGATCTGGGCGCAGGAACCGCAGGCAAACACATTTTCCAGACAGGTGCGCATGGTTTCATCCACCAGGATCCCGTGGTCGATATCCAGGCCGCAGCCCCTGGCAAAATCCACATTCGGGATCAGGCCGTTGAAGGTAAACACCAGATCCGCCTGTTTTTTCACCCCCTGCTGCGTGGTCACGTTATATCCGCCCTGCTCTTCCGGTACAATGGTGTCAAGGTCGTCATTCACCAGGATATGTGCGCCCGTGCGGGCCAGGTTGTCCACAATGGTTTTCTGCATGGCATGGGTGAGCGTATGGGGCCAGAACGCTTTTGGATACAGCAGCAGCGTCACCTGTTTTTTCATGTGTGTGAGCATTTTCAGAAACTTGAATGCCACCAGATCACCGCCGAACACAAAAAAATGTTTCCCCGCCGCAATTTTTTCGCGCATCCCTTTGATATCATTGTACTCGGTGACAAAGGTCAGGCAGTCGGCATAGGGTTTCATGGAGGGCAAAAGCCTTGCCCTGGAGCCTGAAGCAATGACCAGGCGGGTGTACTGCACGGTTTCCATGTGCGCAAGGTGCAGGCACCGGTTCTGCAGGTCAATGCGCATCACCGTCTGGCCCAGGCGCAGCCGGATGTTGTTCTGCAGATACGCATCCGGCTCTTTGACCATCAGGGCGCTTTTGTCGATATCACCGGCCAGATACCGCACCAGTTTCGGTTTGGCGTAAAAAGAAATATTTTCATGGGAGATGATGGTGATCCTGGCATCCGGGTCATTTTCCCGCAGGGTAAAGGCAGCAGCATTTCCTGCCGGACCGTTCCCGATGATAACATAATGGTCGCTGGTTGGCATGGGGTCTCCTTTATTCATCCATATCCATCTGGATCAGTTCGGTTTTGGTCACGCTGATGCAGTCCATGGGGCAGACTTCATAACACTGGCCGCACCGGATGCACGCCTCATTGTCAATGGTGATGGACACCACCCGGTCCCACTGCCCGGTCTCCACATACCTGCCGTAGGTGCCGTCTGCATTGACCGGGATGGTTTCCACCATCTTGATGCAGTCTTTGGGGGCCACATCGATGCAGGCGGAACAGTAAATGCACCGCAGGGGATCGATTTCATATTTGAGACTGCACAGATAGCAGCGCCTGGATTCCGCCAGGGCCTGGTCCGGGTCGAATCCGGTTTCCACCTCTCTGGTGTGATCTGCCAGGCGCTGGTCCATGGCAATGGTGTTCATGGGGACCCTGTCAATGAAATCATAAGATCTTGGCCGGTCCGTGGTGGCATGGGACTCCAGCCGCACCACGGTCTTTTTTCTTTCCATGGCCGTCAGGTACAGGTCCACTGCCAGGGCGGTGCGCCTGCCCCCGGCAATGGCGGAAATCACATCTGTTGATCCGGTAACAAAATCCCCGGCAGCAAACACCCCTTTCATCCCCGTGGCAGGGCTGTCTTTATCAAGGCCTGTGAGGGCATCAGACACATCATGTGCATCCGGGGCCTGGCCCAGGGCTGCGATCACACTGTCGCAGGGGACAACAAATTCAGACCCTGCAATGGGAACAGATTTTTTATAGGGCGGCTTTTCGGTTGTTTCAATCCTGGTACGTACGAATTCAATACCGGAAACCCTGCCGTTTTCCCCTAAAATCCTGGCAGGCTGCACCAGGCTTTCCACACCGATCCCCTCAAACCGGGCTTCATGCTTTTCCGTCTCATCGATGCGCATGTCATCCATGGTTTTCCGTATATACAGGGTCACCTGTTCCGCCCCCAGACGGATGGCAGACCTGGCACAATCCACAGCCGTAAACCCGCCCCCGATCACCGCCACATTTTTAATAGGGGACAGACCCCAATTAATCTTTTTAATAGGGGACAGACCACGATTAATCTGCCTATCTATTGGGGACTGTCCACTATTAATTCTATTAATTAATTGGGGTCTGTCCCCTATTAATTTGTCCCCTATTAATTTATTAATTTGCTTCATGAAATCCAGGCCGTTGTAGACGTTTTCCAGATCTTCCCCCTCCACTCCCAGAAGCCGGGGCTTTGTGCACCCGGCAGCCACCACCACGGCATCAAATTCCCGGGTGAGGGTTTCAAGGGTGATATGGGTTCCCACTGCCTGACCGGTTTTCAGCTCCACCCCCAGGCGCAGGATATTGTTGATTTCGGTCATGAGCAGGTCCCGGGGCAGGCGGAATTCCGGGATCCCGTACATGAGCATGCCCCCGGGTTTTTCCATGGTTTCAAAAACAACCGCCCTGTGCCCTAAAATGGCAAGATCATGGGCCGCAGCCAGGCCGGCCGGACCGGACCCCACCACTGCCACGCTTTTGCCGGAAGGGGCATACAGCCCTTCAATGATCCGGTGCATGGGGGATTTCAGGTCAGCACAGGCCCGCTTTAAATGGCAGATGCCCACACTCACCCCGTTGTCCGGGGCCCCGTGGCGGCAGGCGGTTTCACAGGGCCGGGAACAGATGCGGCCCAAAACCCCGGGCATGATATTGGCCCCCCGATTCAATTCATAGGCCCGGCCGTAGCGTTTTTCATTGATACACCGTATATACCCGGGAATATTGGTTCTGGCGGGACAGGCCTCCTGGCAGGGTATGCTTTTCGCCACCTGGCCGAAATCCCTGGGATCAGTGGAATAGGCGATCTGCTTAACGGAATGGGCCTGGTACAATTTGTTTTTATCCTGAAAGATTTTTTCTTCTTTGGAATAAAGACCGTTCGTTTTCAATGGTTCCCCCTGCGATTACCGTTAACGGCTGTGTGCTGCGATAAATCGAAGCAAAGAATACCACAAAAAAACAATTATCCATAGTAAAAATACGGCCGACCCACGGTGAATGCATTCGAACCGTCAGTAAATCTGTTTTCGGGTTTCAGGGCTGTCTTATATTTTACCATGAAGAGCACGAAGGAAAGGCTTCTTAGTGCTCTTCGTGCGCTTCGTGGTAAAATAATTTGACGGTTAGAATGAATTCACCGTGGACCCGCTGAAAAATTTCTTGCATTTTTCCCCTATCCGGGGTAAAAAATAAGGTTCTGCATCCATCTAACAGCCGAGGACCTTCCCATGAAACCTTACAATATCGTGTATTCCATACCCTGGAACCTTTTTCTCATCACCCTTGGCAGCATTATTCTGTCTGTGGGAATCAAGGCAATCATCATTCCCCACGGCATGATCACCGGCGGATTTTCCGGCATGGGACTGCTGATATACTACAACTCCGGCATTCTGACACCGGGCATCTGGTATATGATTTTGAATGTGCCGGTATTCATCATCGGCTGGAAATTCATCAGCAAACGGTTTTTATATTACAGCATCTTTGGCGCAAGTGTGCTGACCATTTTCATTGACCTGGTGAATTTCCAGATCCCGATCACGGATCAATGGCTGGCAGCCCTGGCCGGCGGGACCCTGGTGGGAGTCGGTGCCGGCCTGATATTCCGTTCCCTGGGATCCGGGGGCGGCAATGACATCATCTCCATATTATTGAACCAGAAATACAGCCTGCGCATCGGCACCTATAATTTCATATTCAACTTTGTATTGTTTTTTTGCAGCTTCGGGTTTCTGGATACCGATATCATCTTATATTCCATGGCCACCTCCTATGTCGCTTCCCAGGCCATAGAATCCTGCATGGCCTTGTTCAACCAGCGCAAAATGATCCTCATCATCTCCAAAAACCCCAAAGCCATTGCCGATGAGATCATGAAAAAGCTGCAGCGGGGCGCCACTTTCCTCAAGGGTACCGGGGCCTATACCGGAGAAGCAAAAGATGTCATCCTCACCGTGGCCAACACCTACCAGATAAAACGCATCGAAGAGATCGTGTTCAACATCGATTCCGATGCCTTTGTCATCACGGAAAACACCTTCAACGTCCTGGGCAAGGGATTTTCCAGAAGAAAAGTATATTAAATTGACTCCTGTTAATTCCCCGATTAATTACGGCCTTCAGGCCGGGGGTGGTTGATAATCAGAAAGAGAGTCAGTCAGCTTTACGGATTCCAATTGATCCAATTTGATAACTTTGACTGCATTGATAATAATTTTGCGGTCATCATCAAGCAATTTGCGGAAATCCCCACCCTCAAAATAACAAAGGCTCCTGAGGCATTCCATCACCGGTAAGTTGTGCCATAAGGATTTTGCTCCGGAAATGCCCTGTAATAAGGAATAACCAGATGTAAGCATAGCAGCAATATCTATATAATCTTTCACCTCAACCCTTTGTAACAAAACTTTTAATTTATGGGCAAACAAATCCTTCATTGAAGCTACAAGGAGTGTTCCGTCTCGTGTTAATTCAGGGGGGTTGATCTTACCCACACCAATTGCTCCAAAGAATGAAATCTTTACAGGGCCATTACGGTCAACGATTACAGTTAGTGTGTTTGGCGCTTGCTGGATGATCTGGGAGCCTTCTAAAAACTTTTGGCATAACAGTGCATCGGCTTCAATGGGTTGCGATGTGAAAAAATCGAAATCAACCGATTGTCTGTGATTAAGGCGAAGCGCTATAGCGGTACCACCATACAAAACAAAATGTTTTGGGATTTCCGATAGCTCAGCCCAGATATTCTTTTGGGGCTCAGGAAAGATCTCAAAGCTTGGGGAAAACATTTTCATATTTTTCACCGATTTCTATTTGGTAATGGTGGAATCTCTGAAGGATGAGATGCTATCCCTAATTTGTAATGCCAAAAATGCCAGGATTTCCCGTTAAAAACACCGACAGGCGGTTCTCGCAAAGCAGAAACAAAAGGTCCTTCTCCAATATTTCCAAGCATCCATACACAATCTTCGACAACTCCTAACGTCATGATTTGGGCCATGAAATGATTCTGGTCAGCCACTGCATCTTTTGGATCTTTCCACCAAATATATTTTTGGGCCAAATCATATAACTTTTTATTTTTTACCGGATCTATTTGTTCTTCTAATGTCAGCGACCCTTTGTCTATGACGTTTATTACGTTCATTTCTTTACTCCTGTGCCCGGCCTTAAATGCTCTATTTACGTGGATAATCCTGGAAGATGTTTCCAACCCAAATTAATAATTAATTACTTCCTGTTCAAATGCTGTTATGTAATAATAGCGTGCATCAGGCATAGAATCAAGAAAGCATTTTCCATATCCATTGCCGAATCCAGCCATTTTCAGGGATCTTACCTGACAGAGGTTAATTGGGGTCAGATCCCTATTAATTCCTATTAATTCGCGTGAATTGATCTTGACGGCACCAGTCAATTTGGATACACTTTTTTTAACAGCCAAGCCCTGGCTTGGCATAGCAAAGCCTGAAAGAACTGGTCAACAGATCGTTTTTTGATATGCATTTTCCATAACGGTACCTGTTTTATCCGGACGTGCCCGGGGGGGCTTTAAAAAATAATTTCCTGAAAATGGGTTGGATGATGGATAGTAAGATTGACAATGCAGCATTACGTTCCCGGATGCAGGCATTTGCAGCATCTCATGCTGACATTGCCGCTGCATACCTGTTCGGGTCGGCAGCCACCGGAAGAATGACATCTGCCAGTGATCTGGATATCGCCGTTGTTTCCTTTTGCAGCGTGGACGGGTTTGAAAGGCTGTCAATGGAAACTGAATTGTCCAATCATCTGGGCAGGGATGTGGACCTTGTTATTTTTCATCAGGCCGGGGTGCTTCTCCAGCACCAGATTCTCAAATACGGTTATCTGATTTTCGAAGGGGATCCAAGAGAACGCATCCGGCAGGAAACCTTTTCCAGACGCGAATACCTGGATACCCGTCACCTTTATAAAACGTTTGTGGTGTAACATGGTTGACAACGAGCTGCTATCACGAAAAATATCCAATCTCCAGAGTTATGTCTCCGGCCTTGAGGCAGCTGATGATATCAACTGGGAAAAATATCTCAATGATGCCAGAAGCAGGGCGTTTGTGGAGCGGTATCTTCATCTGTCCATCGAAGAAGTCATTGACATTGCAAATCATCTGGTTTCCTTCTGTGCTTTCAGAGAACCGGCCGGATACAGGGATCTGTTTTCCGTATTGCACGAACAGGGGGTTATACCGGAAAACCAGCTGATGACCTTTCAGAACATGGCATCGTTTCGAAACATGCTGGTCCATTGGTATGAAAAAATCGATGATGAGGTTGTTTTCGGTCTTTTCAAAAAAAGGCTGTCTGATTTTCTGCTCTTTGTTGACCTGGTCAAACAATGGGTCAAATCCCACCCCGACGCTTGATGCTTGATCTCCTCACATTAATTGTGGTCTCACATTAATTGGGGTCTGTCCCCTATTAATTTTAATTGGGGACAGACCCCAATTAATTTCCTATTAATTCCCTACTCATAGATGGTGTGGAGCTTGGGGTCGAAGGCTTCGCGGATGCCTTCGCCGGTGAAGGTGACGGTCATCAGGGTGATGACCAGGGCGCCTACTACGGATGCGGAGATCCACCAGGCTTCCATGTTCTGCCAGCCCTGGGAGAGAAGTTCCCCCCAGGAGGGGGTGGGGGCGGGCAGGCCGAATCCCAGGTAATCCAGGGAGGTTAAGGCCACAATGCCGCTGGAGATGGCAAAAGGGGCGTAGGTGACGATCACGGAAATGGTGTTGGGAATGATGTGCCGGAAAATGATGCGGAAATGCGATGCCCCCAGGCTTCTGACCGCCAGGACATATTCGCGCTCCTTTTCCTTGTAGGTCATGGTGCGCATGACCCAGGTGATGCTGATCCATCCGAAAAAGGCCATGATCAGCAACAGGATCATGAAACTGGGCACCAGGATCGAGGACACGATAATGATGACGTACAAAAATGGAATGTTGGACCAGATCTCGATGATGCGCTGGAAAAACAGGTCGAACCGGCCCCCGAAATATCCCATGGAACACCCGATGAAAATGCCGATGGTATAGTTGATGAGCAGCAG
>JAABSA010000060.1:15122-15805 GCA_011390635.1 Desulfotignum sp. | reverse complement strand
GCCGCCAAAAACCTGGGGGCCTCCAAGCTGGATGTCATGCGAGAGGTGATCCTGCCCGGGTCTTTGCCCCAGATCATTGCCGGATTAAAGGTCATGCTTGGCATTGCCTGGACCTGTATTATTTCTGCGGAACTGGTTGCAGCCAGGGAAGGTCTTGGATTCATGATAATGAACGGCAAGGAATATTTTCAAACAGATACGGTGCTGCTGGGCATGGTCATGATCAGCATAACTGTCATGGTGATTGATGTGGTGTTCCGCAAATTTGAAAGGAGACTGCTGCCATGGACCCGGTAAACAAGGATGCCAAAATATCCATTCAGAAAGTTTCAAAAATTTTTTATGGCAAGCAGAAAGAAGAAGTGGTTGCCCTTAAGGATCTGTCGCTGGATGTAAAAGACGGAGAATTCCTGGTGATTGTGGGGGCATCTGGCTGCGGCAAAACCACGTTGCTCAACCTGGTGGCCGGATTTGACGCGCCGACCCATGGCCAGATCCTTCTGGATGAAAAACCGGTAACCGGCATCACCCCGGAATGCGGTATGATTTTTCAGCAGTATGCCCTTTTCCCCTGGAAAACCGTGCAGGAAAATGTGGAATTCGGCTTGAAAATGAAACGCATGCCCCGCAAAGACCGAAAAGAGCGGGCAGACCGTTTCATTGATATTGTGGGTCTCAAAGGA
>JAABSA010000060.1:0-15112 GCA_011390635.1 Desulfotignum sp. | reverse complement strand
CAAAGGATTTGAAAAAAGTTATCCCCATCATCTGTCCGGGGGTATGAAACAACGGGTTTCCATTGCCCGGAGCCTGGCAAACGACCCCAAGGTCATGCTGCTGGATGAACCCTTTGCGGCCCTGGACGCCATGACCCGCCAGGTGCTCCAGGAACAACTGGTGCGCATTTATGAAAAACACCGCAAAACCATTGTTTTCATAACCCATTCCATAGATGAAGCCCTGCTGTTGTCCTCCAGGATTATGGTGATGACTGCCAGGCCCGGTCGGATCGCCCAGGAAATCGTAAATGATCTGCCCCACCCGCGCAATGCCGATGTGCAGCTGTCCAACCGCTACATGGAACTTAAACGCACCATCTGGGACAGCGTCCAGGCAGAGGTGATGAAAAGCATGGAGGTTGAAACCGGTTGATCTTTTTAAAATATGATACGGTACCCGCATTTCGGGCCGGAACCAGTCCCGTTTTTCACCGAATTTCGTTTGGGCACCGTCCATGGCACCCCACCCGGCAGTTGATTTCCGGATTGGTGACCGGGTTCCAGGTCAGACTGGGCTGGAGAGGGCCGTGACCGTAATTTCACTGGTCTGGTAGGTTTTTGATACTTTTTTGAATGTGATAATATCCATGGGGTTTATTTGTGCACTGCTATATTATCGGACAGCCATAATGTAAAAATATGCGTATCCACTAGAATTTTCATCAGGTATTACCATAAAAAAGGGCATTGATTTCGTCATCTTCATCCATGAAATTTTCAGGAATATGGATCTGTCCTTTAAGTAATCCCAGTTTCCGTTTGGTTTTTGGTTTATAAGCGATCAATTCTACCAGGGGCAGAATGTTTTTGGCAAGGATGATTTTTTCTCCATGATGTGCCATATCAATCAGCTTTGATAACTGGTTTCTGGCTTCAGACACATTTATAATCATTTGTATTTTCCTTGTTTTTTACAATCAGACCAGATTGGTCAATATCGAACAATTTGAATACATTTTATATTATATTTGACAAGATCCATTGCAACGTTCAGACTGGGCCGGGATCAAAAAATGATATGACACCATCACAGACACAAAAAACAACCCCCCGGCAGCCTGCCGGCGGCTTTACACATCCGGTGGTACTTGTGCTGTGCCTGTGCACAGCCGAGGTGGCCGGCATGCTGGGGGTGTTTGCCTTTCCCGCGCTTTTGCCCCATTTCATGCAGATATGGGAGTTGTCCGGCAACCAGGCCGGGTGGATCAACGGGATCTATTTTATCGGGTATACTGCGGCGGTGCCTTTGCTTACCAGCCTTACCGACCGGATGGATGCCAGAAAAATTTATCTGATTTCCTGTTTCATCGCCATCGTGTCAAACCTGGGTTTTGCTTTGCTGGCCGGGGGATTCTGGTCGGCCCTGGTGTTCAGGGCCCTGTGTGGTATTTCTCTGGCCGGAACCTTTGTCCCCGGACTCAAGGCCCTCATGGACCGGCTGGCCCCGTCTGCCCAGCCCCGGAGTATCGCATTTTATACCGCCTGTTTCGGCCTGGGCATGAGTCTGTCCTTTTTTGTTACTGGAAAGCTGTTTGCCGGGTGGGGATGGGAAACCGCATTTGCTGCAGCCGCTGCCGGATCCGGTCTGGCACTGGTGCTGGCATCAGCGGTACTGACACCTCTGCAGCCACCCGCTTCTTCGGCCTTCCTCAAACGTCATATCCTGGATTTTCGGCCGGTCTGGAAAAACCGCAATGTCCGGGCCTATATTCTGGCCTATATGTGCCACACCTGGGAGATGTTTGCGGCCCGGGCCTGGCTGGTGGCGTTCATGGCCTTCAACCTGTCCCTGCATCCCGGTTCCGAAAGTCTGCTGATCCCAACCACGGTCATGGCTGTGGCTGGTATTGCCGGCATGGTGGCCAGCATTGCCGGAGCCGAACTGGCGGTGCGTTTTCCCCGCAAAATTATGGTGATGCTGATTATGGGGGTATCAGGCCTGATGTCGGTGACCATCGGCTTCAGCGCCGGGCTCGATCCTGCCTGGGTGGCGGTGTTGTGTATTGTGTACACCATCTTTTTTCAGGGGGATTCCGCCGCTATCCACGCAGGTGTGATCACTGCGGCCCGGCCTGACCTGCGGGGCGCTACCATGGCGCTGCAGTCCCTGGGCGGATTCGGTGCCGCCGCCCTGGGCACCATTGCGGCCGGATGGGTCCTGGATATTTTTGGGGGCGGTCACACAGTGATTTCCTGGGGCATCACCTTTGCTTCCATGGGCCTGGCAGCGCTCCTGGGGGTTATCCTGGTGGCATGGATCGCTGATTGACAAAGGAATCCCGCCACAGGTTCCGGCATCTGCCGGTGTGGAAGATTTGCCGCAGACCTGAGTCCTCCTTAAGATGAGAATTTTTCCGGACATTCAAACCAAACCGCCGAGGGCTACAGTGATGGCCTCTCCGTTGACACCGCTGGATTCTTCAGATGCCAGAAAGGCGATCACCTCAGCCACCTCTGCGGGTGTCACCACCCGGCCCGCCGGGTAAATCGCTGCTCTTTGCGCCCATACCTCATCCAGGGTGATACCCTGCTGCGCGGCTTCGGCTGCAGCTGAAGCCTCTGCCATTGGCGTTCGGACCCATCCGGGCAGCACCGCATTGGATGTTACGCCATGGGGGCCGGCATCCAGGGCAATCGACCGCATCAGGCCCAGAAGGCCGTGTTTGGAGCTGGTATAGGCGCTGCCGGCATATTCCGCCTTCTGTCCGGCCGTGGAACTGGTAAACACAAGCCGGCCATACCCCTGTTCAATCATGTCTTTGACAACGAATCGTGACAGATAATATGGGCCATCCAGGTTGATGCGCATGGTTTCCCGCCACAGATCCGGTTTCTGCTCCCAGATCACCCGCTCATGGGCCGAGCCGATACCATGATTGCACACCAGGATAGATACCGGGCCCAGGCGGTCGTGTGTTTCCTTTACGGCCAGGGCACACCCCTCAGGGGTGCCCAGATCTGCTGCAACAAAGTCGACTCCCAAAGAGTGCAATTCATTTTCACTGCGTGCAACAGCCATGACCCGTGCACCTCGGGATGCCAGCAGTTCAGCCGTCACCCGGCCGATGCCGCGTCCTGCACCCGTTACCAGTGTCACCCGTCCTTGAACTCCCGGCATACTGCTCCTCCATTATTTTCCGGCTTCCAGTTATTCATATCTCGGTTTTCTGGTCATAATATAATGTTTCAGTTGACAATCCGGCGTGTCAGGCGCCTTATGGCCATGCTCCCGAACACGACTGTAAAGATGATCATATAAGCCAGGTTGAAAAACAACCCCGGGTCAAAACTGTTGAAACAAAATGCCCTCACCAGCCTGACCGCGTGCATTAACGGGAAAACCGCGGCAATCCACCGGGCAAATTCAGGCAGGTTTTCCAGCGGGAACACAATACCGGAAAAGAAAAACATGGGGGTGATCAACCCGGTAAAAAAGAAGTTGAAGTGGTTGATGTTTTTGACAAAAGAGGTGACAAACAGTGCCAGTGCGGCAAACATCAGACCGGTGATAAATCCGATGAAGGGTGTGAAGACTGCCATGCCTGTTTCCACCAGGCCGAAACCCGCGATAACAATCAGGACAGCCCCGGAAAAAAAGAACCCCTTGGTTCCGGCAAACAGGATTTCTCCTATGAATATGTCTTTGACGGTCAGGGAGGCAGATATCATGCCGTCATATACTTTATCGAACTCCAGGCGGATAAACGAGCCAAAGGTACATTCATACGTGGCTGTGAACATTGCCGACGGGACAATGATCCCTGAGGCAAGAAACAGGATGTAGGTTTTTCCCTCTATCAGCCCGACATAGCTGCCCAGGCCCAGTCCGATTCCGGCAAGAAACATCAGCGGCTCCACAAACGGAGGGAATCCGTTACTGATCAGATGTTTGGTGTATACGCGGACATGACGGAGCCAGACACTGAATATCCGCTGAAAAAAAGAAGGTGGCCTGACCTGTCCGAGATCTGCCATTGTGTGTGTGTTATTCATGCAGTTTTCTCCCGGTGATTTTAAGGAACACATCTTCAAGATTGGATTGACGCAGTATAAAATCCCCTGCCTTGAACTGATCCGAGATCTGTTTGATGATTTCAAAATCATCGGCATACAGCAGCATCCGGTTGTTCATGAATTCGGTGCGCACAGCATCTCCGGCATCAAGTGCCTCGTCGCCGGTATGTAACAGTTCCAGCACATATGTTTCAATATGTTTGTCGATCAGGTGGGCAGGCGGGCCCTGCATGACTTTTTCTCCTTTGTTCATGATAATCAGGTCATCACATATCTGAAAGGCTTCTTCCATGTAATGGGTGGTCAAGAGAATGGTCACCCCCTGTTTTTTGAGATCACGCAGTTTATCCCATATCACGTGGCGCACCTGGGGATCCAGCCCGGTGGTCGGTTCATCCAGGATCAGAAGTTTGGGGTTGTTGATCAATGCCCGTGCAATCAGAAGCCTGCGTTTCATTCCGCCTGACAGCTGACGGATCGGCGCGTCTTTTTTGTCTGAAAGCTCCATGAACGCCAGAACATTTTGTATAAAAATCCGGGCCTGTTTTGCAGGCAGGGCATAAAATTTCGAATAAATCATCAGGTTCTGAATGACACTCAATTCCTGATCAAGGTTGTCTTCCTGGCTCACAATACCGGTAAAAAATTTTATCTCAAGCGCACTTTCTTTCGGGTCATATCCAAAAACAGATACCTGACCGCCCCGTGAATGGTCCCGCTCGGCTTTGCCGAACAACATCTTCATCATGGTTGTCTTGCCGGCACCGTTGGGCCCCAGAAATCCAAAGCAGATTCCCCTGGGCACTTCAAAACCCAAATTATTGACAGCCGTGAGATTTCCGTATGTTTTGTGAACATTTTCCGCTTTGATTGCCAGTTCTTTCATTATCTCACCACCGGATGTTTTATTTTTCATTTGCAGCCGCATCGATATCAAAAATTTTTTTGCCATGCACATAGTCTTTGGTGGCATATTGGGAAATTTTCTGAATTTTTGACGACAACTCTATTATCCGCTGCGTATGGTTTTTGACAAGCTGAATCAACTCAAGTCTCCGGGATGGTTCCAGATGGGTATCTCCCAGTTTTTCAATTCCGATGGACACAACCTGCAGCGGGTTGTTCAGCTCATGGCTCACAGCTCCCGCCATCTCAAGAATGGCCCGTAATTTTTCCTTGTCTTGCTGTTCCTCTGCCATCTGCTTTTGCTGGGTGATGTCCATGAAATATCCCAGGACTGCCCGGGTCCCCTCGTGTTTCACAGAGGTGACGGTTTCCATCACCCATTTGACCCGGCCTGTGCGGTCCACCACACGGAACTCATAAGGGGTAATCCTCTGCCCGGTCAGCATCTGTTTTGCCCTGTCCCGGACATGGGTCCTGTAATCTGCATGAACCAGGTCCAGAGACGGCATCCCGGTCAGCGCTTCTCTGGTATACCCGGTAATCCGGCAGAACTCGGGATTCACATACCTGAAACACCCCTGCTGTACGATGTAGCTGCCGATGAGGGCACTGTTGCGGCTGTGTTCGAGTTCCTCTTGTGCCTGTTTCGTCTGCGTATTGTCCCGGATGAACCCTTCGATGGCCACTGCCCGGTTACGGCTGTCTTTGACTACCGACCACCGGTCATGCATCCACCGGGTGGTTCCATCAGAACCGATGTAACGGTATTCGACGTCACCCAGAGTTTCACCCGCTGCCAGGGTGCGCTGCCGTGCTTCCCTGAGTTTCTGGATATCCTCCGGATGGATGTGCCGTGCGACGCTGGTGGAGGACAATACGGTCCGTCCCGCTTCCCTGCCTCCGTACAGCGCCAGGAACCGCTTGTTGAAAAAGGGAAAGGTCCCGGATTCGATATCAAACAGGTAGATGGCATCCTGGGAAAGATCTGCCAGCTGCTGAAAACTTTCCGACAATGTCCGGATAATATCCGGGTCGCTGTTTTCAGGCCGGGAATTAGCGGTGCGCTCAAGTTCCCGGATTCTGGCTTCCAGTTCTTTGTATGTCGGTTTTCTGCTCATGTTGTAACCCTTTTTTTCTGAATCACCGTTCCCAGCCGTTACCATAGGGTGCCGACAGCTTTCATGGTTTCAGGACTTTTCATTGATCTCAATGTACCTTCTTTGGAGCAACCTTTGAATAATTTCTTCAAAAAAAATGAAAAAAAGGGTCCTTGACTTTTCATAGGGTTTGAGATGCGCTGGCTGGGGGATCGGAGAAAGCCAGAATATTTTGTCACACTGGTTAAACAGTTCCGTGTTGTATTCCTCTGCTATGATTACCACCCTGCCGCCTTTTTGTTTTGCCGCAGTATAAACATCCTGAAAAGAGAGAAAGCGTCCTGTCTCCGTAATAATCAACAGGAGCGTTGATTCGTCCACCATATTGTTCAGCGTTACTTCATCTGAGACAGCCATGAAGGTTTTGTCCGAGCAGTTGCGGAATCTGTACTCAAAATACCGGGCACAGAGAAGTGAGGGACCATATCCGAACAGGGCAATTTTATCATGGCTGTCAATCAGGGATAACAATTCATCGGTCTTGGCTGTATCAAAGGTTTTGATGAACGATCTGACCCGGTGTAATTCATTTGACCCATCGATTGGTTTGATATCTTTTCCGTATAAAAAGTCAAGATACTGCTTGTAGTTGCTGAATCCAAGTTTTTTGACAAACTTGGATATTTTTGACACCGAGCACTGGCAGGCTGCAGCCGCCTGATTTATCCGTATGGTCGGCATCGTCTTGCTGTGGCGGATCATCTGTTCGTGTATCTGTTTTTCCAGTGCGTTAAGCGCGTCTAAATCTATGGTAAGCATACTCTTCCTAAAGGCTGTTATTGAACGGTGATGTACTCTACCACGCTTTCCGGAAAGGTGTAAAGAGAAGAAATGGCCCAAGAAGGCTGTGTTTATTGCATTTTATCGTTTTTAGGAGAAACAGCGTTATGGAAAATTTTCCATAAAATTTAAATTATTACTAATATAATGGAAATTTTTCCTTTTTTTATTGACAGCCGAGCCTGGTGTCTTTAGTATTTCATCAGCCGTCAGAAAAGTGGGATCAGATGATTCTTCCAAACAACTTGTAACGCAGGAGGGCCAAAATTGGATAAAAACGACATTATTGAAAACCTGGGTAAAATACTGACCCCATCGCAGGTCAATACCGACAGCGAAGATCTGTATGATGCCTCGGCAGACAGGTATAAAAAGTACGCAAAAGTCCGGCGGGTCCTGGATGTTCCCGTGCCTGCAGCGATCGTATACCCCACATCTGCTGACGAGGTCAGCCATGTATTGGCGTTCTGCAATGAATACGGGCTGAATGTCATTCCCCGGGCGGGAAAAACCGCAACAGAAGGGGGATTGGAAAACTGGAAGGACAATACCGTTGTTGTGGATGCGCGGCATCTGGACAAAATTCTGCATATCGATACCTATAACATGCAGGCCACTGTGCAGGCGGGCGTTCCTCTCCAGGAACTGGAAGATGAATTGCGAAAACAAGGATTCACAACCGGTCACTCCCCCCAGTCCAAACCCGTGGCAAAGTTCGGGGGGCTTGTGGCCACGCGGAGCATCGGTCAGTTCTCAACGCTCTATGGTGGCATCGAGGACATGGTCGTTGGTTTGGAATGTGTATTTCCCGACGGGCATATTTCCCGGATAAAGAATGTTGCCAGAAGATCCGGCGGCCCCGATATCAGGCATATTGTCATTGGAAATGAAGGATCTCTGTGCTACATCACCGAAGTCACGGTTAAAATTTTCCGGTACTACCCTGAAAACAACCGTTTTTACGGCTATCTTGTCAAAGACATGGAAACCGGAATCAAAGCGCTGCGCGAGGTAATGGTAAACGGGTTTCGTCCTTCTGTGGCAAGGGCCTATTCCGAAGAGGACGCTGCCCAGCACTTTTACCATTTTCATAAAAACAGATGCGTTCTTCTGTTTATGGCCGAAGGCCCTGAAGGCATTGTCCAGGCCACCTGCCAGGCCATTGAAGCGGCTGCAGAAAAATTTCAAGACGGCATTGTGGAACAGGTGGATTCTCAGTCGATTGCGGACTGGTTCAACAATCTCAACTGGTCCCAGAAAGACATTGATGATGAATTTGAGGAAATGAAGGAAAAAGATTCCCACGCCGGGTATACCACTGAGATATCAGCCGACTGGGAAACCATCCCCAAAATCTACAATAACGTGATGAAGAGGATACGGCAGGAATATCCCCGTGCCCATGATCTCACCATGCTGGGCGGTCACTCTTCCCACAGCTATATCAACGGCACCAATATGTACTTTGTGTACAACTACCGTATTCTGTGCGCACCTGAGGATGAAATGAGGGTGTATCACCATCCGTTGCAGAGAATTATCGTTGAAGAGACCCTTACGCTCGGCGGCTCCATGTGTCATCACCACGGGATCGGAAAATTCAGAAATGAATGGACCATGGAGGAACACGGCACTGCATACTATATGCTTGAAAAGCTCAAACAGGCGTTTGATCCAAAGGGGATTATGAACTTCGGCACCATCTATCCCCAGGAAGAAGGGGCGAAATACCAGAAATAACCAGAGAGTAACCGATCGGTATGAAAATTATCTGTGTTGTCAAAATTGTTCCTGATGTGGACAGCATTGTTTGTGATGTTGAAAACAACATTTTGACGGGCAACGCTGCCAGGATGATGCTGAATCCGGATGATGCCTGTGCACTGGCCTTTGCCCTCGGGGTGAAGGCCAGTGATCCGGACTGCTTTGTTGAGGTTGTCAGCATGGGGCCCATGTCTGCACGTCCCCGCATGGAAGACCTTCTGCGGCTTGCCGTGGACAGGGGCACCCTGATTTCAGATCCGGTTTTTGAAGGCAGCGACACCCTGGTTACCAGTGCGGTTCTGGGAAGGTATATCGCCACCCGTCCTTTTGACTGCCTGTTGACAGGAAGCCATTCACTGGACGGCGGTACCGCCCATGTGCCGGTGCAGCTGGCCGAAACTCTTGGGCTGGACCAGATGCTGGGAATTATCCGCATCGACCCGCATCGGTTCGACAGCACACGGGCTGTGTTTGAGGTTGAAGATGACAAGACCGTCACCACCTATGAAATGGCCATGCCCGGCGTATTGAGTGTCACCCGGCAGAGCGGTTATAAGCTGCCCTATGTCACATTATCGGACATGCGGCGGGATGTTTCAGATGAACTGGCCATCATCACCAACCAGGATCTTTGCTTTTCTGAAACAGATGTCGGCCCGGCCGGATCACGCACAAAAGTTGTGAACCGCTATCCCCAAACATATGAAAAAAAGGACAGGCATATAGTGGGAAATGATGAAGCAGGCATCTCCTGCGTGTTCAATTTTTTAAAACAGAAAGGTTTTCTCTAATATGAAGAAAACCTGTATTTTCCAGGACACTGAAAAGACACAAAATACCACAGATCTTCTGGAAGTGTCAGAGCGGATGTACGGCCGGGGGCAGTTTGAATCCCATGCGGTCCTTTTAGCGGATTCATTCGATCCTCTCATGGGGTCTTTTCATCATATCATCCGTGTGGCCAAGGGGCTTGTGGACTGTTATGATCCCCGGGGAATATGTGATATCCTGGAAAACCTGCACAAAAAAAACAGGTTTGACAGTATCCTGATTCCCGGTACCAGTCTGGGAGAGATGATTGCCCCGCGCCTGGCGAAAAGGCTGCGGACAGGACTTGTGGCCGGTGTGACAGATATTAAAAAAGAGGGAGGCCATATTGAAATCATCCGCCCTGCCTTTTCAGGAAAAATCCTTGAGGGTGTTCTTCATACAGGCAACGGTCCCGTGATGATGAGCATCAGACCCAACGCCTTTGAATACACGCCAGGAGATCCTTTGCAGACGGTTGTTTCCGCGTATACTGAACCTGTAAGTTCCCCAAGTGCGGTAACACGCCTCCATGTCAAGGAAAACCAGCAGACCTGTGATATACGGGACAGTGAGGTGCTTATTGCCGGCGGGGGCGGGGTGAAAGAGAGTTTCCCGGAACTGTACCGCCTGGCGGACGCTTTGAAGGGAAGGGTTGCGGCCAGTCGGAAACTGGTGGATCAGGGGATTGCACCGAGAAGCATACAGGTCGGCCAATCCGGAAAAACCGTCTCCCCCAGATTATATATGGCCTTGGGGATACACGGAAGCATGCAGCACATGGCAGGTTTGCGGCATATTGAATCACTCATTTCGGTAAACACAGCGGCCAATGCCCCCATCTGCAGCCTGTCGGATATTGTTGTGCACGGAGATGCCGGAAAATTCATAGACAGGCTGATGAAGAAAATTGCGGTCTACAGATCTTAAAGGAAAAGAGGAGTAAAAATGAATATAACCGATTTTACCATGGACTTTTTTTCGCTGAAAGGAAAAAATGCCATTGTCACAGGCGGAAACAGCGGTTTGGGACAGGCCTTTTCCGTTGCCCTTGCAAAGGCGGGAGCAAATGTGATGGCCGTCAGTATGATGGATGATGATGCGCAAACCCGGCAGTGGGTTGAAGACTGCGGCGCAGCCTATGAATATCTCTTTGGTGACATCACTGCAGACGGCGTATGTAAACGAGCGGTGGATGGGTGTGTAACCACCTGGGGGAGCATCGACATACTGGTGAAC
Source organism: Desulfotignum sp. (assembly GCA_011390635.1). GTDB lineage: Bacteria > Desulfobacterota > Desulfobacteria > Desulfobacterales > Desulfobacteraceae > Desulfotignum. The sequence continues at coordinate 4,403 of JAABSA010000060.1, read as the reverse complement.
TGTGCCGGCATCTGCATCAATATGGAAGACGTGACAAAATTTACCAGAAAAGAGTGGGATAAAATGGTGTCCGTCAACCTGACAGCTGCGTTTGAGATGACCCATGAAGCCTGCAAGCATATGATTAACCAGCAGCGCGGCAAGGTGGTGAATATCGCTTCTCTCTATTCTTTTCTGGGGGGGCAGTGGTCTCCGGCCTATGCTGCCACCAAGCACGGTATCGTGGGTTTAACCAAATCCATGTGCGATGAACTGGCGCAATTCAATATCCAGGTGAACGCCATTGCCCCGGGATACTTTGCCACCAGGCTGACGGAAAAAACCCGGTGTGACCTCAAACGCAATGCACAGATTCTTTCCCATATTCCTGCCAATCGCTGGGGCTGGACTGCCGATCTCATGGGGGCCTGTGTATTTCTTTCCAGTGATGCTTCCAATTATGTGAACGGCACGGTTTTAACCGTGGACGGCGGATATTTGATGCGGTAGTGCACCCGACGGGGCAATGCCCGGCACCAGCACCACCAGTGACTCAGATGCGTTTTGTCAAGAATAAAGAAGGTGGTTGCCTTCTGCAAAGGAATGTAAGATGGAACAATATATCATTGCCATAGACGGCGGCACCCAGAGCACCAAACTGGCCGTATTTGATACAGCCGGTCATGAAATCTGTTCAGAAACGGTACACCTCCGGCCCATTCATTTTTATGGAGATACCCGGGCGGAACATCCTGGCGATGATCTGTGGGAAAGCCTGAAAAAAGCCTGTCAAGGCATGTTTGAAAAATTCACAAAAGATAAAAGCAGGATCATCGGTGTGGGGTTGTGCTCCATACGGTGCTGCAGGGCATTGATCAAGGCGGACGGTAATCTTGCATCTCCCCTGCAAAGCTGGATGGACCTTCGCCTGGCAAGTCCATATCAGCATGAAGATGATGCGGTGCGTTATGTGACCACCAGTACCGGATATCTGACACACCGGCTGACCGGGGAAACAAGGGATACCAGATCCAATTACGTGGGACCATGGCCCATGGATCCCGATACCCTGGCGTGGTATGAGGACAGTGAACAGTTCGATGCATACACCACCCCCCGAAAGATGCTGTTTGATCTGGTTGATCCGGCATCGGTGCTGGGAACCATTACAGAGGAGGCCAGCAGTGCCACCGGCATACCCGCCGGTATCCCGGTGGTGGCCACGGCAAATGACAAGGCCGTGGAAGGACTGGGGGCAGGTCTGGTCAATGACGGCACCGTTCTGGTATCTTTGGGCACCTACATCACATCCATGATGGCGGGAACCGCATCCCGTCCCGATGCGGTTCACTACTGGTGCAACCCCGGAGCCGTGCCCGGAGAATTCCTCTATGAGAGCAGCGGCATCCGCAGGGGGATGGCCACTGTCACATGGGTCAAAGAGCTGCTTGGTTCCGATATCGTCGCGGCAGCCAAAAAAATGGACATTTCTCCCGAGGCCTATCTGAATGTCCTGGCAGCGGATGTTCCGGTGGGATGTGACGGGCTTTATACGGTGCTGAACTGGCTGCCCCATCCGGGACGTCTTCATGAACGGGGAATGATGATCGGCTTTAACAGCACCCACAAAGGACCGCACATGTTCCGCTCGGTTCTGGAGGGCATTGCCATGACCATGAAGAATAATGCCCTGGCCATGTGTGACGAAATAGGAATCCCGCTCACCAGTATTGTGGTCAGCGGCGGCGGTTCAAACGGAGATCTTTTCATGCAGATCTTTGCCGATGTTTTCGGGGTTCCGGCCCATCGGAACGTGGTCAACGGTTCCGCCAGCATGGGGGCGGCTATTTGTACCGCCCTGGCGCTGGGCATATACAGGGACAGGCAGGCGGCTATTGACAATATGGTGCGCCGGCGGGACACGTTCACGCCCGTCAGGGAGCATGCGGCCCTCTATGACCAAATCAACACAGAGGTCTACCAGCATATTGTTCAAGCCACCGACGGTCTGTTACAAAAGTCACATCGGATCTTTAACTGCCTGGCTCAGCATGTCAGTTGAAAACAGGCAGCCACGCCATTTGAGGCCCATGCCAGTGAGTTAATGAACCTATAACGACAGATCTCGTGCTCCCGGCATGGGTCTAAATCAAACTGCCCTCACATAAGCAGGGAGATTTGCTGATCAGTTGTCTGACTTCCCGGCTGAAAGCGGAGTGGGGGGGTATATTTTTTCTTTGCAGTATTCGTCAATCAAGGATGATTAATCGATCCCGGTAGATACCGGGGGTTGAGCCGGCAATGGGCATGGCGCCGGCGGTATGGACAAAAAATTCGGCCGGACCCGGGCCGCCGATGACTGCATATGCGTATCCCTGATCCGCCATGGCATGAAGGCATGAAAGTAACAAGGCCTTGCCGATGCCGATGCCGCGATTCTCTTTAACCACGCCTGTCGGCCCGAAAAAATTCCGGCAGGTGCAGTCATGACAGGCAAATCCAATGATTTTTCCCGCCTCGGTGGCAATGAAGCAGGAGGCCGGATGATTACTGAAGGCCACATCGCATTCTCCGGCCCAGCCCTGGCTGAACATTTTCTTCACCCATTCAACGACGGCATACTTCTCATAAGGCATGGCACGGCGAATCATAATGCTCCGGACGGCAAGTTGTTTCAACAGAGATGCAGCGCCGGGCAGATCATATAGCCGGACAAGCAGATCAGGCATATTGTCTTATCCTTTGTTTTTGAATTGTGTCCAGATGGTTACTGGTCTCCAGGCTGACTTTAGGCTCAGGCCCCTTGCGGACAATCGCTGTTTTTCCGTTTTTCATGCAGGATCTCAACAATCGGAAGTTTTCATGATGCCACTTTTTCAAGACTGCCGGTCAATGACCGGCAGCCCTAAAAAATCAGCCAGAGAATATACGGTCCGCCCGTTGAGCCCTGTCGTGGTTGCCGCCATGACCAAGGCATTGAGGACCGCTTCTTCGGTACATTCGGCAACGGACCGGAATACGCTGTTCAGATGGTCTTCCTTCAACCGCTGCAACGTGACAAGCGTCTGGGGTTCATAATGCCGGATGCGGCTGGCAGTTGAAAACGCCAAAACCACCTCCCCGCTGCCGGAATCGATGTTCGACCCGGTCCGTGCAACCCCGGCCTGGGCGCGCCTTGCAACCCGTCCCAGCTGCCGCTCGCACAGCGGCAGATCCGTTGCCAGGATAATAATGATCGAGCCGTCCGGTACCGGCCCGGATTCTGTGCCGGGAACAGGGCCAAGCAGGGGCCCCAGATGCCGGCCGCACACGGTCAGATCCCTTTTTTTTCCCATGTTTGCCAGCACCAGGGCGCCCAGGGTATATTGGTCTGAATCCAGGGGAACCACCCGGCTGGCTGAACCGATGCCCCCTTTCAATCCATAGGCGGACATCCCGGTTCCGGCACCAACAGATCCCTGGTCAAACACCGCAGCTGCATTGTCAATGGCCTGCCGGACATGTTCTCCCGTGACATGCATTCCGCGGATGTCGTTCAAATAGCCGTCATTGCATTCACCGATCACCGGATTCACACTTCCCGTGATGGTGCCGATATCCGGGTTATGTTCCAGCATGTAACGGATCAGCGCGTCTGCCGCCGTACCGATACCCAGGGTATTGGTCAGGATGACCGGAGTTTCAAGGGTTCCCATCTCATTGATCTGTATCAGTCCCATGGATTTTCCAAACCCGTTGATCACATGGGATGCGGCCACCAGCTTTTCCCGGAACAGATTTCCCTCATGGGGCAGTATCGCAGTCACCCCTGTCTGTACATCCCCTCTGCTGATGGTGACATGGCCCACCCTGACCCCGCTGACGTCGGTGATCAGGTTCATGGGGCCGGGCTGCATCTGCCCCACGGCAAAGCCGTATTCCCTGGCAGTTCTGTGGTGTGTCATTTATGTCATCTCATGAATTGATCCTTCAGTACTTTTACTGGATGCACGGGTGTAATGTGTTGCATCTATTTCTGATCTTCAAAAACAGAATTTTTCAAAGGTCAAATATTCCGAAAGCATCATGCCTTTCCCAATTGAAAATATCATTTTTTGGATTGTATTGGTATCATAAATTTTTTCAGCCTCAGAAAACTTATGCACTGGATAATTTACTTGACACTTTGATTAACGGATTCTTGATTGCCAGTACCAGGGTTTTCTATGCATATGGGCAATTGCCCAAATTATAATTTCGTGTTTTTCTACTGTGAAAAGAATTTTATATGGGAATTTGGGTATGTAGGTTTTATATAGATCAATTGACTCCTGCAGGTACCATTCAGGATTATTCCTTATTTTTTTAATACTATCTTTAACTGTTTTTTTAAATCGTTTTCCCAAACCTTCAGACTGCTGATCATACCAAATAATGGCGTCATC
>JAABSA010000005.1 GCA_011390635.1 Desulfotignum sp. | reverse complement strand
ATTTACGGATTACAGAGATTGTGGACATGCCCAACTGGGTGGTGTCATTCAATTTTCCCAAATCCGTATTTGATGATTGATGAGCAGATACCATACAGCTGCGTCCTCCATACCTGAGGCCAACTGCGTCTCCATTCTCCGGGTGGAGGACTTTTCCCTGGGGTTTTATACGGAAAACAACCCTATCACCGTCGTGGAGGATGTCTCCTTTGAAATCAAAAAAGGGGCCATCCTGGGGCTGGTAGGAGAATCGGGCTGCGGCAAGAGTGTAACGGCCATGTCAATCATGCGCCTGTTGGCTGCACCACCCTCGTTCGTAAAAAAAGGGCGTATCCTGTTTGAGGGAGAAAATCTGCTTACTTTTGGCAGTAAGGCCATGCGTAAAATTCGGGGTAACAGCATCGGCATGATTTTCCAGGACCCCATGACCAGCCTGAACCCATGTTTTTCCATCGGATACCAGATTGGAGAGGTGTTAACGCTTCATCAGGGCCTGACCGGAAGAAACGCCAGACGGCGCAGTGCGGAACTGCTGGACATGGTTGGGGTGAATGCGCCGGACAACCGACCGGCAGGCTGCTATTTTGCCGACCGGTGTCTCCGAAAAACAGAAACGTGTACCCAAAAAACACCGCTCCTTCAATCTTTAAAAACACCGGACCCGGTCTCCGGACATACTATTGCCTGCTGGAATCCTTATGATGAAAACACCGGTGCTTGACGTTACAAATCTGAAAAAATATTTTCCGCTGAAAGGAGGCAAAGGCGTTGTCCGTGCTGTAGATGATGTCAGCTTTCAGGTGCACGAAGGAGAAACTTTCGGCATTGTCGGGGAATCCGGCTGCGGAAAGTCCACGCTGGGCCGGCTCATCCTGCGTTTGATAGAAGCGGATCACGGAGAAGTAATGTTGGACGGAACGCCTGTTCTCTCCCTTTCTGCGAAAAATCTGCGCCGGGCCCGGAAAAAAATGCAGATGGTTTTTCAGGATGCCATGGCATCTCTGGATGCCCGCCAGAAAATCGGCCGAATTATTGCAGAGCCTTTGAAAGTCCACGGTATCGGCACGAAAAACGAGCGCCTTGACACAGTCCGCCACCTGCTCCAGATCGTTGGTCTGGATCCGGAGACCATGGAGCGTTATCCGCATGAGTTTTCCGGAGGTCAGCGGCAGCGTATCTGCATTGCCCGGGCGATTGCCCTCAATCCCATGCTGGTGGTGGCAGATGAACCGGTCTCAGCGCTGGATGTCTCCATCCAGTCCCAAGTGCTCAACCTGTTGGTGGATCTGCGGGAGAAGCTGTCTCTCTCCTATGTTTTTATCTCCCATGATCTGGCTGTGGTGGAACATATCTGCAATCGTATCGGTGTCATGTATCTGGGCCAGATTATAGAAACCGCTCACACTGAAGATCTTTACGCCCACCCGGCTCATCCGTATACGCAGACCTTGTTCTCGGCCATCCCCCGGCCGGATCCCCATAACCGGGGTAAAAAACGGATTATTCTGCAGGGAGATCTGCCCAGTCTGTCCAATGTGCCGTCAGGCTGCCGTTTCCATACCCGCTGCCCCTATGTTATGGAAATCTGTAGCAAAGAAGTCCCACCGGCATTCGTAAAGGAAACGCCGAGCGGCCTTCACACAACCAATTGCCACAAAGGGTTTGAAGTGTAGGTAACTGGCTCTGTCCATGGCTTTCAGTTTTACGGCAGATCACTCCCGGTGCATTCGCAGCGGTATCAGGACACAAACAGATCCACAAGCTTCGGGGGATTGCCGTCTTTCATTTCCACAAGACCCCGGTTGGACAGCCGAAGCTCTCCGAGTACCACAAGGCCGATCAGGATCATGGTCATTTCAAAGGCGGGATGGGGGCATCCGATCTGCTGCATGGCGGCTTCAATGTCGCACACTGTTTTGGCAGCTGTTTCCATGGGTCCAAGGCTCATCAGGCCGCCGAAAGGCAATGCCAGGTGGGCAATTACCCGGCCGCTGTTCACCACGGCAATGCCACCTCTGGAATCGATCAGGGTGTTGGCGGCAAGGCACATGGCTGCATCATCTGTTCCCACCACCAAAAGGTTGTGGCAGTCATGGGACACCGTGGATGCATAGGCGCTTTTCTTTTTGAACCCCGTGCCGGACACCAGGCCCAAAGACCGTGAGTTCTCCGTCCCGTTCCCGGGTGATCAAATGGTGATTGGAAAATGGTATATTCATTTTTCAATCCAGGGCTGAAGAAAGTCCGTCAATGAGCTGATGGATCTCATCAGTGGTGGTGTAGTGCAGAAACGACAGCCGCAGCACTCCTGTCTCGATGGGGATACACATGCCCAGCAGCGGGCGAACTCCGTAAAAATGTCCCTGACCGGCCATCAGTTTTTTCTCCGTCAGGGCGGCAAAAACCTCATGCAAAGATTTGTCTCTGGGCACAACGGATACGGTGGGGGCCCGCAGCGCCGGATCTTGCGGGCCGATGATCCGGATATCGCTGCGCTGTTTGAGCCAGTCCAGAAGCGTGGTGAGCAGGGCGGTTTCATGATCCAGAAACAGTTGTTTGAGCTGTCTGCCTTTTTCTGCCGGGTCTGTCGAAGCAGGCGTATCTGCAGGATTGGAAAAATGGTGGTCATACACTGTTTCCAGGTATTGTGCCACCCCGGCGGCAGCAGCAATCTGGGCATGGTCCGGGCCGGCCGGCATCATTTTTTTCCGGTCCAGATGGGCATTGAAGAAATGGCCCTGGTTGGGCAGGGCTTCCATGACCTGTTTTTTGATGGTCATCAGCCCCAGGTGCGGCCCCCAGGTCTTGTACAGGGAAAACAGGTAGATGTCCGCCCCCAGAAAGCCGATGTCCGGCAGGCCGTGGGGGGCATAGGCCACCCCGTCCACCACCACGCACACGTCCGCAGCAGCCTTTGCCCTGGATACGATGTCTGCCACCGGATTGACATGGCCCACCACATTGGAGCAGTGGGGAAATGCCAGCAGCCGGGTTTTTCGGGACAGCAGGGCATCCAGATCAGCCGGGTTCAGTATGCCGGTGTCCGGGTCCACACCCCACTCTTTGATGATGATGCCGGTTTTTTCCAGGCGCCGCCAGAATCCTGCATTGGCCTCGTGATCCTGTGCAGACACGATGATTTCATCTCCGGTGTTCCACAGTTCCCGGAACGCGTGGGCCAGGACATAGAGGTTCTGGGTGGTGGACGGACCGAACTGGACCTCGTCTTCGCCGACGTTGAGCCAGGCGGCCAGCTGCGTGTAGGCCGCATCCATGGCTGTCCCGGCCTGCTGGGACGCAGGGTAGTTGTAATAGGGCTGCACTTTGGTCCGGGTATAATAGCTGCCCAGCAGGTCAATCACCTGGCGGCAGGTATAGGAACCGCCGGCGTTTTCAAAAAATCCCCATCCGTCCAGAGACGGTTCTGCAAATGCCGGGAACTGGCTTCTTATAAAGGCTGTATCAAGTGGTTTCATGGGTCTCTCCTTGGTAACCATTTTATCAGTTTTTGTTGAACAACCGGCTTAGCTTACCATTTTGACAGGGGAGATACCATGCCTGTGCGGTTTTCGCCATGAAAATATCAGTGGTTATTTGTATTTTGTGAAGTTAACAGAATCTTATTGTCGGTTTTTTCCGGCCGGTGATGCGCTGATAGGTTTCATCGGGATATCCCACGGCCAGGACTTCGGACCGGGATGCCATGCAGGTGAAGGTACAGGCATGGCTGTTGGTGCCGGAGGGTGCAAACACCGCAAGCTTGATGAGATCAGCCATTTTTTTTTCAGACAGCCGGATATGTTTGGGCGGGCCGGGAGGGCCGTCGATTTTTTTGAATTCAAGCACGGCCAGGCCCCCATTTGGGTTGTAAAAGGGTTTGGACATTTTTTAACACTGCGCCTGCCTGGCCGGCCCCTTCCCTCTCAATCCTGAATCAGGATTGATCACCAATCACTGCTGAGACAATACCAATATGTGAAAAAAGTTAACTTCTGATTCCGGCATTGGTGATGAGGTCGGATGCCTCGCCGGCCAGGGTGAGCAGCACCCCGATGTATTGCTGCTCAATGGATTCGAGGGGATAGTCTTTTGAAGGGAAATCCAGGCTCACCGCCCCCACCACCGATTTGGTGGTCAGGTTCATCATGGGAGCGCCGATGCTGATCACACCGGCGATATATTCCATGTTGTTGATGGAATACCCCCGGGTTTTGGTTGCTTTGATATCGGCCTTTATGTCCTGGATATCCACCAGTGTGCGGGGGGTCATCCTTATCGGTTCAAGGGTTGAAAAATAGCTGTCCAGAGCGGCCGAATCCAGATTGGCCAGCACGATTTTTCCCATGGCCCGGGCATACAGTTCATCCATGATCAACGGCAGGTGAAAAGATACCAGGTTGGGCATTTCCCGGCGGTACAGGGAAATCAGTTTATACCCGTCAATCAGTGCGGAATCGATGGAGATGTGATGCTCGAAAAAGGTCTTGTCAATGATGGGCTTGATGCCCTGGTAAACATCAAACCCATGGAAGCATTCATGACCCAATGAGAATGCTTTGGGGCCGAGCCGCAGGGATTTGTCGTTCAGGCTTTTTCGCAGATATCCCAGCTGAATCAGGGTGTTGACCATGCGGTAGGTGGATGTTTTGTTGATGCCCGTGAGGGTGGAGATTTCCGTCAGGGACCGGGAGGGGTGTTCCCGGCCGAACAGGTTTAAGATTGACAGTCCCTTTTCCAGGGTTTTGGAAAAATACTGGTCTTGTTTACTGGGCATCGTTCATCCTGGTTAATGTCGGGTTCCAAGAAAAAAATGTTGCAATATTTCTGATATATCACTCAGGACAGGGCATACCATATTTAGGGTCACCAGGGAATAAAAATGTGTTTGAAATATTCTAAAAAAGCTATTGACATTTATAAATTTCTCTTTTAAATTCAATTATAGAATTAGTGTTACTATTATAGTAACAAAATGCAGGTCAAAATCAAACACAAGGGGGAGTTATCATGAAAAAATTGTTTCTGTTTTTAATTGTGGCTGTGATGTCAATGGGGTTGATGGTGCCGTCCCAGGCACTGGCGGGAAAGGTTTTTAAACTGGGATTCGGGGATCCCATCAATTCCGACCAGGGGGCCATTGCCAAACAGTTCAAGTACCTGGTGGAAGGGTATACCGGCGGTGATGTCGAGATTCAGCTGTTTCCGGGCAGCGCCCTGGGCAATGAAACCGAAATGCTCCAGAACACCCGGACCGGAGAACTGGATCTGTGCATGCTGTCGGTGCCCAACCTGTCCCCGTTTTCCAAAAGGATCAATATCCTGACCTTTCCCTATGTCATCAAAAGCATGGATGATGCCGTGACCATCACTACGGGCAAGCTAGGTCATCAGTGGAATGAGATCCTGATCAAAGAGGCCGGGGTCCGTGTCATGGCCTGGACCTATTCCAATTTCCGGCATTTGACCAATTCCAAGCGCAAAATCACCAGTATGGCGGATCTCAAGGGGCTGAAAGTGAGAACTCCCCAGAACGCGCTGATGATCGAATCCTACAAAGCCTGGGGTGCCAACCCGACCCCCATGGCATGGCCGGAAACATTCACGGCCCTGCAGCAGCGGGTGGTGGACGGCCAGGACAATCCTTATATCGTCAACTACACCATGAAATTTCATGAAGTTCAGGACTATATCACCCCGCTGCATTACCAGTTTTCATTGCAGCCCATGATCATCGGTGAAAAGCATTTTCAGAGCATGGATCCAAAATTGAGAGATATCCTGGTCCGGGCAGGCATTGAAGCACAGCAGTACTGCGTGCTTTTCCAGATGCAGGAATCTGAGAACGCCCTCAAGAAAATGATCGAAGCCGGGATGGAATACAGTGAATTTTCCGATGAAGACAAAATGATCGAAGTGGCCAAGGAGAAGGTGTGGCCCAAATATTATGACCGGGTTGGTGGAAAGGAAGCGGTCATGGCAGTGGTGGCTGAGCTTGAAAAAGCGGAGAAACTCAGAAAAGGCAACTGAAACCAGGTTGTGATCAGATGTTTTTGAACCCTGCGGTGCCCGTAACCGGGCACCTTTAAAATCTATTCAAGAGGATGGAGGGGGCGACATGGACCTGCGCCGCATGAGCCGCAGCATTATTGGTGTACTGGACAATATCGAGGGATATCTGTGTAAATTTTTATTGAGTTTCTTTGTCGTTCTTTTGTTCATTCAAGTGGTCATGCGGACGGTGTTTCAGAATTCGCTGACCTGGAGTGAGGAGGCATCCCGGTTCGCCTTTGTCTGGTTCGCTTTTTTGGGGGCTTCCTATGCGGCCCGTCTGGGGGCTCACAACCGGGTGACCTTTCAGTTCAAGTTTCTACCCAGAATCGTCGGGCAGGTATCCCAGCTCGTTGCGGACGGAATCTGGCTGCTGTTCAATGCGGTCATGACCGTCAAGAGCATCGAGGTGATCCAGGGCATGATCGAGTTTCCGTTTCACTCGCCGGCCCTGGATCTGCCCATGCATTATATCTACATGCTCTTTCCCGTCACCTTTGTTCTCATGAGCATCCGGATCATCCAGGTCAATATCCTACGGTATGTCTACAAGCAGGAGATCCTGGATGTGGATGATGTGTCCTCTGAAATGGATGACATCAAACGGGATATGAAAATTGAACCTGAGGGGAATGGAGGCACTCCATGATTTCAACGGTTTTGTTCAGTGCTTTCGGCATTCTTTTAATCATCGGCGCCCCCATTACTGTTGCCCTGGGAATGGCGGCCATGGCCGCGTTCATGTCCATCGGCAAGGATGTGAGCACCCTGGTTCAGATCGCATACAATTCAGTAAATTCGTTTCCGGTCATGGCGCTTCCCGCGTTTATCCTGGCAGGTGCCCTGATGCAGGGCTCAGGTATTTCCAGACGGCTGGTGAAGATCGCCGAGGCCCTGGCCGGGAAAATGTCCGGGGGGCTTGCCTCGTCCACGGTGCTGGCCTGCCTGTTTTTCGGGGCCATATCCGGGTCCGGTCCGGCCACCACGGCCGCTGTGGGCATGCTCATGATTCCGGCCATGATCAAACGGGGATACGACAAAAGCTATGCATCGGCAGTGACCGCAAGCTCGGGCGGGCTGGGCATCGTAATTCCGCCCAGTATTCCCATGGTCATATACGGGGTCACGGCCAGTGAGTCCATCACCAAGCTGTTTGTGGCCGGCGTAATCCCGGGCCTTCTCATCGCCGCGGGCATTATCGGCCTCAACTATTTTATCAGCAAAAAAAAGGGATACAAGGGGGATGAGGAAGACTGGTCTTTGAAAAACACCCTGGTCACCATCAAAGAGGGGTTCTGGGCACTTATGGCCCCGGTGGTGATTCTGGGCGGGATTTATTCCGGATTTTTTACCCCCACGGAAGCCGCCATTGTATCCATCTTCTATACCCTGTTTGTGGGCATCTTTATTTACAAGGAATTGAAACTGCGGTCCATTTTCAAATCCCTGGACGCCACCACCTGGCTGTCGGGCCGGGTTTTGATCATCCTGTTCACGGCCCAGGCATTCGGCCGGCTCCTGGTGCAGTACAAGATACCCGATGCCATTGCGGCATGGCTGCTGGCTTTGACCGGCAATATCTATATCATCTGGGCCCTGATTATTCTTTTTTTGATCCTGATCGGCATGTTTATGGAAACCCTGGCCACTATCATGCTGGTCACGCCGGTACTCCTGCCGGTCATGACCACGCTGGGGGTGGATCCCATCCATTTTGGCATTGTTCTGGTCATGTGCTGTGAGATCGGGTTTGAAACTCCGCCCCTTGGGGAAAACCTGTTCATTGCATCCGGGATCGGAAAGGTGAGCATCGAGGAGATTTCCGTTCAGGCTATTCCGTTTTCGTTTGTGCAGATAATTGCCGTATTCCTGGTGGCCTATATTCCGGGGATCTGCCTCTGGCTGCCCAAGGTTTTCGGGTATTAATCCGCCGGGCAGGTTTCGGCGGGTCCTGTTTGTTTTAACGCTATGAAGGATAGACCCAAAACCAGACCTGCTCTGCGTTCCGATGTGTATAAAATCAACAATCAATGGAGACTGTCATAATCATGTTACATATTAAGAAAGCCGAAAAGAGCGCTGAATCCCACAGCGAAGAGATTCGGCCCGTTGTCCAGGGCCTGCTGGATGAGATCAGAAAAGATCGGGAAAAAGCAGTGCAGAAACTGGCACTGAAGTTTGATAACTGGAAAGATGATTTTATTCTCACTAATGAAAAAAAACAGCAGTTGATCGACACGGTCCCGGAACGGGTCAAAGAAGATATCCAATTTGCCCACAAACAGGTGTCCGCCTTTGCAAAGGCCCAGAGAGACAGTATTCAGGAGTTTGAAACCCGGGCCTATCCCGGGGTGCGCCTGGGGCAGCGGATCATTCCCATGGATACGGCCGGATGTTATGTGCCCGGGGGAAGATTTGCCCATGCCTGTTCCGCCATCATGAGTGTGGCCACGGCAAAAGCGGCCGGGGTCAAGACCGTTATTGCAGCCTCACCGCCCCGGGGGACCAGTATCGATCCGGCCGTGGCCTATGCCATGGATGCGGCCGGCGCAGACATCATCCTTGAGATGGGCGGGGTGCAGGCCATTGCCACTATGGCATTCGGGCTGTTTACCGGGCAGCCGGCCAACATCATTGCAGGCCCAGGTAACGCCTATGTGGCAGAAGCAAAGGCGATCCTTGCCGGATCCGGTATGTGTGCCATAGATGTGTTTGCCGGTCCCACAGAGTCGGCCATCATTGCCGATGATACTGCAGATCCCATGACCATCGCCGTGGACCTGGTATCCCAGGCCGAACATGGATATGATTCCCCGGTCTGGCTGTTTACCGATTCAAGGGAACTGGGAGAACAGGTGCTCAAGATCATGCCCCGGGTGATCGCAGACATGCCGGATCCGGATGTGCCGGCCTCCTCATGGCGGGATTATGGTGAAATCATTCTGTGCGAAAACCGGGAAGAGATGGCTGCTGTCAGTGACCAGTATGCGGCTGAGCATATCCAGGTGATGACCCGGGATATGGACTGGTGGCGAAGCAATCTGAAATCTTACGGGTCCCTGTTCCTGGGAGAATACTGCACGGTTCCCCATGGAGACAAGTGTTCCGGTACCAACCATATCCTGCCCACCAAAAAGGCGGGGTATTATTCGGGCGGGCTGAATGTGCACAAGTTCTTGAAGATTTACACCTACCAGGAAATTGAAAAGCAGGCCTGTGAGGAGATGAGTGCCCGGGCATCCCGGCTTTCCCGGGTGGAGGGCATGGAGGGCCATGCACGGGCCTGTGACTGGCGGTTGAAAAAATTTTTTCCAGACCAGGAAAGGGATTTTAAGGTTTACTCCCAGAAACACTATTCATAATACTTTTGCGTAATCCGGAGTCGGTTAACATGTCAGAACCAGCAGAACAGACAATTGTTTTTTCAAAAAGTTTTACCCGTCAGGAATCCATTGGTGACCAGGCCATAGAAGCGGCTGTCACCATATTGCAATCAGGGCGGATTCACCGGTACAATGTCGGCAAAGATGGCATATCCCAGGCTGCGCTGCTGGAAAAGGAATTTGCCGGGTACATGGGAAAAAAATACTGCCTGGCCTGTGCCTCCTGCGGCAGTGCCATGTACCTGGCCCTGAAAAGTGCCGGGGTAAAGGAAAATGAAAAAATACTGTGCAATGCATACACCCTGGCCCCGGTTCCGGGTGCTATTGAAAATGCCGGGGCAAAGATTGTGCTGGTGGAGATCACCGATGATTATACCATTGATTTTGATGATCTGGCTGCCAAGGCAAAGCCCGAAGATGTCAAATGGTTCATGATGTCCCACATGCGGGGACACATTGCTGATATGGATAAAATCGTGGATATCTGCACAGAGAACAATATTACCCTGATCGAAGACTGCGCCCATACCATGGGGGCCAGGTGGAACGGGCGGTTATCCGGCACCTTCGGGGCCGCAGCCTGTTTCAGCACCCAGACCTATAAGCACATCAATTCCGGTGAAGGCGGCCTGCTGGTGACCGATGATCCGGACCTCATTGCAAAGGCCATCATCTATTCCGGGTCATACATGAATTATGACCGGCACCTTTCCAGACCGGATGATGCGGTGTTTGATGCCATAAGAGAGATCGTTCCCAACTACTCCTGCCGCATGGACAACCTGCGGGCCGCCATATTGCGGCCCCAGATACAGACCCTTGATGCCCAGTGCGAACGGTGGAACCGCCGGTACCGCCTGCTGGAATCCCGCCTGAACCAGATACCGGGCATTCACTGTCCGCAGCGGGACCCGAAAGAACAGTATGTGGGCAGTTCCATTCAGTTCACGCTGGATACGGATAATGAAACCGTGATCCGGCAGTTTCTGGACACCTGTCTGGCCCGGGGCGTTGAACTCAAATGGTTCGGCAACAAAAAGCCGGTGGGGTTCACCAGCGCCTATACCAGCTGGAAATATTTTGACAATTTGCCCCAATTGCCCAATACTGACAGAGTATTGTTTAAAATGTGCGATATGAGAATCCCGCTGACCTTTGATCTGGCAGACTGCGGGAAGATCGCACAGATAATTGCGGATGTGGCTGATCAGATATTGCCCCGGGACGCTGCATAAGACATATACGATATTTTTTATTACCCAAAACCCTGATTTAAACAAAAAGGAATACCCCCATGAATTTTGCACAATTTCCCAGAAGAAAATACATTCACACCCCCACGCCCATCGAGCCCATGCCGGCGTTAAGCAAACGTCTTGGTAAGGATGTCACCCTGTATGTCAAGCGTGACGACCTGCTTCCCGGTGCAGGCGGGGGCAACAAAACCCGAAAACTGGAGTTCTGCATTGCCGATGCCATGGAAAAAAAGGCGGACACCATCATCACCTGCGGTGCGGTGCAGTCCAACCACTGCCGCCTGACCCTGGCATGGGCGGTGAAAGAAGGCCTTGACTGCCATCTGGTTTTAGAAGAGCGGGTGAAAGGCTCCTATAAAAAAGAGGCCAGCGGCAACAATTTTTTGTTTGAACTCATGGGGGTAAAAAGCATCGCGGTGGTGCCCGGTGGAACCGATATGATGGGTGCCATGGAGAAAAAAGCTGCTGAACTTGAGGCAAAAGGCAGACATCCCTATATCATTCCAGGGGGGGCTTCCAATGCCATCGGTGCCCTGGGATATGTGTCGTGTGCTGCCGAAACAATGACACAGCTCAATGACATGCACCTGAATATTGATCATATTGTTGTGCCGTCCGGATCTGCAGGCACCCATGCCGGCATGGTGGTTGGTATGGTGGGTGCCAGCAGCAATATCCCGGTCAGCGGTGTCAATGTGTCCAGAAAAAAGGATGTTCAGGAGGAAATCGTATATAAACTGGCCCTTGAAACAGCAGAAAAACTGGGGATAAACACTGCCATTGACCGCAATGCGTTTGTGTGCTTTGACCAGTATGTGGGGCCGGGGTATTCGATCCCCACAGATGCCATGGTGGAAGCGGTAAAGCTGTTTGCACAGACCGAGTCGATTCTCCTGGACCCGGTCTATTCAGGCAAAACCGCAGCCGGATTGATTGATTTGATCAGGAAAGACCATTTCACACCCGGCGCAAAGGTGCTGTTTCTCCATACCGGCGGATCTCCGGCCCTGTATGCCTATATGGACACCTTTCGAAAATAGCTGTCAGGAACAGCCGTCAAAAACAGTCGGTATAAAGATGCATGAACAGCAGCTGCCCCTGCACTCCAGGGCGGCTGCTGTTCCATTGCAGCGCAGCGGACAGACATTTAAAAACGCACCTGCCTGGCAATGCCCGGCACCAAACCGACCAGCAACTCAAATGAGTTACTTAGAAGAAAGCAGACACATGACGCAGACCCGGGAAAAAATCGTGGGCATCATCGGCGGGATGGGACCTGAGGCCACGGTGGATCTGATGCAGCGCATCATCCGCCTGACCCCGGCTACAGATGACAAGGACCATATCCGGTGCATTGTGGACAACAACCCCAAGGTGCCCTCCCGGATCAAGGCCATTATTGAAGGCGACGGAGAAGACCCCGGGCCGGTCATGGCAGATATGGCCAGGCGCCTGGAGACCTGGGGAGCCGACTTTCTGGTGATTCCCTGCAATACGGCACACTATTATTATGATGCAGTGCAGCAGGCGGTAACCATACCGGTGGTCAACATGGTCGACCGGGTGGTGGAACAGCTAAAAACCCGGTTCGGCAAAGAGAAAAAAATCGGGATGCTGGCCTCTCCTGCCGTGGCCATCATCCAACTCTATACCCGGCGGTTTGAAATGCTGGGAATGACGGAAGTCTGGCCGGACGCAGAGCACCAGGACCTGCTATTCAGCATCATCCGGCAGGTGAAGACCGGCCGCATTTCCCCGGATCTCCACCGGCAGTATGTCCAGGTCTGTGATCATTTAAGGAATGATGGCGTACGCGTGGCCATTGTGGCATGTACGGAGCTGAGCGCCCTTGGCGGGGACCTGCCCCTTGACACCATTGACGCTTCCCAGGTGCTGGCCGAAGAGATCGTCCGGATTGTAAAACATGCATAAAACAGATCGTTGACTGTGTCGATGCCGTACAAGGTATTACCGCATTGAAATTTTTGTCCCGGTATCTTTACCGGGGTGTGATCAGTAAGTCATTATTTCCACGATAGTTCGACAACCGGATAAGAGCATGGTTCGTTCCTTACACAATCTATCCTTATTTGTTCGGTGCACCCTGTTTGGTCCAATTCTCAACCTTTAACCGGTCAATCCGTTGGAATTCTTTCTCATTATTTGTATCCAGTAAATACCTAAAATGGCTTCTTTTTTTAAAATTCAATTTTATACAATATCACAAAGATGTAATTCCATGACCCAATTGCCGGATGAAAATGGTGCTTGTCATGGATGACCCTTCTTCCCCCATTTGTTTGCTTGACCAAAGATCCTGAATAGGGTAATATTTTCAGCATAAACAACCTGTAAGCTCCAGACATCCCTCTGGCCGATTCAGCAGATCGCTGCCTGTCTTACACATCAAGGAGACAAAATGCAGGATCAGAACCAGGCCGGTCCGGATGCTTTGTCCGCCTATTTTTTTCAGATCGCCGATGCGGCGCAAACACAAGCCGTGGGTACATCTAATGCCCTGTTTCCTATTATCCGGCAGGTTCTGGCTGCAGCAGCCCAGGTACTGGATTCCGTAGCCGGAACATGCCAATCGCCGGCACCGGAATGTGCCAGCGGGTGCAGCTTCTGCTGCCACTCCCGCATCCATGTGATACCCCTGGAAGCGGTTGTGATCTGTGCCCATGTGCGCAAACATTTCAGCCCGGCAGCAATCCAAGGTTTGAAAAACCGGATCTGCACCAATCTTACATATACCCGGGGACGGTCCCTGGCCCAGCGGGTGGCGATCAAGGACCAGACCCCCTGCATTTTTCTAAAGCACCATGTCTGTTCCATTTATGATCAGCGGCCTTTTATCTGCAGAACCTGGAATTCCCTGAACAGGAGTGACTGTGAAACCGCTTTTATCTCCGGCAATCAAAACGCGGAAATTCCCTGTCTGTCTGCCCCAAATTATGTGTATACTCTGGCCCGGGACGTGGTGCAGGCGGTGTGCACCCGCATGCATCTGGAAACCGGCCGGTTGGAACTTGTGTCTGCAATGGATCACTGCCTGGGACTGACAGATGCGGCAGATACTTTTGCAAGGGGCGTGACAATATTCGAAGACCCCGGACCTGCAGGCCGGGGCAGGGCTGAAAAAAAGGATGGGGAAAGTTGCTATCCATGAATGCCTGTGCGGATCCGGTCCCGGCTATACCCGTGTTTATGGAAACTCAGGTGAAACGGCTTCTGGAACGGTATTTTCTGACCTGTACCAGGGAAGATACCTGCATGGAATATTTTCTTTGGGATGTGAAAACCCGGGACCTGGTATCTCTGAACCTGATTCTGTCCCATGACCGGTTTTCCAGGGGCATTTATATATCCAAATTTTATCCTCAGCTGTTTTTAACCCATGATTGCCGGTTTCTGTCGGCAGCCTGCTTTTATTTATTGGTGCATCACAGCGCCGGGGTCTTCAACCTGACAGACCATTGCCGGGTGTCCCTGGAAACCGAATTCGCCGTGTATGAAGAATTTTATTCCCGGCTGGCGGATTTTCATTTCAGGATCGGTCATCCGCGCCCGGCTCACCGCGTTTGCGTTTGCGGTACATACCACGGCCTGCCCATTGATACAAAAATCATACAGGAAAAAAAATTGTTTCTGTCATCCTGACGGGGTTGTGATATAATTGCGTAATCTGTCCGGCTGTTTCGATGGAACATGCAGGGGATAGGTGAAAAAGGCAAAAAAGGTAAAAAAGTTAACTTCTGACTCCCGGGAGAATTATGCCAAACGTAATGCAATCACCGTCACCCGGTACATCCAGAGTGTTGTTCTGCGGGGACTGCCTGCTGTTTACCCTGACCCTGGACAAAGCGGTTGCCGGGAACGCCTGGGTCCGCACCAATCTGGGAACCGCAGGGGTTGCCAGAAAAGAGATCATTGACCGGGTGGAAAAAAATGAGATCAAGCTGGATGAGGCCTGGTATGACATCCAGATGAAGAAAAAAAAAGACGGGGTCTTTGAGATTCTGCTGCCATTGCACCAGACCGGGTATTTCCAGGCCAAATGTTTTTTTATTCCGGAAAATCAGACGGTTCCGGTGTGGCCGCAAGGGGATAACTGTATTCTGAATGTGGAGCCGGCCGGCACCTGCTGTGCCAATATTATATACAACGCCTTTGTCCGTCAGTTCGGCCCATCCAGATCCAGTGCCGGATCCGGCGAGGATCTGCCCTTGTCACCATTGATTAAGACCCTGGATGCCAAAGGGTTCACCGTGATCCCGGAGTCCGGAAAATTCAGGGATCTCAAAGAACAGGTGGGATTTATTTTTTCAACACTGGGATGCAGGGCCCTTCACCTTCTGCCCATTCATCCCACCCCCACCACCTATGCCCGCATGGGCCGTTTCGGCAGTCCTTATGCGGCCCTGAACTTTACGGATGTGGACCCTGCCCTGGCCCGGTTTGACCCGGCCGCCACCCCTTTGGAGCAGTTCATGGAACTGGTGGATGCCGTACATTATCATAACGGTTACCTGTTTTTGGACATTGCCATCAACCACACCGGCTGGGCTGCCACCATTCACCAAACCCACCCGGAATGGCTGGTTCGGGGAGAAGACGGCAAAATTACGGCCCCGGGTGCCTGGGGCGTGGTGTGGGCGGATCTCACCAAACTGGACTATACCCACACCGGCCTGTGGGAGTATATGGCACAAATATTTCTGCTCTGGTGCCACCGGGGCGTGGATGGATTCCGGTGCGATGCCGGGTACATGGTTCCCACAGATGCCTGGGAATACATGGTGGCCAAAGTCAGGCAGGAATATCCGGACACCCTGTTCCTTCTGGAGGGCCTTGGCGGATATCTGAGTACCACAAAAGAGATCCTGGGCCGGGCTGATTTCAACTGGGCCTATTCTGAATTGTTCCAGAATTATACCAGAGAGGAAATCCAGCAATATCTGCCTGTTGCCACCCATGTTTCAGAAACCTGCGGCCATATGATCCACTATGCTGAAACCCATGACAACAACCGCCTGGCAGCGGAATCAACCACCTATGCCAGGATGCGCACCGCCTTGTCCGCACTGTTTTCCGTATGCGGGGGATTCGGGTTTGCCAACGGCGTGGAATGGTTTGCCACCCAAAAGATCAATGTGCATGAATCCCCGGGCCTCAACTGGGGGGCAAAGGACAACCAGGTGGACCATATTTTTCAGCTCAACCAGATATTGAAAACCCATCCTGCATTTTTCAAAGATACCCGTCTGGAACTGATTGCGCAAAATGACACCCAGGCACTGGCGTTGCTGCGGCATAACGCGGCCCAAAACAAACACCTGCTGGTACTGGTGAATCTGGACTGGCAAAAATCCACCATGGTATCCTGGGACCCGGGGGATGTCGGCAGAACCTGTGCCGAGTGGATAGATCTTTTGTCCGGCGCACAGGTCAAACCCACTTTGGATAAGGGTCTGGCCGGTATCAGCCTGGCACCCGGTGAGGTCATGGCCCTGACCCCTGATCCACAGGACCTGAAAGCCCTGAAGGCGGATGCAGGCCGGGATGCACAGGTGCCGGCAATGATACCCCGGAAGGTGCTGACCCAGAAAATAAAGGCCAGGGTCCTGGCGGTGAAGACCGCCCGGGACGGGTATACAGATGTCAGTGGCCTGGATTTAGACCAGGCAGCCCGGCAGATGGCGGCAGATCCCATTGCATTTATCCGGTCTTTAAACCATGTTTCAAAGGAAAGCCGGGTCGTTGTGTTTGATGTTACAAAAGATCTTGCGCGCCAGGTCATGGTGCCGCCGGGATTTTTTCTGCTGGTGAAAAGCCCTGTGGGGTTCCGCTCGGAAATTCTGGTTTTCACCAATGGGGAAAAACAATCTCTGGGATATGAAGAAGGACTTCCCATGGCGGATGTCGGTTTTTTCGCCCTGTTCATGCCCAAAGCAATCCTAAAAAAACACAAGCCCTGTCATCTGCACCTGCGCCTGTTTTATCCTGAAAAAATCCGGGTGGAAACAGCTGCCCTTCTGTATCTGGCCCCGTTTGATACCCTGCATTTGCACACCACTTTCACCAGAAAAAAAATTGCAGCAGATCCCGGTTTGACCCTGTTGGGCACCACCAATACCGGAGGGATGATGCGGGCTCCCGGTGACTGGGGACAGCTGCACAGCAGGTATGACGGTCTGCTGGGGGCAAATCTGAATCCCGCCATGCCCGAGGACCGGAGAATGGTCCTGGCCCGGTGCCGGATATGGGCTATTTTCCAGGGATATTCCAGAGAACTGGCAAAGGACTGCCTTAAGACGGTTACTTTTTCCTATGACAATGCCGGGTTGTGGCGTTTCCATGTGCCCACCTCGGAAGGAAAATATTATGTTCTGGAATTGACCCTGATCCTGTCTGCAACGTCCAACCGGATTCAATTGTCCGTCAAAAGACCGGAAACCAAAAATAACAACAGTCGGTTTTTGCAGGATGAGGCGCCCGTGACCTTGATATTCAGGCCGGACATTGAAGACAGAGGCTTTCATGAAACCGTCAAGGCGTTCATGGGGCCTGAGACGGATTGGCCCCAAAGGGTTACACCCCATGGGTCCGGGTACGAATTTTCCCTTTCTTCAGGCCATACCCTGTCCATCACCCTGGCCCGGGGTGTTTTTGTCCATGAACCACAATGGCAGTACATGGTTCACCGGCCCCTGGAGGCACAACGGGGCCTGGATCCGGATTCAGATCTTTTCAGCCCGGGGTACTTTTCCTTTGAGTGCCGGGGCGGGCAGTCAGCCACCCTGGTGGCAGAAGTGACGGGCAAAAAAGATGCGGCAAAACATAAGGCTGATAATAATGTAACGCACAGGAAACCGCACCGGGATCTGCCGGAACCGCTTCCCCGGTTTGATCCGGGGTTTTCACTGGACCAGGCCCTGTACCGGGGACTGGATGCGTTTATTGTGGACAGGGGACAGGATAAAAGCGTGATCGCAGGGTATCCCTGGTTCCTGGACTGGGGACGGGACAGTTTGATTTTCTGCAGGAGCCTTATTGCCCTTGGGCGCATGTCCGATGCCCTGGCCATTCTGCACCTGTTTGGCCGGTTTGAGGACAAAGGCACCCTGCCCAACATGATCTGTGGCAATGATGCCGGTAATATCGAAACTTCGGATGCGCCATTATGGTTTTTTGCCTGCTGCAGGGATATGCTGGAAAAAACCAAAGATCCGGCATTTCTTGACCAGGATCTGGACGGCCGGACCGTAAAACAGGTGCTGATTTCCATGGCCCGGTCCCTTGTGGCCGGTACCCGGACCGGGGTTCGGTCTGATCCTGATACACAGCTGCTATACAGTCCGTCCCATTTCACCTGGATGGACACCAATTTTCCAGCCGGCTCTCCCCGCCAGGGATATCCTGTGGAGATCCAGGCCCTGTGGTACAATGCCCTGGTTCTGCTGGACAGTATCGATCCCGGCAATGGATGGGGCAAAAAGGCTCACACCGTGCAGCTGGCCATTGTTTCCTTGTTCTGGAATGAGGCGTTGGGATATTTTTGTGACTGCCTCCATGGAGAAGGGCCGGCCCGAAAAGCCTTACCTGATGATGCCCTGCGGCCCAACCAGCTGCTGCTGCTGACCCTGGGTGTAATTGAACCAGGAAAGATGGCACAAAAAACCGTGGAAACCTGTATGGAACTTCTGGTGCCGGGAGGGATAAGAAGCCTTGCCGACAGGAAACTGTCCCTGCCGCTTTCCATTGTTCACAACGGCATTGCATGCAATGATCCATGTCACCCTTATGCCGGAATATACAAAGGGGATGAAGATACCCAAAGAAAGCCGGCCTACCACAATGGCACAGCCTGGACCTGGCAGTTCCCTGTATTCTGCGAAGCCTGGGCAAAGGTGTTCGGTCCGGACAGCCACACCACGGCCCTGGCCTGGCTGGGCAGCTGCAAACATTTGATGAGAACCGGTGCGGCAGGATTTATCCCTGAGATTCTGGACGGAGATTTTCCCCATACCCCCAGGGGGTGTGACGCCCAGGCCTGGGGGGTGAGCGAGGCCGCCCGGGTGGCACATATATTATCCCCAAGGAGCACATGACATTCATGGAAGAAATACAGATATACAAAGTGTATCCCGCAATACCCGAGCCATTGTCTTTTCTGAACTACCTTGCCCGGAACCTGTGGTGGTGCTGGAATGATGAGGCGGTTGATGCCTTTCGCCGGATCAATCCGATACAATGGGAAATTGTGGAAAAAAATCCGGTCGCATTTCTGGCCCGGATATCCCAGCGCCGGTATGAGGAACTTTCCACAGATGAAAGTTTTTTAGGCCATCTGGGCAAGGTAAAAACAAAATTTGAAAAAATGTTTTCCGATGTGCCCCAGATCCAGGGGCTTGATCTGGGTCCCAAGGAGACCGTGGCATATCTTTCCATGGAATTTGGTCTTCACGAATCATTGCCGTTTTTTGCAGGCGGTCTGGGGGTGCTGGCCGGTGATCACCTCAAAGCTTCTTCTGCATTGGGTCTACCTTTGACCGGTATCGGTCTTTTGTTCCGGGAAGGGTATTTTCGCCAGTACCTGGACCATAACGGCTGGCAGCAGGAAACATATCCAATCATTGATGTGTTTGACCTGCCTGCCCAGAAAATAACCAACGGATCGGGTATGGATCTTGTCATTGAAATCCCGGGACCATACGGTGTCATCCATGCCTGTGTCTGGCAGATAAAGGTGGGAAAGATCCGGCTGCTGATGCTGGATACCAATATACCCGAAAATTCAGAAGAAATCAAAAATATCACCTCCCGGCTGTATGCCAGCCACGGCGATATCAGGGTAGCCCAGGAAATTCTGCTGGGTATCGGCGGTATCAAGGTGCTCAAAGCCATGGACCTGTTTCCCACGGTATGTCATATGAATGAAGGCCATTGCGCTTTTGCCGGGCTGGAGCGTATCTGTTTGATCATGGACCGGTATGACCTGGAGTTTCAGAGTGCATCTCAGATATGCCGTCGCAGCTCGGTGTTTACCACCCATACTCCGGTGGCAGCGGGGCATGACGAATTTGACAAGGAGCTTGTACGGCCCTATATCGCACCATATGCTGAAAAATTCGGCATCTCCCAGGATGAGCTGCTGTCCTGGGGCCAGCTGCCCTGGTCCGGGGGACATAATAAATTTTCCATGTTCTGTTTCGGGGTAAATTTTTCAGGCCATATCAACGGGGTCAGCCGGCTGCACGGTCATGTGGCCCGGGGTATGTGGCAGGCATTGTGGCCCGGACGTCATAAAGAAGAAATTCCCATTTCCCATGTCACCAACGGGGTCCATATCAATTCCTATATTTCCCGGCACAAGAATAACCTGCTGGAAAGGCATCTGGCATCCGACTGGTCCGGCCGCCAGTCAGATGTTGATCTGGTGGCCCGTATTGACAATATCGAGGATGCTGACCTGTGGCACGTTCATGAACTGGACCGGTCCAATCTCATCAGAAAATGCCGGCAGCTGATGGTGTCACAGTATGAACGGCGCAATGCTTCCCGGAACCTGCTGGATGAAGTGTCTGCAGCCCTTGATCACCGGGTTCTGACCATCTGCTTTGCCCGGCGGTTTGCCACCTATAAACGGGCCGGGCTGCTGCTCAAGGATACTCAGCGTCTGATCCGGCTTATCACCGATGAAGAGCATCCGATCCAGCTGGTGTTTGCCGGAAAGGCCCATCCCAACGACAATGAAGGCAAGGCCATTATCAAACGTATAGTGGAATTTGCACGGGGCCCGGAAGTCCGAAACCGGGTGGTGTTTCTGGAAAACTATGATATTAATATCGCCCGGTATATGGTCCAGGGATGTGATGTGTGGCTGAATACCCCTAGAAGGCCTTATGAAGCCTGCGGTACATCCGGGATGAAAGCCGCAGCCAACGGGGGACTTAACCTGTCCATTCTGGATGGGTGGTGGTGTGAGGGATTTTCAGAAAACCGGGGCTGGCGCATCGGCAACAGCGATGATTATCAAGATCCGGATTACCAGGATGAAGTGGAAAGCCAGGCATTGTTCAATATCCTGGAAAATGATGTGATCCCCGTGTTCTACGACCGTAAACGCGGCAATCCGCCTGTGAAGTGGATACAGATGATGAAAGCCGCCATGAAAATGGCCATTACGGATTTTTCCAGCGACCGCATGGTCAGAGAATATGCCTACAGGTTTTATATCCCGGCAGTCATAAACCTGAAAATGCTTACCCTAAATTTCGCCAAAAAAGCCAAGGAGCTGGCCCTGACACAGTCCAGGCTCAATGCCCTGTGGTCCCATATCCGTTTGTCCAAACCACAGATTACGCCGTCAACCGATTTTGCTGTGGGGGACACTTTCAGCATCATCCTGGAAGTGTTTCTGGGGGAGCTTGCGCCGGAAGAGGTGGAAGTGCAGATTTATCATGGTAAACTGCGGGGCACAGGGCAAATGGAAGGCAGCCGGGCTGAAATCATGGAGCTGCAGAATACCGGCACTGCGGGTACCCATATTTACGGATGTCAGGTTACCTGTTCGGATTCCGGCAGATTTGGGTATACCGCACGGGTGATTCCCAAAGGCGATGACGTACTGCGCAATACACCGGGATTGATTACCTGGTTTGAGGCGGGTTGACCTGAAATTTATAAAATCGGATCATGCAATATCCCTGCCCGGCAGGGAGTAACAGAGGATGAAAATTTTATATACATTACGGGAGAAGGGACATGGCACAAAAACCCAGAATTCTTATTGTGACACCTGAGGTAACCTATCTGCCCGAAGATATGGGGGACCGGTCCAATTATTCGGCAAAAGCCGGGGGGCTGGCAGATGTGTCTGCGGCATTGATTTCCGCTTTGTTTGATCTGGGATGTGATGTGCATGTGGCGCTGCCCGATTACAGATCCATTTTTGACGGCCATACCACCAAAACCCACAGCCAGGAACTGGCAAAGATCCGCAAACGCCTGGATGAAGAACGTATTCACCTGGCAGCAGACCGGGCATTTTATTATTTGAGCAATGTCTATTCCGGGTATTCCGACATGGACCTGAAGGTGTCTCTGGCATTTCAGCGGGAGGTCATCAACAACATCATTCCCCGGGTGGAACCGGATATCATCCACTGCAACGACTGGATGACGGGCCTGATTCCGGCCATGTCCCGAAAGATGGAAATCCCATGCCTGTTCACCATCCACAATATTCATACCATGACATCCACCATGGCGGAGATCGAAGACCGGGGCATTGATGCGGCAGCCTTCTGGCAGTGGATGTATTTTAAAAATCCTCCGGAAAACTATGAAGAGAGCCGGGACTGGAACCGGGTGGATTTTCTCACCTCAGGCGTGTTTGCCGCCCATTATGTCAATACCGTAAGCCCCACTTTTCTAAAGGAGATTGTGGAAGACCGACACCCCTTTGTGGAAACCTGTCTGAAAAATGAACTGACCGGTAAATATTATGCCGGTTGTGCCACAGGAATACTCAATGCACCAGAACCCGAGTTCAATCCGGCAGTGGATGAACTGATCCGGTATAACTACGGCCCCAAGAACCATAAACGGCTTAAGGCGGCGAACAAACGGTACCTTCAAAAAATTTTGGATATGGAGGAAAACGAAAATGCACCGTTATTTTTCTGGCCGTCCCGCCTTGATCCAGTGCAGAAAGGCTGCCAGCTGCTGGCACAGATCATGTACGATATTGTGGATCGGTACTGGGATCAGGGGCTGCAGATCGTATCTGTGGCATCCGGTGCCTATGAAAAGTCTTTCCATGATATCGTGCGGTTCCATGGGTTGGGACGGCGTGTGGCCGTGTGCGGATTCAATGAAGGGCTTTCACACCAGGCCTTTGCTGCATCGGATTTTCTGTTCATGCCCTCGGCTTTTGAGCCTTGCGGACTGCCCCAGATGGTGGGGGGCATTTACGGCACCCTGCCCATTGTGTTTGATACCGGCGGGCTTCATGATACGGTACGTCCCCTGGATGTGGTCAATGACAGCGGAAATGGATTCTTATTTACTGTCCATGATGCCAATGGCCTTTCCTGGGCTGTTGACCGGGCCATGGATTTTTATGCTGCAGATAACCGGACAAGAGAAAAACAGATCCACCGGATCATGATTGAAAGTGTTCTGGAATTTAACCACACCCGATGTGCAGAGGATTATATCAATCTATATGAAAAAATGCTCCAGAGACCCTTCCTTGTCTGATCCCGGTATTTTTCATGACCCGGGACTGCTGGCCCATGCCGATACCATCCGGTCCCGGTACCGGGCGGCATTGGACCTGGAAGAAAAACTGTGCCGGGAAAATGCCGGTTCTTTGAAGACCTTTGCCGACTATCACCAGCGGTTCGGCCTGCATTTTGATAAGAAAACGCAGCAGTGGATGTTTACGGAATGGGCCCCCCATGCCGCGGACATGTTTATTCTCTGTGACAAAAACAACTGGCAGTGTGTGCCTGAATACCGGGTACCCAAACAGGACAATGAAATTTTCCAGGCACACTTTCCTGCAGACCGGTTCTCTCACCAGGACCTGTTCCGGTTAAAAATAATCTGGCCGGGGGGAGATGGAGACCGGATTCCCACGGCAGCCCTGCGGGTGGTCCAGGACCCCCATACCCTGATTTTCAATGCACAGGTGTGGGAGCCGCCAAAACCCTATGCATGGCAGGCACCGGAACCTGTCCGCCGGGACGGTCCCATGCTGATTTATGAAACCCATACCGGCATGGCCCTGGAAGAAGGGCGGATCGGCACCTGGACAGATTTTCGCCGCCATATCCTGCCCAAGATTGTGGATGCCGGGTATAATGCAATTCAAATGATGGCGGTGCAGGAACATCCTTATTACGCCTCTTTCGGTTACCATGTATCCTCATTTTTTGCCCCTTCATCCCGTTTCGGCACACCTGAAGAACTCAAACAATTGATAGATGCGGCCCATGAACAAGGCATACAGGTGTTGATGGACATCATTCATTCTCACAGTGTGCGCAATGAGGTGGAAGGGCTTTCCCGGTTTGACGGCACCTTGTACCAGTTTTTCCACGACGGTCCCAGAGGGATGCACAGGCTGTGGGATTCCCGATGTTTTGATTATGCAAAGCCCATGGTGGTAAAATTTTTGTTGTCCAATCTGCGGTACTGGATAGAAGAATTTCACGTGGATGGTTTCCGGTTTGACGGCATTACCTCCATGCTGTTTGAAGACCATGGATTGAATCGGGCCTTTGTGAGTTATGCCGATTACTTTGGACCGGGTGTGGACACGGATGCCCTGTGCTACCTGTATCTGGCCAACCGCCTGGTCCATGAAATAAAACCCGGGGCTGTTACAGTGGCCGAAGATGTCTCAGGATATCCAGGTCTGGCTGCCGGGACTCACCAGGGGGGATATGGGTTTGATTTTCGATTTGCCATGGGCATTGCGGATTTCTGGATCAAACTGCTCAAGGAAAACCGGGATGAAGACTGGCCCCTGGAAACACTCTGGCATGAGCTCACCAACCGCAGGGCCGAGGAAGCCACCATCTCATATGCGGAATGCCATGACCAGGCCCTGGTGGGGGATAAGACCCTGATGATGCATCTTATGGGCAGCCGTATTTATACGGCCATGCACAGGCAGCATGCCGGCATGGAAACCTTTCGGGGAGTGGCGCTGCACAAGATGATCCGGCTGATCACCCTGGCCACGGCCAATGCCGGATACCTCAATTTCATGGGCAATGAGTTCGGCCATCCGGAATGGGTGGATTTTCCCTCCCGGCAGAATCAATTTTCCTATCACTATGCCCGGCGCCAGTGGTCGTTGAAATATGATCCGGATCTGTATTATAAGGATTTATATGCATTCGACCGCCGGATGATCATGCTTGCAAGAGAACACGGTCTGTCCACATCCACCTGCCCCGGCCTGTGTTATCTGCATGAGGACCACAATATTATTGCCTTTTGCCGGGGAGATCTTTTTTTGGTCTTTAATTTTCATCCGGAGCGGTCTTTTTTTGATTACCGGGTGGATGCGCCCCCCGGGCGTTACCGGATGATCCTGGACACGGACGAGGCACGTTTCGGGGGACAGAACCGGCTTGCCCCGGGGCAGGAGCATTTCACCAGTGCCGTGGCCCATGGTGATGTCGTCCGTCAGCTGCTGCCTTTGTATCTGCCCAGCCGCACCGCTCTGGTGCTGGAGAACCAGATGCGCTGATCCTTTTTTACCAGCGGTCCTGCTCCTGGAGCTGGGATTTGATTCCCCATATTTCGCCGGCATAGGCCTTTATGGTCCTGTCACTGGAAAAAATGCCGGTGCGGGCCGTGTTCATAAGGGCTTTGGTGGCCCATTTTGCGGGCTGTATAAAATCTTTGCTGATGGCTTCCTGAGCAGCAGCATAGGCACTGAAATCAGCAAAATGCAGATACATGTCTGTCGGGGCCATAAGCAGGTTATACAGGGGGCGGAAAAGGCCGGGTTCAGACTGGCTGAACCGGTCGGACCGAATGGCATATATGATCCGTTTGAGGCGCTCATCTTTTTCCAGATATTCCCTGGGCTGGTATCGGGGGCGCAGGTCCTCCACCTCGTCCACGGTCAATCCGAAAATATAGATATTTTGTTTTCCCACCTGTTCGAATATTTCAATATTGGCACCGTCCATAGTGCCGATGGTCAAGGCCCCGTTCATGGCAAATTTCATGTTGCCCGTGCCCGATGCTTCCATACCGGCTGTGGAAATCTGTTCACTGACATCTGCTGCCGGGATGAGACGTTCCGCCATGGTGACCCGGTAATCCGGCAGAAAAATGATTTTCAGCTGCTGGTTCACCTCGGGGTCTTTGTTCACCACAGCGGCCAGATTGTGAATCAGTTTGATGATGAGCTTGGCAATATGGTATCCCGGTGCAGCCTTACCGGCAAAGATGAAGGTCCGGGGCGCTCCGATATTTTTTTTGTCTTCTTTGATGGATAAATACAGGTGAATGATGTGCAGCACATTGAGCAGCTGCCGCTTGTATTCATGGATGCGCTTGGCATGGATGTCAAATATGGACGCTGGATCCACCGTCTCAAACACCGTGTCTTTGATATAGTCTGCCAGATGCTTTTTATTGGTCTGCTTCACCTCCCTGAACCGGTCCAGAAACCCGGGATCATCCTGGAATGCTTCCAGTTCCCATACCAGGTCCAGATCGGCAATCCAACGTCTGCCGATGGCATCGGTGATCAGTTTTGCCAGCTCCGGATTGCAGGCCACCACCCACCGTCTGGGGGTGACCCCATTGGTTTTGTTGTTGAATTTTTCCGGCCACAGAGAATAAAACTCCGGCACCAGGCGGGTTTTGACCAGATCTGAATGCACCTTGGCCACCCCGTTGACCGAGTGGCTGCCGATGATGGCCAGATTGGCCATGCGCACATGCTGTTCCCCTCCTTCCTGGATAATGGACATCCGGGCGATCATGTCATCACTGCCGCTGCCGAACCTGGTTTTCACCGATTCAAGGAAGCGCTGGTTGATCTCAAAGATAATCTGCAGATGCCGGGGCACCACCTTGCCCAGGAGGGATACCGGCCAGGTTTCCAGGGCTTCTGGCAAAAGGGTATGGTTGGTGAAGGCCAGTGTTTTTACTGTAATCTTCCAGGCATTTTCCCATTCCAATCCTTTTTCATCCACCAGCGTGCGCATCAGTTCAGGGACAGCCAGGGAGGGGTGGGTGTCATTGAGCTGTATGGCTACCCGTTCATGGAATCTTTCATAATTTTTGTGCCGGGTTTCATAACTGAGGATGATATCGCGTATGGCACAGGCCACCAGAAAATATTCCTGGACCAGCCGCAATTCCTTGCCCACATCTTTGGAATCGGATGGATACAGGATTTTGGTGACACTTTCAGATCTGATTTTTCGTCGAACTGCCTTGATATAATCTCCGTCATTGAAGATATTGATATCAAAGTCTTCGGAGGCTGCGGCGGAAAAAAGCCTGAGCCGGTTCACGGTGCGCCCGCCGTGTCCGGACACCAGAATATCGTGGGGCCGTCCGATGAACAGCTTCCAGTTGGTCCACATGGGGTTGTAGTCCCCGTTCATGTCCAGGGTGTCTTCTATTTTTCCGTAAATTGGCAGCATATAGTGCTCACCGGAACGGCGGATCAGCCAGGGGGAAGAGCGGTTGGGCCAGTAGTCGGGTTTTTCCCGCTGATACCCATTGATTATCACCTGGCGGAACAATCCGTAATCATAGTTGATGCCATACCCGAATCCGGGCATGTCAAGGCTGGCCAGAGAATCCAGGAAACAGGCTGCCAGTCTTCCTAAACCCCCGTTTCCCAGGGCAGGGTCCTGTTCTTCCTCCACCAGTTTTTCCAGATCAATACCCTGTTTTTTTAAAAACCGGGCGCAGGCATCAAAAATTCCCAGGTTCAGCAGGTTGTTGGACAAGAGCCGGCCGATGAGAAATTCCATGGACAAATAATACACCTTTTTGGCATCATTTTTCACATACCTTTCCTGGGTGTCGAAATTGATGTCCATCAGATATTTGCCCACAGCATAGGAAACCGCATTGAGCTGGTCTTTTTTTGTGGACTCAGCCAGGGGCTTTCCCAGGACATATTTTACATATTGGTGAAACGATACTTCAAAACTTGTGAAATCAAAATATGCCATGACGGCCTCCCATGGTTTGGGGTAAAGAAAAATTTGGTTTTATGCCGGATGCAGGCAGACAAGTGGCGGGGTCAGGTATTGGAAGTCAATGTTTTGAGAACATCTTCCTTGCCGATGATGCCCACCAGTTTTTTATGTTTCACCACCGGTATGGTATGAAAGTGCTTTTCCACCATAAGGCTTGCGATTTCACTCACCGGCGTGTCCGGTTCGACGGAGATAACATCCTTGACCATGGCCTGGGCCACCGTGGTGGCAGCTATTTTTCGAAATTCCTCATCAATTTTTTTGGATGAAGACAAGGGAAAGATGGAATCCAGGATGGTGAATATCGGCGGGATGGGCATTTCTTTTTGCGCAAAGATCAAATCGCTCTGGCACAGGATACCCACCAGCTCTTCCTGGTCATTGACCACAGGTACCCCGTTGATGTGGTTGTTGAGCAGTATCCCCACTGCACTGGGGATGTCCGTATCCGGTGTTACACTGATGATGCTGGTCTCCATGATATCGCTTGCTGTGATCATGACGGCCTCCTTTTCAGACAATGGGAAATCAATGGATTTTACTATACATGAATTGATGATGTGGAACAAGTACAGAAAATGGCTTGAAAAAAATTGACTTTGCTGTCATTGGTGCGCATTTTCTGTTACACTGGTTTTGATATGTCCACCAACCCATTAACAGGAGGAATTTGTATGCAGATATCCATCACCTTCAAAAAGATAGAATCCTCAGATGCCCTCAAATCCTATGTACAGGAAAAACTGGAAAAACTCGATAAAATGCTTGATGCCCCGGCAGATGCAAATCTTGTTTTGTCTGTTGAAAAAATACGCCATATTGCCGAGATAAATTTGAGTTGTGAAAAGCTTAAAATTCATGCAACAGAAGAAGCGGAAACCATGTATTCCGCCATAGACGGTCTTTCGGATAAATTGCAGACCCTTATAAAAAAGCACAAGGAAAAAGCACGCCGCCACCTGGCAGGAGACAAGCAGACCATTAAAACAAATCCGGATCTGGATGCCCTGGCCCAATAGACCTGGTAATGGGTGACATCTGTTTTCCCATGTCAATGGGCACTTACGCAGGACCCTGCCTCAAAAGCAGCGCGACAAGAGCTGTATATACCGCCGGCGGGTAATTTTTATATGAGACATAAGAGTTGCGGGAATTTCACGACTCTTATGTCTCATTATATACCCCACCTCTCATTTCATTGCTCAAACATCACCCCTTCATAGCTTTTTCGGGGCGTTGCTGCCGTTATCCGGTCCAGCTGCTGTTCCTGCTATATCCAGTATTTTCCCGTTCAAATAATCTTTGGTCTGGTATTTTGAAATTTGCATCATTTTTTTGGTTATACCGGCCATTCTTTCCAACTGGGCCTGGATTTTTTTGATTTTGGGATAATGGGGGTCATCTTCAGACATATCCATCAGGATAATTTCAAAATATCCGGATATGCTCATCAAAGGCTGGTTCATCTCGTGGCAGACCGCACCGGAAAGTTCCAGTACAGCCTGGAGCCGGTCTTTTTCCCGGCTTATCTCTTCGGTCTCTTTTCTATCGGTTACATCCGTTAATACAGATATTTTTTTGTCCTCCAAAAAACAGGACCGAAATTCAATGTATTTGATTTTTTTGTTTCTGCAGGTGATCTGAAATTCCCGTACATGGCTTCCTCCTTGACTGGATATATCTTTGCCCCAGGCTTGCATCACTTTTTTCCGGTATGCTTTGTCAGGGTATGCTTTTTGAAACCACACTTTTTTGGTGGGGATGTCGTCAAGGGTATAACCGGTGATTTTGGTGAAATAGGAATTTACATAAAGACATCTGCCGTTATTGTCAATCAATGAAATACCGTGGGGGATGCTCTCCAGAATCGTGGAAAGGGTTTCTCTTTCTTTTTGCAGGGTGTTTTCGACCCGTATTTTTTTATTCCTTATCCTGATCGTCTGCCAGGTAATATATGCAGACAGTCCGAGAACAAACATCAGAATGGTGGTCATGATTTTGTGTAAATTGTTGAGAGTGGCGCTGATTTCAGCGTGCACATCTGCCATGTATATGCCGGTGCCCACAATCCATCCCCAGGGTTCGAATCCTTTTACATAGGAAAGTTTTGGAACGATCTTGTGGGGGGCATCTTTCCACTGCCAGTAATAATCGACATATCCGCTGCCATGGCCCAACACTTTTTCCACCATGGCCAGAAACGGGTAATTGCCCTGTGAGTCTGTGAAAACCGTCATATCCTGTCCTTCCAGATCCGTGCGGAAAGGATGCATGACCATGAAAGGATGCATGTCAATAATCCAGAAATAATCCTTGGCATCCGCACCGTACCGCATGTATCGTATTTGATCCATGGCCCTTGATTTTGCTTCTGCCAGGGGCAGTTTGTTGGACAGGACCCGCTGGTGGTATTCGGCCAACAGGCTGACAGCGCTGTCGGTAAGCGTCTGGATCATCTCCTTTTTCTGGTCTGTCAGATTGGTTTTAAGGGAAGGAATAAATACAAAGAAAATGCTCAGGACAAATACCAGAAAGACTGCCCATATTGGCACAATAATATTGAAAGGTTCCGTAAACAGTTTGGATACCACACGGTTTTTGCGGGTGCCGGTCATATGTAATGGATGATTTTATCTCTAAACTGTGAATATTTTCCAGGCCAAAGGCAAGACCAGGGTTCAGTTGTCACCCGCCAGGGCAGGGTCCTGGTATATGGCACTGACGGGTGACACCTGCATATCATGCTTTGGCTTTTTTTAAGAACCCGTTCAACTGAGCAATGTGCAGTTTTTCTTCTTTGATGATATGGTCCAGCTTTTCGTGGCCGTATTTGGGGGGGACCAGATCCTTGAGTCCCAGATAAAAGAGAATGGATTCTTTTTCCAGGCCGATGGCTGTGGTAATGATCTCTTCAATGGTCTCCTTGCCGGTAAAGGAATCGGCAATATCCGGGTCGCCTTCGCCGCCGTGGGAGTCTGCCATGGCCTTGAGATACATGGACAGCTCATTTGCCGGATCAAATACGGTCTGTTCTTTTTCCGCATCTGATACCTGCTGGCGCATGGCTTCAAAGGTTGTTTTGTGTTTGTCTTCCATACGGGCCAGTTTTTCCAGAAACTCCTTATCTGCGGGATCGTTCTGAAACCCTGCGGCTTTTCTGTAAAAATTGGCACCGTTTGCTTCAATCTGGATGGCCATTTCAAACACTTCGTTCAAATTAAAATCATATGCCATGAATTATCTCCTTGTAATAGTCAATGGTTGTTCCGGTTTATTCAATTAAATACTTTTTTCCGTCTATGTCAAGGGTATCTGGTATTCCCCGGGACATCAAAAATAATTTCTCAGTTTCAACTCAAAGGGGTGGGGATTGAGCCATGTCTGGGATTTGAGCCAGGGTTGGTCATATTTCAGCACATAATGCTTGATCAGGGTCAAGGGCACAATAAGGGGCACATACCCGTCCCGGTACTGGGAAAAACTGGACAGCAGTTCCTGTTTCTCATCTCCTGTGAGGTCTGTTTTAAAAAACCCCATGGCATGCTGGAGCACGTTGATGTTCTTTTTACCGGTGGTTTTCAAATCCAGGGCCTTGAGCAGCAGGATTTCATAGGCATCAAACAGGTCAGAAGGAGGCATTTGTTTTCCCCGGGCCACCAGCTTGCCCATCTGCCGGTAAATATCCTGGCTGTGGGAGAGTATCAACAGTTTGTTTTCCGTATGAAATGCCACCAGCTTGCCAAGGGTGGGGTGGTCTTCCAGAAAATTGCGCCACCGCTGGAAGGAAAAAATATTTTCAATGAAATGCTCCCGCAGCTTGGGATCATTGAGCCGCCCTGCCTCTTCCACCGGGATTCTGGGAAAATGCCGGGTAAAAGCCCGGGCGAACAGCCCGACTCCATTGTTTTTTACCTTGTTGTCATCCCCGTACACCTTGATGCGGTATAGACCGCTGCTGGGGGATTTGCTCTTGAAGATAAATCCGCACAGGTTTTCCTTTTCCAGGGCCGGCAGTTTTTTCTGGATCCATTGGTGCATCTGTTGGGTGTGATCTTCCCCTGTTTTGCGGGTCACAAGCCGGGGATCTTCCGGATCACCCACAAGCCGCAAAGAATCCCTGGGGGTAGGCATGCCGCATTCCACTTCCGGGCACACCGGAACATATCGGGTAAACAATCCCAGGGTCTGGGTGAGGAACCGGTCATGGCTGTGGCCGCCGTCATACCGGACAAGGTTGCCCAGCAGACAGGAACTGATACCGATCTTGATGGGTGTTAACATGGAATCCTCCTGGTTCAAAGTGCAGCGGTTCAATCCTTTTCGGTTAACCGATGCCCGCCCCCCGGGGTGGCCTGCAGCAGACCCGAGATCCATGGGGGCTCTCTGACAGTCCTGATCCAGACCACCCTGGGGGCTTGTTCAAAATTGCGGATGCCGGATCAGCATTCAGCTGCTCCGGGGCTTTGGGTAAATCCTGTTGACTTTGCCTGTTTCAATATATAGGTTCTGAGACAGATTGACAGCCATTTTTTACGGAGAAAGGATATTTTTTTGATGAAATTCAAATATTCCGGCTGTGGGGTTCTGGTTTTTGCAGGATTTGTGATGGCTGCCATGATCTTTGCCTGCACTCCTAAAGAAAAATTGACCTTTTCGGAAAAATCCTGGGAAAACGAAGTGAACCAGACCCTCACTGCCGATCTGTATGCCCCTAATGTTGATGACGGCCGGTATGTTGCTCCCTGGATGCCCATGCCGGATAAAAGCTTCCTGGATGTTGTGTGGTGGAAACTGTTTTCAAAAACAGACTACACCAGTGAAGAGCGTGCATTTTTGCCGGCGGTTCTATCGGATACGGCCCGGCGCCTGGCAGATACCCGGGGGGATTTTATTCTCTGGATCGGGCATAACAGTTTTCTGGTGCGCATCAATGACACATACTGGCTCACGGATCCGATTTTTTCCAAACGGGCCCTGGTGCCGGCCAGGCTGACCCCGCCGGCCCTGACCCTGGATGATCTCAACCGTCTGGTGCCGAAGGTGAACATCATCATCTCCCATAATCACTATGATCATCTGGACCGGACCACCATGAAAAAACTGCCGGAAGACGCTCCGGTGTTTGTGCCGTTAGGCCTGAAAAACATGGTGGAGAAAATGAACAAACAAATGGTGCATGAGATGGACTGGTGGGAAGAATATGACGCTGGCAGTGGCACCCGGCTTATCTGTCTGCCGGCCCAGCACTGGTCTTTGCGTATCACCCAGGGCCGAAACCGGTCTTTGTGGGCATCCTGGCTGCTGATCACCCCGGATGTCACCGTGTATTTCGGCGGGGATTCCGGGTATTTCAAGGGGTTTGAGGAGATCGGCAGAAAATATCCCGGCATCGATTATGCCTTTATGGCCACCACCGCCTATCATCCCCGGTGGTTCATGGCCTATAACCACATGAACATTGCTGAGGCGGTCAAGGGGTTTGAGGACCTGAATGCCCGGTATTTCATCCCCACCCAGTGGGGGACGTTTCACTTGGGGGATGAACCTGCCGGATATCCCGGCCTGGACCTGGCCCGGTATATCACAGACAACCAGCTGGACAAAGAGCGGTACAAGATCATGGATATCGGCCAGATACTTCCCATAGATCCAGAAGTTACCCAGAAAAAGGGGTCTGATTAACAGTATTGAAAACCTTTGAAATCTGATTCACATAAGCACTGGAAAAAGAAATGAACACCTTTGCAGTTAAGACTTACAGTGGTTGTACATAGTGAAGCTTTGATAGGGAAATCTCAGAATTATTGCTGACACATTTGACTTTGAGGGTATTTTAGATGTCGCCTTCAATCAGATTCGTCAGTTTTCAGGAAACAGTCCTGCCGTAATCATAAGGTTGATGGAAGCATTGACAACCATACATGAATTTACAAGTAAAGAAAGTCACAAAAAAGCAGTCATAAAACATGCTGAGATGGTATTAAGTAGTGGCAAGCATAACCTCGGAGAAAAGAATGACATTAATGACCTTTTTTGAAAGCTTGCGTTGTATTTCAATAACCGGTCATTTCCAGGTATCCCATGCCCTGGACACCGGTGCCGGAAAAGCGCATGGCCCCTTCCCAGTATGCAAAGGCATGGGTATGTTCCTGTTTGTCTATCACCGGGGTGACTGACAGGTCCAGGTCGTGTTCCGGGATGCGGATCTGCCATTGGACTGGATAGCGTTTACCTGTGTCCGGGCTTTTCCAGCGGGCCTTGGGGGTCAGGGCAAAATCGGTTTCCGACAGGATCACATAGGTGCCGTCGGCAAAAGAGATGCTCCCGAATCCAAATCCGTTGGATGTGCCGTCCGCTTTTCTGATACGGCAGACCATCAGGTCCCGGCCGTCATCCAGGTGGGCGGAAAACCAGTCCCATCCCCGGACATCCTCTCCCAGCAATGTGGTGCTCCATTCATGATCAAACCAGGAGTTGCCGGTCACCTGGCAGCGGTTTTCTCCGATGGTGATGAAGCCCTGTGTGTGCAGCCGGGGCAGGGAAAAGTAGAAAGAGGCATTGCCGGCTCCGGGTCCTTTTCGGGAGAATCCCCTGTCCCCCTGGAGAATGGGGGGCTTTTTTTGTGTCAGGGTTAAAGACAGGCGGATATCATCTGATACGGCATCCAGGGCCAGGTGTGATCCGGTTTCTTTGACCTGCCAGTTGTCGATCCATACCGCGAAAGGCTGCGCCTGGCTTCCGGCAATCCCTAAACTTTGGCGGTTCATGCGGGAAAAGGCATGAAACGTCTTGTTTTGGGTATCGGTGACGGCAAAGTGGGCAAAAATCAGCTGCCGGGTCCGCCATCGGGAATTCCCTGTCACGGGTTCACAGGACAGGGCCTGGCGGAAAAAGGTGAGCTGATACCCGAAATGCCGGCCCTGGTCAGTGGTCAGGTTGCCGGTGTAATACCACCACTCGGTACGGAAATTTTCATGGGGACCGGCATCTTCCGGGAAAATCAGGGATCTGGGACTGGTGACCGTTTCAAAACAGTCAATGTCCTGGTTATCGGACAGGGCCTGTGCAATGTCGATGCGGTCCTCCTCCTGTGGGGCACAGCCCCGAAGGAAAATTCCCATGAGGATCACGGTCAGGCAAACGGATATGACAGATAAATATCGCATGTTTACTCCATGTGCAGGGCGGTGGGAATATGGGTTCTGCCTGCGGCCAGGGCCGGAAATATCCCGGCAGCAAGGGCTGCTGCGGATGACAGCAGGATTGCCTGGAAAAATACGCCGGGTGTGATAACCATGTCATAGGTCCAGCCAAAGGAGCGCTGGTTGATGATATGGATCAGCACCCAGGACAGGGCGGTTCCCAGAGGGATAGCCATGATCCCGGAGATCAGACCGTAAAAGAAGCATTCATGGAGCAAAAGCCGTTTCACCTGGCCGGTCCGGGTGCCGCAAGCCCTGAGGATACCTATTTCCCGACTACGTTCCAGCAGCAGGGCCATTACCGCATTCAAAATGCCGGTAAGCGCCACGATAGCGGTGAGTATCTGCAATGCGGAAGTGATGATAAAGGTGTTGTCAAACACCGCCAGGATGCTTTTTTTGATGTCAGCCCCGGATCTGACCTCTATCAAGGCTTGGGAAGGAATCTGCTGACGGATAGTATCCATGACCGGTGCCGCCGGGGTGCCGGAAGCCAGAAACAGCTGCAGGGCCGTAATGTCATCGTGGCCCCAGAAATTTTTCATGGTTTGGGAGGAAACCACGGCCCGGCCGCCGCCCATGAAAAAATCCCTGAAAATGCCGGCCACTTTAAAGGAAACCGGGCCTTTGTCTGTTTCCAGAACAGCCACTGCCCCCTGCCGGGGCAGCACATGATGTTGCCGGGCAAAGATTTCCGATACAAAGATCCATCCGTTTTCCAGCAGGCCGCCCAGCTCCTCTTCCGGTGCCGCTGTCCAGGACCAGCGCTTGACCGACTGGTCCGACCGGTAGGAAAACAGGTGCACCCTGCCGGAAGAGCGGGAAAACACCGGATGGATGTTATAGGCGGACAAGGCGTTTATCCCGGGCAGGGCCTGGATATCTGCCACAAAGTCCGGGTCCAGGCCCGGGTTGAGCTGGTCAGCGGATGACACGTGGATATCGCCGCCGATATGGTCATCCACCCACTGGATGATGGAGAGACGAAAACTGCCTGTCATCACCTCGATGCCGATGTATACTGATGTGACCACCATGAGGGAGGCCATGAGCACGCTGGTCTGGCGCAAAGAACGGATGATGTTTCGCAGGGCCATTTTGACCATTATCCCTAAGGTTCCCATACCTGCCGCCAGTAACATTCGGACCATGATTCGGATGAGCAGGGGGGTCAGCAGGGCGGCACCGAAAAATATCATGAACAGCCCTGTAAAATCATATCCGGCATGCGGGGTGACAGTCCGCATCAACAGACCGGCTGCCGCCAGGAGGAACAGCCCCCAGATGAACAGTGCCGGAATCACCCGGTTGAATCCCTGTTCAGATCCGGTGCGGTGCATGAGGCTGACAGGCCGGGTCCCGGCAGCGGTAAGGGCCGGAAAAAAACCGGATACAAAAGCGGCCAGCATGCCGGCCAGCAAGCCCTTGGCAAGGGTGAATCCGGAAATATGGGTCCGGCTGACGGTCAGGGTGAAATACATTTCTGATACGGTGGCGACCACCGCCTGAACCGCTCCTTTGCCCAGCAGGATGCCCAGCAGGACCCCGAAAACGGATCCGATCACGGCATACACCATGACCTCTGACATTACCGTGAAAAAGATATTGGACCGTGTGGCACCGATGGCCCGCAGAATGCCATGGAGCCTGTGCCGACGGGTAACGGAAAAAGATACGGTGTTGTAGATGAGAAATATGCCCATGAACAGGGCCAGCATGGAAAAGGCGGTCAAACTGGTTTCAAAGGAGTGGGACAGCCCGCGCACCGCAAGGTTCTGTTGATTGGTTTCAACCAGGAACAGGCCTTCTGCCAAAAGGTCCCGGATCTTTTCTGCGGTTGTCTCCCGGTCCAGGATCAGATCGATGCGGGTGATGGTGTCCCCCATGTCAAGGATTTCCTGGGCCAGGGAAATATCGGTGACCACCACACCGCTCAGCATCTGCCTTGCTGTATCATCACTGCTGTCTAAAAATCCGGCAATGGTAACTGCTGCTGTGCGGCTGCCAAAAGAGATTTCCAGGGTGGCGCCGATGTCCAGGCCGAACTGCTGTGCAAGATCTCTGGAGATAAACACCCCGGATGAACCGGTCATGACCCCGGACAGATCCAGGTTTCGGGTCTGGAGGGTCATCTGCCTGAAATGGTTTTCTGAAAATGGGTCCACCCCCATGAAAGTGACGATCCGGTCATCAAATGCAGCGATTTTTACATGGCGGGAAATTACCGGAGCTGACCGGTGGATGCCCAGATTTGTCCGGATATCGGAAAACAGATCCTGAGGGATCTCAAGACCGGTTCCCACAATCTGGTGGGTGGACCGGGAAACCAGGGCCTGAGTGGACAGTTCAAATGATTTTTCCACCGACGTTTTCGCAATATCGATGGCTACCACTCCGGCCACCCCCATGGCAATGCCGAAAATCAGAAGCAGGGTCCGCATAAGGTGCCGGCGGCTGTATCGCAGACAGGCCAGAATCAGGGGATGGTTACCCATGGGTGTGCGTGTCCATGGGTGTCAGGGTTCCGCTGCCCACCGAAAAAATCTGGTCTGCCCAGGCCATGGCATCCGGGCTGTGGGTCACCATGACCAGGGTCTTGTTTTGTTTGCGGGTCAGGTCTGATATCATTTCCATGACCTTTGTACCGGTTTCCTGGTCCAGATTACCGGTGGGCTCATCCGCCAGCACCAGATCCGGATCATTGACCAGTGCTCTGACAATGGCCACCCGCTGCTGCTCGCCGCCGGACAGGGTCTCGGGAAAGTCATGGCGCCGGTCCCAGAGCCCTACCTGTTCCAGCAATGCCCGGGCTTGTTTCATGTAAGTTTTTTTGGGTGCCTTGTCCAATTCGGCAATAAGGGTGACATTCTCCAGAACAGTCAATACGGGGATCAAATTGAAAAACTGGTAGATAAAGCCGATGTGCCGCCGCCTGAAAAGGGTTCTGGCTGTATCGGTCATGGTACAAATGCGGTGGCCTCCCACCAGGATACTTCCTTTGTCCGGCAGATCAATGCCGGATATAAGGTTGAGAAGAGAACTTTTTCCCACCCCGCTCTTTCCTACAATCACACAGAATTTGCCTGATTGGAACCGGGCGGAAGCCTTTTGAAATATAATTCTGGGGCTGCCGCTGTCATCAAAGGATTTATCGATATCCGACAGGTGAATGTCCAAAAAACCCTCCATAGGATACGGTTGCAGTTATGCCACCAATAAAAAAGGGCAGCGCCATCATCAGAAAGCGCTGCCCCATAGTATGCTAATTTAGCCGGCTACGTCAATCCCGGTGTCACATCCAGGTTTTTTTTAGGCGTGGACCTGGCGGCGGGTCTGGATCATCCGTCTGAGGCGTACTATACCGTTGCACCCCAGCAGGATGGTCAGAACCACTGCACCTGTCAGTTGAAGGGCATGGGGAATGACCTCTGATGCCTGGCCCACCAGGGCTGTGGGTGAAAGGTGCATGAATGCATAGATCCAGTCCACAAAAAATCCCATGGCCAGGGAACAGACAGCAATCATGGACAGATAGATCACCAGGGCCCGGGTATTGAAAATATTTTTAACGATATTGATAGTGGCGGCATTGGTGGCCGGGCCGGCCAGCAGAAATACCAGGGCTGCACCGGGATTGAGCCCCTTGATGATCAAGGCTGCGGCAATGGGGGTTGAGGAAGTCGCACACACATACATGGGGATGCCGGCGGCCAGCATGACCAGCATGGATAAAAAGCTGTGTTCATTGGCCAGGGCGGTAAGATCATCCGGAAAAATCAGGGTGATGGCCCCGGCAATAAAAATACCGATGACAAAGGGCCTGGAAATATCACCCAGCAGTTCCCCGAATGCGTATGTCAATCCCTTTGCCAGGCGGTGTAAAAGCGGGATGGTAACATGTTGCTGTGCAACTGCACAGGTGTCTGCAGCGCAGCCTCATCCGTCGGGTTTTTTGGCAGGTTCCTGCCGGGATGGTTTGTCACTGCCGAAAAAATTTTGGGCAATCCCTGTGGATACGGCAGTGACAAAACCTGCCACCGGTCGGATGATGGTCATGATCGGATCCAGCATAGCCCAGGAAACCGCAATGGAATCCACACCGGATTCCGGGGTGGCGATCATGAAAGACAAGGCAGCCCCGCTGTTGGCTCCTTGTTTTTTAAGGCCGGCCGCAACCGGCACCACACCGCAGGAACACAAGGGAAGGGGAATGCCGAAAAGGGCGGACAGAAACACCGGTTTAATTTTTCCGGTGCCCAGATGGCGTTTGATCTGGTCTGTCTTGAAAAAGACATACAACAGTCCGGCAACCAGAAAGCCGAACAGCATGAAAATGGCCACATCCAGGTAAAGGTCCCAGGATGCGGCCAGAATATTATACATAATACCAAATGTTTTTTCCATAAAGAAACACGCCATTTATTGCATAGGTAACAGGTTTTCGATTGAACAATTGTTCATATGATAAATAGTCATATGCGGCTTGTCAAGAAAAAAATCATTCAAAGGATAGTTGCCATATGCGGGCCGGGTGTCAGAATGTTGCCTGCAGCACCTTGTCCGCAGACCCACCCCTGGTGGATAAAAGGAAGTTATGCCCCTGCCCGGATCTGGATGATCTGGGCGATAATGCTGATGCTGATTTCAGCCGGGGTCTGGGCGCCTATGGACAGGCCTACGGGGGAATAGACCGTGTTCAAAGCATCCGAAGAGATCCCTTTTTCCTGAAGATTGGCATAGATCTTGTCCCGCTTTGTCCGGGAGCCTATCATGCCGATATAGGCGGGATGGGTGCGCAAGGCAGCTTCCAGAACTGTCTGGTCATGGACGTGGCCCCGGGTGAGAATGACAATATAGGAATGGTCATCAATGGTCAGGCCGTCAAAGGCTGCGGCAAAATCCATTACTACTTTGATTGACCGGGCATGGGGAAAGCGTTTTGGGTTGGCAAATTCCTCCCGGTCATCGATCACTACCGTGGAAAAGCCCGTGAGATGTGCCGTTTGTGCCAGCTGGAACCCCACATGTCCAGCACCGAAAATAAAAATGGTATCAGCCGGAATCATGGGCTGGATGATGAATTCTTCCAGGCCCGCAGAATGGAAGATGGGAAAACTGCCGGAAAACCGATTGTCACAGATCTCATCCAGCAGGGGTTTGGGGATGACACAAGATCCTGTCATGGTGGCATCAGGTGTCACCATGCTTTTTTGTACGGTGAAATCTCGCTGGCTGGTGCCAACAATTTTCGATACCAGCACCCCATTTTTGCCGGCCTGTTCCAAATCAACCAGGGTCTTGTATACGGCGGTCAATTCAGGACCGGGCACAAGGGTTTCCATGAGAACCGTGAGGCTGCCGCCGCAGACCATGTCCAGACCACTTTTCAGTTCCTGGTTCAGAATAAATGACTGGATCCTGCAGTTTTTTTGGGAAATAAGCTCCAGGCAGGTGTCCATGACCTGCGCTTCTATCAGTCCTCCGCCGATGGTACCCAAAATGGTGCGGTCCGATAGAACGATCATGCGGGAACCCGATGTTCTGGGGGTGGAGCCTTTATGGCTGATGATGGCGGCCAGGGCAAAGGGGGCGCCTTTTTTCAGACAGTCCAGTATCTGCTGGTTTGAAAGTTCCATGTTTATTTTCCAAAACTGCATTGGGGATACCGGCAGGTTTTGCAGGCGCTGCAGAATCCCCCGTGGCCCATGCGGATAATCTCTTTGTGGGTGACAGTTTCCCCGGCCAGCAGTCGGGGTACCACCAGATCGAAAATGGAGGCCCGGTAATACATGACACATCCGGGCAGGCCGATCACCGGCACATCGTTGATATAGGCCAGCAGAAACA
Source organism: Desulfotignum sp. (assembly GCA_011390635.1). GTDB lineage: Bacteria > Desulfobacterota > Desulfobacteria > Desulfobacterales > Desulfobacteraceae > Desulfotignum. The sequence continues at coordinate 105,602 of JAABSA010000005.1, read as the reverse complement.
TGGCGCCGGGCAGTACCGGTGCCCCGTAGAAAACCACCTCACCCCCGGCTTTTTTGATGGCGGCCGGGGTCAGGTCATCGGGATCCACAGACATGCCCCCGGTGACAGCGATAAACTTTGCCCCGCTGTCCACAAAATCTTTAATGGCTGCCACGGTCATGTCCATGTCATCGGACACAATCTTTTTGTCCATGATCCGGGAGCCCAGGGCTTCAAATTTTTTCCGGACAACAGGACCGAATCCGTCCCTGATCCGGCCGGAAAACACTTCCGATCCGGTGACCACCAGCCCCACATCCATCTGGACAAAGGGTGTGATATCAATGATGGGAAAAAATTTTTCACACACTTTTTCCGCTGCAATAACATGGGTTTCATCGATGGACAGCGGGATCACCCGGGTGCCGGCCAGCTCCTGCCCCGGCTCCACGGTCTGGTTGGTGTGCATGGTCGCACAGATGACTTCGGGTATGCTGTTAAGCTGTGCCAGGCCTTCCACATCTATCTTGAGCAGGCCAAAGGTTTTTGCGGTAAAGCCCACCTTGCCCTCTTTGGGATCGGAAAGCAAAATATTTTTTCCAGCAGCGGCCCGGGCAATGCGCTGCGCAGCATCGTTCTCATGGATTTCGCCGTTGAGGCAGGCCACATATACATGCTGTTTGCCCAGATCCAGCAGCTGATCCACATCCGCCTCAGTAATGATATGGCCTTTTCTGAAGGCCGGCCCTTTAAACAGATCCGGAACGATCCGGGTAATATCATGGAGCAGCATTTTCCCCACAGCATCTCTGACAGGCAGGGACTGCATACGGTCTTTTTCGTAAAATTTCAAGGATGGTTCTCCTTTATCATGCCGGCCGATACATCCGGCATGCGGGCATGGATCCAGCAAAACGCCCTGTCCGGCTGACAGCCAGTGATGTAACCTGCTTAACAAAATATCATTTTCACAGGCATTAACGGTAATGTCAATCTCTTTTCAGCAGTTTCGTCAGGGTCATACCAATACCATCGTATTCCACCGCCTGGGAAGGATGCCGTTGATCTCAGGTCTTGCACTTGTCTGGATGATGCGGTATCAAGGAAAAGATAAAAAAGGGCATGAAAAAATGACAGATGACAACAGGATTGCATGGCAGGTAGACCATTTTGATGGGCTGGGAGCAAAGCAGCTGTATGAGCTGCTCAAACTCCGGTTGGATGTGTTTGTGGTGGAACAGGCCTGTGCATATCCGGAACTGGACGGTAAAGATGTTTTTTCAGACACCCTGCATATCACCGGCAGGGCACAGGATAGCAGCCTGGCTGCCTATGCCCGGATCCTGGCACCGGGGGTCAGGTTTTCCAATGTCAGTTTCGGCCGGGTGGTGGTGGCGCCTGCATTCCGGAAAACCGGTCTGGGACATGTGCTGGTGAAAAAGATTCTGGCCGTGACAGCCCGGACCTGGCCGAATAAGGATGTGACCATCAGTGCCCAGAACTATTTGCGCTCTTTTTATAAATCCCACGGGTTTGTACCGGTGTCCGACACCTATCTGGAAGATGGGATTGCCCACATTGACATGACCAGAAATCAGGCTTAGTTTATCCAAAAGAACGTTGGTTCCCATCTTTAACCAGGGAGATCAAAATGACATCTTTGCTGTTTTCACCCGTTACCATCAAACAGGTCACTCTTAAAAATCGTATCGGTGTGGCACCCATGACCCGGATGTCGGCATCCGGAGACAGCATCCCCAGGGAGGATGTGCTGCAGTTTTTAATCACCCGTGCAAGAAACGGGGCCGGCCTGGTTTACAACGAAGCCATTGTGACCGATTATGAAAGTGCCCAGGGTTATCCCGGCCAGGCCAGGATATTGAACCAGAACCAGGTGGATGCGTGGAAGGATGTGACCGATGAGATCCGCAGCCATGGGGCAGTATCGGTCTGCCAAATCTTTCACTGCGGCCGCATGGCCTATGAAGGAATCAATCCGGCCAACCGGGTGATCGCTCCCAGCCCTGTGGCGCCGATGCAGGAAAATCCCATGACCGGCGCGCCCTATCCTGTGCCCGAGCAGATGACCCGGTTTGATATGGACCATGTGTTGAACGGTTTTGTGGAAACCGCCAAAGGGGTCGTTGCAGCCGGATTCGACGGCCTGGAACTGCACTGTGCACACGGATACCTGCTCAGTCAGTTTCTGTCCACCTATTCCAACCGGAGGACAGATGCCTATGGCGGGTCCATGGAAAACCGTTACCGGTTCATCCACGAGGTGATCCAGGCGGTAAGGCGGGTGATGCCTGAAGACCGTCTCTTGCTGGTGCGCGTTTCAAACTGGGGCATTGCCGATACGGAGGTTTCTTTGTTTTCCGGTGCATCAGAATGGCAGCAGATGATTCAATTGTTTGCAAAAGAACCTATTGACGCGATTTCTGTTTCCACCTATGATTTTGCCCAAGATGCCTTTGGTACCGGTAAAACCATGGCAAAGGTCACCAGAGAGGTAACGGATCTGCCCCTGTTGATCTGCGGCAAAATATATGACCGCAATAGTGCAAAAAATGCACTGACAGATGCGGACCTGGTGCTGTCAGGTAAATCCATGCTGTTGAACCCAAATCTGGTATCAGATATTGCCGCAGACCAGAAACTGCCCCTCTATGGATCTGAAGAGGCCGGGGTGGCTTATACGGCAACGCCTCTGCCCTGATTCAGATATCCATGTATCAGATGAACCTGTTTTGTCAGCCATGCAGCCTCCCTGCGGGAGTTTGTGGGTGCTGGAAAAAAGAAATTATTATACAAATAACCTTGAAAGACCCGGGAGGATTTTATGGATTTAGATGCATATCGCGCAGCAATTTCTGATGCCATTCAAAGTGAAATTGACGCCAAAAACTTTTATGATCAGGTTTCCCAGCGGATCAAAGATGACTATCTCAGGGGTGTATTTGCGGGTTTTGCCAAAGAAGAAGCCAGGCATGAACAGATCCTTACAGACATTTTGAACCAGAAAAAAGTGGATGCCGCCAATTTTGACTGTGAAAAGGATTTTCATGTGTCCGAGACCATCGAGATGCCCAAAGTCACTGAAAACATGGACCTTAAGAGCGCCATCGGTCTGGCTATGAAAAACGAGGAGATCGCCATGAAAAAATATACCGGCCTGGCTGAAAACTGCACAGATCCCGGTCTGAAATCCGTGTTTATGGATCTGGCAGCCATGGAAAGGGGCCACAAGCATGTGATGGAAGAAAAATTTGTGGATGTGGCCTATCCCGAGGTGTGGTAGGACCAATCAGGGGGTTCAGGACAGGGGGAGTTTGACAATAAAGGCTGTGCCGGAGCCTGGTGCAGAGGTTACAGTCAGTTGGCCGCCATGGTTTTCCGTGATGATGAAATATGAGACCGAAAGCCCGAGTCCAGTGCCGATCCCCACTTCCTTTGTGGTAAAAAATGGTTCGAATATGCGTTTTCGGATATCTTGGGGAATGCCTGGGCCGTTGTCCCGGATCTCCACCCCTGCCATGTCCCGTTCCCTGAAATAGCGTATCACAAAAGAGGGGTGGCAGGTTTTTGCTTCAGACATGGCCTCCACGCCGTTTTTGAGGATATTGAAAAAAACCTGCTGGATTTTGGTTTTCTCACAGGGAACCGGAGGCAGCTGAGCCTCCACCCTGGTTGCAATGTCTACAGACAAAATATCATATCGTTTTTTCAGGTTAAAATCATTTTTAACAAGATCCAGGGTGGCATCCATCATTTCCGAAAGAAAATGGCTGGACCGCCGGCTCTCGCTTCTGCGGCTGAAGGACAGCATGTTTTGAACAATGGCGGCAGCACGCTTTCCCACGGCAATGGCCTGGTCCATGAGATCAAAAATCTGCCGTTCGGTCATGTAGGCATTGATGCGGTCCAGATCCAGGTTATGCCGTTCAGCCGCTGCAATATTGGCAGGCAGTGGCTTGGACAAACGGTTCTGGATGACCTGAATTATCTGGAGCATGCCGGCCAGAGGATTGTTGATTTCATGGGCCATGCCTGCGGCCAGGCCGCCAACCGATATCATCTTTTCCGAATGAACCATCATCTCTTCTATTTTGGCCCGTTCACTGATGTCATCTACCCGGATGACCGCTCCTGGCGGACTGTCTGACAGGATGGGATAAATAGTGATGTCCGTAACACAGGTCTGGTCATTGAGAACCAGGATGGTTTTTTCTTTTTTATGGACTTTCCGGGTTTCAATGGCAGCCAAAATGTCGGGAACAATGCCACTGCCCTGGGGAAATACGGCCGGAAGAAATCGTTTCCTGGCCTTGTCCGCACTGATGCCGGTCATTTTTTGTGCTTCCAGGTTCCACTGGGTTACCACGGCCTTGTCATCGACGCCAATGAGAATGGAGGGCATGGAATTGATGATGCTTTTCACATAGTCCCGGGCCTGGCGCAGGGCAATTTCAGTCAGTTTTTGTTCCGTGATGTCCCGGCATACAATCAGCCAGCCTTTTTGTATCCGTTTTGTACCCAGAAGCGGGGATATAAAAATGTGCCAGTGACATGGATTGCCTTTGGCCGCAAATTCCGCCTCAAAAAAAACAGGGGTATGGCCCCGGTGCCGGTCCACAAGATCCGAAAGATCGAAAAACAATTCCCGGGCTTTATACATGCCCGGCACAAAATTTGAAACTTCAAACAGTCTGGTACTGGCCTGGTTAAGTTCCACCACCCGGTCCTCCATATCCAGCACCACCACCGGATCACCCATGCTGTCCATCACAGCTTCATGTGCCAGGGGAATCAGGTACAGCAATTGATAGCGCACCATTGCCCACGCAAAGATCAGCCCTGTGATCATAAAGGCAAAGGGTGTCAGATCAATGCCCTGCAGAACGTCAAAATCAAAAATATAGACAACGTTGCAGGCCCAGGGAATGACGATGCCCAGCAGAATGATTTTCAATTGTCTGCGAAAATGATCTCGAAAAGCAACAAAGACAGCCTGTATCAGGATAAGGGCGGCCCAGAAAAGAAGGGCGTAAGAAAAAATAAGAAATATCCAGAATCCGATTCCCCTGTGGTAAAAAAGTGCCTCAATACCTGACATTCTCTGTGTCCATGCATGCTGCCACATGAGGCCATGCAGATCATTGGTAAAAACCAGCACCAGGGTGGCCGCAGGAACCATGCAGAGCAGCAGATTGACGGGAGGAGTCAGCCATCGGGTTCTGCCGGTAATGGAAAGGATGAATTTGAAGATCAGCATGGCGATCCACGCACTTCCCACATATTCCATACAGACCCAGAACAGTTTGACCGAGAATGCCGGGCTTAACAATTCCATGGCATAGGCCATGCTCCACACAGCACTTGCTGCTGTCAGCAGCATGAGCTGCCGGGCCCCGAATTTACGCCAGAAAGGGGCCAGATACACGGCAATGACAGCGCTGATTATGCCTGACAGCAGAGATAATATACCGTATGTAAGTGCCCCGTTTATTTCCATTGTAATTATTGTATCTGGGTTTAAAATAAAATAATATACAATAGAACCTATTGAATTGAAATGCTTCCGTATCAGTAAATGTACCGTTTTTTTAATCACAGTGAATGAAAGGAATACTAGCCATGGAAAATTATGCTGAACAGGTGTTGTTTTTTCTGACCACATATGGACTCAAGGTCATCGGTGCCATAACAATTTTAATTGTGGGCCGGATTGTTGCTGGAATCGGAAGAACATTCATACGAAATCTTTTGATAAAGTCCAATGTGGATTCCGCTATTGTAGCGTTTGTGGCAAGCCTTGTTTATTTTGCAATTCTTGCCTTTGCCATACTGGCGGCTTTGGCAAAATTCGGTATTCAGACCGCTTCTTTTGTGGCGGTTATCGGTGCTGTCGGATTTGCTATCGGCTTTGCCCTCCAGGGATCTTTGGGCAATTTCGCCGCCGGCGTGCTTATTCTTGCCCTCCGGCCCTTTAAAGCAGGAGATTATATTGATGCCGCCGGTGTTGCCGGCACTGTAAAGGAAATACAATTGTTCACCACCATTCTGGCAACCCCGGACAATATCATGATTCTGGTTCCCAATGGAAAGATATTCGGTGATGTGATCAAAAACATTTCCGGTTATGATACGCGGAGAATTGATCTGGTGGTGGGTATCGGATACAGTTCAAGTATTGAGAAAGCATGGCGGATAATGGAAGACATAATAAAATCTGATGACCGTATTCTTAATGAGCCGGCCTGCAACATCGCTGTTTCCGAACTGGCAGACTCAAGTGTTAATTTTGTGGTACGGCCCTGGGTAAAAAGCTCGGATTACTGGGCGGTCAGATGTGATTTGAACCGGAAAATAAAAGAGGCTTTTGATGAAAACGATATTGAGATCCCTTTCCCGCAAATGACCGTTCACAAGGGGTAATACGGATCAAAAAAAGCATCAGGCATCGCAGGTGCCATGTTCTTTATTGCACCGCCATAAGGATTTCAAATACTTATATGGTAATGGGCACATTTATCCGGGGAACTATGACGCGGATCCGGGGGTTTTCCCGGTTCACCTGTTCCACAAATCTTTTGGTATCAATGTCCTGGGAAACCGGGGGGTAAAAATTGTCATGGTGGTGGACAATGACAATGTTGGGTGCCAGGTAGCGGACCTGTTCGGCGGCAATTTTGCAGATATCGGTATGTCCCTGCAGGGGGAACAATAAAATATCCACCGGTGCCAGGGTCTTGGGTTGCACAGGTGCTGCACCGGCACTGCCGAAATGCTGGATGGTCCTGCCCTCCAGGCAGAACTGCCAGCTCAAAACCTGGCCACAGGGATATCGGGTGAACAGGGGCAGAAGACGAAAAAACCGAAGATGGATTCTGGCAAGGGTGGCGGCCGCCAGGGGAAGGTCGAACCGAATGTGGCGGCTGAAAAAGGCCCGGGCTTTTACATGGCTGAACCTTACCTCAATGTTGTCCTGGTTCACCCGATATACCCGGTCTTTATCGACACCCAGCTTTTCAAGGGTGCTGCCGGCCCTGGCGGAACAAAAAACCCGGCACGATTTTTCAGTATCTCCGGCCAGTATTTTTGGCACATCCATGAGATGATCAAAATGCCCGTGGGAAATAAAAATCCTGTCCGCTCCTGCCAGATCCGCTGGTACCAGATGTTGAACCGGTTCAGCCGCAGGGTTTCGGCTCACATAAGGGTCAATAAGAAACCGGGAGTCTTGGGTTTTGATATCAAAACCCGCAGTGCCCAGCCATCTGATTTCCATATTTGATTCCTGCATGTTGTTATTTCAGCAAGACACCCACAGGGAGGGCACCTCATATCTACATGGGATTGCCTTGATTTTCACAAACATTTCAGCAGGCCTCAGATGCCGGCCGCCAGGAACGCTGCGCCCACTGCTCCGTTTTCCTGGGGCATTGCCCCCACTGTGATGGTGTATCCCAGCCGGTCTTCCAGGGCCTTGACCATTCCCTTGTTTTTTGCCACCCCCCCGGTCATGACCACGGGCGGGCCAAGATGTATCTTGCCGGCCAGGGATGCCACCCGGGCCGCAGTGGATATGTGAATGCCGGCAGCAATGTCCCGGCGGTTTTTCTGTCGGGCAATCATGGAAATGACCTCTGATTCTGCAAATACCGTGCAGATGGATGATATTTTTACAGGTGTTTCAGCCCCAAGACTGATCTCTCCCATCTGATCCAACGGAATCTGCAGAGCCTGGGCCATGACCTCCAGGAACCGGCCGGTACCGGCGGCACATTTGTCATTCATGGCAAAATTTTCCACCTGTCCGTTTGCATCCAGCAAAATGGCTTTGCTGTCCTGGCCCCCCACATCAATGACACCCCGGACATCGGGATCGAGAAAATGGGCACCGGCACCGTGGCAGATGATTTCGGTCAATGTTTTGTGGGCAAAATCCACGGATGCCCTGCCGTATCCCGTGGCCACAATGCGCCGGACCGATGCTTCCGGGATGCCGGTCTGGCTGAGCAGTGCTGCAAACACCTCTCTGGCGGCGGCAGCAGGGTTGTATCCTGTGAATATTATGCGGGTGGCCACAAGTGTCCCATCATCTACCAGGGCCGCCTTGGCAGTAATGGAGCCGATGTCAATACCGGCAGAAATCATCTGGCACCTGCCTTTCGCCCAGTGTCTGTTTGCGGGCCAACCCTTGTGTGAGGTCTGTTTTTGTGCTGGATGATTTCCATGAATGCGTCAATGCGGGTGTCAATCTGGGACTGGGAAAAACTTCTGGGATCCACCATGTCCGCCTCCAGCATCAGCACGGGAATGCCCGCCTTTTTTCGGACAATGTTCATGATGTCCATCTGGCCGAAGGAATAAGGTTTGCAGGACCGGTTGGAGTGCATGACCAGTCCGTGCACATCATAGAAGGCTATCATGTCCAGAATCTGGTCCGCCATCTGGTCGATGCCGATATTCAGGTAGATGCGGGTGTAGGCCTGGGCAATGGAATCTAAAAAATTTTCCGGGTCGATATACTGGATGGCCCCGCACCAGGCGGATGTATAGGTGTCGGCCACCAGGCATGCCTTGTGGTCCGAAAATTTTTGGGACAGCCATTTGAGCCGGTGCCACACCGGCAGGTTGTCCCAGAGCAGGCGGTATTGTTCTTCCGGCACAATGGAGATGTTTCGGGTGATTCTGTCCTCCATTTCCGTGAGCAGTTCCCTGTAAAAATCGACAGCCGTACGGGTGCCCCGCAGGGTGACAATGAGGGCCAGAAAAAAGAATGCATCAAAGGCACTCATGGGAGATGGCTTGTGGGCGGTTGTTTTGAGCACCTGCTGCCAGAGTTTTTGTCCCTCTAACGACAGATGTCCCACCTGGTTCATGCGGTCCATGTCCATTTTTTTTCCGGTGACACTTTCCAGAAAACCGATATATTCTGTGATCTGGGCTTTGACATAGGCTGCTGTTTCCGGAAAATAGCCGGTATGGCACACCGGGGTGTCAAGGATGAACAAAGGCACATCATAGTACCGGGCCTGGACCTCGTACCATTTTAGCACCGTGCCGCAGATGTTGTTGCAGCAGATGAGCATGTCGGGTTTGGGCAGACCGCCTATGGGGCCACCCTGTACCACGGCGCAGCCAATGTCGGCCCTGGCATAGGAACACAGGTCTGTGGAATATCCCATCTCTTCCGCTTTGCTGCAAAGATCCTCCCCCATCTTGGAGGAGCCGATCATGGCGCCATGGTTTTCCGGATACACCGGGATGATATCCATGGCCACCAGAGGTTCCACCGGACCACCCGAGGTGATCCAGGCCACCTGTCGGTTGTTCTGGGAGGCGGACAATGCATCCAGGTAATAGGTGGTCATGATATCCCGCATTTTTTTTGCGGCGGCAATTTTGCGGTTTTCCTTGTCATCGGTCCGGGTCATGGGAGGGTCTCTTTTTGGGTCATATCATGTGAATAAAGGTTTCGATCCTGGTGGCCAGCTGGCCCTGGCTGTCCTGGCCGTCATCCAGTTCCAGTACCAGCGATTTTATGCCGGCATCATCCAGGCGGGCTTTGAGATAGGGATAGTCAAAGGCATGGGGATCACAGAATTTGAGAAGGGCAAACACCACACCGTCCGCGCCAAGATTTTTGGCCTGGTCAACCAGACTGTCGGCTCTCTCATGAAGGCCCCGGTGTTTGGCCGGGCAGACCAGCCGCTGGGCATAGCGCTGGGTGATGGCGGCCATGGGTTCCATATCTTCGGGTATCAGACCGTCAAACCAGCGGCGGCCGGTGCACAGATCATCGCCCACCACAGCAGCACCGGTATCCTGGAAAAGATCGTAGAGCCCTGGCATGTCACAAACCGATCCGGACAGGATCAGGCGTTTGTCCGGGGCAATCGGTGAATCTTTCACGTCCGGAACTGCGGCTGCCAGCCTGAGAATGACGTTGTCCAGGTGATCCGCAGCTTCCTGCCGGTCCATGATCATGGATCCCTTGACAAGGGCCAACAGGTCCTTGTTCTGTAAAACAGCGGGATACCGGCTTTTCAGTGCATATATCCGAGAAAGATTTTTCCGTATCCGGTTGTACATCCGGATGGCATCGGCCAGGGACTGGCTGGTAACAGGTCTGCCCGTGTCAGTCTCCAGATCGGTTTTACATCTTTCCAGCACCGCTGCCATGTACTTTTTTGCACTGGGGGTATGCATTTTGGCCGGCAGGATCACGTCTGCAAAAAACGGGTATTGTCCCTTGAGGCGCCAGATGTCGGACAAACGCTGCATGGAATCACAGGTATGGACAAATACCGTGCCATGCAGAAAATCCAGGCGGCCGGCCAGGCTGTCCTCCAGCACACCCCGCACCACAGAGCAACAATAGGTCTGGAGATGGTTCTGGGCCAGTTGGGTGTCCGCTTTGGATGAAAACAGGCGCATGGGATGGTAACCGGCCGCGTAAATCAATTCTTCGGGTGCATAGGAACACAGGGTGCCGATGATTTTTTTATGGGTGATCCTGCGGCCCAGGGCCGCAGGATCATTAATGGCCTGGTAAAACGGTGTCAATTCTTTCATGGGTTCCGGTCTTTCATTATTCAAGGTCCTTGCGGTCGTGGTATGATGCCTTCCCGGGATGCACGGGCCGGGCCAATGCAAAATATCTTACAGCCAGGGTTATAAACCAGGGTTCGTAACAAAGTCAATGATTCAAAAGACACCAATACAGGGGCATCACAAGACACCACCACAGGCGGCATGAGACAATGGCAGGCGTGGAACAGCCAAAGACTTCATGGGAATCGTTATCCGGGCACCGGTGGGTACTGCATGAAGCCTTTGGCAGGAAATGCGGCGGTCTATTTTTTATTGTCGTCCATTTTGGACAATTCCCGTAATATTCCCAGAGGAGACTGACCAAACGCAAGGGACTGGATTTTTTGCATGCGCTGGGCATCATTTTCAAATTTCTTTTTCAAACGGGATTCATAGGCTTCTTTGATGGTTTCAACCAGCTTGTCAAATCCGCAGGGTTTTTCAAGAACTTTGAATGCACCCAGTTTGGTGCATTCAACTGCCACATCAATGGTGGCATGGCCTGAGAGGATAATGATTTCCAGAAACCGGTGGCTTTTTTTCAGGGCTTTGAGAAGTTGCACCCCGTCGATGCCGGGCATCTGCAGGTCAACCACCGCCACATCAAATTTTGCTTTCCCTGTCACATCAATGGCATCCTCACCATTGGTCACCGGTGTGATATCAAAGAATTTGAGTTTTAAACGATCAGTAAGGGCGTTTAGGAATTTTTCCTCGTCATCCACCAGTAACAGATGGATTTTTTCAGTGTCGGTCATGGCTGCCTCCATAATTTGGTATGTTTTGTATTATCGGTTTATGCGTGCCTGTCTGCCAATATGGGAATACAGGCTTTCAGGGGGTTTGTCCATCTGCCAGTGCGGCTTGCAGGCCGTCATTATCCCTGGGAATGGTCAGTTCAAGGGCACTCTCTTTGATCGTGAATGTTGCCTTGAGGGCATCTGCCACATCAGCGGTTTTGGGGTCGGGAAAGTCTTTGAGATCCCCGGAGCGGTCATAGGAAAATACCAGGGTGATGCCGGATGGATCATCTTGCCGGTATGCAATGGTCAGTTCGTCTTTGATATCCATTGCCTTGTAAAGGGCGCACAATGTTTTGTATACCAGTGTCTGGAACAGAAACGGACTGGTGAAGACCGTGATGTCATTGGCAGGGCCGTCCTGGATATGTGCCTTTCCGGCATAACTTAGAAAACCGGTCAGTTTGACGGCCAAAGCCAGGGTGTCGGCAATACTGGTTTCCTTTACAGGATCATCCACGCTGTGGGCAAACTGGTTCATCTGACGGATGGTGTCAAAACCCCGCTCAATCTCTTCTGAAATACTGTTGCTGCAGTTTTCAAGAACAGACAGTTCCAGTTTTTTGCCCTGTTTTGACAACTGGGTCAGGTCGTTTAAAAATCCGGCGGTTTCGGAAATGATGGCAAAGATATTTTTCAGTTCATGGGAAATGCTGGCATTCACCGATCCGAAAAACTGCAGTCCCTGCTTGTTCACAAGGTCAATAGTGTGTTGATTCATTGTTATGTCTCCCCATGTTATGGTTTATCCGGATGGATGATTTGATGGATGATTTCAATCAAAGTATCAATATTCAATGGTTTGGCCAGAAATATATCATCTGAATGATCATGGTTCCCGTTTTTATCAATGACGCCGTGTCCGGTGACAAAAATCAGCTTGATTTCCGGCTGCAATTCCAGCAGTTTTCGTTTTAATGCAAATCCGCTGATACCGGGCATTTTAAGGTCCAGCACAGCCAGGTCGTAAGGGGTTTTGGCGGCTTTTTTAACAGCCTCTTCACCGGAATAGGCCACATCCGCATTCAGCCCCCGAAGTGACAGTCTTTTGGCCAGCATATTGACGAATTTTTTTTCATCATCCACAAGAATAATCTTCATGCCGTATCCTCTTTTTTCATCTTGACCGGTAATGTGACGGTAAATATGGTCCCGACACCTTCACTGCTTTCCACCCGGATATTTCCCTGCAGTTTTTTGACCAGTCCGTAAGTGATGGAAAGCCCCAGGCCGGTTCCCATCTTTTCTTTTTTGGTACTGAAAAACGGTTCATGTATTCGTTTGAGGTTTTCTTCGGGAATGCCGCATCCCGTGTCTTTGATCTCTATGGTGATCTGGTCGGGGGCCAGGTGCGATACCGTTATATCCAGGCATCCGTTGGCTTCGATGGCCTGGAACGCATTGTTGATCAGGTTGAGCAGGATCTGCTGGAGTTTGCCCCGGTCGGTCTCGATGGCAGGGGTATCAGGTGCGATGTCGGTGGTGACATGGATACCCTTGTACTCAGTTTCCTTTTTGTGAAAACGCAATATGCCGGTGATCAGTTTTTCCACATTCACCGCGGAGGTCTGGACATCGAACTGCCGGACAAATCCCAGCAGCTGGCTGGTGATGGTGCCGCACCGGGCAACCGCCTCCAGAATGTCATCCAGATGTTCCATGATCTCCTGGTCGTTCTGATGTTCATCAGCAAAATGGTACAGGTCTTTGAGGTATCCGGCGGTTTCATTGATCAACGCCAACGGGTTGTTGATTTCATGGGCGATACCGGCGGACAGCTGACCGATGCATGCCAGCTGCTGGTTCTGTTCCATTTTCATCATGGTTTCCGCTTTGGTTTTGTCCGCCAGGTACAGCTTGTTCACCATAAAGGTGGACACCAGGGTGATGATGATCATCATCACCAGGCAACTGATGTAAATGATCCAGTTGAAGGTCCTGCCCAGGTTCAGCCAGGTGCCCATGACCCCGGATTTTTTTTTGTACACCATGAGTATGAACGGGGTGGTCACCGCCTCGGTGATAATGTAGGAGTATCCGATAATAAAGGCATGATCCCGTTCACTTTCCGGCATGATCACGTTTGTCGTGGTAGAAAATTTCGGAATGTCCAGACGGGTGGGGGTGAAAATTTTTCCATGGGTGTTGGAAGGGGTCTGAAGCTGGCCGGTGTGATTCATCAGAAAGATATCGGTGTGGACATTGGTTTTATAGGAAAGAAGGGTGTCCATGAGCCGCTGGGTGTCCAGGGTGGCCCGGAGTATGAAAAGCCTGCCCAGGGCGTTTATGGAACGGACCGCAATGATGATGTGGGGAACATCCCGGTATCCGGTGAACACCTCGCTGATGAAATTATCACTTTCAATGCTCCGGGTGAACCATGGCTGGGTTTTGTAGTTTTTGCCCTCCAGGTTGAAGGGGCCGGCATAGGCCACCTGGCTGCCGTCGGCATCGATGATGCTCAGGTCCGTGAATCCGCCGAATCCCAGCTTGAGGTTGCCCAGAATTTCCTCCAGGTGTTCGTTATCGATCAAAGCGTAATAGGGCAGTTCATTCACGATGAACCGCAGGGCGTTCAACCGTTCTTCCAGGAAAAACCGCATGGACCGCTTGGCATTGGAGGTAACCCGCTCGGTCTGGAGAACCAGTTCCGCATCCACGGCCTGCTGGATCAGCCGGTGGTTGATGAAGGTGGCCATCACCAGGGGGGACAGGGAGGTGACGGCCAGGATAGCGATGCTGATGATCCAGATACGGCAGTAATTGGAAAAAGTGTGAAAGGATGCCAGGTGGACGTTGTGCCGGTGAAACAAAAACGCCAGCCACTCCTGTTTATGCAGTATCTGCGGTGTTCGGATCATTGCACCTCCCCCCGGGCATGGGTGAGCAGGGTGGTTATTTTTTCAATGCTCACGGGTTTGTGGATGAATTCGACTGCACCCAGATCGAGACACGCTTTTTCATCCTCTCTGGTGCCGTGACCGGTGATGATGAAAACCGGGACAGCCGGATCGATTTCCTTTATATGGGCCAGTACCTGTGTACCATACAGATCCGGCAGTTTCAGGTCAAGCAGGATCAGGACGGCGGCGCCGGGATTTTCCTTGATCCACTGGATACCGGAAAGTCCGTCATAACATGCCCGGCAGGTGATGCCCCGGAGGGAGAGTCGCCGGGACAGCATATCGGCAAATTTGACCTCATCATCAATAATCAGGATATCAATCTGTTTCATAAATCAATCTTTTGTGTTGACTGTTTAAAAATTTTAATTTATATCTCAATATAATTTGATTTGTTTCATTTGTAAACATTAAAATGACAAAAAATGAAAAATTTAAACACTAAAATGTAAACACTAAATCAGAGGACCATTTATGACATTGTTTAATAAATCAAAAACAAAATCAGGAAAGGTGGATGATCAGGCGGTCGGCAGCCGGGACCAGACCCATGAGACGAAGGGTGCGGCATCTGAGGATAATGCCCGCCGGAAGATCGCGGTTGCCACATATGAAAGCCTTTTTCCCGAAACCATGGTTTCCTATACCCTTGAGATGGCAAAGCGGATGGGCTGCGGCATCATCGCTGTGAATTGTGCCAATCTTACCCATGATGTCACCGAATTTTTTTCAAATGCCCATGATGTGGCTTTTGAAGAATTTAAAAAAAATGCTGACCGGAATGCGGAAAGTTTCCACACCAAAGCAGGGGACAA
This sequence comes from Desulfotignum sp., assembly GCA_011390635.1. Lineage (GTDB taxonomy): Bacteria > Desulfobacterota > Desulfobacteria > Desulfobacterales > Desulfobacteraceae > Desulfotignum. The sequence goes on along the minus strand of JAABSA010000005.1, from coordinate 90,503 downwards.
GGGCCTTGCATTCACCCATATGGTGCATTATTCAGACATTGATACCGCCATTGACGCTGTCATAAAGGATTACGGTAAGCCTGAATATATCATCACGGAAAATCCGGCCGGCATGGCAAAAGCGAAGGCCAAAACAAGAAGCCCTCATGCAACCCGATCCAAGGAAGATATTCACATATTGCTGGTGGATGACAACCCCAGATTTCTGAATGCTTTGGCTGACAGAATCAGGCTCCAGGGCCATGAACCGCTCACTGCTTTAGATGGGAAAGAAGCGCTTGATATCCTGCAGACAAAAACGGTCCATCTGGCAATTATCGACCAGCGGCTGCCGGATATGGACGGTCTTGATCTGATTGCCAGGGTAAAAGAAATTGACAGCACCATCCCCAGTTCCCTGCTCACCGGCCACGGGGATGCAAAACTCAAGGAAGCAACCGAAGCACTGGAATCGGTTTATTTTGAAAAAGAGGATATGGGAAGTTTCTGGGGATTTTTCAGAAAAATTTTGAACAGCCTGGGATCACCAGAAGAAAAAGAGCCGGTAATTGCACAGACTTTTTGTGTCTATGCCATAGACTAAGGATAAGGAGGAGATCATGGATACCCAGTTTGTTTTCGGAATGGTATTGATTTTTTCGGTATCAGTCCTCTGTTATTTTTTCCGCAAGAAAAAATAGCGGGACTTGTGGGGCCAGGCTTGCGTTATTGGCATTATTTCTGCCGTCATGGGGTACTGCGGCTGTGGTGAATAACGCCAACAACACATGCTGACCCCGTTTACCATCGAGAATTCTAATATGACAACTATTAAACGGAGACTAAATTGAATGACACCTGATATGATATTGACAATGACAGTCCTTGTTTTTGTTATTTTTTTATTTGTTTTTGAATGGGTCAGAGTGGATGTTGTGGGAATCATGATGATGGTGCTGCTTCCCCTTATCGGCCTGGTTACGCCAAAGGAAGCCTTTTCAGGTCTTTCCAGCAACGCGGTCTGTTCCATTATCGCTGTTATCATCATCGGCGCAGGCCTTGATAAAACCGGGGTGATGAACAAGGTGGCAAAGCCGATCATGGCCCTGGCCGGCAAAAGTGAAAACAGGATCATTCTGTTTATTGCCGGTTCCGTCGCCGTGATTTCCAGTTTGATGCAGAATATCGGGGCTGCGGCATTGTTTCTGCCCGTCACCCAGAGAATATCCAAACGCATGGGAATCCCCACATCCAGAGTGCTGATGCCCATGGCGTTCTGTGCCATTATCGGTGGTACCATCACCCTGGTCGGCGCAAGTCCCACCATTTTGTTGAATGACCTGATGGTGGTCGGCGGAGAAAAACTGGCACCTTTCGGGCTTTTTACCCAGACGCCCATCGGACTGGCACTGGTTGCCGCCGCGCTGCTGTATTTTGTGGTTTTCGGTAAATTTGTTCTGCCTGCCCAGACCGGAAAGTTCAGTAAAGGGGCATCTGAAATGCTGACCAGAGAATACCAGGGGGTCAACAGTATTGTGGAACTGCATGTGCCGGAGACCGGTGTCACGGGAACGCTGGAGGAACTTACGGTCAGGGCGAAATTTCTGGTCACGGTTATCGGGATCAGTTATCCTTCGGTCAAGACGGTCAATCATGTTCCCCGGAGCCACGAAACCGTTTCTGCCAACTGTGATGTTGCCGTTGCCGGCAAATGGGAAAATATTGAAAAACTGGCAGAAGAATACGGCTGGCAGATAAAAGACACCCTGGAAACCTTTGCAGACACCCTCGCCAATACAAATGCAGGGGTAGCGGAAGCGGTTGTTTCCCCCAGATCGGATTTGATCGGCAAGACATTGAATGAAGTGAGTTTTAAAGAGCATTATCAACTCAATCCACTGGTTCTGTTCAAAGACAATAAAAAATTTTACAGCGGCCTGACCTATATTCCGCTGAGCAAGGGAGATACCCTGCTTCTCCAGGGACCATGGGACAAATTTCATATTCTGAACAATAAACCAAAACCACGGTCACTGGTTTTTGCATCCCCGCTTGAAGGAGAAATTCTACGTCCCCAGAAAGCCGTATTTGCAGTTTTCTGGCTTGCCATTGCTCTTTTTCAGGTCATTTTCTTTGATACCGCCCTGGCCGTGGCATTGATGTCAGGGGCCCTGGGCATGATCATCACAGGGGTTCTGACAATCGATGAGGCATACGGCGCCGTGGACTGGATGACGGTGTTTCTTCTTGCCGGGCTGATTCCGCTGGGTATTGCATTTGAAAAAAGCGGCACTGCTGCCTTTATCGCCCAGGGGGTCCTGGGTTTTGTGGGAACACCGGTACCGATTGTTCTGCTGGCGGTGATCGGTATCATGACCACTTTTTTTACGCTGGTCATTTCCAATGTCGGTGCAACGGTTCTTCTGGTCCCTCTTTGCATGAACATGGCGATGATGGCCGGTGCGGATCCCAGAATGGCGGCACTGGTTGTCGGCATTTCCGCTTCCAACAGCTTTATTCTGCCCACACACCAGGTGAACGCCCTGGTGATGCGGCCCGGAGGCTACCGAACCGTGGACTATGCAAAAGCAGGCATTGTCATGACATTTATTTTCCTCACTGTGGAACTGTTGATGATTTATCTGTTCTATGGTGTGTAATATCGGATTTTTCATTTTGATGTATAGGCCGGATATGATAAAAACATAAGGTCACGGGCAGCCTGTCAACTTCCCCGGCTGGGGTAGGCGGGCGTGGCCTGAAGTGCCGTAACCCGGAGAATGTCATTGTCATGAAAGACCCCAGGTAAAAAAAGATGAGTGCCAACAAAAAATATATTCTGCTTGTGGATGATGAAGAACGGCTGCTCAATTCCATGGCCCAGCGGATATCCTTGCTGGGTTTTGAAGCCATAAAAGCATCTTCGGGTATCAAAGCCCTTGATATCGCCAAAAAGACCCGGATCGACCTGGCCATTGTGGATTTGAAAATGCCGGATATGGACGGCCTGGTGACCATCACAAAGCTAAAGGAGATTGCCCCGGATCTGAGAACCGTACTGCTCACAGGCTATGGCAGTGAAAAAACAAAACAGGCGACAGAAGCGCTGGGGGCCATGTATTTTGAAAAAGATGCCATGGCAGGTCTGTGGGATGTGATCAAAACAGCAGGCAGTGACGGCAACGTATTTGTCATCAATCCGCCATCATCTGGCGTCAGTGTGGCACGGGACCGGCATGATCTTGCAGACGAAGACACCGGGTTACCCCGGATTATCGGAGAAAGTCCGGGTATGCAGCGTCTGAGAAAAAATGTGCACCGGTTTTCCGCGCTGGATTGTCCTGTTATTATTAACGGAGAAACCGGCACCGGCAAGGAACTTGCTGCCAGGACCATCCATTGGCTGGGCCACCGCAAAAACCAGCGGTTTTTGGCTTTTGACTGCGGATGTTTCAGCAGGGATTTCTGCTTTACGGAACTGGTGGCATCTGTCACCCCGCAGCCGGAACAATACACAAAAAATAAACTGATATTCAGTGGTACCATCCTGCTGGATCATATGGAAAACATGCCCCTTGCCACCCAGCAGAATATGCTGCAGATACTGGATCACAAAACGGCCGATATGGATGTCCGGTTTATCGTGTCAACCCAGAAAGATCTTGAAACAAAAGTCACCCAGGGTAGTTTCAGCAGAGAATTGTACCAGCGCATCGGGGCCATTGAACTTGAAATGCCTGCCCTGCGGGACCGCACAGAAGATATTCCCATGTTGTGCCGGTATTTTCTGGATCAGTTCAACCGGGCCTTTCAAAAACAGATCACCACCATTTCCGATGACGTGTATGCCATTTTTGAGGCATACACGTTTCCCGGAAATATCAGGGAACTGCGGCACATCATTGAAAGCGCCGTGATCTTGTCGGACAGGGATGTTCTGGGGCCGCAACACCTTCCCAGGCGCCTGAAACAGATGGCAGAAAAACAGCCCGTTAGAAACCAGATATCAACAGGTCATGTGGGCACGGACAAGTCATTTCTCACACTGCATGAACTGGAGCAAAATCATATTCTCACCGCCCTTGAGGTGACGCAGAACAACAAAACAAAGGCTGCTGAAATTCTGGGGATCAGCCGTGCCGCCCTGTGGCGCAAGCTGCGGATCATTTCTCAAAAAAAATCAAACGGGTAAGATCACTATTGTCATCAGAAAAAATGCCGGATATTTTTGTGTATCCTTATGCATTTGACTGCACTTGGTAATTTACTGATTTCCTTGACACAAAGCATTTTGCATCATAAAACACCATACACGGTGAATATTTTTGGCACGCAGACACCAACGATGAGAGAGGAAAGCAAAAAGGAGGCTTGAATTATATGTTGAAAGATGGTGAAAAAGGCGTTATCCGCCAGAAAGGCAAAGAGAATGCAACTTATGCCATTGCACCCCATATCCCCTGTGGTATTGTCACCCCTGATCAATTAAGAACCCTTGCCGGGGTCGCTGAAAAATATGACGTGCAGGCCCTGAAAATCACCAGTGCGGCCAGGATCGCTCTTGTGGGCATTACAGAAGAGCAGGTGGATGATGTCTGGAAGGATCTGGGAATGGATCCCGGCCATGCCGTCGGCCTATGTGTCAGAAGTGTCAAGGTCTGTCCCGGGACCACGTTCTGCCGCCTGGGCAAGCAGGACAGCATTGAAATGGGAATGAAGCTGGATGAGATGTATCACGGGATGGTGCTGCCCAGTAAAATGAAAATGGCTGTCAGCGGCTGCAAGATCCAGTGCGCTGAAAACTGCATCAAGGACATTTCCCTATACGGGACTGCCAATGGCTGGACCCTTCTGATCGGCGGTAACGGCTCTGCAAACCCCAGGCTTGCCGATGTGCTGATGGAAGATCTGTCCAAGAATGATGCCCTGGAAATGGTTGCAGCGGTTGTGGACTATTACCGGAAAAATTCAAAGCGGGAACGCATGGGCAGGATGGTTGAACGCATCGGGCTGGATGCCATAAAGGCGGATCTGAAAATTCACTGAAGCGCGGATACATCCATGGCAACAGCTGACGTTTTTTTGGGTTGTCGGCACCGTTTGTTCCGGCGGTCCTGGCCGATCATCCCTGCCTTTTTTCCAGGGTCACGGCATCCACCGGGCATTCTGCAGCACAGAATCCGCAGGCCATGCAGTCTTTTTCCCGGGCCAGCACAGGATAGGGATGCAGGTCTTGTATCTTTTGCAGGACCGCATCCAGGGCATTGACCGGACAGGCATCTATACAGATATGGCAGGCCATGCACAGCTCCAGATCAAACAGGGGACGGACCCATTCTTTTCTGGGGATCTTTGCAACAATTCTGCCAAAGGGATTTGCCACAGCTTTGGCAGGGCAGACCCGCCCGCAGGTCCCGCAGTTGATACAGGCTGAATCTATAATACGATGCCGGTGTTTTTTTTTGCCAACGATGGCATGGGTGGGGCAGATGACCCGGCAGGCGGTGCATCCGGTGCAGTCTGTGGTAATGAAAAAAGACATAAAAATTTCTCCTGGATTATGAAATGCTGATGACTGCTTCAATCTGCTGTTCAGATGGGTGTCCGGTGTTTCTGTCCCAGCCGAATGCCTCCCAGTAATCTGCTGCCAGGGTGTCGATATCCACACTGCGGTCCTTGTTTGCCCCGTGGGTCATGGGCGGATCTCCTACGGGTCTGCCTTTGACAATAAAACTTTTTGGCTGGATGCCGTGCTTGCGGTTGAAAGCCTGTTTCAAGGTCTGGATCCGCGTGCCTGCTTCCATGTATTCATCCGGTGTCATGTGCCAGCCTGTGGCGGCATTGAGCCAGTCAAATATTCTGATCCGGTTGGCTCCCATAAATGCACCGAACTGGCACATCCCTGCCCCGTTCATGACATTCAAAAACCTGGAGTTGGCACTGCCCATGGCAGCCTTGTCAGGCCCGGTTGCATATTTGCGGGCTTTGGAATAAACCAGGGGCATTCGGGGTGCTGTGCTCACTTTTTTCCACAGCTGGTACATCTCATAATAGAGCCAGGCTCCATTGGTGTGCCTGCCCGGTGCGGGTTCCACACTGTAGTGCAGTGCAAACCCCGGATCATTGCGCCCGTCATGCATGGCCAGTTCCTGGTTCCCGGCATGGAATGCAAAAGCGTCACTTCCCCTGCCCAGGTGCCTGGCGGCCCGGGCCACCCCGTCCGCAAGGATATGGCCGATGCCCTGCCGGTAGATCATCTGCTCCACCAGCCATGTGAGTGCATCGGGGCTGCCCCATTCCAGGGCCATGCCTCCAGTATCCTGTACTGTGATGATTTTTTTTTCAAAGCATTCCATGGCAAAGGCCACGGCATGACCCGCGGAAATACTGTCCATGCCGGCCCGGTTCAGGGTTTCATTGACCTCAAAGATGGTGTTCACATCCCGGTTCAATACAAACCCGCCAAAGGAAAGCACGGTTTCATATTCCGGTTTGTGGGTCTGTGCATATTTCCCTTTGGTTTGGCAGATGCCCCCGCATCCCAGGGGGCATGAGTAGCAGTGAAATTTGCGGGTTTCTTTTTTGGTGAACACATCCGGGTTGGCGGACAGGCTTTTAAAAAATCTCCAGTTGCGGTTGCTGCCTTTCCAGTTTTGAATCGGAGAATCTCCCATTTCCACTGATATCTGGTTCATGGAAACCGTGCCCCATTTTCTGAGCAGCATTTTATACAAAAGGCCGTCCTGTGTGAATACCCACGGCATGATTCGCAAAAGTGCCCCCACCGGTGCTGTAAGAAAACCCGGCAGAAAAGGCGGCTGGAACTGCACCCATTTGTTGCAGATCCGGGAAATGCGTTTCATGGCTTCTTTGTTGTGGACACCTATCCGCTTGTTGCCTGCCAGAACCAGGGCTTTCAAGCGTTTGGATCCCATGACCGCACCAAGGCCTGACCGGGCAGCCATGCGGCCCTTGTCCGTGGATACCCCTGCCATCAGGGACAAGCGTTCTCCGGCCGGTCCGATACAGGCTGTTTTTGCGCCCGGTGTCCGGCTGCAAAGAAAGGTTTCGGTTTCCACGGTATCCAACCCCCAGATGTCAGTGGCATCTTTCAATTGGGCTGTGGTGTCGTCTACATACAGGTATACCGGTTTGGAGCTGATACCGGTAAAAAAAATGCCGTCCACACCGCAGCGCTTGATGGCAGGAGAAAAATGCCCGCCGCAGTTGGCCTCCCCCCATCCACCGGTTAACGGGGAGAGGCCTGTGACCATCCACCGCCCGGTGAACAGGGAGCCTGTGCCGGTGAGCAGGCCGGACACAAATCCCAGCATATTGTCAGGTCCCAAAGGATCGGCATATGCAGGTATCCTGTGATACAGCACATGGGCGGCCAGGCCCATGCCGGATAGTAACAGGCGGTATACCCTGGGAGAAACCGGTTCGATGTCAATGGTCTGTGCAGACAGGTCCACAACCATTATTTTCCCCATAAAACCGCTGTTACGTCGGGGTGTGTTCATAAGGTATCTCCGCAAATAAAGTGTTTTCACCACAGTCGGATGCAGGTAGTGTCAATAATTCTTGTATAAAAATGGGGCTGTTATCCTTTTTTCACCCGGGACCGGTCCAGGGGAGTGCCCCCATGGGCAGCTTCCAGCACCATGAGGCAATCGTCATAATCCAGGTCTTCCGGGTTGTAAAAAATACTGCCGTCCCCCAGGGCAGTGTGTGCAATCTTTGGCAGCAGGTGCCCGGGAACCAGGGTACTGCCGTCCGGGCCTTTTATCTCCCTGAGGCAGACAGTATGCGCACCTGCGGTGGCTTGATGCAGCCTGCGGTTCATCTGGTGTACCCAGTCAACGGCTTTTTGGGCCCGGTCTGCGGGGCTGGTTCTGGCAAACAGATCTGCACCGGCCATGGGCAGCAGCAGATCAGCCAGCTGGGAGTTGGTTCTGTGAAAATTATATGCCATGCCATAGGGCAGAAGAATAGCCATGCAGGTCCCGTGGGCCACATGACAGACAGACCCCACTGAATGACCCAGCATATGGACCATGCCCACCATGGAATTGGAAAACGCCATGCCTGCAAGGGTGGCGGCTGCAGCCAGGGCCAGGCGGCCCGGTTTATGGCCCGGGTTCCGGATCACCGGCAGAAGATGGTGCGAGATCAGTGCAATGGCTTCATGGGCATGGGCAGTACTCAACGGATTTCTTCCCAGGCACAGGCAGGCTTCAACCGCATGGGACAGGGCATCCATGGCAGTTGCTGCCGTGATGGCGGAAGGCAGGGTCAGGGTCATCCTTGCATCAATAATGGCTGCATCCGGCATGAGAAACCCGGATGTGAACAATAATTTGCGGTCATTATCCGGGTCGGAAATAACCGCGACCCGGGTCACTTCCGACCCGGTGCCGGCAGTGGTGGGAACCGCCACCAGGGGGTTGAGTGTATGGTGTAATGCCCCGGCACCGGCAAAAGCAAGCAGGTTGTCTGAACCATGTGATGCCAGGATATTGACCCCTTTGGCTGTATCCATGACAGATCCGCCCCCCAGGGCGATGATGGCATTACAACGATTTTTTGTGTATTTTGCCGCAAGGGTCTGGACGGTTTTTATATCTGAGTCCGGGGGCACATCATCCTGGATGGTTCTGACGGTTATCCGGCCGTCCAGGGCCTGGAGCAGGATATCCACAAGTTTTGCCCGGCGCACGCCATGGTCTGTAATAACCATGGGGTTTTTGGCTTCCATGGATACCAGAAGGCCGGATATCTGTTCCAGGGCATCATGACCGGCCACAATGGTGGTGTTGCAGCCAAATTCATAATAGTCGGGTATTCCCATGGAGACTCCTTATGATTGCCGTAAAAATGGTGGTTCTGATATTTTCAATACCTGTCCGTTTGTCAGGCCTGCCTGTTCCAGGGTCCCAAAATCTTTCGAAAGGATTCGAGACAGTTTCTGGAGCAGATCCCGGATGGTCTGTATTGCCGCATCCGCCTGACCGGTTCCACAAACAGTTGCATAATGCTGTGCATCAGTAAGGGGCAGCAGCAGTTTTCCCAGCCAGGCAGAGGTGTCTTTGCTGTTTTCAAACATATCTAAAAGTGCCAGCACCATGCACAGGCCCCGGGACAGGCCGGCCTCCGGGGCAATGCCCGGTTCCCCTGCGTGCAGGCCGGCCTGCAGAGTTTTCAGATCCGGTACATTGGATCGGATGAACCCGGACAGGGCAGCGGCATGGGCCAGTTGTGCAAGGGGCTGCCGCCGGTCTTTACCGGCTTTCTGGCACAACAGTTCCTCTTTACCGGGGTTCTGCACCAGAAAAATCAGATTCTCCATGACCATGCAGATCCCCGGGCCTGCAAAGGATCTGACAAACGGGTTGTCAGAAAAAACAAAGGCTTCGCAGCACAAGGCCAGGCTGGTAAGTCCGGAATCCATTACAACGTCACAAGGGGTGCCAAGCATGGTATCTGCAGTGATGATCAAAAGATCGGGCATTAAAAAGGGGGATGCAAAGACATGGTGCAAAAATGTGGTTTCACCGGTGGTCTCCTGTCCGCTCCCGGGGTGGGTGGGAATCACCGCCAGGGGCAGTAAGGAAGCGTTTATCTGCCGGGGTCCGGCAGAGGATCTGAGCGTCTCCGGGCCTGTGCAGAGTGCCAGGTTGAGAGCTTTGGCTGTCTGAACCACCATCCCGGTTCCCAACACGATAATGCTGTCATATCCTTTGTCCACAAACAGGCGGTACAGGCTTTCCATCTCACTGGTATCTTCAAGGACAGCGATCCCCAGTGGCACATGTGCATCCTGGAAAGCACGGGCCAGCTGCAGATCCAGTCCTGCATCACAGGCTGCCTGGTCGGTGATGACAAATGGCTTGTGTGCATTCATGCAGGACAGATCAAAGGACAGGTGAAACAGGGCATGGGATCCAAAGGCGGTTTTGGTCCGGCACAAAAACTGAAACGCAGAATTCATGGCATCTCCTTACAATCCGGCAATGGTCCGGATATATACCTGTGCCCGGACAAGGGTGCGCCGCTTTACAGACCAGTCAGGATAACGTTTGACAGCCCGTTTTGCCAGAAATTTTGGCAGTAAAAATACCTGGATCATGTCCATGACCCGCATCACAGCGCATGCCTGGGCAACATCCCCGCGCACATACAGCCTGTTTCGGGCGTTGGCAATTGGTGTGCTTTCCCGGAAAGTAAATACCAGAAACAAGAGGGCAGGGCTTTTAAAGGTCAGGTGCAGATGGATGGTGCGGTGTGCAATGGATGATCCCATGTATCTGACCCGGCCGTTTTCATCTTTTCCCACCACCATATAGGGGCCTCCGGGAAAAGCCCCCAGACAGAAGGTGTAGTTTTCGGGCATGGCGGCAAATTCGGATGTAACCGGCTGGTCCACACGGGCTGCCGCCTGGATGGCCCGGCCGAAAAACCGGAACATCACTGCCAGGTACCATCTTTTCAAGGTCTGTCTGCCAGGCGTTATTTCCAAAAAATCCATCATGGGTATTCCTCTTATCCCTTGTTTCCATAAGAATTATAGGATAAAACAATGTTCAAAAAACGGAAAGGGAAAAATGATATGCTGAAACAACAGATGGAAGACCAGATTGTTATTGCCTGCCTGTCAGATGGAAAAACCAATGCCGTCACCCACCAGACGCTGGGACAGCTTGCAGATATTGTCTCAGATGTCAACCGGGATCCCGGCATAAAAGGACTGATTCTTACCGGTGAAGGCCGTTTTTTTTCCAGTGGTTTCAGCCTGCCCATGTTTGTGGACTTTGCAGACAAAGAAGCGGTAATCTCTTTTTTTACCACCGAAGAACAGGTGCTGCTGGATTATTTTATCTGCAAAAAACCGGTGATCTGTGCCATAAACGGTCATTGTGCCGCCATGGGGCTTATTCTGGCCATGGCTTCGGATTACCGGCTGGTGAAAAACCATCCCAAAATAAAACTGGGGATGAGCGAGATAAAAATCGGGCTGGGACTTTCCATCGCCCAGGCCGCCATCATGCGGTTCGGGCTGGATTCTGACAAACGGTTTCGGGATGTCATGTATTTCGGGGAGATGAAGGATGTGAACCAGGCCCTGGAACAGGAGCTGGTGGATGAACTGGTGGCGGAAGACCAGCTGATTTTTCGGGCAAAGCAGATCATCACCCAGTGGTTTGATACCCCCAATCATCCGTTTATCCAGCTCAAACAGAGTCTTAAAACTGATACGGCCCGGAAAATACAGCAGGCCCTGGCAGCGCAAAACTGGCAGGACAGAATGTGCAGGTCCCTGTTGAACAAGGATGTCAAAGCCACGTTGTCATTTGTCCAGGCAGCCATGGATAAGAAAGCCGTATCCTGATCCTGTCCGGCAGAAACCCTTGCGGTATTTTCCAGTGACTACTCTTTCCACTGTTTTTAGAATACAGCGGGGGCTTCTTGGGCAAAGCACTGAGACTGTAGTCCCAGTCTCAAATAGTGAATCCTAAAAAAGTGGTGCGGATGCGTTGTATATGCTCTAAAAGCTGTTCTTTTCTGGTTTTTCCCACAGCCTCGGGAGGACCTGTGCCCAGAATCTGTGTCAGAGCCCCAAGATCTGTTTGAAGGCACAGGGCTTCTTTTGCCAGGGCCTGGTTGTCCATTTTTACCAGATTAAAATACCACAGACGAAAGGTCAGCACATACAACCGGTCGGACATTTCCGTTAAAAACGGGTTTGCTGCAGCATCATGAAACAGCTGTTTCAAGTCCATATCCAGCCGGGCCAGAGATCTTATGTCCTGGTGATTCAAAAGGGACCGGCACTGGTGTGAAAACTGGTCCAGACGGGTGAAATGGGACCGGGTGAAGCGTTCTGCCGCCATGGTGCCGATGACCGATTCCAGCTCCAGCCGGGCCTGGAACACATGGGTGATGGTGTTCAGTTCCAGCTCCGATACCTGGATGCCGGTGCGGGGCAGTATTTTGACCAGATGATCCCATTCCAGGCGGAACAGCACCGTGCGAAGCGGGGTGCGGCTGACACCGAATTCTTCCGCCAGAACCTGTTCTTTTAGAATATGCCCTGGTGCATATTCTAAAAAAATAATTCGGTTCCGCAGGGTATGGTAAATTTGCTGATTCATTGGCCTTTTATAATATTTTTTTGGTATACTATAATGATACATATCTGCTTTTTCCAGATATTACCACTGAAAACAGGAATAAATAGATATTGACTTTAAATATTTTTTTGGTATACCAATAAAATATTATAAAAACATTCTGTTGCAGACAAAATTTGGTGCAGCACAATTTTATAAACTATGTAACCTAATTGTCTGTGGGGTACCACAGCCGGTGAAAAAGAGGAGTCATCACACATGGAAACCTATGATGTAATCATTATTGGTGGGGCGGTCATGGGCAGTTCAACCGCTTATTTTCTGGCCAGCAATCCCGATTTTACAGGAAAAATTCTGGTTGTCGAAAAAGATCCAACCTATGCCCAATGTTCCACAAGCCTTTCTGCCGGCGGTATTCGTCAGCAGTTTTCCAATACAGAAAATATTCAGCTGTCCCAATTTGGTGCCTCATTTATCAAAAACATCAATGCGTATTTACAATTTGATGACGACCCGGTTAATGTTGATTTCATGGAAAATGGGTATCTTTTTCTGGCCACCGAAAAAGGCATGCCGGTGTTGCTCAAAAACCATGAAACACAGACCGCCGCCGGTGCCAATGTACAGATTCTGGACCAGGCCCAATTAAAAGAAAAATTTGATTGGCTGCACACAGACGACCTTTCTGCCGGTTCATTTGGATTTGCAGATGCAGGCTGGTTTGATCCCCATTGCCTTACCATGGCATTCAAGAACAAAGCCAAAAGTCTTGGGGTAACATATTGTAAAGACCAGGTGGTCGGGATAAAGCGCACGGGACAAAAAATTGGGCAAATTATATTGGAGTCCGGTGAGACCATAAACGGGGGTATCTTTATAAATACCGCCGGTCCCAAGGCAGCACATGTAGCGCAAATGGCAGGCATTGCAGACCTGCCGGTCCATTCCCGCAAACGGTTTGTGTTTTTGTTTAAATGCGATACCCAGCTGCCCGATTGCCCGCTGGTTGTTGATCCTACCGGCGCTTATTTCCGGCCGGAAGGGCAGAATTATATTTGCGGCAAATCCCCGGATGAAAAAAATGATCCAGACTGTGATGATTTTTATATGGATTATGCGGTTTTTGAAGAAGAATTGTGGCCGATTCTGGCGGAACGGGTGCCGGCCTTTGACGCCATCAAGCGGATATCATCCTGGGCAGGTCATTACGCCTATAATGTAAAGGATCAGAATGCAATCATCGGTGCCCATCCCGAGGTAACCAATTTTATTTTTGCCAACGGATTCAGCGGTCACGGGCTTCAGCAGTCCCCGGGGGTCGGCAGAGCGGTTTCTGAACTGGTAACATATGGTCGCTATAAGACACTGGACCTGGGATGTTTTGCCTTTGAGCGTTTTGCCGCCAACAAATTGTACAAGGAACTGAATGTGGTGTAGGATTTTTTCAAGGATGATAAGTTCCAGAGGGGCGGTCTTCGGACATCGCCATATCTCTGCCCGCTGCGGTCTTTGTGGGTCTTGACATTAAAGCTGCATAGGGTATGATAACCAAAATAAGGGGTAAAAAATCTGCATCACTGCTGTCGTAAGACACGGTCAATTTAAAGTTAGGGGACAGGTAACATGAAAAAGATCAGGGATCTTACACTGGGGTTTAAACTGATTGTCGGGGGCCTGTTTTTGGTGCTGGTGCCATTGATAGTGGTAGGGGCGATTTCCCTGCAAAAATCTGCCGACGGTCTTGTCAAGCGCGCCCAAAGTGAGCTCTTCCAAGTGGCCAGTGATCTGGCTTCCATGACCGGGGCGGTCATGGAAGCAGAATTGAAATTTGTCCGGGGCATGGCCCTTAATCCCCTGGTTCATGCAGCGGTTGAGCAAGTCGCAAAAGAGGGCGTTGAAGGATCCATGGACAGTCTCAAAGCCATGGATGCTCACCTGGTCAACGCGTTTGAATCAGTGGGCCAGGGTTATGAACTCTTTGTCCTGGCAGATGCCACCGGGCTGTCCATCAGCGACAGCATGGGGGGTGCCATGCGGGAAAACAAGGTCAACATCAAAGACCGGGATTATTTTATCGCTGCAAGGCAGGGTAACGCCATTATTGGTGAAGCGGTTGCCTCAAGATCTTCAGGCGATCCCGTGGTAGTGGCAAGTACTCCCTTGAAAACCAGCACAGGAGAATTTGCCGGGGTATTTATTGCGGTGGTAAAGCTGGACACCCTGTCTGAAAAGATTACATCCATTAAAATCGGGCAAACCGGTTATCCCTATGTGATCAACAGCGATGGCATTGTCATAGCCCACCCCAACAAGGAATTTATTTTTGAGCTGGATCTCAACACCCTGCCAGGCATGGAAGAAATTACCCGGCGTATGATGGCAAAAGAAACCGGGGTGGCGGAATATGTGTTCAAAGGCACCCATAAAACAGCCGGGTTTGCCCACGTTCCGTTAACCGGGTGGAGCATCGGGGTTACCCAGGACCAGTCCGAATTGATGGCTGATGTACGGGAAATGACCCTGTATAATATCATTGTGGGTCTGATCGCCATGGTGGTGGTGGGCATATGTCTCTGGTTTGCTGCCGCCGGTATTACCAGGCCAATCAACGAGGCCGTAGCCGGGCTTGCGGATATCTCCCAGGGAGAAGGGGATCTGACCAAGCGGCTGTCTGTGGCCAGCCAGGACGAAGTGGGTATTTTATCACAGGCGGTCAATACGTTCATGGCCAAACTCCAGGCCATGATCACCGATATTACCCAGGGAGTGGACACCCTGTCTGCTTCTGCCACGCAGTTGTCATCCATATCGGAGCAGATGACCGAGGGGGCCGGGAACACATCGGAAAAAGCCAGTACTGTGGCAGCGGCGGCAGAAGAGATGACTGCAAACATGAATTCGGTGTCAGCAGCCATGGAAGAATCCAGCACCAATCTTAACACGGTCGCTGCTGCGGCTGATGAGATGAATGCGACCATCAGCGAGATTGCCCAGAATGCGGAAAAAGCCAGGACGATTTCAGACAATGCCGTAATCAAGGCAGGCGATTCCAGAGAAAAAATGCTGCAGCTGAGCCAGGCAGCCCAGTCCATCGGCAAGGTGGTGGAAACCATTACGGATATTTCCGAACAGGTCAACCTGCTTTCTTTGAACGCCACCATTGAGGCTGCCCGGGCCGGAGAGGCCGGAAAAGGATTTGCGGTGGTGGCCAATGAAATCAAGGAGCTGGCTAAACAGACCTCGGAAGCATCCATGGATATCAAGTCAAAAATTGATCATATCCAGGAAAGTTCCGACGGCACCATGTCCGGGATAAATGAAATTTCCCAGGTGATAAAAGATGTCAATGAGATCGTGGCCACCATTGCCACGGCAGTGGAGGAACAATCCGCAGCTACCCGGGAAATCGCAACCAACATCGGCCAGGCATCATCCGGCATTGAAGAGGTAAACCAGAATGTCGGCCAGAGTTCCGCAGTTGCCGATGAAATCACAAAGGATATTACCGACGTCCATAAGTCAGCCGCTGATATGGCAGATCGCAGCGCCCAGGTTAATGAAAGCTCTGAAGATCTTTCCAAACTGGCAGCCCGGCTTGGGGAGATGGTGGGGCAGTTTAAGGTTTGATGCAATACGATCTGAACACTTATCTATTACAGAACCGGGTAACTCAGCGGATTTTTTCATGCTTTGTTCCGTCAGGCAGGGCATGGCCGTTATAAAAAAGATCCTGCTTTCCCTTTTTTGTCACCACTGGTATACTTGAACCAATGAAATGTGTGTGGACAAAGACAGAGATCTTCAAGAGACAGGTCAGCGAATTTACAGAAAAAGGCTGTAAATGGCTGATTTTAGCTTTTGCGCTTGTATCTTTTGTGACCGGGTTTTCCGGTACTGGTGCCTGTTCCGAATACAGCCGCTCTGATTATCAGCAGTTTCAAAATGCCATCATAGACCATAGAAATCAGCTCAATAATAGTTTTAAAAAAGTCGCGCGGAAAACAACCCGGCATATTATTGTCCATACCTCTGAACTGGGTCTGTCCGCCACTCTGCGGGTGGTTTCCAAGGGGAAACGGTTCAAAAGCGGCCACACTACCCCGGGGGGGCATGCCCATTATGTGATCGCCAGAAACGGCCGCACATACCGGATCCTGGACAAACATTTCCGGGCAGACCATGCCGGGTTGTCCATGTGGCAGGGCCGGCAGGATATATCATCTGTTTCCATTGGCATTGAACTGGTGGGATATCATTCCGCCCCTTTGACGGACCAGCAGTATCGGTCTGCTGCCCTGCTCATCGATATCCTCCAGAAAGTTTACAGCCTGGATGATACAGCCGTCCTTACCCACAGCCAGATAGCCTTTGGCAGGCCCAATCCGTGGTTTCCAAAGGACCATCGGGGGCGGAAACGGTGTGCCAAAAACTTTGACCGGTCCCGGGCCGGCCTGGGATCCACCCTGGCATTTGACCCGGATGTCAGGACGGGGCGGCTGCTGCCTGATCCCTATCTGGCCGAGCTGTTTTATGGAAAACAGTCGGTGGTGGCCCAGGTGGCGGCCACGGCCCCGGTTTCCAATCTTATTTCCAAAGACAATACCGCCTGGTCCATTGCAGGGGAGGATTACGACAATCGGACCACAGCATATGTTCTGCCAGGCGGCCGCATTCTTTCCGGAGATCAGATAACAGATACCATCGGCTGGCACCTGTTGCCGGTCAACACCAAAGTGCTGCTCAACCAGGAAATCGTAACGGAAAAGCCAGATGATCCCGGAATCCCGGTGAAAGTCATTACCGACCGGATGACAGCCTGGTCGCATGCCGGCCCTGCCTACCGTTTTGATTCCACCATTTATTTTCTGCCGTCAGGCACAATTTTTCCCGGATCCCGTATTTCAGACTGGGATGACCTGCCAGAGAACACACAGCTGATTGTAGGGTACCGTGGGCCGTTTGTAATAACAGGTGAACGAACTGCCTACGGCATTGCCGGGCAAAAATACAAAGACCCGGGAACAGTGTATTTTCTGCCGCCGGGCCATGTCAAAACCGGCGATACAATAATGGATTTTTCCAATCTGCCCAAAGGCACCCGGATTTATCTGCCACTGGATGATATCGGTTAATAGGTGTAAAACAACTGCTGGACCATCCGGGGACTGTTTTTTTCTGCCAGGGCCAGCATGAGCAGGATTCGTGCTTTGGCAGGGTTGAGTTCATCTGAGACGATAAATCCGCAGGCATCATCATCCACTTCAATATTCCGGCCCACACTGCCCGTGGGCACCCGGGAACTTCTGACAATAAAAACACCCCGGCCGGCCATTTGCGCCGCTTTTTCCATGGTGGCCTGGTTCATGTTGCCGTTGCCGTCACCGGCGATGACAATGCCCGCAGCGCCACCGGCCACTGAACAATCAATAAGATCCGGCGGCATGTCAAGGCAGGCATAAACAATATCCACCCGGGGCAGGATGATCGGGTCCTGGCGGCAGAACAGGGTGGAAAAAGTGCTTAAAAAGGTGTGTCGCCGGAAGGGAAACCGGAAATAAACGGTGTCGCCGTAATTTACAGTTCCCACCAGGCCGTTTACCGGGGATAAAAAAGTTTCAACAGAGGTGGTGTTGGTTTTGGTCAGGGAATGGGCACCGTGGATTCTGTCATTCATTACCACCAGCACGCCCCGTTCCCGGGCATCCGGATCAGCTGCCACAGCCACGGAATTGAAAAGATTGAGAGGACCGTCAGCGGAGATGGCATTGGCGGGCCGCATGGCGCCGGTAACCACAACGGGTTTGGGGCTGTTCACGGTAAGGTGTAAAAAAAACGCGGTTTCCTCCATGGTATCGGTGCCATGGGTCACCACGATGCCGTCAATATCGTCTTGGCCCAGCAGGTCGTTGATGCGGCGGGTCAGACGGATCAGGATGTCAAAGGACATGTCCTGGGATCCCACGTTGCTGATCTGCTCTCCTGTCAACCGTGCTAGCGCATCAATATCCGGTATGGAGGCAATCATCTGCTGGATGGTTACCTGGCCGGAACTGTAGCCGGCTGTGGCAGGTGCGTGGCTGATTCCGGCAATGGTACCTCCGGTGGCGAGTATGACAACATGTGGTTTCATGTCATGGTCCCTGATAATATGATGGTAATATATGGACGTCAACATCTTGTTACGTAACAAATTTGTTTTTTGTACCAGTCCGTTACAAAAGAATCAATGGAAAAAAATTGCTGTCTGTCCAGGTTTCAGACTTGAAAACAGATGGATTCCCAGGTATCATCAAGCCCATGAATACAACTTTCATAAGGGCTGCTGCTGTTTTGCTGTTGTTGTGTGCTGCGGCAGCTGCCGGTTCCTATGCCCTTGCCCAGGACCAGCCTAAGTCGGCAGCACCGCCTGTGCTGGTCCTGGCGGTAATGTGCGAGACCATTGAAAACTTCAAACCTGTCAACCAGGCAGTCGTGTTTTCCATTTCTCTGGGCAGGGTCTACTGCTTTACCGCTTTTGATCCGGTGCCTGAAAAAAACGATATTTATCACCGGTGGTACCGGCAGGATCGTCTGATATCCAATGCAAAACTGGCGCTTAACCCTCCCAAATGGTCTTCGTTCAGCAGCATGCAGCTGCGGGATGTGGATAAAGGGGCGTGGCGGGTTGAGATCGTTGACAGTCAGGGAATGATTATGAAAACCCTTAGATTCAGTATTTCCGACTGATCAGCCATGGGACAGTTATTGGGTATCGGGTGGCAGAATGTTCTGGATATAGCACTTAACACCTATATTCTGTTCCGTCTTTATGTGCTTTTTCGCGGCACCAATGTGCTGCGGGTTCTTTTCGCCATGGTTGTGCTGGGGGTTCTCAGGCAGGTGGCTGTTTCCATGGGATTGATCATCACCACCTGGGTGCTGCAGGGTGTCATTGCCGTTGCAGCCCTGGTGATTATTATTGTGTTCCGCAATGAAATCTCCTCCGTGCTTCAAACCAAAGATCTGAAATCGTTTTTCTGGGGTATTCCACGGTATCAGCTCAAAACCCCCATGGGTATCATTGTTGAAAGCGTGTATGAAATGGCAAGAAAGAAAACCGGGGCATTGATTGTGCTGCCCTTGAACAAGGGTCTGGAAAGTGTTGTTCAAGAGGGCATCCCATGGCAGGGGAAACTTTCCAAAGAGATGCTGTTGAGTATTTTCTGGGATGACAATCCGGTCCATGACGGTGCAGCCGTTATCCAGGGAGACAGGATCACTGATGTCGGTGTGATTCTTCCGCTTTCAAAGCGCACAGATCTCCCTTCCCATTTCGGTACCCGCCACAGGGCAGCCCTTGGACTTGCGGAGCAGACAGATGCCCTGGTGATAGTTGTTTCAGAGGAACGGGGTAAAATCACCCTGGTACGGAACAGCCAGATCTATGATATAAATGATGCCAGTGTGCTTGAAAAACTGCTGGTCAGGCATGCCGGAGATGATACCCCTGCCAGAGGATTTAAAAAACATACCCGTGAACTTGCGGTTGCAGCTGCCATATGTCTGGTCTGTGTAACCGGGCTGTGGCTGAGCTTTTCCAGGGGAATGGAAACCCTTGCAACCCATGATATCCCCGTTGAATTCATCAACCCTGGTCAGAAAATGGAAATCTTTTCTTCTTCAGCAAGCAGCATCAGGCTTTTGCTCAGCGGTTCCCGGCCCCTGATCAGATCCCTGGGGCCTGACCGCATCAGTGTCAAGCTGAATCTGGCCAATGCCGTACCAGGTATCAACACCCTGGCTGTGAGCCGCAATACCATTACGCTGCCACCGGGCATATCTATCAAGAATATAGAACCAGCCCAGCTTGAGGTTCTGGTTGATGTCTCAATGCAAAAAGAACTTGCCGTTCAGCCTGTCTGGGTGGGAGAACTTGCCCGGGATCTCATTATGACACATGCTTCCGCAGTTCCACAAAAGGTCGGTGTCATCGGGCCGAACCAGGTTCTCAGGCAGATGCATACCCTGTTTACGGAACCCCTTTTGCTTGAAAACATCCATGCATCAGGCACCCTGACTGCTGATATTGCTTTGAATCCGGCCAGCATAAGGCTTGCGGACCAGAAAAACATCAAAGTGCAGGTGGCATACACCGTTGAAAAACGCGAAAAAACACCGCAGTAACCAAAAACCTTTCACGTTTTATGGCCGGATGCAGCACGTTTCTCTTCGTCCGTCAGGTATCCTGATCCTTATTTTTGTCTGTATTTGTACCGCCCCTGCCGTCATCACAGGCATCCTGGGCCGGTTCATTGGGCCGTGCATGTTCCGCAAACTCAGGGGCCTGGGTGCATACATCCAGGTCGAAATCTTTTTTATCGCCTTTTTTTGTCATCACAACACCTCATTATAATGGTCTTCTGTCGAGGCTGTCCCTGAGCTGGTTGATTTCAATTCCCAGGCTTACGCATTGCTTTCCCTCCATGCACAAGTCTGCATCACCAGGTTCCAGAAACGTTTTCAACTGCTTTTTGTCTTTTTTAAGATTGACGGTCCAGCGATCGTTTGCATCATCATAGTCCACATCTACGTCAATACCGCATTCCCCGATATCAGGATATAACGTTCTTATTTTATTGCATAATTGATTTTTATCCATTTCCCCTCCTTTGTCTGGTTTGTACCTTGTATTAACCATAATGTAACAACGGATTCGGCTTATACAAGCAACTATTTTCAGATACCGGATCATGCACAGGGTGTTTCAATCCGGCCGTCAATACTGCTGCGGCCGGATTGAAATATGGTGCATAATCCTTTTACGGCTTGATGCGGATGGATGGATACAGACCTCTGCGGGAACCGGTGCGGTAGGGCTGGATGATATTAAAGGAAATATGCTGGTCATCCTGGGCATGCCCCCTTTTTTCTCCATTTTTGTAAAGCGCGCCGTTGAGCAGAAGAATATTGTGCAGCCGTTTTTTAAAGGTTTCAATGAAAACCGATCCTTTGCCGGAAAATGTCATTTTACCGATTTTCAGGCTGTCCCGCACATCTGCCAGATCATCCAGTGCAATGGTATGGTTTTTTACATCTGCCTGGGACCGGATCAGTCCCCATACCAGGTGTTCAGCAGGAATCTGGACAGGCTCCCGGGGCGCTATGATCGTATGGGGCATTACCACACAGCCATCACCGATATCAATGCGGGCTTGTTTTGTACCGTATAAAAATGCATTAAAGCCCACAAAGGTCTGCCGGCCGATATCTGCATGGATGATTTTGCCGCCGTGGGCGGTGATACACAGTCCGGCCAGATTTGAGTTGATGATATAGGTGTTTTCCTGGGCATTGGATCCATCTCCCATCACGGCGTTTTCCAGAAACGCCCGCTGTGCCACCAGGACATTTTTTCCGATGACGGTGTCCCCCTGAATCACAGCATACCGGTTAACCGCTGAACTGGCAGGCGCATCAATAGGTTCCAGATTCATGACATCAAACAGTCTTTCATATGCCGCTTCCCGTTCCTTGACAAAATCATACATAATGCCCCGGGGCTGGTGTTCGTCATTGACCCCCACAAAATAATCCAGAATCTCTTTATCAAACTTGAATTTGAATTCAAAATTCGGACTTTTCAGCCAGATGGTGCCTGGATCGATTTTCCGGTGGAATAATTCCCCCACCTGGACATAGGAAAATTCTCCCACAATGCACGAATGCAGGTTCATCAGGTCAACCGTGGCAAAAGGACCTAAAAAACACCCTTCCAGGGTGGATCCGTGGATATTGACATAATGGCATGAAATGGTGTTGCGGATCCCGAATTCCTCCGGGCTTTCCGGATTGTGGGAATTGCTGTGTACCAGGGTTTTGTATAACAGGCTGTCCCTGATGGAGATCATTTCATCCTCAACCAGGGGGATATCCTTGGCACAGCGGATATTATCCCCTTTTCTTTTGAGTTCATCCCCCCGGATATCGCTCTTATAAATGGCAGATCTTCCCACAAAGCATTTGCCCAGAAAATAACTGCCGGCGATATTGGAATTCTTAAAATGAAAATAGATTGGGTGGTGGGAGGTAATGCCGTAAAATGCGTAGAATTTGAGCATTTTTTCATGGTCCAGGGCATTTATTACAAAATGTCCTGTATCAAATTCAAATTCGTCGAGATTTACGTTTACACGGCTGATGATTCGGTCATTCAGTTGCTTTAACGGGCTCATGTCAATCCCTCTCATATGGTTTATGGCATGGATATCCTGGTCTTGTCACAGTTCAAGATTGTATACCACAGGAAAAAACAGACAGCAAGCATAATCCGTACCATGCCGATCGATTGAAAAAATAACTGCAAACCATGGAGGCTGGCCAACCTGAAGTCTATCAAGGTCTTTCTGTTTCTATAATGTCAGGGCTGTCAGGATGTATCCTCCATGCTGTCCAGTTCAAAGAGCACTGAAAGATTATCATCTTCTCCGATGCTTTGGGAGGGCTGTATGGTGATCCGTTCGATATCCAGTTTCCCGGCTTGGGTCATGTAGGTGACAATGGCTGCCGCCCTTTTGTCGGCCAGGGATCCCAGAGTACCTGGATCAAGGGTTACCCGGTCAACCAGGAGGGCAAAAAGTTTTTGTGCCAGTTCCCGGGCATCGACAGTTTTTTCTTCTTTGTCTTCAATTTCCTGGTTTCCATTGGATGGCACCATAGCAGCATGGATCTGCTCATACGCTTCCCTGCCGTACCGAGCCACAAATATTTCGGTCAGTTTTGCCTGGGTATCAGTGTTGCGAAAGTCCATTGATCCGGGATCTTCACCGGGTTCCAGCTCAATACCTGATGCTTGCGCGAAATTCCGTCTGAATTTTCGTTTTTTCAGTGCTTGTCCATCGGCATCTGCATCATAACGCCCGGTAATGATGAGTTTTAACAGAGGGCGCTGCTGGAGGGCTTTGAGCAGTGTATCCAGTTTTTCCTCCTCTGCAGGTGGAATAACGCCCGATCCCGGCTCAAAAAGAATTTCATTGAGCATTTCTTCTTCTGCACCAAACAACGAGGCAAGGGCGCGGAAAGGTGAGGTGATGATTTTGCCCAGCAGATTTGTGACTGCCTGCCATAACACCTGACTATAGCTGAATTCAGGGTCCTCAAGGCTGCCCGTGATGGGAAGGCTTATGTCAATGATACCCCTGGAGTCTTTGAGAAGTGCGATGGCCAGATCCAGGGGAAGGCTGACCGCATCCGGGCTTTCAACTTTGTCGCCCAGCACCAGAGCCTCAATGACAAACGCGTTGTGGCTCTGCAGCCGGCTGTCTTCAATGAAATATTCCAGGTCAAGAGAAAGTTTGCCGCTGTCAATCTTGCGGCCGGCAAACTTAGCCGAGTACGGCGCCAGGTTCGTCATTTCCAGGTTTTCAAATATAAAGGAAATATCGGTAAATTTTTTGGGGGCGAAAAAGTTGATCTCTCCTTCTATCCTGTTGGTTCCGTATTGATCAACGCGTCCTTCAAGGCTGACCTTGGTGCGGGTTCCCGGTGATGACGATACGCCCGTAATAGAACCGTTGAGTTCATGGATCACGGTGTCAAACTCTGTTGGGAGACTGAAGTCGGCGAAATGTAACCTTCCCTTGTCCAGTCTGATCCGGCCGATTGTAACCGGAAAGGAATCTACGACCTTATCCGGTACCTGTTCTGTCTGCTGAAGGTTGCGGGAGGATTCTTTTTCAGTCTTGAATGCATCAATTACATTCACTGTTTTGTCATCAGATATGATCAGTTCCCCTTTCAGTCCGGTAATGTTCAAGGAGTCCATTTTCAGGTCGTTGGGATTTATTCCAAGCGTAAATGCAGGGGTTTTGAGCAGTGTCCATCCGAGCATTGTTGCACTGGTGCTGTTTTCAATCAGGTCCAGATAGGTTATGCTTGCCTGCCCCTGGTAACTCATTTCTCCTGTGTTGTTTCGATTGAATGTCCCGCTGGTGGACAGCAGACCGGATTGGAGCGTCAGATCCGCCGCCCGGTACAGGTACGGCTGGATAATTGGCAGTGCAAGGTTTTCAATGGCTATGGACGACCCAAGGGAAACAGCGGAAGGATCTATCAGGCCAGAAGCCTGCACTGCTCCGCCCTGGCTCACCTGCAGGGCCGCCTCAAAGGGAAAGGAAGATGTCCCGTCAAACTGTGAAAGGCTGAGGCCGATATCTTTCAGATCCATTAACGGCTTGCCCGGCTGTACTGTTTCATCGGTTATGCGGGCCGCAAAATGTTTCAATTCAAAGGTATCGATAAATATGTTCCAGGGGCTGTTTTCCCCGGCGGAACTTTCATTTTCAAGGTCATTGGAAGCGAAACCGCCATTATCAAAAAGGCTTGCAAGATTAAGTGTTTCATCTGTGTCGTAAATCACATCAATGATCCCGTCGGAAACTTCCAGATAAGATACGGACGCTGACCTGCCAGCCAGGTCTACAGAACCTTGCTTTACCGCCACGGTCCCCACCAGAACAGCAGGATGCGGCACCCCGTCGAATCCCAGGGTGATCTTCTGCAGTGCAAGGGCAAGGTCGTCCATTCTTACCGCTGGTTGTGGAAAATCCATGGTGACAGCGGCCCGGAAGTTCAGATTGATATCTTGTGTGGACAGGATTCGTGTCGGTGTCAGGGTCTCATCACTGAAGACCAGGCCGATTCCTTCCAGGTTGACGTTGGAAATATCCAATGTCCACGGTTCACCGGGATGGGCTGATGCTTGCGGCGCTGTTGCAGGGTTGGCACCGTTTCCGGCGCGAACAATCTTTTGAAGATTGAAAACCCCGTTTCTGTCGCTGTTTATATCCAGATGACCATCAGTAAGCGCCAGACGCAAATCCTGGATCCTGCGTCCAATCATATCAATGCTTTCTGCGCCCACGTCCACCGCCGGCAGTTCGAGAAAAGGTTCTCCATCCTCTTCCAGCTCAAAATCCAGGTCTTTCAACCGCAAGCGAAGATCGTTCAGGCTGGCGATGGTTGTGTCTCTCCCCAGATCGATCAAATAACTGGTTTCCAGATTCATCTTCCCTTGTGGCGGAAGGAGGTTCAGTGTGGATCGGAAAAAAGACCAGGGCGTCTCAACCGGAACATGCCTGAAAGCAAGCTCTCCCTGGGAACGAAAAGGGTGGAGGATCATATTGCCGGACCAGTTGAGGACCGTTCCGTCACCACCGGCTGCTGTCAGGGAATAATTGCCATCCTGTTCAGGAATGGTGGAAATATCGGTACAATGAACCGTAACGGGATGGAAAGACAACTTCGCCGGTTGCGGCTGGCGGTTGTCAGTTACATGGATGCTGGCCGCGTTAATTTCTATGTTGTACAGCATCATCCGCAGGGGATCTTTGGACGTATCATGAGCCGGCTCCGGTTCGTCAGCCCCATTCCCTGCCAAAAGTTGCAGATTGAGGCTGCCTTCTTTGGCGATGACCAGATTCAAGAAAGCATTGTCTAAGATCACATCCCTGAACGTCAAAGCCCGGCGAAACAGGCTGCTTACCTGGAAATTGACGTGCAATCGCTCAAAACCGGCCAATGGCTCCCCGGAAGGTTCATTTACCTTGAATTCCCGGACCTCCATCGCCAGACTGTAAGGATTTAAAGAGACTTTTTCCAGGGTAACCTCGCTCTGTAAGCGTTCACTGAGCATTCCCGGAAGGAAATGCCCGGCGAGAAAAGGAACCAAAAAAAAACCGGTCAGCGTATACATAACAAGCAGTAAGGCAGCGATAATTGTAATCCTGCTCTTCACAACACCAATCAAACGTTCTTTGATCTGTTTTTTCATGAGGTTTTCCTTGCGTTGCTTCTGATATTGTTACAGATTCACGTTTACACGGCGGATGATTTGGTCATTCAGTTGTTTTAACGATCCCCTGTCAATTCCTCTCATATGATTATGGCATGGATATCCTGATCTTGCCACAGTTCAAGAATTTATACCACAGGAAAAAAACAGCTGATAAGGATGGTGTTTCCATTTGAGGCATCGTATGTGAGGCAGGATCAGTCTGTGAGACCGGGCGGGTCATTTCCAAGCCGGCGGTAAAGGGTTCTGCGTCCTATACCCAGAAGGGCTGCTGCCCGGCGTTTATTGCCCTCCACACGGTTGAGCACATATTGTATATATCGGCGTTCGATTTCATTCAGGGGCGCAATGGTTTCATTTTCTGATAGAAATTCAAATCCGTTGGATAAAGAGGGTTCGTTATTGACGGCATGCTTTCTGATGCGTGCCGGCAGGTGCGCCACCCGGACATGGTGGCCGGTGGTAAATGTTACTGCCCGCTCCACGGCATTTCGCAGTTCCCTGACATTTCCCGGAAATGGGTATTGTAGAATTAAATCCAGGGCTCTGGGAGAAAACCCTTTCACCGTTTTGCCCAGCCCGAGGGAAAATTGCTGTAAAAACCGGTCCGCAAGGATTTCAATGTCCTCTCCGCGCTCCCGGAGCGGCGGTATCCTGAGTGTGAAGGTTTCCAGACGGAAAAAAAGATCTTCTCGAAAATGTCCGGACCGGACCTCTTCTTCAATGTCCCGATGGGTGGCTGCCAGGATGCGGACATCCACCTGGTCTTCTACGTTTTCACCCACACGCCGGAGTTTTCCATCCTGAAGAACCCGCAGGAGTTTGGCCTGGAGAAACAGCGGCATTTCTGAAATTTCATCCAGAAGCAAAGATCCGCCCCCGGCTTCCACGAAAATTCCCCGGCGGCTTTTGCCGGCACCGGTGAACGCCCCTTGCGCATGACCGAACAGCTCGGTTTCCATAAGGTTTTCAGGGATGCCGGCGCAATTTACCGGCAGAAAAGGTCCGCCAGCACGCTCACTTTCTTTGTGAACCGCACCTGCCACCAGTTCTTTTCCTGTTCCGCTTTCCCCCAGTATCAGTATCGGCCCCCGGGCCTTGGCCACCTGGCGGATCTGCCCGAACAGATATTGCATGGGTGCGCTCTGCCCGTAGATTCCGTGAAATCCTTCTGAAGACAAAAATCCCTGCATCCGTGCAATGGTTTTTGACAGATGCTTTCTTTCCAGGGTACGATTTACCGCCAGAATAAAATGTTCCAGGTCCAGGGGCTTGGCGAGAAAATCATCCGCGCCGGCCTTCAACGCTTCCACTGCCCGTGAAATCGTACCGAATGCCGTGATGATAAGAAACCCGGGGGGAAATTCCAGGGCCTGGTTCCGCACCTTTTTTAGAAAGGCAAGGCCGTCCATTCCCGGAAGTCTT
Organism: Desulfotignum sp.; assembly: GCA_011390635.1. GTDB lineage: Bacteria > Desulfobacterota > Desulfobacteria > Desulfobacterales > Desulfobacteraceae > Desulfotignum. The sequence goes on along the minus strand of JAABSA010000005.1, from coordinate 63,140 downwards.
AAATCACAAACGATCAGATCGGGCAGGACTTCTTCCATAGCCTGCATCGCTTTTTCAGCACTGGGCATCCAGCAGACATCCAGTCCTGCGTCCTGAATTTCTTCGCTCAGAAGATTTCCAAGGGCCTGGTCATCTTCTATGATCCACACATTTTTTCCCGGACGGGTTTCAGTCATTTTCATTGATGATCTCTTTTTCTTTTTGTATTCCCGGTTTCTGTAAGGGGATGTGCAGTATAAAACAGGCCCCGCCCAGGTTGCTGTCTTTTAATTCAACGGTTCCCCCGTGCTCCTGTGCTGCGGCATGTACCACGGACAACCCGAGACCGGTCCCCTTTCCTGCGGATTTGGTGGTAAAAAACGGATCAAAAATTTTGGCCCTGTTTTCCGACTTCACCCCTGGACCGTCATCATCCACACAAAACAAAATTTTGTTGTGATCATGGTGGCAGGTGATGCAGACAGTAGCGCCGGGGGTGCTTTGAACGGCATTTTTCAACAAATTGACCAGGGCCTGCTGTACACGCATGCTGTCCAGCGGCACAACCGTCTTGGCATCCGGTGTCATACAGGTGATATGCGCCTTGTTCATCCGGGCCTCTTCTTCTATGGTTGCCACTGCGGACTCTACCAGCCATGATACATCAACGGCAGAGCACCGAAGCGGATTTCTGCGGCTGAAATCCAGCAGCAGCTTGATGATATATTCCATCCGGTCAACTTCCCGGCGGATGGTGTTCAGACCCTGTCTCAGGTCATGGTGCAGATCTTTTGCACGAAGGGCTCTTTGCGCCCTGCCGCTGATGGTACTCAAGGGTGTGCCCAGTTCATGGGCAGTGCCTGCGGCAAACCGACCAAGGGCGGCCAGTTTTTCGTTTTGGCGCACCTGTTTTTTTAATTCATCTTGTTTCCTGCGGTGTGACAGAATGGTTTTTTGGGCATCATCCATGCTGTTGAGCATATGGTTGAATGTTTTTCCCAGGGCGATAATCTCCTTGGGACCGCTGTATGTAAAGCGGTGCCTGTGATCTCCTCCGGCTATGCGGGTCATACTGTCTGTCAGGCGGCCCAGGTGAATCCCGATGGCCTGGTGATGCCCATACAGAACCACGCCGGAAAGCAGCACCATAAGCAGTGTCAGCAAAAGGGCACCATGGACCCGCAGGGTGTGAAAATTGTCACTAAACTCGCTTTCCTTCCGGGTCAGTTGCAACAGCCCGTTGATACGGCCCCCTGTATTTGTCAGGGGCAGAAAATATGAATATACCTGCCGGCCGGCAATCTGTTCATATTCTCCCCGCTTTCGACCATCAGCCGCCAGTTCGGTCAATCTTTTGCGCTGGTTTTCAGGTTCGGTCAGGCCAAGGGTTAGAATGCGTTTGCCCCTGCTGTCAAACACATAGGCACTGTAAACCCGGCCAATGGCAAAAACAGATTCCAATGACTGCTGTATACTTCCCATGCGGTCTTTTTCCAATGCATAACTCAACGGCAGCTGCACAGCCCGGGCCACAAGCTCCAGGTCTTTTTGCATCTGTTTTTCCACCTGTTTTTCAATGGAGTTGAGGGCAATATATCCCACAAGCCCCAGGGTCAGCACCATGGGCAGCATAACATACACCAGCAGAGCCGTGCGGGAATGAAACGTTTTTGGAAACATGGTAAAGGACATCTTTCTTTCTCCGAAAACACTGTGAAAATGTCCCACAAACATAACACATGTGTCATTTGGATACAACCATTGCCAGCTACTGTTGGACATCTTTTGACACGTGGGATTATATTTTTTTAAAAAAAAATATAATTATTTCAAAGAGATAATCAGTAAATTTTTCCATGAAAAAAAATAATGCACAATTGGGCATGGTTTTGGCTTTGTTCAAATACCAGCGTATGGGTCCGGTTACGCTCCGGTTCCCAGGAAAAAATGTATGAAGCACACAACGTAAATTTTATGTTACAAGGAGAAAAAAATGACATCATTCAAACAACAGTATCTGGTTATTTTTATTGCTGCCATAACCTTTCTGATCTTTACGGCTTTGTCTGGAACAGCCCAGGAAGCTGCATCACAGGAATCCGGCGCACAAGCGACAATCACCGATGCAGAACTGGATAATGCAGCCCGGGCATATACCCGGATGCAGGTGATTCATCAAGAGTTCCAGCAGTCAGTCCAGCAGACAGAAGATCAAAAGGAACGGCAGCTGCTGCAGGATCAGGCCAATGCAGAACTGATCAGCGCTATCGAAAAAGAAGACCTTGATGTTGAAACCTATAACCATATCATGGCCCAGGTGCAATCAGATGAGCAGCTAAGGGAAACATTCATAGAAAAAATCCAAACTACCCAGTAACTGCCATGTTCTGCCGGGAACAACAGATAATGAAAGAATTCGGCTGGTTGCCGAATTCTTTCATACAAAAAAAACCGGCACGCAATGATATAAGGAGGCTTTCACCCCTATGAGAAAATATCTACCACTATACATATTATCTGCTCTGCTTGTGATGGCGGCACTGGTATTCATGACCGGAACCCTGGGGTGTGATACAGGAGACCGCCAGGAACAGACAACCACCATGCCGGTAGATCCCGCTGACCAGCCGGCCGGTTCAGAGGGCATGACGTCTTCTTTGCCGCCTGTCAGCGAGATAGACCTGGAAAAAGCGGCAATTGCCTATAATGAAATCACCCGTATCAATGAGGATCTGCAGCAATCGGTGCAGCAGACCCAGGATGCGGCAGAACGTCAGGAACTGCAGCTTACGGCAAATGAAAAAATGGTTCAGGCCGCTGAAAATGCCGGCCTTGATTTTGGAACCTATAACCGTATCATGCAGGCGGTCCGTTCCGACCAACAGATGGAAATACTGTTTCAGCAAAAGCGGAAGGCCCTGCAATAGCAATAGTGTTTTATATGAAAGAACTGGGAAATCCATTGAATTCTTTCATGTTTTGTTGTGCCCGCCAGGGCATGGGTGTTATTTAAAAAAAGTCAGCAAACCATGGAGGTTGGTCAAAGGATGGGGAGGACATCCGGGAATAAACAGATCAACCGGCAGAATAGTATCCAGACCGGGTGTAATTTCAGGACTCTCATAAAAGGGTCCCCCGGTCAGGGTACAGCTGCCTACGGCGATCACGGCCTTTGGTTCAGGAACAGCCTCATAGGTCTGTAATAAAGCGGTTTTCATGTTTCTGGAAACCGGACCTGTCACTACAATGGCATCTGCATGACGCGGCGAGGCAACAAAATTGATGCCGAACCGAGCCAGATCAAAAAAAGGGGTGGCCAACACATTCAGGTCTGCTTCACAGGCATTACACCCTGCAGCTGACACCTGACGCAGCTGCAGGGAACGGCCGAACAATTTTTTAAAATGCTGTTTGGCATGTTGGGCAAGAGACGGCAGGTTCCCGTCTGTTACAAGATCTGCTTTGGTGGCGGTTGAAATTTCAAAATCACCTGTGAACTGGACAAATTCACCCTTGGAGATACGTTCACAGGTGCCGCAGAAGATGCAGCGGCCCATGTCAATTTTCTTTTTTTCCACATCAATGGCATTCTGGGGGCAGGCATCGGCACAGGTTTTGACCATATCGGGATCAGCTGTTTTTTGAATCAAGGGTCTGCCCCTGTACCGGGGAAAAACCGCCGGCTTTTCCTTTGGATAATTACAGGTGCGATACCCTTGTTCCAGTCTGTTTTTTATTATGGTGAGCATGGTTTACACCCTTTTCAAAGATCAAATCCGCAATAGGAAAGGTTAAAACTCTTATTGTTCAAGGGAAAATCTGAGATTCCCGTGTCCCGCAGTGCCATGGCCAGTCCGTTCCAGTTGTGAAAGGAAGGGTCTTTCACCTTGTACCGAAGAATACCGCCGGTCTCATCGGTCAACAGGGCATGGGAAATTTCTCCGCGCCAGCCTTCATTGACAGTTACCACAAAGCAGGATGGCGGCAGCACAGGGATGTCTCCTTCCACTGTTAGTGTGTCTATGGGTTTGTCAATCAGCGACTGGATGATATCAATGGACTGCAAAACCTCATCATACCGGACCCGTGCCCGGTCATAGACATCGCCCGAAGGTTTTGCATTTTCACCAATCGTCAGATGGGGATACTGTTCTGTGGGAAAACAGCGCCGGGCATCATATACCAGGCCGCTTGCACGTCCTGCAGGTCCCACAAGACCCAGGTGGTCGGCATCTTTTTTACTGACCCGGCCGCAGCCTTCAAACCTGGCCCGGACTGTGGATGCACCGAAAATAAGGGCCAGCACGTGTTCCACCTGGGGTTTTAATTCCCTGATCCGTTCATCCAGGATTTTTCTGACATCATCATCCAGAGAAAACCGGACCCCGCCCGGCCTCACAAGACCCTTGCCAAAACGGTTGCCGCACAGCAGCAGGGACAAATTTAAAAAATCCCCCCGTATCCTGCCGAAATAATTGGCCGGTACCTGGAATGCCACATCCATGCACAACGCCCCTAAATCACCGATATGGTTGGCCAGCCGCTCCAGTTCCAGTGCAATGGTGCGAATGATTTTTGCCCCGTCATCCACCTGCAGTGATGCAAGGGCTTCCACTGCCTGGGCCATGCACAGGCCATGGCCGATGGTGGTATCGCCCGCAATATTCTCCGCCAGGATGGGAAGGCGTTTGGCAGCGGCCTTGTGAAAAAGGTTTTCCACTCCCCTGTGCTGGTATCCCAGCTGAATTTCCAGGTGCAGCACCCGTTCACCAATGCAGTTGAACCGGAAATGGCCTGGTTCGATGACACCGGCATGCACCGGTCCCACCGCCACTTCATGGATTTCATCTCCATCCACCTGGTAGTATGGATAATTGCCCGGGATCTCTTTTGTGTAATCATTGTTGAACACATCCGGCACCTTGCGCATATTTTCATGATACCGGACCATTTTCAGCCAGGGATGGCCCTGGGGCCGGATACCGAATTGTTCTGCGATCTCCCTTTCAAACATATGAAAGGGTTCGCATGTTTTGGTCAGGGACGGATAGCTGTCCGGTGCGTCACAGACTGCAGCAAGCAGGATATCCGTGCGCAGCACCGCCAGAAATTTGGTCGTGCCCTGATCTTCATAGGCAAAAAAATGCACCACTTTCCCGCCGTTTTTTACGATGTGAAGGGCATTGTCACAAAATGTGTCAAAATCAAGGTGCGGCACAGTGTCCCTGGGGACATTTTTGCCATTTGTAATTTCTAAAAACGGTGTCATTGCAGTCCTCCGCCGATGGCATTCACGGCATCAACAATGGTTTGATACAATGCATCGGGAATAAAAAAGCACAGTATCAGGGATGTAAGCAAAAGAATATACTGGGGCCAGACAAGACTGGCTTTTTCAGAAAATCGTGCAGGTTCCGGTGCTGCAGCGGCAGACGGGTCAAAACAGATTTTCATGACCTGGTTGGCAAACCCGGCAAATATCACACACAGGCTCGCGATAAAAATACCTGCGGCCACATAATGACCTGCCCGAAAGGCACCCACAATAATAAACAGTTCTCCGATGAAAATACCAAATGGCGGAAACCCCGATATGCCGGCAAATCCGGCAAAAAACGCTACAAATGTTTTGGGCATATGCTGTGCCATGTTGCCTGTGTTTGCAATCAGACGGTCTTTGTATCCCATCAGAATATTGCCGGATGACAGAAACAAAGACGATTTTATCAGGCTGTGGTGGATCATGCAGATCACGGCCCCGTATATACCGATACCCCCTATGCCGGTTCCAAAGGCGATGATTCCCATGTTTTCAATGCTGGAGTAGGCCAGCATGCGTTTGTATTCGTTCTGTTTGAGAATAAAGGTGGCAGCCGCCAGGATGGATATCAACCCGAATACAATGAGGATGGTGCCGGAAAAATCATGTAAGCCTGCTGCCACCATAATCTTGTTGGTTTTAAAGATCCCCAGATATGCACAGTTTAGTAACACCCCGGATAATAAAGCAGATGCCGGGCTCGGAGCTTCACTGTGGGCATCGGGCAGCCAGGTGTGCATGGGGGCCAGCCCCATCTTTGTTCCGTATCCCACCAGAATAAAGACGAATCCCGCCTTGAGCCACAAGGGATCCAGCAGTTCAGCCACCGGTGTTAAAGCGGAAAAAGACATGGGCACATCCACCTTTGCCATGTCCATGGCCAGGGTGAGAAATAACGAGCCCAGCAGGGCCATGGCAATGCCCACGGAACAGATGAGCACATATTTCCAGGTGGCTTCAAGGGAAGCACCGGACCTGTGGGTATATATCAAGGGTGCGCTGGCAAGGGTCGTGGCCTCAATGGCAATCCACAGGACCATGATGTGGTCGGAGAGGGTCACCATGGTCATGGTGGATAAAAACAACAGCATAAAGCCTGTAAAAATGTTCTCAGACGGAAGGTTGCTGTGTTCCAGGTAGGTTTTGGTATAAATGGAAATCAAAAAGAACAGCAAAGAGATCACCAGAAGAGACAGCATTCCTTCGGGGGTAACCGAAAAATAGCCGGTAAAAAAGGCATCCGGTTTGTTTTTCCACAGCAGCAGTGACAATACAAGATGGACAACACCTGTCAGAACCAGCAGCTGCCGCCCAAGGGTTCTGGGCAGAACAAAGGCCAGAAGGCCGGTTATGAAAGGTGTGAGAAATACAATTTCAACCATGGGAAAGCCCCTATTCCTTTAAGGTTCTCAAAAGCGTCGTATCAACATCATCAAAGGTCTGTTTGATATTTTGAAGGATAATGGCCATGATCATGACCCCTGCCAGTACATCCAGCAGGATGCCGAACTCAACAATGTGCAAAGCCCTCACAGAAAAAGTGGTACCCATGAGATAGATGCCGTTTTCCAGCATGATGTAGCCGATGACCATGGCTATGGCATTTCTCCTGGCCATCAGCAGAAACATGCCGGTGACCAGCAATGAAATGGCGGTGGGGAACAGGAGCTGTGCATCACTGATGGAGGGAATATTCAGCCGGCGGCTGATGACGGTGGCGGCAACAATCAATGCCAGACCGCAGAAAATGGAGGCATGGTACCCGATAACAGGGGAAACATCTCTCTGGATGGCTACTTTTTTGATGGCGATATGAAGACTCAAGGGGATAAGAATGCCCCGGATAACCAGGGTGGCTGCAGTAAAAACCATGCCGCCGGTTCCCATGTCATGGCCGATGAAAAACGGGACTATGGAAACCACAACGCCCTGAAAAGCAATTACCTTGATCAATGCCGGAATCCGGCTGGAACCAAAGGCAAACAATACCGAAAGCAATACCAGCGATGACAGGGTATCAACCGTATCTAATATCATGTGATCAACTCCAGGGTAATGATGGTTGCAAAAAAGGCCAGAGCAAAAGATATCAGCACAAACTGCGGCACCTTGTCCATGCGGTATCTGGCAATCGCTGATTCCACCGCACCCACAACCATGTAAACAATGATCAGGCCCGCAAAAAATACAACCAGGCCCAGACCGGGGATGCCTGCATCAAGAGGAAGCATCAGCTGTGTGGTAATGGCGGCATAGAAAAAAAGCTTGCAGAAAGATCCCAGTTCAATCAGGGCAAAATCGGGTCCGCTGTGGTCCAGGACCATGACTTCGTGGATCATGGTCAACTCCAGGTGGGTGGCAGGATCATCCACCGGCACCCGTGAATTTTCCGTCAGCAGAATAATGAAAAAGGCAATGACAATGAACAGCAGGGGCGCACCTGCCAGCTGCCATAGAGCAAGGCTGCCGGTACCGGAAAAATAGGCTGACAGGGAAAGTTCGCCTGTCATGCGGAAAAAAAAGATAAGAATCATGAACATGGCGGCTTCACAGATGATGGGAAAATATGCTTCTCTTGCCGCGCCCATGCCTTCAAAAGGAGATGCCGTATCCATGGCTGCGGCAATGGTGAAAAATCGGCCCAGCCCCATGAGATATAAAATAAGGATCACATCCCCGTTGAATGAAAAAACAGGGTTATGGCCGGCAATGGGTAAAAACAGCAGAACCGTCAGGGCGGTGGCACAGGAAACGACAGGACCCAGCTTGAACATAACCGTGGTGCTGGTGCTGTAAACCGATCCTTTTTTAAACAGTTTGATCAGGGTATAATAATTGATCAGCAGGGGCGGTCCTTTTTTCCCGGCGAAAAATGCCTTGACCTTGAGAATCACGGCCGAGAAAAAGGGGGCTGTCAGAATGGCCGTCAGCCACAGTAAAATGGAGTCAATCATAACACCTTCCCGTGTTGGTTATTTTTTTTATATGAAAAACAACAGCAATATAATGGCCAGTAAGATATATCCGATATACAGGTGAATATCCCCGTGCTGTATCCACCGGAGTTTATCGAACAGGTACAGTACCGGCCGGACCACTGCGGAGTCCATATGACGTTCCGCAATATCAGCAACATGACTTTTATAATGGGTCTTTTGGGGAAATCTGCCTGTGACAGGGGGATGGTATTCCGTCAGCGGGGCTGCCGGCCGGAAAAATCCGATGATGTCAAATGCATAGGAAGATCCGGTATACTGCATTTTCACCGTGGGCTGGGTAAACCCGCATCCCCAGGTGCCTGATCGAAAGACGGGTTTGTTTCTGTAAAAAAAAGAGCGCACACCTGCCACCACCAGTACCACGAGAAGAAAAACAAAGGCGGCAAAGGTGATATGACCGGTCATCAGTTCAAACGGAGTCACGGGAATTCTTGCATACCCCAGATTCAGGGCGGAAACAGCTGTCAGGCACATGGTGAAAAAAAACCGGGGAAATATCCCGATGATGATGCAGCCGGCCGCTAGCATCCCCATGGAAAACAGCATGGTGCTGCCGGTTTCTTTTACATTCTGGGCCGCCTTTGTCCTGGGTTCACCTTGAAATACGATCCCCACCACCCGGGTGAAACAGGCCAGGGCCAGGCCGCCGATGACCGCCAGACTGACGATGGCGACAATGCTCATGGCAAAGGGCGCCTGATCCAGGCCGATGCCTTTAAAACTGCCCATGTAAATGAAAAATTCACCGGCAAATCCATTGAAAGGGGGCAGGCCGCAAATGGCCAAAGATCCGATAATAAAAGCCATACCGGTTATTTTCATGGATTTGAGCAATCCGCCCAAAGCATCAATGGACCGGGTGCCGGTTTTATGCAATACCATACCGGCACCCATGAATAAAAGGGATTTAAACATGGCGTGGTTCAGCACATGAAAAACGGCACCTGAAAATCCCAGCACCGCCATCAGCGGATTATGTGAAGATACCCCGACCATGCCCATGCCCATGCCGATAAGAATGATACCGATGTTTTCAACACTGCTGTAAGCCAGCAGCCGTTTGATATCGGTCTGGCCCAGGGCATACACCACCCCGAGGATACCGGAAACCACCCCGGCCGCCACCACAAAATAGCCGAAAACAGGGGCGGGAAGATCCAGGAGCATATAGATGCGCAAAATGCCGTAAATCCCTGTCTTTATCATTACGCCGGACATGACCGCTGAAATATGGCTGGGAGCGGCCGGGTGGGCATGGGGCAGCCATACGTGAAAGGGAAACATCCCGGCCTTGGACCCGAAACCCACAAAAAAAAGAAAAAATGCCCAAACCTTTGCCGTTTCCGGAAGGGCGGTCATTGCACCGAAACCGAAATTGCCGGTATATTTATAGATGATGCCGAATCCGGCAAAAATGAACATGGCTCCTACATGGGAAAACACAAAATACAGGTACCCGGCTCGTCTGTTTTCCGGCAGGTGATAATTGTAGATCACCAGAAAAAAAGAGGACAAAGACATGATTTCCCAGGACAGCATGAAGGTGATCATATTGGCCGCTGTTACCACCAGGGCCATGGAGGCAATGAGAAGGCCAAAGAAAAAATAGTTGGCCGCATCTTTGACAGGTGATAAAGAATGGCCCATATAATGAAAACTGTAAATGGCCGCCAGCAGGCAAACCATAAAAATGACAACCAGAAAAAATGCAGACAGGCCATCAATTTTACATGTCAGCGCAAATATATTCAGATACTGAAACGTTGTAAAATGGTTGTGTGCCCCCAGCAGTTGTGTCATCGCATAAACAAGACCCCACAAACAACCGGCGCTGATCAGCAGTACGGCGATCCCCTTGGAAAATGTCTGCTGCCGGGCACATACAAGGGATAAAAATCCGCCGGCTACGATCAAAACAAGGGCTGCAAAAAATTGATTCATAGAATTTCCCATCGTTTTTCCAAATGTTACCCAGACAAATAGACCAGTGACACACATAAATGGGTCAACTTAATTTACTGATTTTTGTTTGTCAAGGGATAAGAATAGACCCGATCAGGGTCATCTCACGAAAAAAACAAACATCATCGGACAGGTTCCATCCGGTGCTGCTCTTCGCTGCGGGGAACCAGAAGGTCTTTTCCCGGACCCCGATCCATGAAGAGGTCGAACGCAGCCATGCTAAACCAACAAACAATCTGCTGATTTTTATATAGTTGATTTGTCAACTATATAAAAATTTTGAAATGCCTGTCTGATGGGGTAAGTACTATTTGTTACTATTCAATTCAGATAAATTTTTACTGAAGTCATAATTTTTTACTTGACAATGCAATCGAAGTGTCGCTATTTAATGGCTATGAAGTAGATACGATAAAGCAGCCTGTTCAGGGTCATTTTATTCGCAAAAAGGGGGAGGGTATATGTCATCAAATCGCTATTTTAAACACCAGGGACCATGGTCGGATGCCGCAGATCCACTGATGTGTACAGACACCGGTGACTGGCGCACCAAACGGCCGGTGGTGGACAAAGAAAAATGTATTTTTTGTGGGTTCTGCGCCATTTACTGCCCTATCGGGGTCATGGTAATGCAGGGGGACACCCATTTTGAAGCAGATCTGGATTTTTGCAAAGGGTGCGGCATCTGTGCAAAAGAATGTCCCAAAGGCGCCATAATCATGATTTCAGAAGGGGAGTTTGTATCATGAATACCACCACAGCACCGAAACGGATCAAGGTTATCACCGGAAATGCCGCAGCCGCCATCGCCGCCAAACTGGCCCGGCCGGATGTGGTGGCTGCCTATCCCATCACCCCCCAGACCGAGGTTATTGAGCAGATTTCCACCTTCCATGCATCCGGAGAAATGGACTGTGAACTGATCACCGTGGAAGGGGAAAACTCAGCCATGAACGCGGTGATGGCTGCATCTCTGGCCGGAGGAAGGGTGTTTACCGCATCCTCTTCCTGGGGTCTGGTGTTCATGTATGACGCTGTCCTGGCTGTGGCCGGTGCCAGGGCACCGGTGGTCATGGTCAATGTGAACAGAGAAACCCCGGGTATTATTGCCGTATCTTCCGGGCAGCAGGACATGATCTCCACCCGGGATGCAGGCTGGATTTTTCTGATCGCCGAAGACTGTCAGGAAGTGCTGGATCTGGTGCTCCAGGCATACCGCCTGGCTGAGGATTATGATATCCAGCTGCCGGTCATGGTCCACTATGACGGATTCTTTTTGTCCTATCTGTCCGAAGGCGTGGATATTCCGGAGCAGGAAACAGTGGATCGGTTTCTGTCGGTCCTCAAAGACCAGCCCAAGCGCACCGTGCTGACCCCGGGCCGGAAGCTGGGAGTTGGTTCCCACGGCATTCTCGGGGGATATATGGAACTGCGGCACAAACATGTGACTGCCATGGAACGGTCCAAGGCCAAGTTTGAAGAGATCGACAGGGAATTTGACGGTATTTTCGGCAGAACCTATGGCGGACAGGTGGAAGAATACCGGACAGATGATGCAGATATGGTGCTGGTGGGATCCGGCTCCATGTGCGGCACCATCAAATCAGTGATTGACGACCAGCGGGAAAAAGGGGTGCGCATCGGCCTGGTAAAGATCCGCATGTACAGACCTTTTCCCCATCAGGCCCTGGTGGCGGCCCTCAAGGGCAAAAAAGCCATCGGCGTGGTGGACAGAAGCCTTGCGTTCGGATTTGACGGCGGACCGATTTATACGGAGCTCAAGGCCTTTGAAACCCGGCTTGACGGAGCACAGCTCATCAGTTTCATCGATGGCATCGCCAATACCGATATCACCAAAACCAATGTGGAAAAGATGATCCGGATGACCGGTGATCTGGCAGACGGCAAAGATGTGCCGGAGGTCACCTGGGTGTCTTATCCGGATGCCAATACAAAGGGGGAAAAATAACATGGCGGAGAAAAAAAAAGGTCGACTGACCAAGGTACTGGATTACCTCAAACATGATGATCCGTTTTCAAAAGGAGTGGCATTCTGCCCGGGCTGCGGCCTGGAGCTTCTGCTGCGCTTTATTCCCCGGGTGCTGGGCAATGATATCGTTATCACCGGGACCCCGTCCTGCTCCGCACCGGTGCTGCTGGGGCAGAACAATCAGTCCTGGCATACCCTGTCCTATTTCGGGACCCTCATGACCGGGGCGGCCGCCAATGCTACGGGTCTTGTGCGGTATTACCGCAAGGCCGGGATCGACAACACCGTGGTGTGTTTCAACGGGGACGGCACTGCAAATGACATCGGTTTCGGGAACCTGTCCGGGGCTGCGGAACGTAATGAACCCTTTATCTATATCTGCTATGACAATGAAGGGTATATGAACACCGGTATCCAGAAAAGCGGTACCACCCCTTTCGGGGCCACCACCACCACAACACCCTATGGCACGGTTTCCAGAGGTAAAAACCTGCGGCGCATGAACCTGGGGCTTAAAATGGCCATGAACAAGATACCCTATACCGCCACCGCCACCCTCAGCGACCTGGATGATCTGGCCAGAAAGCTGCTAAAGGCCAAGGAAGCCAAAGAGCGGGGATTCTGCTTTCTTCATGTGTTTGCCCCCTGTCCTACAGGATGGGGCGCTGATCCGGCCGATACCATTGAAATTTGCCGGCAGGCGGTGAAAACCAATTATTTCCCGTTGTGGGAAGCGGAAAACGGCAGAATCCGTATGACCAAAACCGTGAAAAAACCAAAACCCGTGAATACCTACACAAAATTGATGAAAAAATTCAATCACATGACCGAAGCGGACCATGTCATCCTCCAGGATGATGTGGATTATGAATATTGCCTGCTGGGCGGTTTGAGTGTTCTGGAAGCGGAATGTCAGCTGCCGGTATCTGTAAAAGACCAAGGAGAAACATCATGATGAGTGAAGTCAGATTCCATGGCAGAGGGGGCCAGGGGGTGGTGACCACCTCCAAGATTCTGGCCAATGCATTTGCCAGGACCGGGCAGTACGGGGCCAGCTTTCCCATGTTCGGATTTGAGCGCCGCGGGGCACCGGTGACGGCATTCGGCCGGTTTTCCGACAAACCGGTGCGGGAAAAAACCCAGATCTACAACCCCAACATCCTGGTGGTGCTGGACCCGTCCCAGAAAAAAGCGGCCAATGTGTTTGACGGACTGCTGCCCGGGGGCATGATGCTGCTCAACGACAAGAAAAATACCGACGATGTCCGCCATGAAAATTTGAGAAAACTGGCAGTGGTGGATGCCAACGGCATCGCCATGGCGGAAATCGGGCTGCCCATCCCCAATACTGTGGTTGTGGGGGCGTTTGCCAAAATGTCCGGCCTGCTGGATATTGCGCCGGTACTGGAAGCGCTGGCGGATTATTTTTCCGGCAAAAAACTGGCAGCCAATGAGATATGTGCCAAAAGAGGGTTTGATGAAGTGCGCATAGTTGATCTGTAGGGCAATTGTACCAGGGTCAATGTAAAGGATAATGTAAATAAGATACAAAGGAGCTGTTATGCCTAGATGGGGAATGGTAATCGACGTAAAGCGGTGTATTGCCTGCTGGGGATGCACCATTGCATGCAAGGAAGAGCATTTTCTGCCCCCCGGTGTGTTCTTTAACCGGGTATTGATCGGAGAAAGCGGAAAATTTCCCACCTCTTCCAAGCTGATCTATCCGATCCTGTGCAACCACTGTTCTGATGCCGCCTGTGTGGAAGCGTGTCCCACCGGTGCCACCTATGTGAGAGAAGACGGTATTGTGGCCATTGATGATGAAAAATGCGTGGGGTGCCGGGCCTGTATGGTGTCCTGCCCCTACCAGCAGAGAACCTATTATGATGAAAATGTGACAAAGCGGGAATATTTTCCCGGCCAGGGCAAGACCGAAATGGAAATTATCGGGGAAAAACTGTATCCCTTTAAACTGGGCACCGTGATCAAGTGCAATTTCTGCTCGGAACGGCTGGAAGACGGCATGAAAAAAGGCCTTACCCCTGGCAAGGATGAAGATGCTTCTCCTGCCTGTGTCAATATCTGCCCGGTGGGAGCACGAATCTTTGGTGACCTGGATGATCCCAGCAGCGAGATCAACCGGTTGATCATGGAGAAAAAAGGCAAACAGCTCAGAAAAGAATTCGGCACGGAACCAGCCGTTTATTATATTGATTAAACAGGAGGCGTTATGACCTATAAAACAGATGAAATTTGGGAAGACAAATGGGTAAATACCACCTGTGGCGTATGCTATTGCGGCTGTGGTGCAAAGGTCCGGGTGGTGAACGGCGTGCCGGTGAAGATCGAGGGCATAAAGGAAAGCACCATGGGCGGCACCGGTGCCGGCCTTTGCGGCAAAGGTGTAGCGGGACTCATGTATTACCACGACCCCAACCGCATTAAAAAACCGCTCCTTAGAACCAATCCGGAAAAAGGGATCGGGGTTGATCCCAAATGGAAAGAGATTGAATGGGATGAGGCATTGGATATGATCGCCACCAAGATGAAAAAAATCATGGAAGACGATCCCAACAAGATCCTTTTTACCAACCAGACCATGCGGGCGTCAGACGGTCCCCACAACCATCCCTATTTTTATGCCCAGGCATACGGGGTGAAAAACAACGGCAACTTCATCATCGGAGGCGGCAGCCTGCACTGCGGCAATGCCTGCCACATGCTCGGTGGCCTGATCCATGGTGCCTGGTCCATTGCACCGGACTGGCGGTACACCAAATATGTGCTCAAATGGGGTTCCAGCAAAGGCACGGGTTCCGGACATTCTGCCATGACCAATGCGAGGCTGCGGGCCGATGCGGTTCGCCGGGGCATCAAGGAGATCGTGTTCGATCCCATGGGCAACTTTGCCGGGGGCAAGGCCACGGAGTGGCTGGCCATTTTACCGGGCACGGATGCGGCAGTGGGGCTTGCCATTGCCAACTATATCGTGAACATCCGGGGAGAAA
The DNA here is from genome assembly GCA_011390635.1 of Desulfotignum sp. Taxonomy (GTDB): domain Bacteria; phylum Desulfobacterota; class Desulfobacteria; order Desulfobacterales; family Desulfobacteraceae; genus Desulfotignum. Next base: position 47,882 of record JAABSA010000005.1, on the reverse strand, counting down.
TGGATGAACTGTACCTCAAGGCCAAGACCAATTTCGTGTACCTGATCAAAGATGACGGGACCTACATGCGCCATGAAAAAAGCGATAAACCGCTGGTGTATGATACCAAAGACGGCAAGGTCAAAGAATATGACGACACGTCGGCCGCATGGGAGGATCTGGCCCTGGACGGCGAATACGAATACAACGGTGAGACGGTCCGGCCCTGCTTTGTGCCGTTCAAGGAACACCTGAAACAGTTTACCGTGGAATGGGCTGCCGACATATCCACGGTGCCGGCTGCCAAGATCCTGGAAGTGGCCAAGGGCTGGGTGGACAACGCCCAGATCGGTTCCACCATCACCATTGAAGGCAAAACCTTTCCCTACCGGCCGGTATCTTCTGTTACCTTCAGAGGGTCCCAGGGCCATACCAACGGAATCCACCAGGTGGCTGCCATTGACCTGATGGCCCAGTTGGTAGGGGCCGAAGATGTGCCCGGCGGTACTTTGGGATGGCCGGCCATTCGCCGGGCCTATCCGGGCGGTCATTATGAACAGACCTGCACTGTGGGAACGGACGGGGTGATTGTACCCTCAGTTTTTTACTCCCATGATCCCTGGCCGGTCCATGCCCCGAGTTACCCGGCTACCAATATGGGTTGTGTGGATATATGGACCCACTGCACCCTGTCCCACATCCCGTATGTGAACGAGGTGGATTACATTCATGAAAAACTGGGTATGAAATCCAAACCGGAAATGATTTTCGGTATTTCCGCCAACTTTGTGATCAGCAACTCCGACTGGGATGTGGCAGTCAAAAACTTCAAGGACTGCTTTGTGGTGCAGATGGACCTGTGGGTGAATGAAACCGATCAGGCAATCGGTGATCTGATTCTGCCGGATGTCTCCTATCTGGAAAAAGATTGCTGGTCATCTGAAATTGACGCGTTTTTCTTTTCCGGTTCCCCGTCCTATGAAGACTGGTATGTGCACCTGCAGCAGCCCGTGGCCAAACCCATCGGTGAATCCAGATTTTTTATGGATGTCTATATTGATGTGGCCAACCGGGTAGGCGTGCTGGATAAATTCAACGCCAAACTCAACGATTATTACGGCATTAAAGACCCGGAACTGCAGATTAAACCAGGGGAGGTCCTGGACTGGAAGCAGATCGGTGAACGGGTGTTGAAATGGGTGTATGGCGATGACAAGGAAAAGATCCAGAAACAGGGATATGCCACCTGGCACAAACCCATCGAGGATGTCTACTGGCGTTGGAACATTGATTCCAGATGCCCGGTATACATGGAATATCTGATCCATGACAGACGGAATATGGAAAAGATATTTGAGGAAACAGGGTTTGATTATAAAAAGCTTGAAATGGATATGGATCAGTATACGCCGCTTCCTTCCTGGTTCTGGCCGGAATCCCACAAGGACCTGGACAATGAGTTTGACCTTCTGGCATTCTCCTACAGAGATATTCTGCATACCAACAACACCACGTTCCAGAATCCTTATGTGGATGAGGTGTCCCAGATGTGCCCCTACACCTTTACCATCACACTGAATACTACCATGGCAAAGCAAAGGGGTTTCAAAGACGGGGATATCATCTGGATTGAAAACAAATATGGTGTCAAAGAAAAAGGCATTGTCAAAACCATGCAGGCCCAGAGTCCGAAAGTGATCGGCATCGCCGGTCAGGGAGGTTTATGGGCGGATGGCCGACCCGTTGCCAAGGGCAAAGGCTCCAATTTCTGCAAACTTCTGCCATCCAAACTCAAATATTTTGACCCGGTTGCCGGCAACATGGAAACTGCTGTTGCCGTCAAAATTTACAAAGCGTGAAACAGGAGGGTATACCCATGAATGATAAACACCAAGATCTGGTACAGACCATGTTCCCGTCCGACGGCTCCGGGATCAAACCCTATGAATGGATGATCAGTCCCACCCGCCAGCGGCAGTGGATTGATGAAAAAGGCATTTTTCTGTGGCTGGCCTTCTTTTTTTCCGAGATAGGGGCCGGCCTGTATTTCATGTCCCTGTTTTACAGTTACAAACCAGGGCTTGTCCTGGGCTGGCTCATCACGCTGGTGCTGGGAGGTGTGATCCATATGCTGTACCTGGGCAATCCCAAACGTGCCTGGCGCATGATCATGAAGCCCAATACCTCGGAATTGTCCCGGGGGATCTGGATCATCGGCATCTTTGCCGCCATGGGATTTTTGCAGATGGTAACCCCGGGCGGATTCAACGCCGTATTTAATGTGATCATGGGCATTTTGTGTCTGTTGATCATTTCCCATGGATTTGCCACCATGAACGTGATCAAGGCTTTGCCGGCATGGAACTCCACCATAGTGCTGCCCCTGTCCATTATTTCAGGGATCTGGGTGGGGCACCAGCTGCTCCAGCTCATGTTTGCACTATCCGGAAATGCCGCGGTTGTTTCGGGGATGGAAGTCTGGGCAGCAGCGTTTTTTCTGATCTATTTTCTGTGCATGCTGCTCTATGCCTGGGGGACCTGGCACAGCAGTGAAACCGCCAAAGCCTCCGTAAAAAGAATGATGGCAGGGGAACTCAAACAGATCACCCATGTCGGCGTGGGGGTTCTGGCCATTCTGGTACCCCTGATCCTTACCCTGATTATGTGGGGCGGCAGCACCAACGGGTTTTTGATTTTTCTGCGCCTGGTTTCTGTGTGTGCAGGGGATCTGGCCATCCGGTACCTGATTATGAAAAGTGCGGTGTACAGACCCCTGATTTAACATAATTTTTTGTAAATTTCCATATCCGGCAGGGCAGTCATTTATTGGCTGCCCTGCCGTTGTTTTAGGTTGAAAAAATCTGTTGAAGGATATAATCTGGCTATAAAATAGATATAAGTACGCCACAAACTGTGGTATGCAGTGATAATTGGACAAACACCGGTACCAAGATATGTTTGGTTATTTAAACGATAGGATATTGTATGGCTGATAAAGTAAAAACAGACAATCTTCCGGAGCAGGAAGAGAAAAAATCCCCTCCCAGGGCCAGGGTGAAATTTGAAGTGTATGGAGAGGAAATGATTGAAAAAGAGGTGAAATCTTCGGGAAACAGCGGCCGGATTTATCTTCCGCCCAACTGGGTCGGTCACACAGTTAAAATCATAAAAGTTGAATAACAGGGAGGATCATGTGCAAGATTTGATCATCAGAGAAATTCGCCTGGAAGATGCCCAGGCAATAGAAGATATAAGGGTGGCCATTTCCCGGCAGGATGCCGATGTCGATTTTTTGAAACTGGTGAAACAGCATGTTTCCGATGGTAACGGTGCCACCAGTCTTGTGGCCCAGGTGAATAATACAGTGGTGGGATATATGATCTCCACTACCTTATATGCGGGATTCGGTATCCGCAAAAGCGGCTGGATAATGGCCATCGGAGTTCATCCCGATTATATGGGTCAGGGGATCGGCCTGAAACTGGCCAACCGGATATGTGACATATACAAGGAAAAAGGGGTGACATCCATTTATTCGTCAGTGATGTGGGATTCCATTGATGTGTTGTCCTTTTTCAAGAAGCTCGGATTCAAACGCAGTGAATTTATCAACCTGAAAAAGGATCTGTGACACATTTCATTCAATTTTCCCTTTTTTTTCAAAAAAAGTGCTCAATATTGCCCTAAAATAGGGGTTTATACCTATTGTGTTATGTGAATAATTATTTTATTAAAATACGCGTATTTACATAATACACTGCGGCATGGTGGGTGAATTTCAACAGGCTGAAAAATTCTGGTAAAATATGTTAGCCCTTGTAATTACACCTGCTTACGCCTGTAATGCGGGGGTGATTGAATGGAATCAAACGTATCCATTGATGTTTTGATGGAAATTGTAAAAGCCGGGGGGAAAGTTACAACAGGGGTGGATGTGTATAATGCCGGCGGTGTTCTGCTGCTGGCCGGAGACATATGTGTTGACACACTGAAACCTTTGGAGATAATTAAAAAAACCGGCATAGGTTCTGTGCCGGTTGATACAGATCTGAATGGTGCGCTGCTGGATAGTGACGGTAATGAGATCAGCCTGGATGCAGATGTTATGCCTGAAGACAGGGTGCTGCCTGTCACTGCAATGCCTGTCAATAACCGGTCGGTCAGGATGAATTCCATATTTCCCGCCATCGCCACCAATGAAATTGAAGTTAGACTGGTTGAAATTGAGGAAAAAAGACGGCAGGCCATGCAGAAACATGCCGTGGCCAAACAATGCATTAAAAATGTATTAAAAGATATTCAGAGAACCGGTGGACAATTTGATTACAGTGAGGTTGAAAGAACCGTATCAGACCTGGCTGAATTTTTGATTATTGGTGAAAATCCCTTTTCATATCTGACCCAGGAAATTTTTTCATATGATGAATATCTCTACAATCATTCCATCAATGTGTGTGCCATCGGCACCGCTGTTCTTCATCGGTTTAATCAGCAATTTTCAAAGATTGTCAATGATCATATAAAAGGAGGGATTGCAACTGATATATACAATCCCTTTGCCGGGGAAACAATGCAGGGCGCCCATGGGTTTACCTGTTACTATCCCCATGAAATAGATGATATTTCCCTGGGATTTTTTCTCCATGATATCGGCAAAACACTGGTGGAAGATCATATTATAAACAAAAAAGGACGGTTGACAGGCCTTGAGTATACGGAAGTTAAAAAACATTCCTATGAATACGGGATGACCCTGATGGAAAATAATCAGATCAGGAATGCCACTGTAAAGAATATTGTGTGTTTTCACCATGCTCCGCTGCATGTCGGTGAAGAAAATGTCTATCCAGTGGTTGAGGATCATACCACCATCCCCATTTACACCCGGATATGCAAACTGGCCGATATTTACGATGCCATGACATCCAGGCGGTGTTATAAAGAGGCAATCAACCCGGTCAATGTGGTGACCCAGATATTCAGGACCTATGCGAAAAAAGACCGCCTGCTGCAGTACATTCTTCACGCGTTCGTCAAAAGCATCGGCATTTATCCGCCTGGCAGCATTGTTTTTCTGCAGAACGGGCAGATGGCATATGTGCTTGAAAGCGATGGGCCCCTGGTGCTGCCGTTTACCGATGAAAAAGGGAGGACGTTAAAATACAAACCAGACCCTGTCATCGCTGATTTTGCATATACCGATCATTTGTATGCAGTGGATAACAGAAAAAGTGTCATATCTCCCAAAGAGGTATACAATGTTTTGCCGAGCTACCTGAGAGATTTTCTGGTAATGCAGCATTAAGGAAGATTTCACGACCCGATTGCAAAAAAAGGCTATATCCCCAGATATGCTTTTTTTACATCTTCGTTGACCAGCAGGTTTGCGCCGGTATCGGTCATGGTGATCTGTCCGGTTTCCATGACATATCCCCGGTGGGCAGCCTTCAGGGCCAGGTTGGCATTCTGTTCCACGATAAAGATGGTGGTCTTGTTTTCCTGGTTGATTTTTCCGATGATGGCAAAAATCTGTTTCACGATGATGGGGGCCAGTCCCAGGGACGGTTCATCCAGCAGCAATATTTTGGGCCGGGACATAAGTGCCCGGGATATGGCCAGCATCTGCTGTTCCCCGCCGCTTAAGGTGCCGCCGGCCTGATTTTTCCGGTTGGCCAGGATGGGAAACAATTCATATACATACTCCAGGTCCTGCTTGATTTTTTCGGTGTCATTGCGCAAAAACGCGCCCATGTCCAGGTTTTCAGCCACCGTGAGGTAGGGAAATATCCGGCGGCCTTCCGGTACCTGGCAGATCCCTTTTTTTACAATCTCGTCCGGGGGCAGGTAGGTGATATCCTCGCCATTGAGTTCAATACGTCCCTTTTTGGCCGGCACGATACCGCAGGTGGTCATCAAGGTGGTGGATTTGCCGGCCCCATTGGCACCGATAAGGGAAATGACCTCTCCCTCTTCCACTTCAATGTCAATTCCCTTGAGGGCATGGATATTTCCGTAATAGGTATGGATATTCGTCAGTTTAAGCATCGTCGGATTCTTCTCCCAGGTAGGCTTTGATGACATCTGGATTGGCTTTGATATCTGCAGGCGTGCCTTCGGCAATTTTCTTGCCGTAATCCACCACATGGATCCAGTCCGAAAGGCTCATGACCAGCTTCATGTCATGTTCGATGAGCAGGATGGACACATTTTCGTTGTCCCGCAGCCAGAGGATCAGATCATCCAGCTCCTTTGTTTCCTGTGGATTCATACCGGCGGCGGGTTCATCCAGCAGCAGCAGAAAAGGATCCGTGGCAAGGGCCCTGGCAATCTCCAGGCGCCGCTGGGCACCATAGGGCAGGTTGACGGCCATGTCATTCACATATTTTGCCAGGCCGATTTTTTCCAGGATCTCGTAACTGTCAAATACGGCTTTTTTTTCTTCTTTTTTCTGGCTTGGCGGCTGCAGCATGGCCTTTATGATACCGGATGACAGTCTGCAATGGCGGCCGATAAGGACATTTTCCAAAACTGTCATGCCATGAAACAGCCGGATATTCTGAAAGGTTCTGGCAATGCCCCGTTCCGTCACATAATTGGGTTTAAGTCCCTTAAGACTCTGGGTGTTTTTTCCAGGTGGCGTAATCTGGACCTCTCCTGTGGTGGGTTCATAAATACCGGTAATACAGTTGAAAAACGTGGTTTTTCCGGCGCCGTTGGGACCGATGAGTGCTGCGATCTGCCCTTTCTCAAGACGGATGGTCACATCATCCAGGGCCTTGAGACCGCCGAAATTCATGGTGAGATTGGTAACGTTGAGTATCGGTTCCATAGGTTTATTCTTCCCGGGCTTTAAATGTATACACTTTGCGGACGCTCTTGATCAGCCCATCCGGTTTGAACACCATGACGATGACCTGGAGCGCACCAAATACCAGCATTCTGTATTCCGCCACCGCCCGCAGATATTCCGGCAGAAGGATCAGCACCAACGCCCCGGCAATGACACCTATGGCGGATCCCATGCCGCCGATGACCACCACGCACAAGATGGTTATGGATTCCCATATGGTAAAGGACATGGGGTTGATGAACGATGTTTTTGCAGCAAACACCACCCCGCCCATGGCTGCCCAGGTCGCCCCCAGGGCAAATGCGGTGAGCTTTGTCTTGAACTTGTCTATGCCCATTGCCTGGCAGGCGATCTCATCATCCCGCAGCGCAATCCAGGCCCGGCCGATTTTGGAATGTTCCAGCCTGTGGACAAAGAAAATGGTCATGAGCACCAGGCCGATCACGATAAAATACATATAAATCATGGCATCATGCTGGCCGAACTGGTGTCCGAAAAAACTCGGGGCAGGAATATCCCCTATGCCCCTGGGGCCGTTGGAAAAGTCATCCCAGTTTTCCAGGACAATCCGGATGATCTCCCCGAATCCCAGGGTCACAATGGCCAGGTAATCCCCTCTCAGCCGCAGCACCGGATACCCCAGCAGCACACCGAAAAGGGTGCCCAGAAAGGCGGACATGGGCAGCACCACCCAGAAGCTGAGCCCGAAATGCAGATTCAAAAGGGCATAGGCATAGGCCCCCACCGCATAGAACGCAACATATCCCAGATCCAGCAGCCCGGCCAGACCCACCACGATATTGAGTCCCAGCCCCAGCATGACATATACCAGAGCAGATATCATGATGGAGGTATGGTACATGGGAAATACAAACGGGTAGGCAATGAAAAATGCGGCCACCAGACCCAGAAAAGGTCTTCGGAACCGGTCGTTCTGCAGCAGTTTGTGTATCAGCGGGATGTCATCTGCAATATCAGTTTTTTTCTGCTCTTCGTTGCGCCGTAAAAAATAGTTCCATATCATGGACGCAAAAAAGGTGACAATACCCACCCACAAAAAGTTTGCCCATCTGAAATCAATGGTGTGCCTGATGGTGTTGACTTTTATGACCATGATGGGAAAGGTCAGAATCATGAACCAGAAGGCAATGATCAAAGATTGTTTGATTTGATTTTTAATCGGCATAATTTACACCCTACATTCCAGATTACACTTTCTGGGCATCATGTTTTCCCAAAATACCGGATGGACGGAAGATCAGGATCAGCACCAGGATGGAAAAGGCAAATACATCTTCATATTCGCTCCAGAAATAACCGGTAAAATAGCTTTCGGAAATACCCAGTACCAGCGATCCCAGCACTGCGCCCGGAATAGAGCCTATACCGCCCAGAACTGCTGCGATAAAGGCTTTGAGCCCGGCCAGAAAACCGATAAAAAAGTTGATCTGTCCCACATGACAGGCAATAAGCACCCCGCCGATGGCAGCGGTGGCAGACCCTACCACAAAGGTGGCGGAAATGACATTGTTGACATTGATGCCCAGCAGTGCGGCCATGACCTTGTCCTGGGCCGTGGCCCGCATGGCTTTGCCGATGCGGGTGAATTTAATGAGGATTCCCAGCAGGATCATGACAATTACCGTGGTGATAATGATGGTAAGTTCCACCGAGGTGATGATATGGGCATAGGGTTCCCAGAAGTGAAAATCCGGTATCAGGGTTCTGAAAGGCAGATACTCCGGTGTCTGGGCCAGCATCACATAGTTCTGCAGAAACAGGCTCATGCCGATGGCGGAAATCAGGGCGGACAGTCTGGGGGCGTGCCGCAGCGGTTTGTAAGCGATCTTTTCCACCGTGAATCCGTATGCACAGGAATAGACAATGGCAAACACAAAAGCCAGGATGGCTATGACAGCGGTATTCCAGCCCCATAAACCCAGTACGCTGGCAACGATAAGGGCGGTCATGGCACCGATCATGTAGATTTCACCATGGGCAAAATTGATCAGCTGAATGATGCCGTACACCATGGTGTATCCCAGGGCGATAAGCGCGTAAATACTGCCCCGGGTAAGGCCTCCCAAAAACAGCTCAAAAAAATACAAGGGGTCGATGAGAAGCTCCCGGACGGCAAAAAAACCGATGACGCCGGTGACAGCCAGACCCAATCCTATACTGATCCATCGCATGGTAATTAATCCTGAACTTTGGTAAATTTTGGTGAAATCGGTGTGGACAAAACAAGAGCGCAACACCATTTATGGATTGCGCTCTTGTTTTTCAAATGTCTCAAATCTTAATTAACCTGCTGGTATTTTCCGTCAATCACCTTGTATACGGAGAAACCTGCACCCACAACATCCCCTTTTTCATCAAACCCGATGGGACCCAGAGGAGAGTCCACCGTGATTTCAAACATGGCGGCCCGCATGGCATCATAGTCCAGGGATCCGGCTTTTTCAGCAGCAGCAGCAAGGGCCTGCATACAGGCATACCCATTGTGAAAGAAAGTGCCGGGATCTTCGCCGTATTTTTTCTGGTGTTTTTCAGACAACTCCTGGTACAGGGCGTTGCCGGACGTGTCATTGGGACCTGTGGCATATACGCCTTCTGCATATTTTCCGGCCAGGTTGGTGAAGTTGTCGCCGATGATGCCGTCAGCACCGAAGAAAGTGGTATCCACCCGTTTCTTTTCCAGCAGCTGGACGATTTTGGAGGCATCTGAGTGATAACCGCCCCACATGGTGACTTCAGCATCGGAACGTTTGATTTTCTGGACAATGGCGGAATAATCCACCGCACCCGTGGTCACCCCTTCAAACAGGACAATTTCAACCCCTCCCATTTTTTCAAAGTTGTCTCTGACCAGTTCCATCTGGCCTTTGCCGTAATCGCCTTTGTCATGGATCAGGGCCACTTTTTTGGCTTTGAGTTCATTTTTGACGAAATCGGTCATCAAAATGGCCTGGGCGCCGTCATTGGCAATGGTTCTGAAAAAATTGGGATGTTCACCGGTAAAGGTCAGGGCATCACTGGTGGAGGCGGCTGAGGCAATGAGAAGATTGGCATCTTTGTAAATTTTGTTGGCAGCAATGGTGGCGCCGGAGCACACATGGCCCACGATCATCTGAGCGCCGTCAGATACCAGTTTGGTGGCGATATTCACGGCAACTTCCGGCTTGCACACATCATCACCCACCAGCAATTCAATTTTTTTGCCCAAAATACCGCCCTTGGCATTGAGGTCCTCAACAGCGATTTCAGCGCCCCTGAGGGCGGAAATGCCATAGGGTGCCAGGTCACCGGAAATAACACCGGCACTGGCGACTTTGACTGTGTCGGCGGCAAAGCCGGGTGCTGCAAATACGATCATGGAGAATACTGCAACTGCTATTACCTTGAATAATGATTTCATGCTCTACTCCTTTTGTTTAGGTTAGATTCTGGGTCCCTGCTAACGCTACAATTTTAATTGTAAATGGGCAACTATAAAAATATAGGTGTTTTTAGTCAAGCAAAAAGTAATATCCCCTTTGTTTTATTCCTTGGGCAATGATTCAAAACGGCAGGTAAAATGGCGCAGAAACGGTGCCTGGTAGGTGATTTTATACCCGGGGATATCCTGTCTGTTCTCCCACACCTCCCGGATCACCTCAATGAGATAATCAAAATGGCTCTGGGTATACACCCGCCTGGGAAATGCCAGACGTACCAGTTCCAAAGGCGATGCGGTTTCCCTGCCGTTTTCATCAATGCTTGCAAACATGACCGATCCCAACTCAACACCCCGGATCCCGCCTTCAATATACAGGGCATTGACAATACCGATGCCCGGATATTGCAGGGGCGGCATATGGGGCAGCATTTTTTTTGCATCTATAAATACGGCATGGCCGCCGGCGGGACGGACTATGGGAACCCCGATCTCAGTGAGGCTTTTGCTCAGATACTGGACCGTGGCATGGCGGTATACCTGGTAGTCATATTCCAGGGCTTCTTGCAGTCCCACGGCAATGGCTTCCAGGTCCCTTCCTGCAAGGCCCCCATAGGTGGGAAATCCTTCCCGGATGATCAGCAGGGTCCGAAATTTTTCAGCCCAGTCATCGCTGTTGCAGATGAGAAATCCGCCGATATTTGCCAGACCGTCTTTTTTGCAGCTCATGGTGGCACCGTCTGCATAGGAAAAGATCTCTCTTGCAATTTCCAGCAGGGTTTTGTTTTCATAGCCCGGTTCCCGGTGCTTTATGAAATAGGCATTTTCCGCAAACCGGCAGGCATCAATGACAAGGGGTATCCCATGCTGGGCCAGCACCGATTTGACCCTTTGGATATTTTTCATGGAAACCGGCTGGCCGCCCCCGGTGTTGTTGGTGACCGTTATCATGGCAAAGGGGATCTTTTCTTTGCCGTTGGCGGTAATGCATTGTTCAAGCTTTTGAATGTCCATGTTCCCTTTGAACGGAGACCGGTCTGATGTGTCCGTGCCTTCGGGGCACAGCAGATTTACCGCCACCCCGCCCACATATTCTATATTGGCCCGGGTGGTGTCAAAATGGGAGTTGTTGGGAATGATGTCCCCTTTTTTGATAAGGGTCTGGGCCAGGATACCTTCGGCAGCCCGGCCCTGGTGGGTGGGAAATACATGGGTAATACCGGTGATGTCCTTGACAGTGGCTTCAAAATGTTTCCAGGACCGGCTGCCGGCATAGGATTCATCCCCGAGCATCATGGCGGCCCACTGCCGGGTGGACATGGCCCCGGTGCCGGAATCAGTGAGCAGGTCGATGCAGCAGTCTTCCGCATCCAGTAAAAATACATTCTGGTGTGCATTTGCCAGCGCCTGGATACGCTCTTCTCTGGAAATGATATGGATGGGTTCCGTGGTTTTAATGCGGAAAGGTTCTATTATGGTCTTCATGGGTGTCTCCAAATAATGACATATATTGGTTGTCTGGTGCATTGTTTTCACCGGTGCGGTCAGACAGTTTAGGGTGATGCATGGTAAAATGATGCATGGCAAACAGTTATGTTACCGGTTTTCCAGGGCCTGTTTCATTCTGTTCAGTCCTTTGTCCAGGACGGCTGCAGGACAGCCGAAATTGAGGCGGACAAATCCTCTGGTGCCGAAAAATTTACCGTCGGAAAGTCCTACTCCGGCCTGTTCAAAAAAGCCCACCGGGTCGAAAAGTTCTGTTTCCCTGATATCTATCCAGGCAAGATAGGTGGCCTGGATGGGATCCACCCTGCAGCCCGGCATCTTGTTGACCTGTTCCACCACCTTGTCTCTGTTGTGTCCCAGATAGGTGATCAACTGTGCCAGCCAGTCGTCACAGGATGCATAGGCTGCTTTTGCCGCTGCAAACCCCATGAGGTTCACTGTCGGCAGGGTACCTTTGCAGGCAGCCGTAAACCGTTTGCGCAGGTCAGGGTCGGAAATTACGGCAAAGGAACATCCCAGGCCCGGAATATTGTAGGTTTTGGAAGGCGCCATCAGGGTGACGGTGCGGTCGGCTGCACTCGGAGAAACCGTAGCGGCAGGGATATGTTGATTCTGCGGATCCAGCACAAAATCACTGTGGATTTCATCGCTGCACAGGATCACGTCATAGGCTTTGCACAGGTCTGCCAGACGGACAAGCTCTGCCCTGGTAAACAGGGTACCGCAGGGGTTATAGGGACTGCAGAACAAAAACAGGGCGGGTTTTTTTTGAAAGAGCCGTTCAAGTCCTTCAAAATCCAGGGTGGCACGGCCGGCCTTCTGGATCATGGGAAGGGTTTTCAAGGGTTTGCCGCAATGGTCTGATACCGATAAAAACGGCGGATAAATGGGGGTGGTGGTGACAATGGCCTGATCCCGGCTGCCAAAGGCCCGGCATACGGCATTCAACCCGGACACCACGCCCGGTATCCACACCAGCCAGTCTGGTTCAACATCCCAGTTGTACAGAGCCTTGAGGCGCGATACCACAATCTGGTTCAGGTCATGGGGAACCAGGGTGTATCCCAGAACACCATGGGTGATGATTTTTTCCAGGGCCGCCAGCACCGGCTGCGGTGCCTTGAAATCCATGTCCGCCACCCACATGGGCAAAATATCCGTGCCTTCGTATTTTTCCCATTTCATGGAATGGGTATGGGTCCGATCAATAATGGTATCAAATAAGGGGTTCATCAAGATGTTTCTTCTCCTGGTATATCGGTGATTTTATAGAGTACAATTTCTGGTCAGGATATACACCAAACATCGGAATTTAAAAAGAGGGGGGCGGGAGTTTGCCGAAAAAGATTGAGAAACCCGTTCAAACAGTGTATGCCAGAAAGCATAAAAACAACCGTAAGGGTACATATAAAATCGTAAGGGATGCATATAAAATGGATGGTCGGGAACATATGGTGAACACTTCTGAAAAACTTACCGCCGTCAGACAGATTATGGCGGAACACAACATTGCCGCCCTGGTGGTACCCAGTGCCGATCCCCACCAGAGTGAATATGTCACCGGCCACTGGCAGGCAAGAGCATGGCTCACAGGCTTTACCGGATCTGCCGGTGTTGCCGTGGTTACGGAAGACAGGGCCATCCTCTGGACAGATTTCAGATATTGGATCCAGGCCCTCTCCCAGATCCGGGATACCGAATTTACCTTGTTCAAGTCCGGAGAGCCTGAAATTCCGGAATTTCATGACTGGATTTTTGAAAATGTATCCCCCAGGGATGTAGTGGCCATTGACGGACAGGTGATCACCGGAAACCAGGAAAAAAAATACAAAAACCTTTGGGACAGGCGGCAGATAAGCTTGAGGACCGATCTGGATCTGATCGGCAGTGTCTGGCAGAACAGGCCTCCTTTGCCGGTCACAAAAGCATGGGATTTTTCCACCAGGTTTTCCGGGCAGTCCCGGGTGGAAAAGATGGCTAAAATCACAGAAGCCATGGCCGCATCCGATGCCCGCTGGTATGTCATGGCCGGCCTGGAGGATATTGCCTGGACATGTAACCTGCGGGGATCGGATGTACCCAACAACCCGGTGAACATCGCCTTTGCCCTCCTGGGACTGGAACAGACGCAGCTGTTTATCCATCCGGCCAAGGTGGACACAGACCTTGCAGCTGTCCTTGCAGCAGACGGTATCCAGATAGCGGATTATCATGATATGTATACAGCTCTGGAAAAACTGCCGGACCAGGACGGTGTATTGCTGGATCCTGACATGGTTTCGGCCGCGCTTTGTGCCGCCATTAATCCGGCGTGCCGTATCATTGAAAAACCCGGCCCGGCAACCCGGTTCAAGGCGGTGAAAAATGATACACAGATTCATCATCTGCGGGATACTGCGGTAAAAGACGGGGTGGCGGTCACCCGGTTTCTCCACTGGCTGGCCACCCGGAACCCCCATGAACCTGTCTGTGAAACCAGTGCCGCCCAAAAACTGCTTGAGCTGCGCAGCCGGCAGACCGATTTTGTGGACAACAGCTTCGCCCCCATCATGGCCTATGAAGACCATTCCGCCATGTGTCATTATTGTGCCACCAGTGAAACTGATGTTCAGATTCGCAATGGCGGCATGTTCTTAACCGATTCCGGAGGCAATTACCTGACCGGCACAACCGATATTACCCGCACCATCTGCCTGGGCAGTCCGACTCCGCAACAGATCCAGGACTATACCCTGGTACTCAAGGGGCATATCGCTGTGGCCACCGCCTTTTTTCCCAAAGGCACCAAAGGGTTTCAGATTGACACCCTGGCCCGGCAGTTTTTATGGCAGCATGGGATGAATTTCGGGCACGGCACAGGCCATGGGGTAGGGTTTTTTCTGTGTGTCCACGAGGGACCGGCCCGGATCAGCCCACATCCCGTGGATGTAGCCCTGGAACCCGGCATGCTGCTGACCAACGAACCCGGGCTTTACCGGGAAGGGGAATACGGCATCCGCCTGGAGAACATGATCCTGGTGACTGCGGAAAAACAAACCCCGTTCGGCATGTTTCTGGCCTTTGAGAACATGACCCTGTGCCATTTTGAAAAAGAACTTATGGACACATCCCTGCTCACAAAAGCGGAAATTGACTGGATCAACCAGTATCACCACAAGGTGTTTGACTCCCTTGGCCCCCATCTGGACACAAACGTCAGATCCTGGCTTGAAGCCCGGACCGATCCTTTGTGATGACCTTTTCTGCGGGCGGGGCCGTCAGACAGCGGTTTGTATTTACCCATCTTCTGCAGGAAGGGTGATGACAAAGGCTGCGCCCTGGCCTTCCCTGCTGGACAGATCCAGCCATCCCCCATGTTCGGCTATGATGTTATAGGCAATGCTCAATCCAAGGCCGGTACCATGTTCCTTGGTGGTGAAAAAAGGGTTGAATATGTCGTTTTGAATGTCTTGGGGAATACCGGGTCCATCATCCATAATTCGGATGATAACCACTTTTTTCAATGGCGGGATGAATTTTTCTTCTTCACTTATGATGATCCGGCCGTTCTGTTTTATGGCTTCACATGCGTTAATGATAATATTAACGATAACCTCCTTGAGCTGTTCAGGATCTATCTGTGCCCGGGACAGGGGATTTTTTCTGACTAATTTGATAGACACCCCGTAGGATTTGAGCCGTTGTTCCATGAGATGAAGCGCACTGTCCACAATGGCTGACGGGCTCATTGTTTTGGTGCGCAGCCTGGGGGGGCGGGAAAATTCAAGGAAATTGTCCACTGTTTTATTGATCTGTTGGATTTCACTGGAAATAACCGTGAAATCTTCCTGCTGGTCACTGGTGAAATTGCAGGACCGGTTCAAGGAAAAAAGCCGCATTTTGACAGATGTCAAAGGATTTCTGATGCTGTGGGCGGTGCCGGCCGCAAGTTTTCCCAGCAGGGCCATTTTTTCTGATTGCAAAAGTGTTTCCTGACTGCGTTTCAGATCCTTGTGCACCTGTTCCGAATTTTTGATCAGGCCGTGAACACTTAACTCCAGGGCCGTGACTTCATTTGCAGAAGAAGGGGAATCTCCCTGATTGTAAGCTTCCACTGCCAGTTTTCGAATAGGTTCCAGGATATGCCGGGCAAAGATATAATTGATTAAAAGCGACAGAATAATCACGATAACAATGGCCATCAACGCCATATAGCGCAGTCGATTGGATTCTTTCTGACTGGTTTCAATGGCTTTTGATATTTTGTTTTTATGGAAAACTTTAAACTGTTCGCACAATGCAAGGATTTGCGCAAAATGCTCACGTGTTGTTTCATGTATGGCATAGCCTTTTTCAAAATTACCGGATGTGTACAATTCAATGACCATATTTTTGGTTGTGCTGTAATCCGCATATCTGGTTTCAATCTGGGCAATGGCATTTTTCTCCCATTCCGCTTCCACCAGTGATTTTACCCGGGTAAGATGGTTGTTAAAATCAATTCTGTTCTGATGCAGCTGGTCAATCCAGTTGGAATTTCTATCCAGAAGATAATAGGAGACAAACCCTTTGTGTTTTATAAGGGATGAAGCAAGACTTTCAGCTGACTGATACACAATAATATTTTTATCAATGATGGTGTTGAAGATTTTTTCGATCTTAAAGGTATACCAGATCATCAGTAT
Source organism: Desulfotignum sp. (assembly GCA_011390635.1). Taxonomy (GTDB): domain Bacteria; phylum Desulfobacterota; class Desulfobacteria; order Desulfobacterales; family Desulfobacteraceae; genus Desulfotignum. The sequence goes on along the minus strand of JAABSA010000005.1, from coordinate 31,447 downwards.
ACCGCCGATGACCGTAATACTCACCAGGATGGTGTTCACCAGGTAAATTCTGTTTTTAAGGCTCAATTGAATCATGATATTGCCATATTATTTTTTTGTATTGTATGGGTGCATTTTTTTTACAGGCAGTTTATCTGTTCAGACTGGTTGCCTTTTTTATCCAGGGCTTGTGCAGGTTATCCCATGGTTCTTATGGTCAATGGATGCAAATTGATTAATGGATGCCAGGTATTTTTGATACGTTGTCAGGTAAAAAGATAATGGCCGTGAAAAGTTTCTCCCAAGAATGCCGTCCACAAAAAGCCTGCTGATATATTGTTCATGTTCCAGAATTTTTTGTGATTGAAAAAATATGGTTTTTTCTTCCGGGGTCAGCCGTGAAACCATTTCCAGAATGGTCATCCTTGCCCTAGGCTGGTACATCCAGAAATAAAACAGGTCCAGGGTATTGATAATCATCAGAACCGCCAGGTCATTTGCCTCCGAATTTCTGCTGGAAAAAAGGGCTTCAGGCTTTTCAAGAATCTTGAGCTCTTCGGTCTCGGGAAACAGCAGTTCCAGTCTGGCATAGGTGTCAAAAAGATCTGAAAATTTCTTTTTCACATCCCGCTGCCGCAGTTTCAGGTTCTGGAACCGATCCACCGTACCTTCAATGATCCCGGCAACCGTATCCGAAGCTGCCTTGGAAATGATGGCCGCCCATTTTTGCAGTACCGTATCAATTGCCGGAACATTGAAAAAAACCAGTATGCCGCCGATCATCATGTTGAAAACCAGCGCCACAGGAATGGAAATAATGCTTCTGAAAAAGTTGCCGGTTACCATTGCCTTGGGAAGTCCGCGAAAAGCATTGTGGGCTGACAGATATATCCCGTTGGCAAGCCCCATTACGGAATACAGTGCAACCGGGCTTGTGCTCATATTGATACCAAGGGTGTTGTCCAGCAATAAGGTTTTCACCAGATAATCCAGCAGGGGCACGGAAAATCCTGTGAACAACAGGGCATCAGTGAATCTGTCCCAGCTCACATAATTGTTCCACTTGGTCAAAGAGGACCGCTTGATGCCGCCACCCCCGAGGACCGACTGTAAAATGACCCTGAAACCGGTGATCCCGAACCAGATGAATGCACCGAAATATGCCAGAAACCACCAGTCTTTGGTAAGAAAAAAACAGACAAATGCCGGAACAAATCCGATGGCGATTTTAAGACAGTTTTTACCTTTGGTGTTCAGGTTTTTCCATGATTTTTCTATGCCGGTTTTTTTCGTTTTGGTCAAATCAAGTCCGAGACGGTTTGTGTTCTGCTTTTGGATGCCGCCCAGGGTGACGATATTTCCTTTTTTTTTCATGTCCAGAACAAAGGATTCAAACACCCATTCCTTTTTTTTCACAAACCTGATCTGATCCAGGCCGGGCAGCCACTGTAAAACAGCCAGCATCCACTGGAAAACCGGGTTCATATGTGCCGTTGAAAAGGCTGTCATCCGCTGGTTTACATGGATGTTGGCCGGCAGGATCAGCCGGTCATTTTGTTGGGTGCGGATATTTTTTCGAACCCGAAACGGCAGGGTGGGCACAATACCGAATCCCATGCCATATGCCTGGTGCGCTTTGCCTGTGGAGTCACTGCCGATCCGTGATTTAAGGGGATATGTTGCATACATGGTTTTCAGGGCATTGATGTCATACAGAATATTGAAAAGTTTTTTCAGCCGGTCGGACCTGTCCGGGTAATCTGTTTTTTCCACACATGATATGATCTGTCGGACCGTGCGTTTTAATTTTAACAGACTTCCGCCGTTAATGGCTTTCTGCAGCTCATTGATAAAAAAAACAGGTTCGGTTTTTCCCGAAGAGAACGCCTTTAGATTGATGATCTCAAGCCGGGTGATCAACCCGTTTGCGTCATACAGAAGTTCAAGAACATCTTCGGGCTGCATATTCTCCAGTTTAAGGGTGAGGCGGAAAGCATGATGCAGCAATCCGATGTTTTGCAGAAATTGTGTATGGGTCAGTTTCAATCTGTCGGGAATTTCAGGGTCATCCCTGACAGCCATTGGCTGAAATATGTCATGGTGCTTCTCAGGATTCAAATAGGTTTCAATGATATCCCTGGCGGTAAAACAGTCCATTTTTTCTATCAGTGTTGTTATTTTCTGCTGCTCTGGTCCATCAGCTTTGCTGAAGATCTCATGAAGCGTCTCAATGCGGTGGCGCATGGCCTGAACTGCCATCATGTGAATATATTCTGCAAGATGGGGGACAGAGGGCTGTCCGGGAAAAGAAAACTGCAGAAAATCATCCGGACGAAGCGTTGTCATTGTAATATCCAGATTGCGGCACATGTCATCCAGGTGCTTCTGGTTAAACGTTTCCAAAAGATCCAGCACATATTTTTTCTGGAATTGTAAAACCGCTTTTCCCTGTTCCATGAACTTCACCACATGGGGCTCAGCCAGGAAACACAAAAACGCCTCAGCATCGGGAAGGCCCCGTGCCACCCAGATAAAAGAAATATAACGATCCCGGTATCGTGTTTTGAATTCAATGCCGATGCGCAGATCGATTTCCATTATCCTGGCGGCTTCCATGAGTTCAATGGCAAACCTGGGTTCAATGTAATGGTAATATATTACCCGCAGTCTGCGGATGCCTTTTATCCATGCATCCATGATAAGATGGGTGGGTGATTTTCTTCCCGAAGTGTTGGCATCATGCACATGATCATCAAAGGTGATCTGGTTCCATTCTTCAGGCATTTCCAGAAGATGGTAGTGTGACAGCAGTTTTCTGATCTCTCTGGGTTTGCCGAAAGCCGCCAGCCGGAAGCTGTGGGCCAGCTGCAGCTGAAGCGCATCATTGCCTTTGGCCCGCACCAGCTCTTTCATGATCTGGAGAAGCACCCGGGCGGTATTTTTTGGCATGGGACCGTCAGCTGTATCCAGGACTTCGCCTTTTAAGGCTTTGAGTGCTGCCAGACGGTTTTCAATGACACCCCTTTCCATGGACTCCAGCAGACTGACAATGGCATAAGCTGTGTGAAGCCCCTTGGATTCGGCCATTTCCTTGATGCCCAGGGGATGAAAAAAAGGGTAGTACAGCTTTCGGATATATCCCAGTCTGGCCTCTGTGTCATAAACAGAATTGACAATCCTGATCAGGTCATGATCCCGCGGGTCAAAAAATATGGATTCAAATCCGTTCAAAAATATCCCTGGATATTGGAAAATAATGATGGCGCCTGCACATATTGAATATCATATCCTGACACCGGGATCTATGCAATAGTCAAGTCATCACATTCTATAATCAATTCATACTCTCCGGCTCCGGGCACCCGGTTTATTTGAAACCCCAGCTTTCTGCCAAGCTTGAGCATCTGGCTGTTTTCCGCCAGGACCACACCGATGATACGCTTAATTTTCATCTGTTGCGCAGCTTTTATGCATTGGGTCAAAAGGGATGCGCCAATTCCTTTTCCCTGCCAGTCATCACTGATGGCAAGGGCAAATTCCGACTGGATCTTATCCGGATAAAAAATAATCCTGGATACACCGATCATTTTCACCTCCTTGTCTTTTCCCATCAAGGCCACAAGAGCGATTTCCCGGTCATAATCTATCTGGGTCAGTTTGATGAGCATCTCTTTGGACAATTGTTTTAAGGGGGAGAAAAATCGCATATAAATGCTTCTGGGAGACAAAGAATGAAAATGATCTATGAGCAGGTCTGCATCACTTGGCCTGATGGGGCGGATATGAAATTGCTGCCCATCCACGGTGGTGCCCTGTGATTCAAATTGCCAGGGGTAGGAACTGATAATCAGGTGCATGGGGGAGGCAATTGGGGCCGGTCCCAAAAAGACCCTTGCATCAACGGCAGTAATAATACCGTTTTTCACCATCAACGGGTTGATATCCAATGCCTGGATTTCCGGAAAATCGGTCACCATCCGTCCGATACGTATCAGCAATTCCTCCAGTTGTTCCATGTTGATTTTTGGTATGTTCCTGAAGCCTTTGAGCACGGCTGAAATTTTTGTTTTTTCAATCAAGTGCCGTGCGAGCATACGGTTGAGGGGCGGAAGACCCATGGATATGTCTTTGAACACTTCGGTGAAAATACCCCCCATGCCAAATAAAATAACCGGGCCGAACTGCTCATCTTTTCTGGCACCGATAATCAGCTCATAATCTGCTGCATCGTGCATTGCCTGGACAGATACACCGGTGATATCGGCTTCTGGAAAAAAAGTTTTGGCGTTTTCCATAATTTTGGTATAGGCGTCTGTCACATCCCGGCCTGTCTTGAGATCGAGGGCTACCCCGTTGCAGTCTGATTTATGGGGAATATCTTTGGAACATATTTTCAAAACCACTGGAAATCCCGTCTGTTCAGCCATTTTCAATGCCATCTCTTCTGTGCCGGCTATTTTTGTCTCATTGACGGGAATGCCATAGGCATTGAGCAATTCTTTGGCGTTGTTTTCCAGAAGGCAGTTGTTTTTTGCGCCAACAGCACTATCAATAATTTTCCGGGCGGTTTCCCGGTGAATAGTCAATATGGTATCTGTTCTGATGGGGATCTGGGTGAGCCGTTCAATATTTTTGCCGTATTCATAAAGGTTTTTAAATGCCCTGACAGCACGTTCAGCTGATTCATAGGTTACAATGCCGGCCTGGTTGAACACCTGTCTGGCTTTTGCCACATTATCGCCGCCGATCCATGCGGTAAAAACAGAACAGGGAAAGGTTTTTATATGGGCCATAAGGGAAGTGGCCAGGTCATGGGTATCCATAGTACCGGCAGGTGAACAGATCAACAGCAGGGCATCGGTTTCAGGTGCGGCGGCAGTGATTTTTGCGGCTTCAATATATATTTCCGGGGGTGTATCGCCTAAAATGTCAATGGGATTGCCCTTGCTCCAGTTCTCAGGAAGCAGCTGATTGAGCTGGTCAAGGGTTGCAGTGCCCAACCGGGCAGGTTCCAAACCGTGGGATGCCAGGGCATCGGCTGCCATGACCCCGGGGCCGCCGGCATTGGAGAGGATGGTCAGGCCCGGGCCGGCGGGACGGCGCTGCTTGGCCAAAAATTCCGCGCAGTCGAATAATTCTTCAAACTCACTTACCCGTAAAATGCCGGCACGTTGAAAGGCCGTGTCATACAATGCATCCTCTTTTGCCATAGCACCGGTGTGGGATGCGGCTGCCCTGGCTCCGGCAAAAGATCTGCCGGATTTGAGCACAATAATGGGTTTGATGCGGGATACCGCCCGGGCAGCACTCATGAAATTGCGCACATTGGAGATGTTTTCCATATACATGACAATGCTTCCCACTGTTCTTACAGAGCCGAAATAATCAATCATATCTGCAAAATCAACGTCTGCCATGGACCCAAGGCTTACAAAATGGCTGAACCCCACATTTTCCCGGTTGGCCAGGTCCAGCACCGAGGTGCACACCGCACCGCTCTGGGATAAAAATGCAATGTTTCCCGGCAACGGAGACAGGTGGGCGAAACTGGCATTTAAAGACAGGGCGGTATTGACAATGCCAAGGCAATTGGGTCCGATGATTCTCAGGTCATATTTTCGGGCATTTTCTATAATTTGTTTTTCTATTTCACATCCCGGTTCCCCGATTTCCCTTCCTCCGGATGATACAATAACAGCACCAGCGACCCCGGCTTTTCCACAAGCGTCGATAATTTGCGGTACGATATGAATGGGGGTGGCAATAACAGCCATATCAACCGGTGACCCAATATCAGAAACCGCGGCATATGATGTGAGATCAAACACCTTTTTGTGGTGGGGATTCACCGGAAAAAGAGGATATTTGTCCCTGCCGGCAAAAAGATTTTTCATAATCGTACATCCGACCGAACCCGGTTTTTCACTGGCTCCTATAATGGCCACACCTTTAGGGTTAAACATTTTGTTCAAATTATAGGTACTCATCATGGCACCATCCTTATGGCCAGGGCGATCTGTTTTTGTTTTTCAACATATCCATAACGTCCATTTACAAGAAGTTTTTTGTATTATCTGGATCTGATGCTCATCACAGGCACAGGAGAGTGCCGGAACAGTTTTTCCGCCACAGAGCCGAATAGAAATTCTTTAAGATTGGTTTGGCCTTTGGGCCCGAACAGCAAAAGATCCGCGTTCTCCCTTTTCACTGCCTCCAGGATCTCCACATGGGGTACACCATGGCCGATGCGGATTTTCACCGGTACATCATCCATCATGGGAATCCCTTTTATGAGGGTTTTTACTTTTAATTTGCACCGGTCCATTTCTTCACCAAGATGTTTGGACAACACAAATTTGCCTGGATGATCCGCATTGACCGCTTTTTCCATGGCATCAATTTTTTTCTGGTTGATGATATTGATAATCACCATCCGGGCATCGGTCAGTTTTGCGGTTTCAACAGCATATTCCAGTGTGGGCCGTGAATAATGGCTCAAATCAATTGCCACAAGCAGCTTTGAGATTTTCTTTGGTTGTTTTTTCATGTTATTTTTCCCCCCGGATGAATTTTTTGGGATCCCTGACACAGACAACCGGAACCGGAGAATGCCGGAAGACCTTTTCAGCCGCACTGCCCAATAACACCCGCGACAGATTTCCCCGTCCCTTGTTGGCAATGACAATCAGATCGGCATTTTCTGTTTCCGCGGTTTTCAAAATACATGCATAAGGAATGCCGGTATCAACCATCAGGTGCATCTTTGATTTTTCGGTAAAAAAATGTTCTTTTACGAGGTGTTTCAACTGGTTCATCCGGTCTTTTTTCAAGTCCTCGACATAGTCGTCGATGTTTACTAAAACAGGCCCGTCGACTGGAAAATATCCCACAGCCATTTTCATACCGTTGATATCCCTCTGGTGGATGACATTCAAAACGATGATCTGCATATCCGGTGCCGATGCCAGCGCCACCGCATGTTGTAACACCATTAACGAGTATTCTGAAAAATCAACGCATGCCAGAATTTTATGTATTTTTGTATTCATTGGTCATCTCCTGTTCATTCTTTTGTTGCGGATCAGAAAATTTTCCTGTATCCCCGGGACAGATCCGCTGCATAATACAATTGGCCGAGGTCGTTGAATACATCCACCAGGCTGTCAAAACCCTCCCGATCAATATCAAAGGTATGGAAAAACACCTTTCTGTACCCATATTCAATATCATCATAGGATGTCATGATGCTGCAGATCCGGCCGCCTTTTTTGCGGATCATATCGGTGAATTTTTTAATGAGTCCCGGCCTGTCCTGGAGTCTGGAAGCAAAAATCTGTCCTTTGGTAGACACGCCTGTAAAAGAGACAAAACACCGGAATATATCGCTTTTTGTGATAATGCCTTCCATATCCCCGGTATGCTTTTTCACCGGCATGCCGGAAATTCCTTTTTGCAGCATGATGCTGGCAGCTTCATCCACGGTATGGTCTGATCCAATAGTGATAACCGGCCGGGACATGACAGATTCCACTCTAATGGAATCCAGCAGTGCCGGCAGTTCAAACCGGTCCAGGGTGGTAGCTTCCGACGGCATTGCTTTTTTCAGATCGCCGTCGGTCAGGATGCCTGCCAGATCATCATCTTTGAGCACCGGGAGCATGGAAATCACCCGGGTGCGAAACAGTTTTGCCGCATCATTCAAGGATTCATTATGGTTTATGGTAATGACGGGTTTGCTCATCCACTCTTTTATCAACATGGGGCACCTCCACAGGGTTGGGGTTGATCTGTACATAAATTTCATGCAGTTGGCAAAGATATCAGCAATTGTTGTGCCACCGGGTGAATGTCCGGGGTAAATCCTTGTTCTACAGGGCGTTTCATTTCAGACAAGGGGGGAAAAGTTAATGGCGGAAAGATCAGACAAACAAACTTTTTTTCAAGGTGTGAAAAAACCTGACACCAGGAAAAAAGAACGGCACACAGGTTTACGCACCTGGTTTGTATTCAATCGGAAATCTGTGTTTTCATCCTGATATTGTGCTTTTCAATTTTGGCATGCAGGGTGGGCCGTGACATGCCCAAAAGCTTTGCCGCCTGGGTACGGTTGCCATCGGTTGATTGCAGCGCTTCGGCAATGACGATGCCCGACAGGATATCCACAAAATCATCAAACCTGTATTTTCCGGATTCACTGGCCATCATTTGCCTTACCCACTGTCTGACGGCATCAAGCCCGATTTTTGGACTGTCTTCATTGCAATCAGTCTTTTCAATGATCGGTTCCAGATCTGTCACAGCAATGGGTGCCCCACGGTTGAAAATCAGCACCTTCTGGATCAGGTTTTCCAGTTCCCTGACATTGCCCGGCCATTCATAGGTGGTCAAAAGTGCCAGTGCCTCTTCTTGAATCCCGGGATTGTCTATTTTCAATTCATTGGAGAATTTATACAGATAATAGGCAATCAAGCTGTGGATATCTTCTTTTCTGTCCCGTAAGGGCGGCAGTTCAATGGTGACGACTTTGAGCCGGAAGTACAGGTCTTCTCTGAATTTGCCATCTGCAATGGACTGTTCCAGATTCTGGTGGGTGGCGGCAATGATGCGTACATCCACGGGAATGGTTTCTTCTCCGCCTAAGCGTTCAATGCTTTTTTCCTGCAGCAGGCGAAGGATTTTGGCCTGGATGCTTACGGGCATGTCTCCGATTTCATCCAGAAACACGGTGCCGCGGTTGGCCTGTTCTATTTTCCCGATATGTTTCTGGGACGCTCCTGTGAATGCTCCTTTTTCATAGCCGAACAATTCACTTTCCAGCAGGGTTTCGGGGATGGCCACGCAATTGATGATCAGAAAGGGTTTGCCGGAACGCGTTCCGTGCTGATACACCGCCCGTGCCACCAATTCCTTGCCGGTGCCGGATTCCCCTCTGATCAGAATGGTGGCATCGGTCTGGGATACTCTGCCGATTGCTTTATAGACATTCTGCATGGCCCGGCTCTGGCCGATGATGGCATCGCCTGATTGTTTACCCGGAACTGCATCCACGGCAACCGGGGATCGCATAAAATACCCTGCCTCAATGGCCTGGGTAATCAGGTTCAGCATTTCCTGCACCTCAAAGGGTTTCAAAACATAATCATAGGCCCCCATTTTGGTGGCTTCAATGGCAGTTTCGGTTGTTCCATATGCGGTGACAATGATAACCGGGAGCTTGGGATCTATGGCTTTGATATGCGTAAAGGTTTCCATCCCATCCATTCCGGGCAGGCGCATATCCAGAATCACCAGATCCAGAGGCTGCTCTTTAACCACTGCAATACCTGCTTCACCAGAGGCCGCACCAATCACTGAATAGGTTTCTTCCCGTAACAATTTACAGAAACTGATGCGCAGCTGGTCATCGTCATCTATCACCAGAATGGTATTCATTGCTTTGTCCTTTGTCGGCAGTCAATGGCCTGTACAAAATATAAGCGGAAACAACAACCAGCCATATCATGATAACCCGATCTATACAATATCCGGAGATTGTTTTTTACACTGATTGTATGGGGGGGGAGTGTCGGTTTTATTGTATGGGAGGAGTATCGGTCTTACTTTACAGCTGAGGGGTAATGCCGAACCGCATCCATTTGAAATTTTCTCTGGCCTGCAGGGAGGTATTCTCACCGATCCTGGCCATGAAAATGTTTTCAGGTGAAAGGCAGATATTGGGTTCGTTTGTCATATATTCCACAAATCCGAAATCAGAATACAGACGGATGAGCATTTCCCTGTAGGATGCAGTGTTCAGACCTGAATATGCAAGGTCCCATAGCCAGGAATAGGCACTGAGAAATACAATTTTTTCCTCCAGACAGGGATCTGAAAAAAGATGGGACAGCAGCAGACGTGCAATCCCATGGTTCCGCAATTGTCTGGCCACCTCGATGGCCGCAAGTTCCATTGTGATTGCCCCACCTGTCCCTGCCCACCGGCTGTTTTCGTTCGGACAGACAAGAACGCCAAATCCTGTAATAATTTTGTTTTCCAGAAGGGCGAGGCAAACACTTTCCCCTCTGGCCGCAAATTGTTCAAGGGTTTGTTTTCTGGTGAATATGGGTCTGTATGTGGGATCAGATACATCAAACCCAAATTCCATATTTTCAAACCCTTCCGCCATCCATCCAGCATGAATAAAAACAATGCCTTTTGTCGTTTTTATGGTTGTGACAGCCATGGAACAATCATTTTTCAAGGCTGGTTTTTATCTTTTTATGCCAAATTTTTGTTCAAATGCGCAGGCCACTATCTGTGCAGCATGAGAAGCCTTTTTGATATGATCTCTGTTGAGAACCAGATCAAATTCCTCGGGAGAATCTTCTTTTTTCTGGTAAACTGTTGTAAAAAATTTTTCCTGTTCCCTGTCACAGCGGTCCAGATGCTTTTCGGCGTCAGATTTTTCCGTGTTCAAAATGTTTGCCAGCCGTTCAATCCGATATGCTTTGCTGCAGATAATCCTTACGGATAAAATCAGATCCCGGGGCAGGATGAAATGGGTTCCCCTCCCCACAAAAATAGTGGGTTCAGTGGTGGCCAGTGCGGTGACGGTTTTTGCCAGTTGCCGGGCATAATCGGTTTTAATGAAGGTTTTTTCACTGGTGAGCATGGCAAAAAACTCACTCATTCTTCCCGGGTAGCGTTCATCAAACAGTTCAATGATTTTTAAGGACAGGTTTGCATCTTTTGCCATATGTTCCATGATTTCTCTGTCAACAACCCGATACTGGATAATCTCTGACAAAAGATCTGCAATTTCCAGGGCCCCGACACCGATCTGCCTTGAAAAACATATACTGGGAAACACCCGGGATTTTGCCGGCGCCTGTTTTTTATCAGACTCCTCTTTGTTCCATTTTTTGATATACGCTTCCACCCATTCATCTGGACGTTGTCTTTTTTTTCCATAAAACCCCGGCTGGTAAACTGTTTTGTTCATTTTTTCGTTCATGGCGTATTCCTTTGTATAAACCGGTTGGTTTGTTTCCAATCATAACCTGATCATTATTCTGTGACTGCCAGCAGATTATTGTGCGTGCCAAAGCAGTTTTTGCACACCTGGCTGTTGGCCGGATCCATCTGCCATTTACCGTCAACAATAAACTTGTATTCATAGGTGCCTGGTGACAGCAGCAACGTGGCCTCCCAGGCACCTGAGCTGCCTTTTTTCATGCCTTTTTTCTTGAGATTCCATTGATTGAAGTCGCCTGTCAAAATTACCTTTTCGGCCTGGGGTGCATGCAATGAGAACACCATTTTTTTGCGATGATTTTTTTGTTTTTTTTCGATCATTGGAAACCTCCGGTTGGGTAATGGGTTGGTGTGGTGTCACTCTTGCAACCCTACTGATGCAATTGGTGTGCCATATCACAGACTCTTTGTAAAGAGCTGTGGGATTTGAAAAGACAGTCCGGATGCCCGCGGTAAACCCGGGGGATTTTAAAATAACGTTGAATTCATTTTCCAGGTTGTAAAAAAAACCGACATCGATACATTCGTTGCATTTCTATTTGACAAAAAAGGTGTTAATGCATAAAAGTGATCTGAAATTGTGATATTGAAAATATCTGAGCGATATGGGGATATGTATCCCTGGAACAGGAAATTACAGGTGACTGATAAACAAGCCATAAAACATACAGGGCCGGCATACTATGCAGACTTCAGAATGAAAATTGCACTGCGTATTGTGATCGTTTCCCTGGCTCCCATGATTCTGGTAACCGGTATTATTCTGTATCAGTTTCATGTGTTTTCCAATCACATGGTGCATGCCCATTTAGATGAACTGGTGCTGAAACACCGGCAGAAGCTTGATGATTTTCTTAAACAAAAACTCAGTGATATCAGTCATCTGGCAAGAAGTCATGATTTTTCACAGCTGCAGAACAAAACATTTCTCCAGCAGCGGCTGCGGGCACTCCAGGCGGATTACAGCTATGTTTTTGTTGATCTGGGAGTGATTGATGAAAACGGACAGCAGGTGTCCTATGCCGGTCCATTTGACCTTGACAGAGCGGATTACAGCAGCTCTGAATGGTTTCAAAAGGCCAGGGCCACAGAGGCTTACATCAGTGATGTGTTCTCAGGCATGCGGGGGCATCCTCATTTTATTGTGGCGGTCAAACGGCAATGGGAGGGGCGTGAATACCTGGTGCGTGCGACTATCGATTTTCTTGCCTTCAATACCCTGGTGGAAGATTTCACCATGGGCAAAACAGGTACCGCCTTTATTTTGAACCGCCAGGGTGAATTCCAGACAAGACCCCCCACGGGAACCCCCAAACTGACCATGCAGCAGTATATGAACCTGTTTAAAATGGGCGAAAGTGCCCGGGGAAATATACCCGGGAAAAAAAATACCTATTCCATGGCCGAAGCAAATGAACTGTACCAGATTGCCCTTGAATATGAATTTGATAAGAACAGATATAGTGATAAATCAGTGCATAAATATGCGACCTTTACGGTTGAAAAAATGGCTGAAAGTGGTACAAAATTTCTGGTTGTTGCCGCATTTTTGAAACACGATGACTGGCTGCTGATTTTTCAGCAGGAAACCAAAGATGCCTTTGCCAAACTCAACGAAACCCAGATCATCGCCATCCTTATTTCACTGTCAGGTGCCCTGGTCATTGTTTTTATGGCTTTTTTTATTTCCGGGCAACTGGTCAAACGCATTGCCCGGCTGGATTCTGAAAAACAGGTCATGAATCAGCAGATCGTTGAAACCGGAAAACTGGCATCCATAGGGGAGCTTGCCGCCGGCATCGCACATGAAATCAACAATCCCGTTGCCATCATGGTGGAAGAGGCCGGATGGATCCAGGACCTGCTCAGTGAAGGCATTGATAAAGCAGACAATTTTGAGGAGTTCAAGCGGGCATTGAATCAGATCGAGACCCAGGGACACCGGTGCAAAGGCATCACCCACAAGCTGCTCAGCTTTGCCAGAAAAACCGATTCCCGGGTGGAAACCCTGCAGCTGAACGAGTTTGTTACCGAAGTGGTGGATCTGCTGTCCCAGAAATTCAAATACGCCAATATCGATGTGGATGTGCAGATGGCTCCGGACTTACCCACCATCCAGGCATCTGCCACGGAGATTCAGCAGGTGCTCATGAACATTCTGCAGAATGCGGTATATGCCATGGAAAAAACCGGGGGGAAAATTACCATCATCACCCGGGCGGATGACGAAACGATTTCCATATCCATCAACGATACCGGACCCGGCATACCTGAAGACAATCTGGCACGCATTTTCGACCCGTTTTTCACCACCAGACCGGTGGGTAAAGGGACCGGACTTGGTCTTTCCATCTGTTATGGTATCATCAATAAAATGGGCGGCCGGATCGATGTGGCAAGCAGGGTGGATGAAGGAACCACATTTACCATAGTGCTGCCGTTGGATACATCAGCACCCAAAAGCTAAGGAGAATATACAAAGTGTCTATTGCAAAAATTTTACTCGTGGATGATGAAGCCCCGTTTGTGGACACCATGATCAAGCGGCTCACCAAAAGAAACATGGATGTTCTGCCGGCATACAGCGGTGATGAATCCCTTGAAAAGCTAAGGGAAAACAAACGCGTGGAGGTGGTGGTCCTGGATGTCAAGATGCCGGGCATGGATGGGATCGAGACCCTCAAGGAGATCAAAAAACAGTACCCCCTGGTGGAGGTTATTATGCTTACCGGCCATGCAACGGTCGAATCGGCTATTGAAGGCATGAAACTGGGCGCATTTGACTATCTGATGAAACCCAGTGACATTGATCTTCTGGTGGAGAAAGTGACGGAAGCGGCTGCCAAAAAGCGCCGCCACGAAGAAAAAATCATTGAAGCCCAGATGCGTAAGATAACCACCCGGGGCAGATGATTTTCAATTGTATGTAACCAGTTGTGTGATCTGATGGAGGCATGTGAAATTTAAGAAGCCGGCTCCGTTCAGTCCTCGGATTTTTTTTGGAACGCTTCATGGATTTTTTCAACCAGCGTATCCAGTTCACAAGGTTTCATCAGATAATCAAACGCCCCAAGGGCCAGTCCCTGTTCACAGGCAGTGGCCGAGCCATGACCGGTAAGCATGATGACCTGCAGATCAGGGTCCTCCTGTTTGGCGATCTTTAATACTTCGATGCCATCCATATCCGGCATTTTCAGGTCCAGGACCGCCACATCAAATTTCTGTGTGCGCAAAGCCAGAAGTGCCTCAGGGCTGGAGTAGGCTTTTTGAACATCAAACCCCCGTTTGCCAAGCCGGTTGGACAGCACATCTGCATAGGCTACTTCGTCATCCACCAGCAGCAGCCGTATCCGGTCTGATTTTCCGGGATTTGAAATGTCCCTGGGTGCTTGCTGTTTTTGGGCTTCTGTCATATTGAATCCTATTCTTTATTTTTTAACCGGCAGGGTGATGGTGAAGGTTGTTCCCTTGTCAATTTCACTTTCCACTGAAATCAATCCCCCAAGACCGGTGATGATGCCCCAGGAAACATAAAGCCCCATGCCGGTGCCCTGATCCGCCTCTTTGGTGGTGAAAAAAGGCTCAAAAATCCGGGAAATATTCTCCTTGGAGATACCGCAACCGGTGTCTTTCACTATGATTTTGGCCTCTTCCAAAGAAGCGGCCAAAATCATAGTGACCCGGCCCCCGGCATCTGTTGCCTGGATCGCATTGGACAGCAGGTTGAGCAGGACCTGTAGTAACTGCAGGGGATCTGTCCAGGCAATAGGATGAGGTTCGCAGCTTTCCAGGGTGATTCCAATATTTTTCAAGGATGCTTCCGGTTCGACCAGGGTGATGGCTTCATCTGTTAATTTTTTAAGGCTGACTTCCACAAAGGTGGAAGGGTCAACCATTTCCGTGGTCTGGGTTTTGACAGCCTGGAGAAGCTGCTGGGTGATTTTACCGGCACGTTTGACGGCTGTGTTGATACGGTTCAGCCCTTTTTTAAAATCATCTATTCGGGGCATGTTCTGCATTTCCGGTTTTTCCAGAATCTGATGCAGCCAGCCGGCGGAATCCTGGATAACCGCCAAAGGATTGTTGATTTCATGGGCCACACCGCTTGCCATGGTGCCCAGGGCTACCAGCCGCTCCGCAACCACCATCTGCTGCTGGATCCGTTCCTTGAATGCGGCCTCCTCTTTTTCCGCCAGTATCCGCTGGATTTTGTGATGGGCCTGTTTGATCTTACGGATCAGATGCTCCAGTTCCACCGGTTTGGTAAGATAGTCAAAGGCACCGGATTTTATGCCCGTCACACCGCCATGTACATCCGCATGACCGGTGAGCATGATCACTTCTGTCATGTCATGGTTTGCTTTGATGCGCTGCAGGCACTCAATGCCATCCAGACCCGGCATCTTGATGTCCAGTATGACAATATCAACCGGCTGCTCCTCCATCATTTGAAGCGCTTTTTCCCCCCGGTCCGCTTCCCGGACGTACATCCCCCTGCGGGTCAGGCGCTTGGCAAGAATCTGACGAAAGTCGTTTTCATCATCAACCAGCAATAGGTTTATGTGTTCTGCCATATCAAGATTATTCAATGGGTGTGCATCCCGATTTTACAGTTTGCTCTGACGCAGCAGCATGGCTGCTTCCGCTTTCTGTATTCGTTCCATCTGCTCTTTTTTGCGCTCCCTTGCCTTGTTGAGTTTTTTTGTCAATTCTTGAAAATCAGCCGGTTTGAGCAGAAAATCAAACGCACCCAGTTTCATACCTTCAACAGCCGATTGTATCGTACCATGGCCTGTCAGGAGAATGACCTCAATCAGGGGGTGCTGGGCCTTGATTTTCTGCAGGGTTTCAATCCCGTCCATACCCGGCATTTTAACATCCAGAATAATAACATCAATCTGTTTTTTTTCCAGCGTGTCCAGGCATTCTTTCCCGTTATAGGCAGCAATGACGTTCTCGCCATTTTCCTTGAGCCGGAGGCCCAGCATTTCCACAAAATCTTTTTCATCATCAACCAGCATGATGTAACTTGATGTTTTATACACGATGATCTCCTGTTTCTAAATTATTGTATATATACCTTCCGTTTCGGGAAGGCAAAATTTTTATGAAAGTGTATGTTGTAATGATACCATCATACCCCGCCTGCTGCCGGATAAAAAGTTTTTTATCATACAAACCCTATGAGGGGCCAATACACCAGCATGCTTGCTACGCATACCACCAGCAGGATCAGACACCAGGGCACCGCCACCTTGATAAAGTCTTTTTGAGAAAAATAACCGGTGCTGTAAGCAATAATGGTGGGCGGGCATCCAATGACCAGCATGATGAACGAGGTGGTCATGGGTGCTATCATGGCAACGGACTGGGGTGACATCTCCATCAGTTCCGCCATGGGCAGGGTGATGGGCAGCATCAACGCCACGGCAGCTGAGTTGGACATCATGCTCGACAGAAATGAGCCGAAAAATCCCATGCCGTAATACACCACAGCCATGGGTTTGCCTTCCAGAAGGGGCAGACACACCTCTGCCAGGAACCGGCCGGCACCGCTGTCCAGCATGGCCACCCCCAAAGAGACCCCGGCGCCGAAAACGATCCAGGATTCCCAGGGAAACTTGTCGCAGATGGTTCTGAACGATACCCACCCCGGGCCGCAGAAACCCAGGATGGCAAAAGCCGCCGGCACGCTGTAGTGCCATCCGGTAAGATCCCCCATGAACCAGAGGATAAAGGTGGCCACAAACACTACCAGCACACCGGTTTCCGCTGTTTTCATGGGACCCGGCTTTGTTAGCTCCACTCCTTCCAGTTCTGTTTCCTTCGGTCGTATCAGGACCCAGAGAATGGCCCAGGTGGCCACGGCCGTCAGAATGCAGATGGGGAACTGGATGATGATGTACTGTAAAAACCCGATGGAAAGGGTGCCTTCACTGAATTTGCTCAGGATTTCCAAAGCCAGTGGGTTCCGCCCGCCGCCCAGCAGGGTGCCGAAACCGCCGGCCGAAGAGGCCAAAGGAATCAGGAGCATGAAAAACATCGGCAGCCGGTGTCCCTGTCCCGGCTGCATGCCCATGCTCATGAACACCGGCACAAAGGCAAACACCATGATCACCGTGATGGTGGCATCATGGAAAACGGTGGAGGTCATGGTGCAGCCGATGGCCAGAATCAGGCTCAATCGCTTGATCCGTGTGCCTGCGAATTTGAGCAGGTTGTACATGATGCGGTTGGCCAGCCCCACTTCATTGAGCACCACTCCGAACATAATGATCATGAGCACGAACATGACCGCCGGACTGGCAAATGGTGCCCAGGCAGCCTGGGCCGGCTGGATGTTGAGAAAAATCAAGCCGGCCCCGGATAAAAGGGCGGTGGCACCGATGGGCACGGCCTCACTGACCCACAAAAATACCACCACCGCCAGCAGCCCCAGAAGGCGCTGGCCTTCCGGGGTCAAATTTTCCGGCCGGGGCAGCAGCATGACCGCAATCCCCAGGACCAGCGCAATGGTAACTTTAATAAGGATGGACCGGGTGGTTACCGGCTCCTTTACACTTGCAATGTCAGCCATAGTATGGGTTTTCCTTTTCTTAAATAAATCCGATCAAGGGCCAGTACACCAGCATGCTGATTACACAGACCACCAGGAGTATGAGACACCAGGGGATGGCGATTTTCATGAAATCCACCTGGGAAAAGTACCCGGTGCTGTATGCGATGATGGTGGGCGGGCATCCAATGACCAGCATGATGAACGAGGTGGTCATGGGTGCCATCATGGCCACGGATTTTGGTGACATTTCCATCAGCTCCGCCATGGGCAGGGTGATGGGCAGCATCAGGGCCACGGCGGCCGAGTTGGACATCAGGCTGGACAGAAAAGAGCCAAAAAAGCTCATCCCGTAATACACCACAAATTCCGGTTTGCCGTCCAGAAGCGGCAGGCATACCCCGGCCAGGTATCGTCCGGCCCCGCTTTCCAGCATGGCTACCCCCAAAGAGACCCCGGCACCGAAAACGATCCAGGATTCCCAGGGAAATTTGTCACAGATGGTCCTGAAGGTTATCCATCCGGGTCCGCAGAACCCCAGAATGGCAAAGGCGGCCGGTACACTGTAGTGCCACCCGGTCAGGTCCCCCATGAACCAGAGTACAAAAGTGATGATGAAAATGATCAGTACGCCGATCTCCGCCGTTTTCATGGGACCCGGGTCAGCCAGCTCCACCCCGGTCAGTTCTTTTTCTTTGGGCCGGAGCAGCACCCATAATACGGCCCAGGTGGCTACGGCTGTCAGTATACAGATGGGCAGCATGATGAAGATATATTCCAGAAACCCCACGGAAATGGTGCCGCCGCTGAAAGTGCTCAGAATTTCCAGTGCCAGAGGGTTTCGCCCGCCGCCCAGCAGGGTGCCGAACCCGCCGGCAGATGATGCCAGGGGGATCAGCAGCATGAAAAACAGCGGCAGCCGGTGTCCCTGACCCGGTTTCATGCCCATGCTCATGAACACCGGCACAAAGGCAAAGACCATGATGACCGTGATGGTGGCGTCATGGAACACCGACGAGGTAATGGTGCATCCGATAGCCAGAAACAGGCTCAACCGCTTGACTTTGGTGCCGGCAAACTTGAGCAGATAGAACATGATGCGGTTGGCCAGCCCCACTTCGTTGAGCACCACCCCGAACATGATGATCATGAGCACGAACATGACGGCTGGGCTGGCAAAGGGTGCCCAGGCAGCCTGGGCCGGCTGGATGTTCAGAAAAATCAGGCCGGCCCCGGCCAGAAGCGCTGTTGCGCCGATGGGGACCGCCTCGCTCACCCACAGAAAAACAATGGTGGTCAACAGGGCCAGAAGCCGGTGGCCTTCCGGGGTCAGGGTTTCTGGCCGGGGCAGCAGGATGACCAGAATGCCCAGGGCCAGGGAAATACAAAACTTTATGATGATCGACTTGGTACTTGCCGGTTCTTTAAGAGATTCAACTTCAGCCATAACACAATTACTCCAAATACATTTGAATGGTTATTGTTCATGTTATCATGGTATATATATCCTTGATTCAGACAACGGTATAATCAAATACTGGATTGCTTGAACGCTTCGGCCAGTCGGATTTTTTCTTCAATGTCCAGGTGCCGGGCAAAGGCCTGTTCCGCTTTTGCAACCAGGTCTTCCACACTGGTGGGCTTCTGAAGATAGTCCGTGGCCCCGGATTTCAATCCTTCCACGGCTGAGTCCGCCGTGGCATGGCCGGTGAGCATGATCACCTCGATTCTGGGGTGACGCTGCTTGATCTTTTTCAGGGTTTCCACCCCGTCCATGCCCGGCATTTTTACATCCAGGATCACCACATGCACCAGTTCCTGTTCCAGTTTTTCAAGACATTCTTCACCGCTGACCGCAGTGCTCACATCATAACCTTTCCTGCGGATCATTTTACCGGTGGTCTGAAGAAACCGCTCTTCATCATCCACCAGCATGAGCCGCATTTTAACCATGGTTACCATTTTGATCTCCTTTGATGTATGACAGCATCCATTCTGTTGTTGATCATCCGCCCCCATTCACGCCTGAATGACCGGATGAATAGATTTTTGATTGTTTTCTACCGATCTTGGACCGGGCATTGTTTTATCATGCTGAATATGGCCTCCACCACATCGCTGAGCCGCAGGATACCGGTGATGTCCCGGGTGTTTTTCACCAGCAGAGACTGGGTTCGGACCAGCACGAACTGGTGAATGGCCTGGTCCAGGGTGGCATCTTCCTTTATGTAATCCGATTCCGCGGGAGTGTGCATGAAGTCTTTGGCATGACAGGCGGCCGCCTTGCCGCACAGGTTGTTCAGGGGTTTTTCCCACAGATTGTACTTTCGAATCTGTGCCTGAAACCGGTCCGGGGAATAATCAGCTGCCAGGTGATACCTGGATTCCAGTTTCCGGTTGATGGTATTGTACAGCTCTTCGATTTCATTGTATTTGGGCTCAAGTCCCTGGAGAAAATCAAGGTAGCTGATCCGCCCCACCACCTGGTTCCGGCTGTTGGTGACAAGGATGGCCCGATGTTTGAGTTTTTCTTTGTCAAATCGGTCCCGGGCCCGCTCCAGTGCCAGAACCGCTTCCGCCATGGTGGCGTTTTCATCCACTGTGGCATAATCTGCCAGAGGAACCATTATCTCTTTTACCAATGTGGTTTTCATGTTTTCGCCTCCAAAGTCATATCTATAAAGACAATTGAATTGTTTTTTTATCAGATACGGTAATGCCTGTAAAATGTTTTCGATTTACCTGTTCCCCAAAGCTGATTTCTTCAAATGCGTTCATGTCTCGTATGTAGGAATGCAAATTTTATACCGGTAAACGGTTGATCGTATTTGTCCGTCCATCCACCCGCCGGATGAACAGATGGTGCGGGTATGTCTGCGGTTTTCAAAGTCCAGAACCCCGGACAACTCCCCTGGTCTGTTTTGAAAAATTTATCAACCCGTAAAAATATCTGACACCCGGCAAAAGGATATAGCTGGTGAAAATGGCTGAAATAGGGGGTGGGACCACCTGGAATTGAAATGGCATGCTAATTGCTGATCCGCTCATTACCAGGAGCTCTTTTGAAGGAACATGTTTCTGAAAAAAAAACAGAAAGGAGCAGCAAAATGAAAAAGATCGAAAAGATTCTGGCTTGTGTGGATTTTTCTGAATATTCCCTGATGACACTGGAATCCGCCGTGGCTATTGCCAGGGGCAGTGATGCGCAGATCGTGGTGTTCAATGCCATCAACCAGCGGGATGTGAACAGTGTGGAAAGCCTCAGTCAATTTTATCCCGGCAAGATCGATGCAGATGCCTATGTGCAGGTTATGACAAAAGAACGCCACGAAAAACTGGGCCTGTTCATCAAAACCAGTTTTCCGGATGAAAAAAAACGGATGTCCATCAGCATCGATGTGGGAATTCCCTGGGAGAGCATTATCCGGGCGGCCAAAACCCACGGAGCGAATCTGATCGTCATGGCCAACAAAGGCCGGGGTAATTTGTCCCGGGTGCTGTTCGGCAGTGCGGCGGAAAAGGTGTTCCGGCATTCTCCGGTACCCGTCCTCAGTGTCAGGGCTCCTGATACCTTCAAGGGAAGACAATAAATGGACAAAAAAAACGTGACGGAAAATACCCGGGCCAGACGGGTCAAGCGCAACATCCTGACCAATATGATTGTCATTCCCCTGATCCCGCTTTTCCTGGCCGTGGGCATCAGTTTCTACTATTTTACCACGGCCCTGGAAAACAGCTCCACCCAAAGCCTGAAACGCATTGTGGGGGACCACCGGGACATGATCGAATCCTTTCTTCTGGAGCGCAAATCAGACCTTGAACTGGTGACCAACCTGTTTGATTTTGAATCTATCAGCCGCAACCAGGTCATAGACGACATGTTTGAGATCCTGAAAATCAAATCCGGAGCGTTTATAGATCTGGGATTGTTTGATTCCCGGGGACTTCATGTAAAGTACTCCGGCCAGTACCAGTTGACCGGAAAATTGTACAAAGATGAACTCTGGTTTCGGGAGGTCATGGAAAAAGGCCGGTATATCAGTGATGTGTTTTTGGGATATCGGAATGTGCCCCATTTCATCATTGCCGTGAAAAAAGGGGAAGGGGAAAATGCCTGGATTCTCCGGGCCACCATTGACACCCTGTATTTCGACAGGCTGGTTTCCAGTGTGAGAATCGGCACTTCCGGAGAAGCCTATATCCTGAACAAAAACGGCATCGCCCAAACCGGACGGCGGTCCGGCGTTGTCAATGTTATGGCGGAAGATCCGGAATTTTCAGCGTTTCCATCGTCAGACAGCACCATTCACACCTTTCTCAAATCAGATCCCCAGGGGCTCAAATATCTGTATGCCACCATCTGGCTCAAAGACCAGGAATGGCTTTTGGTGGTGAGGCAGGAAAAAAAGGATGCGTTCCGGTTTTTTTATTATGCCCTGTATGCCAGCCTGGTGATCATGGTGCTGGGTATTGCCATTATCGTCAGCATGTCTTTTTTCATGACGGAAAAACTGTTCACACGCATGGAACAGCTGGGGAGAGATAAAAAAGACCTCGGCAATCAGCTGATCCGGGCCACCCAGCTGGCGGAGGTAGGCGAAATGGCGGCCGGGTTTGCCCATGAGATCAACAATCCGCTGCAGATCATCAAAAGTGAACATGCCCTGATGGCCTCCATTTTTGAGGATCTGTTTGAAAATAAAAAGATAGACCGGGAGGTTGAAGAGATCCTGGAACTGCAGGATTCCCTTTCCCAGATTGAACTGCAGGTATCAAGATGTTCAGATATTACCCGGGCCATATTGAAATTCGGACGGAAAAATGAAACCCGTGTGCAGCTGCTGCATCCCGCCGAGGAGATTCCCGAGATTCTCAAGATGATCGAACAAAAAGCCAGTGTGGAAGGTATTGCCCTGTTTCACCACATCCCTGAGCATCTGCCCGGATTCATGGGGGATGCCTCCCAGTTTCAGCAGGTGATGCTCAATCTGTTCAACAATGCCATTGACGCGATCATGGAACAGCATCCGGATGCCGGGGGGCGGCTGGATATCCAGGCACAATTGAAGGATGAAAAGTGGGTTGAGATCCGTGTTACTGACAACGGTGCCGGTATCCAGCCGGAACATATTGAAAAAGTATTTTCTCCGTTTTTCACCACAAAGCCGGTGGGAAAAGGCACCGGTTTAGGGTTGTCCGTGTGTTACGGCATTATCGAGAATTTCGGGGGCACCATGGATGTGACCAGCCGGGTGAATGAAGGTACCACCTTTATCATCACCCTGCCCGGGGCGGAAACAGAGAAACGGGATCAATGAGAATCTGATTTTTGGAGGGGATTTTGAACCAAAAGGAGAGGTGCTTTGGAAAAATTGAAAGTGATGCTGGTGGATGATGAGGAAAGGTATCTTCTGACCACCGCCAAACTGATGGAAAAAAAAGGGATCGATGTCGTCACGGCCCAAAGCGGTGTCCAGGCCCTGGAACTGCTTAAAACCCATGATGTCCATGTGGTGATTCTGGATATCAAGATGCCGGGTATGGACGGATTTAAAACCCTGCGGGCCATCAAGACCCTGTATCCGCCGGTGGAGGTGATTTTTCTCACCGGTCATGCAACCATGGATTCCGCCGTCGAGGGCCTTCAATTCGGGGCGTTTGACTACGTGATGAAACCGGCGGATATCGATGTCATCGTGACCAAGGCATATGAGGCATTTGAAAAAAGACAGCGGCTCGAGGATAAAATCAGGGGGCTGACATCCGGCACTGAGACGGACGTACACCTTGAAAAATAAAAATGATCGGAATCTCAAACTGAAGCTATGGAGGGGGGTTACATGAAAAAAGAAAAAAAAGTCACGGGGTATGACAAATATATCAACTGGAAGGTGTTTATCTTTCCGGTCCTGGCAATGGCGGTCCTGCTGCTCATCCCCACCCCCAGGGGCATGAAGGATGTGGGTACCCAGTACCAGGTGGGGCCCAAGGCGGTTGTGAACCATATCACCAAAGAACTGTTTGATGTGGACAGTGTGGATGCGGCCCAGTGGCAGCTGCTCGCCGCCCGGGTCATGGAAACCAACATGCAGATGGGGGCGTTGAAAAAAGCCCGGTATCTGGCAAGGGACCTGAAATGGTGTAAAACGAACAAGATCGATGCAGACCAGAAAAATTTTGACCTTGCTTATAATTATATCAAGGATGATGTGGATGAGGACCGGTTCCAGTCGGTCATGACCGGGGCACTGGACTTGAGAAAACAGGGATTGAAATATGAGGAACTGACCGGAAAAGACAAGGCAGCCGCAGACAAAGGGGGCTGGCATATCCAGGTGGCCGTTGCCGTGGGAGCGTTTGTGGTGTTGTGTTTTCTGACCGAGTGTATCCCCTTGCCTGCCGTGGCATTCTGCATCGGCCTGATGTATGTGTTCACCGGGGTGCTCTCCCGGGAGGCCGTGACCATGCTGTACTGGAGCGATGCCTGCTGGTTTATCATGGGCAGCCTGATGTTTGCCGCCGCCTTTGTCAAAACCGGGGTGGACAAACGGGTGTGCCTGGCCATGTTCAAAAAACTGGCCGTGCCCAACACCAAGTGGATCACGCTGATTTTCTTTGTGATCATCGCACCGCTGGCCGCTTTCATTTCCGACCATGCCCTGGCCGCCATGTTCCTGCCCATCGGTATGTTGCTGTATCAGAACAGCCTCACCGACGAGGTGCCCGAGGACAAGGAACTGGCCAAGCTGCTTATGATCACCATTGCCATGGCCTGTAACATCGGCGGGCCCGGTGCCCCTTCCGGCGGGGCCAGAAACGTGATCATGATGACCTATCTGTCGGACATGTTCGGCATCGATATCGGTTTTTTTCAATGGGTGACCTACTGCTTTCCCATTGTCATCGTGATGATTCCCATTACCTGGTTCCTCACCAACCTGCGGTTCCGGCCGAAAATCGTTTCTCTGGCCCCGGCCATGGACCATCTGAGATCTGAAATCGATAAAATGGGGGGGTGGAACAAACAGCAGATCTGGGCGTTGATCATTTTTGTCATCATGGTGTTCGGGTGGTTTACGGAAAAATCGTTCTACCAGATGGGAATTTTTCCCTTTCGGCTGGGCATCGGGGTGATCGCCGTGGCCGGTGCCATGGCCTATATTATCTCCGGGGTGGTCAACTGGCGGGATTACCAGGAAAAAGTGGACTGGGGGGTTATCTGGCTGTATGCCGGTGCCATCATCTTCGGCCGGACCCTGGACAGTACCGGAGCCGCCTATTGGCTGGCCCGGTCGGTGATCGATTTTCTGGCCCAGTTCGGCATGGAATCGGGCCTGCCCCTGCTGATGGTCAGCAACGGCATGACATCAGTGATCACCAACCTGATGGCAGACGGCCCGGCAGCCGCGTCCGTGGGCCCCATCGCCCTCAACATGGCAGGCATGGTGCATCCGGGATCCACCTATCTGCCGTTCATGGCCATGTCCACTGCAGTGGCTTCCTCGTTTGCCTACTGCCTGATTATCGGCACCCCGCCCAATGCCATTGTGTATGCCAGCGGATACCTGGAGCCCAAGGATTACCTGCGGGTGGGCATTCCCATGTTTTTTATCGCCAACGTGCTGCTGCTGCTTTTTACCGGCATTTACTGGAGCTTCCGGGGATTCGGCACCCTGCCCGGATTCTGATGCAGATACTAAAAGGAGAGAAGCATCATGAAAAGAAAACGACACTTGAAACAGACGAAACGACAACTCAAAAAAACCATTTTCAAGGACGGAAAATTGTATTTCACCAAAGAGACCGAACGCCGGATCTTTTTCTTCATGACCCTGATCATGCTGGCATCCGGTGCCGTGATGAAGCTGTTATAGGAAAGGTGGCGCATGTGTTCATGGATTTTTGGATCACAATGAAGGGGAGGGCGCTGTGATGGTCACCGCTGCATTACAAGCCGGCCGGTTTCATGCCTATGCACTGATCCAGCTGCTGATCGAACCGGGCCTGTTTTTCAGGGAGCTTGTGGAAAAAACCAGGCCCCGCCGGGCAGTGGAATTCATGGTGATCTGCTGCCTGTTCTATGCCCTGGCAAGTTTGTTGACCGGGGCGTATTCACAGCCGGTCCGGATCATGGCGCCCATCTTTTTTTTGAACGCGGCCGGCATGATCCTGATCTCAACCACCCTGGGATATTTGGCCATGGTGATGATCGTCGGGAAAAAAGCACCCTTTGCCGTTGTGTTCAGCATTTACGCGTTTTCATCCGGGGTGACGCTTTTTTTGTCCTGGCTGCCGTTTCTGGTCTGGATTACCGAACCGTGGAAATGGTGGCTCATATGCACCGGCCTGAAACATACATGCAACCTGTCGTGGAAAAAATCCATCCTGATTGTGGCAATTTCCATAATTGTGCTGTTTTTTTTGGTGTATTCAGCGCATCTGGCATTCGTTAAAAATTAAATATAGATTAAGGAGAACATTCAATGACCGATCAGATAAAAGTATTGATGGTGGATGATGAAAAACGGTTCAGGGAAACCACCCGCAAAATTCTGGAGAAAAAGGGATTTGACGTCATTCTGGCGGAAAATGGAGAACAGGCCCTGGAAAAAATCAAACTAAACCCGGATGTGGTGATCCTGGATATCAAAATGCCGGGAATGGACGGGCATGAAACATTGAGCCGGATCAAGAAGAGCAAACCGGATCTGCCGGTGATCATGCTCACCGGCCACGGAGCCAGACCATCGGCTAGAGAAGCCCTGGTGGAAGGGGCGTTCGATTACCTGAACAAACCCTGTGACATCGGGCTGTTGTCCTCCAAAATAAAGGAGGCCTATAGCCTGAACGACAAACTGCCGGCCCACAAGGAACGGCGGGTGACGGCGGTAATGATTCCCGTCACCGAGTATACCAAGATCTCTGAAACCAAAACCATCCAGGATGCGATTTTCGAGCTAAAAGCATCTTTTGAGACCAAAATGGCCACGGATCATTTGATGGAAACCGGGCACCGGTCCATTCTCATCGTGGACCGTCATGATCAGATCAAAGGAATCCTGACTATCCGGGACCTGCTGGAGATGCTGATGCCGCAGTATCTGTCGGCGCCCAAACCTTTTCTGGCCGACAGTATCGAGTATTCCCCCATGTTCTGGACCGGGATGTTCACCCAGGGGGTCAAGGAGATAAAAAAGAAACAGATCACCGAGGCCATGTCTCCCTTGCCCGCCTTCATCGACGGCAATGCCAATCTTATGGAGGCTGCCTACCGCATGCTCCATGAAAACGAGCGGCGTCTGCTGGTGACATTGGCGGGAAAAATTGTGGGTATCATCCGGGAGCAGGATCTGTTTTTTGAAATGGAAAAAATACTGAAAAGCTGAACCAGCCGTTCGACGGTCAAAGGTTTTATCAGAAAAAATCCGGAGCGCAGGGAATTTTCTCCTGCGCTCCGGATTTTTTTGCCATGATAGCGGGTCATTTTTTCTTGGTCTTGGATGGATACAGGTCGAATACCGAATGGGGGGATTCGATAATTTTCTGAACATTTTCCTGCATTTCTTCTTTGACATGTTCCTCTTTTTTCTGCCAGGCGCACTCGATTTTGCTCACCAGGTCATCGATCTCGCAGGGTTTGGTCAGGTAGTCATACGCCCCCAGACGGACCGCATCCAGTGCGCTGTCAATGGAACCGTGCCCCGTCAGAATAAGTGTCTGGGTGAATAGATCCAGTTTCTTGATCTCCTTGAGTGTGGCAATGCCGTCCATGCCCGGCATCTTCAGGTCAAGCACCAACACGTCAAAATCATCCTTTTCCAGCTCCTGGACCGCCGCATCCCCGCTGTTTACAGCGGTAACCTGATACCCCCGGTTGGCCAGCAGTCTGGACATATTGGTGGTGAAAACCATTTCATCGTCTACCAGTAAGATTTTGCTTCCTTTCATAACAGCCTCCTTCCGGATGGTCTCATCCGGTTACAGTGATGGTTCTGATGTGTTATCAGGGCCGGATGGACCGGATCCCCTGTTCTCTTTTTCCGACAGGGTCAGGGGCAGGAAGATCATAAATTCAGTGCCTTCCCCTGGTTCACTTTTCACGGTGATGTTGCCTTTTAGTTGTCGGATGATACTGTAGCAGATGGAAAGTCCTAAGCCCGTGCCTTTTCCCACCGGCTTGGTGGTGAAGAACGGATCAAAGATGCGGTCCAGATGCTTCGGGTCAATACCGGTACCGGTATCGGCAATGGAAAGAAAAATACCTTCGGTGTCATTGTCGTACCGGGTACTGATCCGGATGGATCCGTAGGGCTTGCCTTCGTGGGCATCCACGGCGTTGGTGATCAGATTCAAAAATACCTGCTGCAGCTGGGAGGGGTCGGACTGAATGGCGGGCAGGTTGGGATCCAGTTCAGCCAGCAGTCTGATCCCGCTGGTTTTGGTCTCCCGCTCCATCAGATCTACCACCTCGGTAACGAACCGGTTCAGATCGACGGATTCGATCATGGACCGGGTCCGCCTGGAAAACCGCAGCAGATTGTGGGTGATGCGTTTGCACCGCTGGGACTGCAAGGCAATCTGATCCATGGAAGAAAGAAACTGCTCTTTGAATGCCGGATCTTCTATCATTGTCTGCTGATACTGGTCTATAAGCAGCTGACGTTCGGTCATGATAATAGCCACCGGATTGTTGATTTCATGGGCCACACCAGCGGACAGCTCCCCGATGGAGGCCAGTTTGCTGGCCTGCATCAGCTGGTTGTTCAACCGGGCCGCATGTTCATCCCGTTTCCGGATGATCCCCACCATATGGCGGGTGATGAAGATGGCGGCCACCAGAATGCTTAGAGCGCTCAGGTGCAGAAAAAGGAGATTGACAAACCGGGCATGATCCATCTCCTCAAAGGTTTCAGAACCGGCCTGCTTGACCACCAGCATCCATTCCGGGTGGGTCAGCCAGAACTTGCCCACCACCTGACCGGAAAATCGGCCGGGTTCGTTTTTTTTGTAAACATCAACAGTTACCAGGTCCTTAAATGGGTCAACAGCCATGTCAGCCCGGTCCATGATCGATCCGCCAAACCGGGGGGTAGTCTGATAAAGCCCCTGGGTGTTGACCAGGTAGACCTCGCCGGTTTCACCGATGCGCATATTTTCCACCAGGGCACGGAACACCTGGGTATTGATCGTGGCCCGCAGAATCCATTTTTCATCCCCTTCCCGGCGGAGTACGGCAATGATGAAATGCGGTTCCTGGCGGAAACCCATGAACATGTCACTGATGTAAAGCCCTTTCTGCATCACCTCTTTGAACCATTTTTCATCTTTATAGACCTTATCCAGCAGGTCATAGGGGCCGATATAGGCCAGGTGATTGCCGTGTTGATCGATGACCCCCAGATCCATGATGTAGGGTTGCTCCCGGTTCATGTTTTCAAATATGTTCATGAGGTTGCCGGATTGCTGCAGGTCTTTCTTTGAGTGGGTATAGGCCACCAGACGGAGTTTGGTGCTCTGTTCCCGGAGAAACTGTTCGATGAACCGCCCGTGATTGGCGACCTGTTCCTTGAAAGATTTGACAATGCGGGTTTCGGCAAAATAGGAATAATGGATATTCAGGCCCCACCCCACCAGCAGGAGGGGCACAATGGAGCAGACAACGGTGAGCAGGGTGAACCGCCGGAAAAGATACCGGTATGAATTTTTTTCCGGCGGGTTCAAGGTAGTGTCCGGGGTTATGGTATTGGTGTCATGGCCGTTCATTGGTTTTTTCCTGTATCGGCAGTATCGTGTCACAAGTTACGGGTCATCAAGTGGTTACCAATACAGATAATCAAAAAACGTGCCATGTGGCCCATGATTTGTAAATGGTTATAACATGCTGTAATTATATGCTATGTAATCTATTATAGAGACGGTTGGTCCGGCCGGTGCAGCACAACGGCAAGGAATGTCAATTTCTGGTGGACACCCGGTGGGCATGGAATGTTTCAGTGTGGTCCACTTCAGGGATGGCGGGTTACGAGTGTCCGTAAGCATGGGGCTGTCGGACGGCATTGTGAAATGAACGGTTCCATACCGAACCGGTCCTGTCTTTCATCCAATAAGAAAGACCGGCTTTTTGGTAATATTTTGTAAAAAGGCATAAAAATTGCTAAATTGTTTTATCAGGACAATGTCATGCAAACAGGTGTGTTAACCAAATCAATCAGAATGGAATCAGAACATGAGAAAATATGAAATTCTGGACAAAAATAAGGTGCTTTCATTGATCAAAAATGGGGATACCGTGGCATTTTCCGGATTTTCCCCTGCCGGCGGTGCCAAGGTGGTCCCCGGAATGCTGGCGGAACATGCAGTGGCGGAACACAGTCAGGGCAGAGATTTCCGGATCAGGGTACTGACCGGGGCATCGGCCGGAGATTCCATAGACAATGATCTGGCAAAGGCCAGGGCCATTCAGTGGCGGGCTCCTTACCAGGGCGGCAGGGAGCTGCGGGACCAGATTAACCGCCAGGAAGTGGAATATGTGGATATGCACCTGTCCCACCTGGCCCAGACCGTGAGTGCCGGTTTTTTCGGCAAAGTGGATGTGGCCGTGGTGGAAGCCACGGAGATCACCCCTGACGGGCGGGTGTACCTGACCACTTCCATCGGTGCCTCCCCCACCTGGCTGATCTGTGCGGACAAGGTGATTATCGAGATCAACCATCACCATTCCCACCGGTTGCGGGAACTGGCGGATATTTTCATCATCCCTCCGCCCCCCAGGCGTTCTCCCATCAATGTGCATACGCCCCTGACCCGGATCGGGTGGCCCTATTCCCAGGTTGACCCGAAAAAAGTGGTGGGAATCGTTGAAAATAATCAGCCAGATCAGGTGGGGGCCTTTGGGTCTGAAGATGTGGTGAGCCGAAAGATCGCAGATCATGTGATCCGGTTTCTGCTGGAAGAAAAACAGGCCGGCCGGATCCCTGAACAATTTTTCCCGTTCCAGGCCGGGGTGGGCAATACAGCCAATGCCGTGCTGGCCGGGCTGGGGCATCATCCTGATATCCCGCCGTTTTATATGTATTCCGAGGTGTTCCAGGATGCCATGGTGGACCTGATGTCAGAGGGCAAACTGCTGGGAGCATCCGCCACAGCCCTGACTGTTGTGCCGGAAAAATTGATCCGGATCACGGATAATATGGATTTTTTCGGAAGCCGCATCGTGCTTCGGCCCCAGGAGATATCCAACCACCCCGGCATTATCCGGCGCTTAGGGGTGATTGCCATGAACACGGCCCTGGAAATGGACATATACGGCAATGTCAACTCCTCCCATGTTTTCGGCACGCATGTCGTGAACGGGGTAGGGGGCAGTGGCGAGTTTACCCGGAACAGCCATCTGTCCATCTTCATGACCCCGTCCGTGGCAAAAGGAGGTAAAATCTCTTCGGTGGTGCCCATGACACCTCATGTGGACAACAACGAACATTCCGTGCAGATCGTGGTCACGGAACAGGGCCTGGCTGACCTGCGGGGCCTGGGACCCATGGAGCGGGCGAAAAAAATCATCAACACCTGCGCCCATCCGGCCTATCGCCCCTTTCTGACCGATTACCTGAAACAAAGCCCCAGGGGGCACATCTGTCATGATCTTTCCCGGTGTTACGAAATGCATCGGAACCTGATGAGAACCGGGGCCATGCTGCCGGATCTGTCAGATATTTAGTGCACAGGACGGTTCAGGGAATGGTCTGCACCATGCAGTGGATAATCTTGACTGTTATCGATGGATGGAATTCCCCAACACAACCTTTTGGCTTTAATTGTAATCCCAGGACTTTTAATAATAGTCCAGGGTTACTGATGGTCAAAAACAATCAACAAAAAAACTCAAATTTTCCCTGCTCA
>JAABSA010000059.1:3716-16106 GCA_011390635.1 Desulfotignum sp. | reverse complement strand
TGCCCTGATGACGGCCATCAAATTCATAATGAATGTTGGATGCTTTGAACATGGGATGAGACTGCTGGGTCCAGTTCCTTTTTTTCAATTTTTTGCTTATTTTTCTCTTGCGTTTTGCCAATTTTTTGTTGATATTCATACTCACTCGAAACGCCTTTCCAGTTTTGTGTTTTTGTTTTCTATAAAATCATTATACACTTTATTGGCGGGCTTTTCGAGCTTTTTTTCTCATTTTTTTTACTTAAATCACGCTTTTTTTGGGTCTAGCGCCCCTGGCATCGCCTGTTCCTGTGATAATTATGATTTCCGGTGCCGCGTCTGATGCCGTGAACGCTGGCAACAGGTCCAAACCATTGCCATCAGGCAGTTCAAGATCAAGAAGGACCAGATCATATGCATGGGAAAAAAACAGTGAACGCGCCTGTTCCAGGGTGTGGGCTTTCTGACACTGGTGTCCCATACGGGCAAGCAGTTTGCTAAAAAACAGACAGATTTTCTCATCGTCATCAATGACCAGCACTTCAATCATTGGGTTTGCTCCTTTTGTCTGCTTTTTTTCAAGGCCTCATTTACAATGGCTGACAGCTCACTTGCGATCATGGGCTTCATGATCATGGCGGTGATATTATAGTTTTCAAACAGGTCTGTCTTTAGCCCTTCACTGAATCCTGTACATAAAATTATGGGGATATCCGGACATATGCGGTTAATCTGGTGTGCTAACGCAAGGCCGTCCATTTTCGGCATAGCCAAGTCAGTGATGACCAAATCAAACCCATCAGGCTTTTGTGCAAGCATGTCAAGGGCTTCCTGTCCCCCTGAAACACCGGCCACCGCATACCCGAGTTTTGCCAGCACCTTTGATGTCCAGGCCACTATAGATGGCTCATCATCAACGACCAAAATGCTGCCTTTGCCTGTTATCAGGGCTGCCCGGGTCAGGGTTGTTTCCTGATCTGCACCAGCCTTTTTTTCCGGGACCAGGACCTGGAATGTTGTTCCTGTTCCCGGTTCACTGTAAACCGAGATATCACCTTTCAGGTCCTTGACGATACCATAAACGGTGGACAAACCCATTCCCGTCCCTTCACCCCTGCGCTTTGTGGTGAAAAAAGGTTCAAAAATCTTTTCCTTCAATGCCCCGGGAATACCGCATCCTGTATCGGAAATCAGGATCTGTACGTATCGTCCGGGACTGATATTTTGGTTCTGCATGATTTCATCCGTATGAATGACCACGGATTTGATTGTTACATCCAGGGTCCCGCCGGTTTCTTTCATGGCATGGACAGCATTGGTCAGAAGATTCATGATCATCTGGTGAATCTGGGTTGGGTCCGCCAGAACCATCACCTCTTTTTCCATGATTTTTTTACTGATATCGATATCCGGGGGAGCAGACGCCTTTATGAATTTCAGACATTCCTTGACCAGGGGCACAATTTTGATGACCTGGTGATGGACGTCGGCTTTTCGGCTGAAAGTCAGGATATGCTGGACCAGATCCCTGGCCCTGAGGCCGGCTGTCATCACCTGCTCTAAGCTGCCAAGTGCCTCGGAGTTATCAGATAAATCCAGTTTGGCAAGTTCTGTAAACCCGATGATGGAAGAAAGGATATTGTTGAAATCATGGGCAATCCCTCCGGCCAGTGTGCCTAAGGCTTCCATCTTCTGGGCTTGCTTGATGCGGTGTTCCAGATGTATGCGGTGGGTGATGTCCCTGGAGGTGCCCAGTATCCGGTCTGGGCTGCTGTTTTCATTTCTCAAAAACCGAGCGACGATTTCCACCCAGACCGCTGTTCCGTCTTTTTTGAACATCTCCAGTTCAAGGGACCGCATGCGGTCCGGGGCTGCATCCGGGTCACCTTCCTGTCCAAGCTCTGCTGCAATGACCTCTTTAATTTTTTTTAAGGATGCCTCACCCATGTAGGTGCTGATGTTCAGCTGCATGAATTCTTCAGCGCCATACCCCAGCAGGTTTTCTATTGCCGGACTTGCATAGGAAAGTTCCAGATTGTCCGTCTGCAGAATCCAGATGACATCAGTAGAGTTTTCAGCTAGAAGCCGGTATCTTTCTTCGCTCCGGCGTAAACCATCTTCATTCAGCTGTCTGGCTTTTTCGGCCAAATTTTTCTTCTGATCGATCCTGACCACCTGACGGGAAATGTAAAATGACATGAGGATGACCAGAAACAGCATACCGGCAAATATCAGTATCAGCTGCCGGGTGATGGCAGTGATCTCTTTTGTGATATCATCCATATAGATACCGGTACCGAGGATCCAGTCCCATGGCGCAAACCCTTTGACATAGGACATTTTCGGAACGATTTTTTCAGGCATATCTTTCCACTGCCAATGATAATTGACATATCCTTCCCCGCTCTCCTTGACGGTGTGAACCATTTCCACAAATGGATAATTTCCCGCAGAATCCCTTAACCGGGACAGGTCCTCCCCTTCCAGATCCGGTTTGAAAGGATGCATGATCATGAAGGGATGCATATCATTGATCCAGAAATAGTCCTTTCCCTGAAGACCGTACCGAAGGTTGCGTATGCGGTCGACCGCTTTCTGCCTGGCGCCTTCCCGGGTCATTTCACCCTGACTGATCCTGGATTCATAATCGGCCAGCAGGCTGACGGCGCTGTTGGTCAACTGGCGGATAGTCTCTTTTTTCTGGTCCAGCAAATGGCTTTCATGCCGGGGAATAAACACCAGAAACATACCCAATGCAAAAATAATATAGGTGACATACAGGGGGATCAGGATGCGGAGGACGTCGGATAATGGTTTCTGGTAAAACAGTGTATCAATAACACCATTTTCTTTATTGACAATTCCTTCCATGCACCTCCAGACCATTTATATAATGTACAATACCGCTGTTTCAGCATAATGGCCGGAAGCTACCACTTTGTGCTGCACAGAGTCAAATGGTATTTCACGGCGATCCCGAGAATTCATGTACAGGTTGGCGGTCAATCGAGTTCGCTCAGAATAGTTTATCGAGGTTCTCTATCGAGATTTCACAATCTCTGAGTATTTGAGCAAGAAAGCCGCGACCTATTGTTTCACCTCGGTGAACTGCTACCAATATGGTTTGCCGCCTTCTGCCATTTTTTGGTTCCTTTCCTCTCTGAAATACTCAATTAATGTGTGTTTCCATCTTGTAAATTTGAATGTTATTTGATTACATCTCGGAGTCCAACCCGTGACATAGAATATTTAAAACTCACAATCCATCGGCTGCCCGCTTGAGTCTAATCATCTGATATGTGAATGTTATGTACTACCCGATTTCGCCCAGAAGTCTTGGCAGTATAAAGCGCCTTATCGGCTGCTGAAATCAATTGATCTAACAATGGTTTCGACTCATCAGCAGTTGAAGGCAAAAGTGTCGATACGCCGACGCTAGCCGATATGTTTTTGTCTACAACATTTACTTTAGCTATATGTTCTCTGATTCTTTCAGCAGCCAGTAACGATTGATCTGCATCAGCACCATGTAACAAGACAATGAATTCCTCCCCGCCCCATCGAGCAGGATAATCATTCCCTCTACATGCCTTCTTAATCGCCGAGGCAACAGCAATCAGAGCAGAATCTCCAACTTGATGCCCATATGCATCATTTATATTCTTGAAATGATCAATGTCTATAATCGCTATGCTCAGTGGTTCAGAATTTCGCTGCCTGTTTTTAAGAGCCCACTCGAAATGATTGTCAAAAGAACGCCTGTTCGCAAGGCCTGTGAGAGCATCTGTATTGGCCATTTGCCTGAGATTTTCTTCAAGTTCCTTTAGCTGGGTCAGATCATTGTGTGCGCCCAGCATACGAATTGGCTTTCCCTGCTCATCCCGGATGGCAACACCACGACAGCGCACCCAAATTGTATTGCCATTTTTGTGTTTATATCGAACTATCTGGTCATACGGATGTTTCGGGTCTGCGCAATGCTTGTTAAAGTTATCTGTCGCTATTTTCAAATCCTCTGGATCAATAAGGTCTTGCCACTCTTTAGCAAGATGTTTCTTTTCTTCCGGGTCGTATCCAAGCAGTTCCCAAAACCGTGCATTCAACCACTCGTTCTCCGGGTTCTCAAGATCCCAGTACCACAGACCGTCAAGAGAACCATTTTGTAGGAACTCGAAAATATCTGGATTGCTTGAGATAAGCCCATATATTTCGTTCTTTAAATAGTGAGAGTCCTTCATTTTCTTGCTCCTAAGGCAACATGTTGGTATAATGGCCTGTGTATAATGCATTTTTGAATGCTATTCAACCTAATAAAGCAAAAGTTAATCGGAAATTTCCGATATCGGATAATTTTTGATTTCAGTCATCCCTGATTTTTATCTGGCGCCATGTCCAAAACCTCCCGCACCTTTTCTGTCATGTCCGCCATAGAAAACGGCTTCTGGATAAATGCTACCCTGTCGTCCAGCAACCCCTGATGAGCGATGACATCGGCTGTATATCCGGACATGAACAGTAGTTTGATGCCGGGGTAAAGGGATGTGACCTTTTTTGAGAGATCTCGGCCGTTCATCTCCGGCATGACCACGTCAGTTATGAGCATGTCAATTGAGCCGGAATTTATTTTAGCCTTTTCCAAGGCCTCTGCGGGTGAGGCTGCAGATAACACAGTATACCCTTTATGTTCGAGCATCATGCGTGTCATCTTGAGAATGGCAGCTTCATCTTCCACCAGCAGAATGGTTTCTGTTCCCCCGGCAGCTGCTTTTCTATCAGGGACTGCCTTGTCAGCATCTTCATCTTCAACCAACCGGGGCAGGTAGATTTTGAATGTAGCGCCCTGACCGGGTTCACTATATACATTGATAAAACCGTTGTTCTGTTTGACGATGCCATAGACGGTAGCAAGCCCCAGGCCGGTGCCTTTGCCCACCTCCTTGGTGGTGAAAAATGGCTCGAACAGATTTTCCAGGGTGTCATTGTCCATGCCGCAGCCGTTGTCACTGACCGCCAGCAGAACAAAATCACCGGGAATAAATCCCGGATGTTCCCTGCAATAGTCTTCATCAAAGGTCTGCCTATTGGTTTCTATAGTGAGTTTGCCCACGCCCATTATGGCATCCCGGGCATTGATACACAGGTTAGCAAGGATCTGGTCATTCTGGGTCGGATCCATTTTAACCGGCCAAATATGGGCGGCCGGTCTCCATACCAGATCTATGTCTTCTCCTATGAGCCGTCGCAGCATATTCAGCATGCTTTCCACGTTATCGTTCAAATCCAGCCGTCTGGGAGAAATGACCTGTTTTCTGGCAAAGGTCAGTAACTGTTTTGTGAGATCAGCTGAACGCCGGGCAGCTCTTCTGATTTCTTTTAGATCATCATTAATATCATCATTTTTTTCCACTTTTTCCAGGGCAAATTCCAAGTGCCCCAGGATCACACCCAACATATTATTGAAATCATGGGCTACACCTCCGGCCAGGCGGCCCACTGATTCCATTTTCTGGGCATGGTGAAGCATTTCATCAATTTTTTTCTTTTCAGTGATATCAGACAATTGCTCGATGATCAGTTTGATGTTTCCATTTTCATCCAGAACAGGATTGCTGGTACATAAAAAATGCCGGCCCAGTTCAGGAATAAATTTTTCGATCCTTTCCAGGGTACCGCTGATCAAAGATCCGGACGTGGCGCAGATATCACAGGGAGTTGCTCTGCCCAGCAGTTCATAACATTTTTGTCCCTTAACCTGATCTTTTGTCAGGCCGAGAAGTTCATATCCGGCACGATTATATTGAACTATGGTATGATCGGAAAGCTGGACCCCAATGACATCGTTGATGGAATCAAGGACACCTTCAAGCAGCTTTTTTTGGGACTGCAGATCCATTTCCGCCTGCTTACGTTCTGTGATATCCACCACGCTTCCAAGAAAATAAATTGCTTTGCCCGAAACATCTCTTATCAGATTTGCATCGAGGATGGCATTTACTGTTTGTCCATTTTTATGGATAAATTTTTTCTCCATGCGGTAATAATCAATTTTACCTGAAGCCAGATTTACTTGCTTTTGAATATTTTCTTCAATCACATCAGGATGGGTGATTTCTTTCAGATGCCTTCCAACAAGATCTTTTTCCTGATATCCTAACATATTGCAATAAGCCTCATTGACGCTTATTATTTTGAAATCAAGGGAAACCTGCGCTAAACCGACTGCCGTATGCTCATATATAGATCGGAACTTCGCTTCACTTTCCCGCAGTGCCTCCTCTGTCAGCTTGCAGTCGGTAATATCGGTGATGACACCCATGGTGCCGCCAAATTGACCGCTTTGTTTGTCAAAACGGGGGCCGGCACCGATCAATACCGGGAAGTTCTGACCGTTTTTGCGGCGCAGAATAATTTCATACCGGTCAGTATATCCTCGGTAACGTCTGATTTCCGCCTCTTTGGCAATGGACTGTTGTTCGGGTGGTACCACATCCAGCCAATACTTCCCGATGATCTCCTCTGGCAGATATCCAAGCATTTCTGCCAGACGGGTATTGGTGAATATGACAGCCCCTTTGGTATCTGTCATGACAAGGCCTTCGGTCATGTATGCCATGACTTCTTCGGTCAATAAACTGGCTTCCTGCTTTTTTTTTTCAAGCCGTGTATAGTCTGTGCCCAGCTCTTGAACCCGTTTTTCCAAATCTTTATAAGTAGGTTTTACTTTCATATGGACCTTTAATAACCAAAATTATCTGACTATTTGATGCACCTGATTTTTCTGGTCTGAGAAAACAGTTTTAGAGTTCACCCAAGTGCAACCTGTGGCAAAATTCCTTTTTCCATAATCAACAAGAATGCAAAATCATTGATCATCCTTAAGCTGTCACACCAATTGCATGAACCAGCATTTTTAATCTGCTCTTTTCAAAAAACCAGCGCTTCAATCAGAACACCAGTTAATGAAGTTCCATTTTCTTTGGGATACGGTTCGAACTGCTCAACCATCCGACAGAGCAGTTCAACTGTAAAATTCTTTGGCGGGATCAGCACATTCACTGATTTTAAAGTCTTAGATTCTTTTGTATCCTTTTATGAGAATGACCCAATTATTTCATGGTTTCGGTTTTTTCGCAAGGAGAATATAAGCAGGTGGCTTTTAAACCGCCGCACACAGCTATATCCAAAGACCTCGTCGCCGAGCTGCCCGATAGAGTCTTTTCCTTGCGGCACCTGTTCACATCATTGACACCAGAGTCTCCTTGGCCTATATGCGAGGCCCGGGGTGGATATCTGTAAAAAGGGTGTATCAATCTCAGCCGAGGGTTTCTTTGGGCCTCTGAGAGGGCCTGTGGCGGGTTTTTGGTTGCTGCCATTTTTTCACATAAAATTATGGGTCAGATTACACCGGGAACAAACCAGCTGCGTGAACCAGAAGACCTTCTATATTCAACCCATGTATGATAAATAATAAAATCCAAGAGTAGCCATCAACATATGACAGGGCCTTGACGGCAAAACAAACATGAATGAACCAGATTGCTATTGTGGAAGTCAGAAAAATTACAAAGACTGCTGCCAGCCTTTTTTGACCGGCCGCTCAAAACCGGAAAGTCCAGAGCAGTTGATGAAATCCAGATACGCAGCCTTTTGTACAGAAGATATACACTATCTGATCTCAACACATCATCCGTCCAGGCGGCAGGTCAATGAATGGAACCATCGGTATTCGGCCGTAATGAGCCATGCTGGCGTGGTAGCAACAAAAAGTATAAAAGGTGCCATGGGAGATGATGCGCAGTGACTTTGCCGGCGTGTTGTAAGCTTGTGCCTTGCCAGGTCATTGTCAGTCATGAAGCAGATCTATGGAAAAAGTCAGCATAACGATCAAAAAAATGGGAAGAGATTATGACAAAGACAGAACCTCATCAGTCTTATATTAAACTTCAACGTCATTTAGACAAGCAGGCGGTGGGATATCCGGCAACAAAATCAGGCGCTGAGATCAGGATACTCCAGCATGTTTTTTCTCCCGATGAAGCCGATCTTGCAGCCTGCCTGACCTATCAGCCTGAACCCATAGAAATAATATTTCAGAGGGCAAAGCACTTGGTGGATTCACCGGCAAAACTTACGGAACAGCTTGACCGCATACAAAAAAAGGGAGGCATAGAATCCCGGATCGACGGTGATAAGCGGTTTTACAGCAACGCACCTTTTGTTGTGGGCATGTACGAATACCAGGTGAATCGATTGACACCGGATTTCTTGAAAGCCTCTGACCAGTATTTCAGAGATAAATCATTCGGCATCGCGTTTCTCAGCACGAAACTGCCCCAGATGAGAACCATCCCCATAGAAAAGAGTATTCAATCCGGAACAGCTGTGAGTACCTTTGATGCAGTTGTGTCATTGCTGGAAAAAGCGGAAGGACCATTTTTGATATTGGAATGCATCTGCCGAAAAAAAAAGAGCCTTAATGGAAAACCTTGCAAAATCACGGATCGGAAAGAAACCTGTCTGGCCGTTGGGAACATGGCAGCCATGGCCCAGAA
Organism: Desulfotignum sp.; assembly: GCA_011390635.1. Taxonomy (GTDB): domain Bacteria; phylum Desulfobacterota; class Desulfobacteria; order Desulfobacterales; family Desulfobacteraceae; genus Desulfotignum. Next base: position 7,575 of record JAABSA010000059.1, on the reverse strand, counting down.
TGCTGATATCGGCAGAGAAATCACCCGTGATGAAGCTTTTTCCATTCTTGAACAAAACCAGAAAGACGGATTGGTACTGCAGCCTTCCAACACCGAAAAAGCAGAGTTTATCTGCTCCTGCTGCGGTTGTTGCTGCGGGATGTTAAGCGTACATAAAACCCTGCCCAAACCTGTGGACTTCTGGGCATCCAACTTTCATGCAATTATCAATACCGAAGCATGTAATAAGTGTGGTGTCTGTGAAAAACGTTGTCAGGTCGGCGCAGTGACTCTTTCTGAAAAAATGGGTTATGCCGTGGTGGATTTGAACCGGTGTATAGGATGCGGGGTTTGTGTACCGACCTGTAAAGCGGGTGCCATATCGCTGCAAAAGAAACCGACAGAGATACGGCCCCCGGAAACCAGGGACGAACTTTACAATATTATCATGGCCCACAAAAAAAGACGGCTTGGTAAGATGAAACTGGTGGGCAAATTGGTTGTTGATGCCGTTAGGACAAAACAGACCCATTTGCTGAAATAATGACCCTGCAAGAGCTTCCGGATGATAGCCTGTGGCGATGAGCAAAATTGAACGTGGCGAACAGACCTATTTGAAAATTGACTTACATTTCCCAAACCAATGCAGAGAAGGCAGCCTTTATAAGACGAATCGGCATTTGAAACGAAGTGCCCCACCAGACAGGTCATATGTGACCACCGGTTGCATATGACCCTTTCAGATGACCATCAATGGCTGTTCCGGAATGCTGATCTTTTGAAAATATGTTTAAATATCAGAAAGATAGATGTCTTGACAGCGCATATTAGATACCTGGCACAAAGATTGAATACCAATTAATAAAAGACCCGTTTTTTTGCACGGGTACTTCATTACAACCCTTATTTTACAGGAGATCTACCATGCTTTGGACCATATTTGTGATTCTATTAATTTTGTGGGCGTTGGGACTGTTGACCGGCTATACCATGGGCGGTGTCATTCATGCCCTGCTGGTGATCGCCATCATTGTGATCCTGATCCAGGTGATTCAAGGACGAAGACGCGTGTAACCCGTCTGACCTTTGCCGGACAAGGCGGGCTATTTTAAAAAAAGAGGCTGGCATGAAAAAGATTGCATTCATGGAAACATGGGTCCGGGTATGTTTTACTGGCGCGGGGGATGCTGCGCTGTGAGGCTGCCGGGGCATAAAACCAAAATCGTCTGCACCATAGGCCCGGCCTCCCGATCGGAGGCTGTGTTGGAGCAATTAATTCTCCAGGGGATGAATGTGGCGCGGCTCAACTTTGCCCATGGAACCTTGCAGGCGCACAGGGAGGATATCCGCAGGATACGCGCCGTGGCGGCAAGGACAGAGCGTTCCTGCCTGATCATGGTGGATCTTCCCGGTCCCAAAATACGCATCGGCAAACTCATGAATGAACCGCTGCTGCTGGAAAAAGGCAATGAGGTCATATTGACCGTCCAGGATTCTGTGGGCACGGCCGATCAGATACCTGTCGAATATAAGAGGCTGCCCGAGAGCGTGAATCCCGGCAGCCTGATTTTTCTTAATGACGGATTCATACAGCTTCAGGTGGAGAAGGTCTCAGGAGATCAGGTCTTCTGTCGGACGATTATCGGCGGCCCGCTTCTTTCCTACAAGGGATTGAACCTTCCCGGGGTAAAGATATTTGCTGATGCGGTGTCGGATACGGATCTTGAATTTGTGGCCTTTGCCCTGCAGGAGGGGGTAGATGCCTTCGGGGTTTCATTTGCAGAGTCAGCCGATGATATACGCAAGGTGAAGGCCTTTGCACAAAAAGACGGGCACTCCGCGTATGTGATTGCCAAAATCGAGCGGGCCGAGGCCATTGCCAATTTCGATGAAATTGTCATTGCTGCAGATGCCATCATGATTGCACGCGGCGACCTGGGGGTTCAGATCCCTATAGAGGATGTGCCTGCCGTTCAGAAAAAACTGATCAACAAGGCGAACCTTTTAGGCAGGCCGGTGATAACAGCGACCCAAATGTTATTGTCCATGACAGAGAATATCCGTCCGACCCGTGCCGAAGTATCTGATGTGGCCAATGCGATTTTTGACGGGACAGACGCGGTAATGCTGTCCGAAGAGACGGCCATCGGGCGGCATCCTGTGGAAGCGGTTGAAATGCTGGCAAAAATAGCAACATCCGCCGAGCGGGAACGTAAAGCAGTCAAGGTCCTGGCCGATTTGCCCGCATATTTCAGGACGGGCCCGGGTTCCGACAATGTCCGTGTTGATGACGTCTTTTCACTGAATACCGTTGAATGCGCCAACGCGTTACATGTGCGCTATATCCTGGCCCACACGCAAAGTAAGGACGCCGCGTGTTTCATCTCCAGATTCAAGCCGGACTGCTGGATACTTTCTTTTGGCGGTGATGGTAAAACAAAAAATTTTCCAGCCCTGTCTTACGGGGTTTATCCTGTCTGTCTTGAGGATGAAACAAATGCCTTTTCCGATATGGCGATCCAATTTCTGGTAAAAGCCGGGATGGTTGAAAAAGACGAGAAAATGATTTTGATAGAGGATGAATCGCATGACACCGACGCAGTGCCGGAAACCTTGTTGATGAAAATCTTTAACGTCTGACAAATTTTTACAAGTTCATGAGTGCCGCGCAGGCAGTGTCGCGGGTCTAACCCATCGTCGTACTCAAAGCGGGCAGAAGCGAGGTGGACGGAATTCGCCTGGACCTGCGTCCGGATACGGATGTCCGCGCCGCCTTTACCGGAATCCTTGAATCCGCGCGCCGCTATAAACCCCGGGCCCGGATCGAAGGGGTTACCATGCAGCCCTTCTTTTCCAACCCGGATTTTAAAATTCTTCTGGACACCAGAAGGGATGCCAATTTCGGCCCGGTTCACCCGGATCGATTACGATCGGGAGATCTCCCTGGTGGCCTTTGGCGACGATTCCGGCGCAGAACGATTACTGGGCAAAAGGCTCGGATTTCAGACAAACCAGCACCCTGGCGCTGAACAAGAAATCGAACTGGTTATTTCCTTGGACTAAAAAGCCGAAAAAAAAGCTGTTCGGTCAAATATGATCATTGGCCACATTTGGCCCTTTCACCCTTTATGTTCATGCTGCGAAAGATAGAAAATGGCATTGATAATTTCCAGGCTTGGCGTTTTCCATTTACAACGATATCTCCCGAAAAGCCTCTACATCCTTTATCTCCGTCTTTTACCATAATTTTAACCGCTCTTTTTACACCTCTGACAACCTCTGGCACGCAAGCTGCAATTACACTTTTCCAGACTCCGGAGATTCAAGCGCAAACAAAATGGGTTACACACGAATGATGAAAATTTTCATCAGGTGGGCAGAAAGGAGGCAGCCGGCCGGCCTGAAAAAATTAGGCAGTAAGACGTTTTTCTTTCGATGAGGCTATTTACCCTCGGGCTTAGCGCCTGAAATTTTTAAAGCAATTTAATAAAAAAGGATTGGATTCATGAAAAAATTAATGCTGAGTTTCACTATTTTGATGGCAGTGATCGTCGCCTTTGCTTTCAATGCGCAGGCTGATACGATTTATGGTTATACGTCCTTTAGCGGGACATTCGAATCGGATAACGTAGCTTTGGATGAGGCTACGACATTTACAAGCTTCAGCAATGTTGTCGTTTCAACTGGCGGCGGAACCGATGATTATGCTGCCATTCCAGGTGGTTATGCGGTTAATCTTGATACCTTCACTTTTGACCCGAATGTGGGTGGAGCAGGATTAGCAGGTATCTGGGATATTAATCATTCAGGTATAGATTACAGCTATACTATGCTAACTTCTCACGTTGACTTCGAAGGTGAAAACCAGTTAAATCTTAGT
>JAABSA010000059.1:0-3706 GCA_011390635.1 Desulfotignum sp. | reverse complement strand
TTTCGCTTTTTTCTCCCTTCACTTTTAAACCGGATGTGGCTACGGCAATTCTAAATTTCTGGGTGATTGATTTTGAGGGTAAAACATACAGCTATGATTTGTCAACCTCTGAGGTCGAATTTGCCACGGTAAATTCCATAGCTATCAAGGGGACAGGTCTGGCATCCATAACCGGCTTTGATGATACCCCTAGTATCTGGTTTATGAGTGCAACCGGTTCCGGAGAGAATTCCACTTTTACTTTGTCAACCCTGGTTCCGCCTGATTACCAGGGACCCGGTGCTCCTGTTCCTGAACCGACCACAATGGTCCTTTTTGGTATAGGTCTCCTTGGCCTTGCAGGATTGACAAGAAAAAAGAGCTAACCACGCTTGCATTGTAACCATGTAGTATTGAGGGCGGATTAAATATGATCCGCCCTTTTTACGCAACTTACCCCTGATTCGGGGATAAACCCATTGTGGCGGCATTACAGCCCATCACATTGCCGGCGATGTTTCATGCGCCGCAACGAAAAGAGGTAGCACAGGAAGTGGGAGAATACACTTGTTAAAAACCACCGAAAGACAGGAGAAAAGTAAAATGAAAAAACCAATGTACCATTTGGCAGTTTTGGCCGCCATAGTCTCCATGTTGTTCACCACCGTCCCGCTTTTTGCAACTGAGACGGACGACCGCATCGAATCATCAGCTAAAATGACCCATGTGTTCAAGACCTACCTCAAGGACGATAATATTACAATACAGTCGAAAGATGGATTTGTCACCTTGACCGGGACGGTACTGGATGCATCCCATAAAACATTGGCCGAAGAAACCGTTGCGGGTCTGCCCGGCGTTAAGGGTGTGGATAACAAGCTTGAAGAAAAAAGTGAAAACCGCCCTCTTGAAAAATCAGATGCATGGCTCATCACCAAAGTGAAAACCACACTTTTGTTTCATAGAAACGTCAGCGGTATCGGAACCGAGGTTCTCGCCGACAACGGAACCGTCACTTTACGCGGTGAGGCTTCCAGTGTTGATCAAAAGGAGCTCACAACCGAATATGTCATGGATGTTGACGGTGTTGAAACGGTAAACAATGAAATGACCGTATCTGATCCCGCCGACGTAAAGCCGGATGACAAAACAATGGCAAAAAAAACAGATACCGTGATAGAAGCCATTGATGATGCATCCATTACCGCCCTGGTCAAAACCTCATTGCTTTACCATCGATCGACCAGTGGCCTCAGCACCAGCGTCGAGACCAAAGACGGGGTGGTCACCCTGGAAGGCAAAGCCAAGACTCCAGCCGGTAAGGATCTGGCCGGAAAATATGCGGGCGATGTTGACGGTGTAAAGGGTGTCAATAACAATATGACCGTTGAGTAAGCCTGATCCAGTATACATTGAGACGGCAGCCACACGCGCCACTGAATATTTTTCAGTGGCGGTTTTTCCATCATGTTCAACGAGGAGGATAAACCATGACAATAGGAACAATTTTACTCATTATAGTTATACTGGCACTGGTGGGGGTAATCCCTGCCTGGCCGCACAGCCGATCCTGGGGCTATGGACCCAGTGGAGGCATCGGGCTCATCGTGCTGATTCTTGTGATTCTGCTCGTGCTGGGCAAAATTTAGGGTAACAATGATGGCCAGCGACGAGAGACTCACCCGCAAGGAAAGCGGCCTGCCGGACCATCCCAAGACAGAAAAGGCACCGCGCCCGATTTCATTTTATGTGATATTGGGGGCGGTGCTGTTTGCCTTCATCCGGACATTCTCGCTGCTTGCTCCCATTCTGCTCTCTTTTTTGCTGGTGCTGCTGATTTCCCTTGCCGTCAATCCGGTGATTTCCCGGATGCGGGCGTGGACAGGCGGCAGAAAAATACCGACAGGGTTGGTTGTGGCAGGATTGGTCACAGTCATGGCTTTGGCAGGCTGGTCCCTCATCGGACCGATGAAGGACTCGGTCATTAAAATTTCCGATGCCGTACCCGGTTACTGGGAACGTCTGCAAAAGCCGCTGATCAAAATGGAGCAGCAGGCTGTCATTTTTGAAGAAAAACTTCAGGTTGAGGTCAGCACTGAAATTGCCCGGGAAGACGAGGAAAAACTTCAGTTTCAGGTCAGCACTGAAATTGCCCGGGAAGACAGGGAGGCAGACAAACCGGCAAGCACGCCTCGAACTACCCCTTCAGCCCTACATTTTGAAGAATCAAGCTCTTTTCGGTCCTATTTGAACAAGATGTTTCAGGATCTGCTCGGCAGTTTCACGGCCGTGGCGTTTAACGGCGCCCAGATACTGCTCGTTCTGGTAACGGTTTTTTTCGGTGTGGTGTTTATGCTCATGAATCCCCGCCCGGTTTTTGGGGCAATGCTTTCCTTATTGCCCGAAGAACACCACCAAAAAGCGCTGATCATTTTGCAGCGCATTGGAAAATTCGTTCCTGCCTGGGCCGGGGCAACCGCATTTGGCATGCTGACGATCGGTTTTCTGGTATTTTTGCTTATGTGGCCCATCTTTGGTTTTATGGATGCCCTGGTCCTGGGTGTTATCGCCGGCGTTCTGGCGGCGGTTCCTTTTCTGGGTCCGATTCTCAGCGCCCTGCCCGCACTCTTGCTTGCTCTGGGGCAGGGAGGGCTGACTCCGCTGTGGGTTCTGCTCGCCTTTGCTGCCGTACAGGCCCTGGAGAACAATGTGATCACGCCATTTATCATGGCCCGGGGCATGAAACTGCATCCGCTGGCCGTGATCTTTTCCGTGCTCTTGTGCGTGGCCGCCTTCGGCATGCTGGGGGTTCTCATCGCAGCCCCTCTGGTCGCAATTGTGCGGATTGTGCATGATGAACTTTATCGAAAAAGATTTCTTCCCCATGTAACGGACGCAGACCTGGATCATCTGGCAGAAATGGCCTTGCACGAAACCCGGCCTGATGAGCGGTAAGCATCGTATATCTTTTCACAGGGAGTTGGGAAAATGGAAATATTACAGTTTGACTGGCAGCTTATCTGGTTTCACTCTTATCATCTTTTAGCTGCTTTTCTTCTGGCACTTCCGCTTGGCTGGGACAGTGAAAAAAGCAGCAGGAACTTTGGTCTGCGAACATTTCCCCTGGTCGCTGTGGTTACCTGCGGATTTATGCTGGTTGGTATCTCTGTTATCGACAGCACAAATGGTGAGGCCCGTATTTTTCAGGGTATTATAACGGGTATAGGATTTATCGGCGGCGGCTCTATTCTGACCAACAGTGATAAAGTCAAAGGAACAGCCGCTGCGGCCACGATTTGGAATACAGGAGCGATCGGCGTTGCCGTTGCTTTCAATCGATTTGAAATTGCAATAATTCTCTCTACCTTGAATTTTTTCACGCTCCTGTTTTTTAAGGAGGTAAAAGAACATACGATGGGAAATGATAATGATGAAAAGTAGATGGCACACCCGCCGGGGCAATGCACGGCACCAAACCTGACAGCAACTCAAATGAGTTGCTTAGCAGATCCTATAGCGCTGCGTGTTAACCCTGGTACAAAAATTGACTATATAAAGTTTACTGAGAAATCAAGCACAAACAGCAATCGGCGCAAAGACCGCAAAGATTACAATTGACGCGCACGGCAAATCACCAATAAGGAGGTGCAGTATGAAGACTAAAAATACGATGGAAACCCCCCTTTACCTTGCCCTGAATATGTCTAAAGTTGTAAACAATGAAGAA
>JAABSA010000058.1 GCA_011390635.1 Desulfotignum sp. | reverse complement strand
CATGATCCCCATGATCCCTTCCAGAAGAAGGGATTTTCCCGACCCGGTGGGGCCGATGAGTGCAAAAAAATCATGTGTGTGCACCTGCAGGTGAATGTCTGTCAAGGAAAAATCGGGCAGATGCAGGTTGATGTGGTGCAGGGAGATCATATGTTACCGATTGTACGGGTGAATGGATTTTGACAGCATGCGCAGCAGTACAAACAGGACAAAGGAGATGAAAATGAGCCAGACCGCTATGGGCTGGGAGTATTTCAGACCAAAGGCGGTGAACCGTTCATAGATCATCACCGGCGCTGTCATGGGGTGATAGGCCACAATCACCACGGCACCGAATTCGGAGATGGCCCGGGCAGTGCACATGATGGTGCCCAGTATCATATGCCGCCAGGTCAACGGAAAGGTGATGCGCATAAATGTGGTAAAAGCGCCGGCCCCCAGGGTGCGGGAGGCGTTTTCCAGCCGGACCGGCACGCTGTCGAATCCCGATCTCACGGTGTTGATGTAAAAGGGCAGGCCCACAAACAGCAGCACGCAGATGATCCCGGTTTTCGTTCCCATTATCTGGATGCCGGCATCGGACAGGAACCGGCCGATGGGATGGTTTTTCCCGGCCAGGCTGAGGATGGCGATGCCCACCACCGGATGGGGGATCATGATGGGCAGATCAATGATCCCCTCCAGCAGTCTTTTGCCCGGCAGCTCTTTTCTGGCCAGCAGGTAGGCCAGCGGGGTGCCCATGGTGAAGGCCAGCCCTGCGGCACACAAAGACAGTCCGATGGAGCGGGCAATGGCCGCCACCACATCCTTGTCTGCAATGGTTTCCATGAGCATGGCCCCAGACGGTTCCATGGTCATTTTGATCAGGGGCAGGGTCAGTAAAAGGATCAGGGGCAGCCCCAGGAACAGAAACAGCCACCCCATCAGGTCCATCTGCTTCACAGGATCAGTCCTTTATCTCCACCAGGTCCGCGATTTGCGGCGGCATCTGTCCGGCCATTTTCCCATCCGGGATACCGGGGGGCACAATGGGGGGCTGTCCCATTTGTTTCAGTATTGTAAGGCCCCGGTCCGGAGACAGGAGAAACTGCAAAAATGCAATGGCAGCATCAGGGTTTGGTGCATCCTTGATCATGGTAATGCCATAGGTACAGGACTGGCCTGTTTTGGTGATCCAGGTGTTGGGTTTTTTCCCGGTTACCTCGACTTGTGCCTGTTTGTAAAAGGCATCATACTTGTAATTGCCCAGGTTGATATGGTCATCCAGAACAATGTATTTAAGTTCATGCTGGCTGGCCACGGAAATGTATTCCCAGGCATAATCCATATTTCCGGTTTTCAAAAGATTCACCAGTTCCACGGATTTGGGCCGGATATTTTTCTGGGGCCGGTTGGCCAGAATTTTATCATAAAGGCCGTCAATGCCGTAGAATTTTTCCGCCAGCTGCAGCACCATCAGGCTTCTGTAGCCGCAGGGATCAAGGTTGGGATCGGAATGGCCCCAGACTACATCTTTTTTCTGCAGAATTTCATACCAGTTGTCTGCCGTGATCTGGTCTGCATAGCGGCTCTGATCGGTGTAACAAACTACCAGCTGATTGGTGGCAAACCGTACATTCCAGTCGGCAAATGCCGGAATCAGGTTGTTGTCGATGACTTTATAGTCAGCCGAAGCCATGATGTCCGCAGGTTTTCCCACCTCGGAGATCAGGCGTGCCATCTTCGTGCTCCCGCCGGCTTCCCGCAGCACATCCACATCCGGGTATGCTGCTTCAAAATTTTTTTCAATTTCAGCAAAGGGCACGGTCAGGCTGCCGGCATGAAATACAATCACTTTGCCGGAGGGGCCTGCCATGGCGGTCATCGGAAGGGTGATACCAAAACAAATGAATATAAACAGCAGCATAAGCATGGGCAGCATTTTTTCTTCTTTACGCATCATGGTTATTTCTCCTTTGGTTATTATTGGTTAATAATTAGCTGTTAAATATAAAAATATTTATAATTACGCAAATAAAATACCAAAGCACACCAATAATCACATTTTTTTGTAACCAATTGAAATTTTATAACTTTTCGAAAAAATGCAAAAACCCCTTTTCCGATTCCTCCCTGTGGAAACAGCAATAATGCAACCGTGTGCTTCACCATGACAGCTGAAACGCACCAATTGTCCGGCAGGACAGCAAAGCGCGATGTCAACTGATATCGTTATGTTTATATTGACATAACGAATGGACACTGGTAAAGTGGGCCCCATTGTTTTCAATTCTTTTGTAAAAAAGGAAGACCAGTATGGAAGTTGTAATGGAAAAAAAAGAACGTGCGGCATTGGAAAAAAACACCACCCCGGCCCCGGTGAAATTTGAGGTGTATGGGGATGTGCTGATTGAAAAAACAGTCCGGCCCAATGGCAAGGGGGGACGGATTTATCTGCCCCCGGACTGGGTGGGAAAAACCATTAAGGTCATCAAATAAAATGCCTGTATACAATATTAACCAGGGCCTGTGCACTGGGAACCCTATTTTACACCCATCGAAAAACAGGAAGAAATGAAAAATGGGAAAGCACCGCGCGGCAGTGCTAATGAGAACCTGTCCGGCTTTCGGCCTGTTGTTCTTTTTGAAAATCAGAGGAATTGACAAACATGCGTACGGGTGATATCCGCATAATGACAGGAGAAAGTGATATGACGACATTGCAGGAAGATATCATTGCTGAAGTAAAAAACTGTGCAAAGGCACTGGATGGGATTCCCGGCGTCTGCATGGTGGCAATATCATTGGGATATACCCTGGTTGAGCTGGACAACGGCATTATGGGGGTGTGTTTCACTCCCCGGTCGGACAGCGGGTCCTGTGCCCATTATCCGGCAGCCGGTACCTTGTCGGAAAAACCGGTGCTGCAGCTGGCTGAACTGATGGGGTCCGGGCATCCCCTGGAAAGAAGTGTGGGGGTGGCGGCGGTCAATGCCCTTTCCCACACCATTATGGCACACCACCCCGAACAGTTTCGGTTTTCCACAGATGATTTTCTGGACCTGCTGCCCTTTGGGTCCCCTGGGTCCAACAAAGTGGGGATGGTGGGGTATATCGGTCCGTTTGTGCCGTTTTTGAAAAAAAAGGCGGATGCTCTGGTGGTGGTGGATGACAATCCGGCGCTGGAAACCGGTATCGTGGATGCGGGGCACACGGTCATTATGGATCCCGGGCATACTGTGACCAGAGATGTCCGGGACCTTAAAGATGCCGACATCGTGATCATCACCGGGTCATCCGCAGCAGTGGGCGGGTTTGATGCGGCCCTGGAAGCTGCTGAAACCGCCCGGTTCATCGGCGTGGTGGGACCGTCTGCCGGATGGCTCCCCCAGCCTGCTTTCAGCCGGGGGGTTCATGCGGTGGCTGCCACAAGAATTACAGACCTTGCCGGGGCCCGCCGCACGATTCTGGAGGGCGGCGGCACTCCGCAGTTCATTGATTACGGCCGGAAATATACCCTGATTCCCCGTTGATGCCGATTTTTTCAAGGGCCATGGCACATGCCTTGTATTCAGCCTTCAAGGTGTCAGGATCATAGGCCGGGTAAGTGATCCGGTTGACATTGCCGGCACAAATATCCGGCCGGTCATTGAAAAAAATTTTTCAACGGGGCCAGGCGGGTGAGGTAGGTGACCAGCCGCCGATTTTTTTCAATCCCCAGCCGCTCTTTTTTGATGAAAATATGGAAGTCGTCCGCCGCAGGGGTGATGTGGGGGAAAGGATCCACGAGTATATTTTTTTCCAGTTCCCCCATCACGGTGTATCTGGGAACGAATCCGATACCCAGCCCGGCAATGGCGCCGTTTATAATTCCCCGGATATGGTTGATCTGCATCACATTTTTCAAACAGGCCTGTTTGCCGGGGGGGATGGCGGTGATAAAATTATGCCACCAGTCAAGGTCCTTGTCCAGCGAAAGAATCCGCACCTGCCCAAGATCATCCAGAGCGGTTATCTGCATTTTTTCAATGAATGCCGGGGATGCAATGGTGACATACTGCTCCTGGAAAAGATAGATTTTTTCCAGGTTTTTTACCATGTGCGGCTTGCAGTCGATGATCAGGTCCACAAAGTCCTGGAGCAACGGTTCCATCAGGTGATGGGAGAACAGAAAATCGATGTGAATATCCGGAAACCGATCCAGAAACTCTCTGATATGGTTGATCAGAATGGTGGTTCCGAACTCCACGGTGGCACCGACCCGGATGGTGAGCTGCTTTTGTTTTTTCAGCACGGCAAGATCCTGGTCGATTTTTTCCAGCTCATAAAAAATTTTTTCGCAGGATTGGAACAGGATCTTGCCGGCGTCGGTCAGTATCAGGTCTCTGTTTTTTCTGTTTATCAATGCCGTATCAATGGATGTTTCCAGTTTTTTGATGGCATGGCTTACCGCACTCTGGGTAATGCGCAGATGATCTGCGGCTCTGGTGAAATTTTGTATTTTTCCCAGGGTGAAAAAGGTTTTCAGGTGATACAGGTCCATATTGCTCTCTACCATCTAAATGATTCATGATAAGTATAAATATTATGAATTTTACTATTATCATAATCACCCCTATAATGCCAGCAGGTATTGATGGAAATATAACCCTGAATGTTTAATAATAAGGATAATCCATGGAAAAGCATCACATTGAAAGTATTTTGAAAGACCTGGATATTCAGTCGGTCAATTACGGTGCCACTACGGGCACAACCTGGGGCCGGATACATACCCTGGGAAAAGAACTGGTGTCTTATTCTCCTGTCACCGGCCAGCCCATTGCCGGTGTGGTGCAGGCCCAGGCCCATGATTATGAAGCGGTTGTAAGCAAAGCAGGTGCCGCCTTTGAAAAATACCGGATGATGCCCGCCCCCCGGCGGGGAGAGATTGTCCGGGAGATCGGCAATGCCCTGCGGGAGAAAAAGCAGCGCCTGGGCGCCCTGATCAGTCTGGAAACCGGGAAAATCCGGGCCGAAGGAGAAGGTGAGGTCCAGGAGATGATCGACATCGCCGACTTTGCCGTAGGGCTGAGCCGCCAGCTGTACGGGTTGACCATGCACAGTGAAAGACCTTTCCACCGGATGTATGAACAATGGCATCCCTTGGGGATCGTCGGCATCATTACCGCATTTAATTTTCCTGCTGCGGTCTGGTCCTGGAATGCGCTGGTGGCGGCTGTGTGCGGGGATGTTGTTGTGTTCAAACCCAGCTCCAAGACACCGCTTACCGCCATTGCCATCCAGAACATCATCGCCCCGGTGGTGGACAAATATGATATTGACGGGGTGTTCAACCTGGTGATCGGGAACCGGGCCGTTGTGGGGGATACACTGCTCCAGGACAGGCGTATCCCGCTGGTCAGCGCCACCGGCAGCACAGCCATGGGAAAAAAGGTGGCCACCACCGTGGCGGCCCGCCTGGGCAGGTCCCTGCTGGAACTGGGGGGCAACAATGCCATCATTGTTACCGAAGACTGCGACATGAACATGGCGCTGCGGGCCACCCTTTTCGGTGCCGTGGGCACGGCCGGCCAGCGGTGTACCTCCACCCGCCGCATTATCATCCACAACAGTATCAAAGACCGGTTTGTCCAACAGCTGGTCAATGCCTATGGACAGATCCGGATCGGTGATCCCATGGATCCGTATACCCTGATGGGACCATTGATCGATGATACGGCAAAACAGGTCATGATGCAGGCCATCGAGGCGGCCAGAGACCAGGGTGCAACAATAGTTTACGGCGGCACTGCCCTGACGGTCGAGGGGCTGGAAAACGGCAGTTATGTCACCCCCGCCATTGTGGAAGCCGAAAACCACTACCCCATTGTCCAGGAAGAGACCTTTGCCCCGATTCTGTATATCATCGGGTATGACACCTTTGACCAGGCCCTGGCACTGCACAATGATGTACCCCAGGGGCTTTCCAGCGCAGTGTTCACCAGTTCCATGAAATACCAGGAGCAGTTTCTGTCCCACAGAGGATCGGACTGCGGCATTGCCAATGTCAACATCGGCACCAGCGGCGCTGAAATCGGCGGGGCATTCGGCGGTGAAAAAGAAACCGGCGGGGGCCGGGAGTCCGGCAGTGACGCCTGGCGGATCTACATGCGCCGGCAGACCAATACCATCAACTGGGGGGATGACCTCCCCCTGGCCCAGGGCATTGTCTTTGATATTAAAGGAGAGGAAAAATGAGCAACAGTATTTTACAGACGCCACCGGTGTATAACGAACCGGTGAAACAATACGCACCCGGCAGCCCTGAGCGGAAGCTGCTCACGGCGGAGCTGGCACGCCAGCTGGATACCGTTCAGGATATCCCCTTGATTATCGGAGGAAAGGAGATCCGGACCCATGATCAGAAAAAGGTGACATGTCCCCATGATCATGCACAGACCCTGGCGGTGTTTTCCAATGCCGGCACACCGGAAGTGGACATGGCCATTGCCGCGGCCCTGGATGCCAAAAAACAGTGGGAAAACACCCCCTGGCATGAGCGGGCTGCCATATTTCTCAAGGCTGCGGATCTGATCTCGAATAAATACACCTATGTACTCAATGCCGCCACCATGCTGGGCCAGTCCAAAAATCCCTTTCAGGCGGAAATCGATGCTACCTGCGAACTGGCGGATTTTTACCGGTTCAATGCCAAATACATGGCAGAAATTTACGCGGGTCAACCCGCATCGGAGAAAGGGGTCTGGAACCGGCTGGAATACCGGGCCCTGGAAGGGTTTGTGTTCGCCCTCACCCCTTTTAACTTCACGGCCATTGCCGGCAACCTGTGCGGGGCACCGGCTGTCATGGGAAATACCGTGGTGTGGAAACCGGCTTCCACTGCCGTGCTTTCCGGATATTATATCATGCAGATTCTCAAGGAAGCGGGACTCCCGGACGGGGTGATCAATTTTGTTCCGGGCAAAGGGTCTGTGGTGGGGGCATCGGTGCTGAATCATGCAGATCTGGCCGGTATCCATTTCACCGGGTCCACAAAAGTTTTCAAAACATTGTGGAAAACCGTGGGCAGCAATATCGACATCTATAAATCCTATCCCAGGATGGTGGGGGAAACCGGCGGAAAAGACTATATTTTCGTGCACTCCTCAGCCCGGGTGGAACAGGTGGTGGCCGCAGCGGTACGGGGGGCCTTTGAATACCAGGGCCAGAAATGCAGTGCCTGCTCCCGCATGTATGTGCCTAGCTCCCTGTGGGATGAGATCACCGCCAGAATCCGTGCAGCTGTGGAACAGATCACGGTGGGCAGTGTGACGGCGTTTCGGCATTTCATGAACGCGCTGATCGACGAGGCCGCGTTCGACAATGCCGCCGGGTTTATTGAACAAGCAAAAGCATCAGATGCCGCCGATATTCTGGTGGGCGGCAATGCAGACAAATCAAAGGGGTATTTCATTGATCCCACTGTGATTGTGACAACAGACCCGTATTATGAATCCATGACACAGGAAATTTTCGGTCCTGTTCTGACCCTGTATATGTATGAGGATGAAACCATTGATGACACCCTGGCTCTGGTGGACAAGACATCACCCTATGCCCTGACCGGGGCGGTGTTTGCTCGGGATCGGCAGGCCATTCATGAGATGACAAAGGCCCTGGCCCACAGTGCCGGCAATTTCTACATCAACGACAAACCCACCGGCGCTGTGGTGGGCCATCAGCCTTTCGGCGGAGCCCGGGGCAGCGGCACAAATGACAAGGCCGGCAGCCTGCTCAACCTGCTGCGCTGGACATCCGCCCGGACCATCAAGGAGACGTTTGTTCCCCCTGAAGAGATTGCTTATCCGTTTATGGGAACTGAGTGATAAAACCTGAGTGGGCCGCTGCCCAACAAATAGATCAAAACAGCCAGGGAAGTTTTTTAATGGCGTGGTAGATCCTGTCTGCAAAACTGCCATAGGGCGGGGTTAAGGCAGCAGTGGATGAAAAAGGGGCCTGGTGAAAAACCGGCCGCAGTTTGGAAAATTCCATGAACCCTTCAAATCCGTGATACTGTCCTGTGCCGCTGTTGCCGATGCCGCCAAACGGCAGATCGTGCTGTGCCACTGCCTGCGCCGTCTGAATGAACCGGTCGATGCGGTTTTCCGGAACAAAGATGTAATCCGGCGCAATGCAGGTCTGCCCGGCGTTCATGAGCTTGGCGAACAGGATGCGTTGAACCGCTTTTGTCAAGTCGAAATCATCGGCCAGGATCACCGGGGATTTGCCCCCCAGTTCCAGGGTGACCGGAACCAGATTCCGGGCAGCGGTTTCCATGATGGTTTTTCCCGTCCGGGAAGACCCGGTTTTTTCCGCCCAAAAATATCATGGATACGTGACGGCGCCGGAATTTTTTTCCGTGCTTCGATCAGAAATTGATAAAGACCGTTGATGAACCCTATGAAATCAGAAAAGGGGTGGTGGTCTGTCCGTTGACCATGATCATGCCCTTAATGCGCGGGGTACTCTGAATACGTCATTTTGCGGCCGCTCTTTTGTAAGGGAAAATATTGCATTTTTCTATTCCGGTCTTGTGCAGGAACTGCCGAAGGCGATTGATGAAGGGATACCTTGACGTCATGTCCCGCGGGGGTGAGAAAATTCGGAATGGTTTTGATTCGGGTCAGCTGGAACTATTTGTCGGCATAAAAGAGACATATCCTGTTTTCATCCTTGAATATAGTCTGACAAAAGGTATAATTAGGACAGGATTAATATTAACGAGGTGACTTTATCATGAAAAATATAAAAATCGTGGTTGAAAAACATCCTGATACATATGTTGCATATCCTTTAGGGCTTAAGGGTATAGTGGTCGGCCAAGGTGATTCTTATGAATCAGCATTAGACGATATTACATCAGCAATACAATTTCACCTTGAAACATTTGGATCCGAGGCTTTTGAAATTGATCCTCCAATAATCGAAGCGTTCATTGCTGAAGCAGGAATTGCTGTCTAATGCCAAAGATCCCAATTGATGCGCCTATTCGAAAAGTTATTAAATCTTTAGAGATACTTGGCTTTTCTATGGTCCGAGAAGGAAACCACATTGCAATGGTAAGGGATAATTCAGATGGCACAAGAACCTCATTAACAATTCCAAACCATCCCACTCTAAAGAGCTCAACTTTAAGAACCATCCTTACTCAATCTGGAATCTCTCGAAATGAATTTTTAGACGCTTATTATAGAAAATAACCTGAAATACCGTCCCTGTTGACATCCTCAAGATCGAACCACCATTTTTTTGAAACGTCGGGCTTGCCGTATCCCTTTATTTTTTCCTATGACAGGTGTGGCACAGGATGCCGAGATCATTGCCGAATGCAATTTGATACATGCTCTGATGGCAGGATTCACACACCAGGGGATCAAATCGCTTTGTAACCGGATTGTAAATCAGAGAAAAAGTTTTGCGTTTTCTGCCAACCGAGGCGGTGAACAGGATTTTGACAGCCGGTGTCGTCACGGCCATGGCACCGACCAGGGAAATGGTTATCCGGATCCGGTATTTGTTCAGCAGGTCTTTTTTTTTGGCTGCCAGCTCTTCCGGGATCATGGCGATCTTTTCTTTTCTGTCCGATTTCAGGGCATCGGACATATTGGCCCGCTCCAGGGAGGAGGCCATCTCTTCTGCCAGGGCATGGTAATACGCGTCAAGGCTCTTTGCATCCCTGGCATATCGCCGGTTCATGCTGCTTTTGAATGGAACGATTTCCTGCTCCACCGCCTCTTTTCCATACACCCGGACCAGGTGGCGCAGCCTGGTCTGCATATTTTCTGAAAATCCGATAGCGCCTGTTTTTTTGTACTCCTTGTCAATGCCGGCAAAACCAGATGTCATCCCCGGTATCACGGCACCTGAGTCCAGGTTGGCTGCCAAATCGAACCGTCCCTCTTTTTGTTCATCGCTCTGGGCCCGGTATTTGCAGTTGAGCAGTAAATACCGGGTATGGATTTGCCCGAAACTGGTAACCGAGCCGGTGGCCTTGTGCCATTCGAACTGCTGGCGGACCAGGTTGTCGAATCCACCGCTTTTCAGGTAAAAAAAGTTGAGTGCGACATGCAGCAGCGGGGGATTCTCCGTGGTGAACCCCAGTATTTTGTCCAGCAGGGGAGCACCGAAATGGATGGGATAAACCCCGACGGATCGACGATCTGGTCCGCCGGAGCCGTCTTCCGCCATCTCCTGGTCCTGCAGGGTGCCCAGAGTGATATACTCTTTTGTGTTCAGACGTTGGGCCAGCTCTTCGGGCAGAAGTGCGTTGATTTCCCTGGATCCTTGTTCGATCAGTCCCCCGTTTTCCTTTAAAAAACGGGCTGTAAAGTCCAGCAGACGGGTGCTCTGGTTCTGAATGCCGGAATCAGAGTTCATAAGTATCTCCAAACAGGGTCTCATCCAGTTCCTTTGTTTTTTCATATCCGGTCCGTGCCCGTTTCAGCCGAGTCCCCAGGTTGTTGAACTGTTTTTTGCGTTCTTCTTCGGATCCGGCTGTCACCCACATGTCATAGACCAGGTCACTGAATTCCTTTTCCCCCCTGATTCGGCCCAGAATCATATCGATTTCACCGATGACCATCTCGAACATGTTGATTTTCTTGTCCAGGATATCCAGAATATGGTCCTCGATACTGCCTTTTGCACAGAAATTAAAAATATGGACTTCTTTTTCCTGGCCGATGCGGTGAATCCGTCCGATCCGTTGTTCGATCTTCATGGGGTTCCAGGGCAGATCATAATTGATCATCCGGTTGCAGAACTGAAGGTTTCTTCCCTCTCCGCCGATTTCCGTGGTCACCAGGACCTGGTTGTCCTCCTGGAATGCCTTTATTTCCCTGTCCTTGGCGGCATTGTCCATGCTGCCGTGGAAAAGGGAAAAAGAGATCCGGTGCCATTCCAGAAATTCAGCCAGATGGGTCACCGTGCCTTTGTATTTGACAAAGACAATGATTTTTTCCGTTGCCGACCGGATCACCTGGAGCAGGGCCTTGTTTTTGGTGGTGTCAACACTGGTGCGGCACAGGGTTCTCACGGCAATGAGTTCATCGTGAAATTCAGCAGGATATTTGTTGTTCAGCAGCATGTTGTCAAGGGTGGATGCCACCGCATCGGGCGATGAGCCGGCCTGTGCAAGCAGGTGCTTGACCAGCATTTTTCCATGGCCCTCGGTCCGGGCGTTCATGCCCGTGATCAACGATTCCAGCCGCTCGTAAAACGCGGCTTCCTGTCCGGACGGTTCGATCCGGACGGTCTGGGCAAACCGGGGCGGGATACTGATGCCGGCCAGAGCCCGGGTATTGCGGATCATCACCTCGCTTAGAAGTTCCCTGAGCAGAACCTTGTTCCTGGGGTCTGTGGGATCGCCCCGGGTCATGAACTTTTCCCGGAAGGATCTGGCGGTTTCCAGCTGTCCGGGCTTGAGCAGGGTGATCAGGTTGTAAAGTTCCATTAAATTGTTTTCCACGGGCGTGGCAGTGAGAAGTAGAATGAATTTTTTCTGAATGGAATTGACCAGTTTCCAGTTCAGGGTGGCCTTGTTTTTCAAATGGTGGGCTTCATCCACGATGAGCAGGTCCCAGTTTTTTTCTGTCACCAGGTCAAAATTTTTCTTTGATTTGGCCTGGTTGATGGAGGCCAGCACGAACGGGGCCTGCCAGAATGCACGGTCCCCTGATGTGAAGCCGGGATCGTCGGTGGATGGCACATCCAGTCCGAATTTGACAGCCATCTCTTCTTTCCACTGGCTCACCAGGGGGGTGGGGGTCAGGATCAGGGCGGTTTTCACCATACCCCGTTTTTTGTATTCACTCAACACCATGAGGGCTTCAATGGTTTTACCCAAGCCCACTTCATCGGACAGCAGGGCCCGTCCCCGGAAGCGTTTGAGTACCTTTTTGGCGGTTTCTTCCTGGTACCAGAAGGAGCGGACCTGGGAAAGGGACGGCAGGCAGACCAGGATGTCAAAGGATTCCTGCAGACGGATTTCATGGCTTTCCAGCGCCAGCTCATACACTGCAGGATCGGCAGGTTCCGGCCCGGATAAAATGGTGTCAAACGCTGGCAGGTCAAGATCATAGTCAACAGATATTTCCACCGGTTTTTCCCGGGAAGGGGGATCGGGTGACCTGGCCGGCTTGATCGGGGCCGCCATTTTTCCTGTCCCGGCAATAGACGGGTTTTGCTTTGCTTGCCGTTTCGGGGCCGGTCCTGTGCCGGTCTTTTGGGAACGGTCCGAAGCGCTGGAAACAAGATCCAGTACATGCAGCTTGTATTCGCATGAGTGTAACAGTTCTGTCAACTCCTGATGAAGCTGCATCTGTTTTTTGCCCCTGGATCTGGCCAGTGCCTTGAGAACGGGGCGCCCAAGTTTCAATGCCTTGCTGAACTGTTCGGTTTCATACAGGTGCAGGATCAATAGAGGGACGTACTCTTTGGGAAGCAGACCCATCTCGTGCAGCTTTTCCATAGCCCGGACCTTGATTTCGATATTTTTTGATCTCTCTCCGATATCGGCCATGAGTTTGTAAAGTGCAGGATCCGGGGGCAGCAGTTTTTCAGCCCGGGTCACAGCGGTGAGCGCCTTTTCAAGGTTACCGCTGGCCACGCTGTCATAGGCCAGGTCCAAAAAAAAGAACCCTTTTTCCCGGGAAGCAACCTGATGGGCCTGGTTTTTGCGTTTCCGCAGCGCAGCTTTTTTCTTTTTGTTTTTGTCGGTTTTTGATTTTGCCAAGTGGTTGTTTTTACCTTATACAATGTTGCTCTGATATTTAGATTTTTTTAATGATAAATTTTGTTGAAAACAGCTTCCGACGTGTCTGTAATTGCCTGCCGCAGGCGTTTGAATTTGTCTATCATCTTTTCCGCCTCCGGGGTCAGGGTGGACTGTCCGCCAGCAACCCCGCCCTTGCAGCGGATCAACAAGGGTTTGCCCAGCCGTTTTTCCATTTTACGCAGCCGGCCCCACATGGAGCGGTAACCCATCCCTAGTGCCTTGGCCGCCGCATTGATGGACCCCTGTTCCCGGATGGTTTCCAGGATATGCATCTGTCCTTCCCCGAAAATGGTATCCCCGTTATCACACTCGATCCAGATCTTAATCCGCAATTTTTGCTGTGTTTCATCCATGTCGGGGTGATAATACGTAGCCCGGTCAGGTGTCAAGTGTGAATTTGAAATCACAGTAGGCAGCGCCTTCCATGATGGTCTGGCGGCCGGGTTCATCGCCGGCATGGTGGTGGCCCATCTGCTCCGGTGGGAAAAACTGTCGGTGTGACATATCCGGCCCATGGGTTACGTTTGGGGATGATGTTTATTGCCCCATGGGCATGGTGCCAAAAAATAACTGCCAAATCAAATTGATACGCCTAGTGCCTGCAGGTCGGAACGTAACGCCATTTCATTATAGAGCCGGCCTTCCCGCCATTTGCCGTTATATTCAAGGGTAGGCACCACCCAGTCATCCCCGCCGTTGACCTGGATGATTTTTTTAATGACATCTTCGGATTGTTTTTCAATCTCAAAATATACAAATGCAATCTGGTTCTTTTGTAAAAATTCGATTGTTTTGGTGCAATGCGGACACCAACTGGCAGCATATACCTTTAACATGAAAGCCTCTTTCCTCTTTTGTTTTTTATATGAAAGTCTCTGCAAACCCTATATGACTTTCATGTTTCGTTGTTACCGGCAGGGCATTGCCGTTCTTCAGTAAGTAAGGGTGGTCGCTTTTACGTAAAACAGTCGCTCAGAACAGCCGCCGGTGCCGGATATGCTTGGGGGCGTGGGCAAAAAATGATGCCAGAATAAACGCGGCCAGAACGGAATACTCTCCCGGCACCCAGCCATGGATAGCCATTCCAATGAGCACCAGTTTGACAATAGTGGTCAGGCCGGCTGGTTCCCGCAGCAGCTGCCGGTGGCGCAGCATCTCGGCTGCCATGAGAACAATGCCTGAGACAATGGCAAGTACCAGGTACATTAAGGGCAGGTCTGGCCGGCCGGGTAGCAGAAAAACCGCCAGAAACACTGCCGCTCCGACCTGATGGGCCGCCCGGATGAAGATGGAAACAATGAGAATCCAATAAGGGCGGTCAGCGGTCCGTCCCTGCCTCTTGTACCGGGTATGATCGGTTGGTTTTTCGTCTGCCATTACATATTCAGCATTTTTTTGCCCATGGCCAGACGTTCCAGAGTCTTGTCATCCTCCAGGTCCGCCACCACCTGTTCCAGCATGTCGGGAATGGCGATCCCCTGGGGGCATTTGTCCAGACATTCCCCGCACTGGATGCACTGGGAGGCATACCCCATCTGCCCCCCGCTGAAGATGTCCCCGCACCGGATGGCATACATGAACCTGGCTTCTGGTTCGTTTTTGAACAGGTGCAGCTTGTTGAGGATTTCAAATGCCCCTGAAATATTGACCCCTTCCGGACAGGGTTTGCAGTATTCGCATCCGGTGCAGTTCACGACCATCAGGCGCCGGTAGGTATCGGCAGCCTGTTTCACCAGGTTTTTTTCCCGGCTGGTCAGGGAGCCGGGGCGTGCATCTGAGGCGATTTTCAGGTTTTCTTCCACATGGGATTCCTCATTCATGCCTGACAGCACCACCGTGACCTCGGGATGGTCCCAGACCCACCGCAGTGCCCATTCCACAGGCGTGCGGGATTCCGGGGCACTGTCCCAGATCCGGGCCACCTCCGGAGGGGGCTGGGGAACCCCCAGGTTGCCGCCCCGCAGCGGCTCCATCACAATTATCCCCAGATTTTTGTGTGCCGCATACATCAGCCCCTCGGTGCCGGCCTGGTGATATTCATCCAGGAAATTGTACTGGATCTGGCAGAAATCCCAGTCATAATCATCCACAATGGTCTTGAAATCATCCACCCGCCCGTGGAAGGAAAATCCGGCATACCGGATCCGGCCGCTTTTTTGGGCCTGGTCCATGAAATCCAGTACATCCATGGCTTTGAGGCGTTCCCACATGGGACCGGCCAGGTTGTGGATCAGGTAAAAATCGATGGGGTCGGTGCCCAGGTTTTTGCACTGCTGATCAAGGAATTCATCCATGTGGCTTCGGCTTTTCACCATCCAGGACGGCAGTTTGGTGGCGGCGAACACCTTGTCCCGGTACCCGTCCTTCAGGGCCTCTCCCACCAGCTGTTCACTGTCGCCGCCGTGATAGGGCCAGGCCGTATCCAGGTAATTGACCCCGTTGTCAATGGCATGGCGGATCTGGGCAATGGCACGGGGCCGGTCGATTTTGCCGTTTTCCTGCACCGGCAGGCGCATGCACCCGAATCCCAGGATGGATAACTCTTCTTTAACCTTTGGCATTTTTCTGTAAAGCATGGGTTTATCTTTCTCCTTTTTGATCAATGGTGTTTGACAGTTCAAAGGCGATATTGTTGCTGACAAGGCGCATAATACTTTCTTCGGAATATCCGAAACTCAACAGGTTGATACTGCCGAACCAGACAATTTTGCTGTCAATGATGGCAAATTTCTGGTGGATCCCGGGTTTTAACAGGACAGTGACACCCGCATTCTGTAACAATGAAAAGATCTCGTTCAGACCGGCTCTTTTGTCTTCATGGAACTCTTCTGCGGGCCGTGTCAGTATGGACACTTTGACATGTTTGTCAATTTGTTCTTTAAAATAATCCATCACCTGCAAAACGCGGCTTTTGGTCATAAACGGGCTGACGATCAAAATCTGTTTCTGTGCGGTTTTGATATCATTTACATAAACCGGAAAGAAGTTTTGTTTGTTGAAGATAATTTCAGTGGGTGAATCAGCCATATTGTCCGCTTTTGCCATATAACCGATGGATGCATAGCCTTTCAACCTTTTCCCATACATGGTTTCAAGCATTTTGACATGAATGTCCACATAATCATATATCTGAACATCTTTTTTGCCGTCATGCAGTCGGTGGAGCCGGCCCGCATATTGTTGCAGGGTGCCTTTCCAGGAAATGGGCATGGCCAGAAAAAGCGTATCAAGCCTGGCCTCGTCAAACCCTTCTCCGATATAGCTGCCTGTGGCCACAAGGACAAAATGGCGGTTGTCAGGCAGTTTTTTGAGTGTTTCCAGGACAGCCGATGATTTTTTGTTGCCCATGCCGCCGGTGAGAAGAATGACATCCGGGATATGGCGGGTCAGGTTTTTTGTCAATAGTTTTGCATGGGCGATCCGTCCAGTAATGACCAGGCTGTTTCGCCCTTTTTTATGACATTCGACAACATCGCAGATGATTGCCTGGTTTCGGATATCATCTGCAATGATCTGTGAATAGATCGCCTGAATTTTCAAGGGGCTGCTTTCTTTATCCAGCGACATTTTGAAACTGGTAAATCGCGGAATTAGATAATGCGCGAACGGTCTTGTTTCCGCCTGTTTTTTTGCATCAACGTGGTAGCGTATCGGTCCGCAATGGAAAAAAATGATGGGATGATGTCCATCCCGCCTGTATGGTGTTGCCGTCAAGCCATA
>JAABSA010000057.1 GCA_011390635.1 Desulfotignum sp. | reverse complement strand
ACCAGGAAGCGAATAATCTGTTACACATACTGGAAACGCCAGATCAATATCTGCCATTTCCCGCCTGGGACAAGCAAATGGAACAAAATCGAGCATCAAATGTTTTCTTTCATGAGCAAGAACTGGCGGGGACGGCCATTGGATAGTTTGGGAACAATAGTCAACCTGATTTCAAACACCACAACCCAAAAAGGGTTGAAAATTGAAGCAGACATTGATGATGCCGAATATGAAAAAGGTATCAAAATTGGTGATGATAAAATGGCTCAATTGAACATTGAACGAGCGAGTTTTCATGGTGAATGGAATTACAAAATAATGCCTCAGGAAATTATGCATGTCGCATAATATTTGTACATATTATTTTGACTTAATGCCTAAAATATTTTGACCACCGGTTAGCCTTAGTTATAATCGGGTGGCTACGACTAACATTAAAAAATCTCAATGAATAGGCTAAAACAGAACTTGTAGCAATAATTACCCCTGCTAATATAATTTTTCGGCGTGGTAAATTAAAATTAACAGAAGGAATATTATTAACCCATGCCCTAAATAATGATACAATTTTTGGATGAATCGTATTCCATTTTTCGAAAATGGTGATTAGCAATCCTATAATCGCGACTACTAAGCTGAATAAACCAATTAAAGTTGTTGTATCCATATACGCTAATTTGCCCTAAATGCTGCTGTGCCGGTCCGTGATGGTCCAGCAGACCGCCCCGGGCTGTTTTTCAATAATACTGACCCAGACCGGCGTTCACCCGCTCAAATCCCTGAATCTTTGTGAACAGATCGTCAGGCGGGTAATCACCTGCCGTATCTGGCGGGCTGCCTGCCAGGGGATGAATAAACCGGCGGGCAAATGCCTGCATCCGGTCTCCCTGCAGGTGGATTTCCGGATGGGCCGAATATTTTTCAATCACCACCTTTTTTTTGCGGTTCAAGGAGATTTCTTTAAAAGAATGTCTGAAGGATACGGATGATTTCAGGGAGGTGGCGGTGTAGGCAACCGTCAGGGTTACATTGGAAAAATCGATACAGGGCCAGAGGACGGCGGCGAAAAAAAGCTGGTCCCCGTTTTTGGCCAGGTGCCAGAGTGCCGGGTCTTTGGCCTGCTGCAGAAGCTGGTTATGGACTTCCAGAACGGCCGGTTTTTCCCCGGTGATGCCCATGGTCCGGATATGTCCGGTGGCGGTGATATCCTGATACGGGGCTTTGACCAGCAGGGCATTGCGGGTAAATGCCCCGGCACGCTGAAACTGGTGGCGGAAGGCAAAAGAGCAGTAATTGATGGGCAGGGCGATGTTGTTTTCCAGGGCATACCGCATCAGCTCCAGGGCGGTGAGTTCGGTTTCCAGGACCGTGGCCCTGGGACCGTGCACAAAGGTATAGCCCCGTTTGATCAGCCGGGGCAGGTTATGCGGCGTGCACCGCAGCTGGTGGAGATTCAGATAATCGACCCCCTCGTCATACAGCTGTTTGATCACCTGCCGGGTGTTTTCCAGATCTTCCGGGATGGCCGGAATCTCCACAGTGACACAGGGAATGATGCCCACCGCTTTTTTCAGGGCCTCCAGGCGGTAATGGTCTGCACTGATATCAAACCGGATCTCATCCAGGCCATTATCTGCCAGCATTTTCAGTTTGTCTTCAGTCACCAGAAGGCCGTTGGTGTACATCCAGACATACAGGGGGTCGGTGATTTTCGCCCGCAAGGCTTTCAAATACTGCACCACCCGGTCAAAAGTCATGAGGGGTTCCCCGCCGCTGAAGCTCACTGCCCGGATACCGAAGGTCCGGACATAATCCACGTAATCACCAGGGGTTTTGAACTCCAGTGAACTGGTCATGGGCAGCCCTTTTTGATTCTGGGTGGAGGGACAGTAAAAACACCGGGCATTGCAGATGCCGTTAATGAACAGGCAGGACCAGTCTCCGTTGCCGCACAAGCGGCATCCCGGTGACATGCCGTGGGTAACCAGCTTGGTGCGGGCAAACCGCCATTCCGGACCTTTGCCCTGGTGTTCAAAAATTTGCGTTAACAGGTTTTCCCGGACCTGTGATGCTGCCTGTGCTTTTTCCGGGGTCAGCCAGGTCATGGTGTCGTATGCATCTGCGTATTCTTCTTTGATCCGGCTGATGGTGCGGGCCATATCCATTTTTGCCATGTGTATGTAATCATCCTTTATTCAGGGTAAGGATGCCCATAAAGGCACATTGCATGCCAAAAAAACGATGACATGAAAAATACTTTTAAAACAATGTGTTAAGGAAAATACTCATGTCCC
The DNA here is from genome assembly GCA_011390635.1 of Desulfotignum sp. Taxonomy (GTDB): domain Bacteria; phylum Desulfobacterota; class Desulfobacteria; order Desulfobacterales; family Desulfobacteraceae; genus Desulfotignum. Next base: position 14,288 of record JAABSA010000057.1, on the reverse strand, counting down.
GGCAACCAAATATAATAAGACATGATGGGACCGATATTGAAAATAACGGAATGAATATGTCTGATTGAAATTTTTGCACTTTTATAATGAATCCCCATCTCCTTGGCAAGGTATTATCCCAGCTGCCTGTTCCGCCCTGACCCGGCGGAACAGGCAGCACTCTTGCCTAACAATCCCCCCTGTTGATCTTTACAAATACTGAACTCCCTTATATGATGGCTGGCACCAATGTAAAATCAAACAAAGGAAACCGGAAATGGGAGAACTCTATACAACCAGGGAGATTGCAAAATTTTTAAATATCAATGAAAAAATGGTATACTCTCTGATATCGGAAAAAGGCCTGCCGGCAACAAAGATTACCGGAAAATGGCTGTTTCCCATCAACCTTGTGCGCCAGTGGGTGGAAGCAGGCACGGAAAATTATCCCCAGACCGCCCAGCTGCCGCCATACCACGGGTTGGTTCTCATTGCCGGCAGCAATGACCTTCTGCTGGACAAACTCATCGCCACCTTTAATATCAAGCACGAAAACCACATGGCCATGTTCGGCATGGCTGGGTCCATGGGAGGATTGAATGCCCTGCAAAAAAACCTGTGTCACATTGCCTCAAGCCACCTGATCAGCGATGAGAACGAATATAATTTCCCTTTCTTAAAAGATAAAATGCATCAGATGCCGGCGGTGGTAAATTTCTGCATGCGGGAACAGGGAATTGTCGTGCAGAAAGGCAACCCCGGAAATATCATTTCGGTAAAAAACCTTTGCAAAAAAAATATCCGCATTGTGAACCGCCCGCTAGGCACCGGTACCCGCCAGCTGTTTGACAAACTGCTGAAGGACGAAAACATCAACGGCGAAGACCTTCAAGGATATGACACCACCCTTTCCCGGCACATGGATGTGGGCCTGGAGATTCTCAACCGGAGAGCTGATGCCGGGCCGGCCATACGGCCGGTGGCCAATATCCTGGGCCTGGATTTCATTCCGGTGTGCTGGGAGCGGTTTGATCTGCTCATCGCCAAAGACAAATTTTTTGACCAGGGCATCCAGCTGTTTCTGTCTCTGCTGAAAGGAAAGGTAATCCAGGAAACCGCTGACAAATACGGCGGCTATGACCTGTCCATGACAGGGAAAATGGTTTACCCCCCCTCCTGACCGGGCAGGAAACATACCAGCACAAAACAGATTATCGATACCAGAAATACCAACAAAAAGGTGGTCCACACCCCCTGGGCCACCGCTGTTTTCAGTGTAATCCGTGCCGCTTCCGGTATCAGGGCCTGAAATTCCGGTCGGAACAGGTTTTCCATGCTCTCTTTCAGCTGGATCATCAGGTCTTGCGGCAAAGACACATCCACTGTTTCCAGCCGGTTCAGCAGCCGGGAAGTTACCAGGCCGCCACAGACCCCCACCCCCATAGTACCCCCCAGCGTTCTGGCAAACTGGTGGGAGGAGGTGGCAACCCCCAAATCCATTGATCCAAGGCTGTCCTGGACGATCAGCAGAGTAGACAATGTCACAAACCCCATGCCGAACCCCACCACCTGAAAGACCAGAAAGCTGTGCACCATGTTAGTGGTGGTGGAAAATCCCAGGGTCATGCCGGTACCGGCGGCCAAAAGCAGTGCTCCGGCAAGGGCTGCGGTTTTCTGGGTGGTGTGGTGCATGACCCGCCCCAGGATCAATGATCCCAGGGACCAGCCCAGACTCAGCGACAGCATGGCCATGCCCACCTGGATCGGGGTCTGGCCCAAAGCTCCCTGGAGAAACAGCGGTGCATATCCGAACAGGGCAAACATGGAGAAACTGGCACAGAATCCCGCCAGGTTTCCCACGGCAAACCCCCTGCGCTTGAAAAACCGCAGATCCAGGATAGGATCCCTGGCCCCAAGCTCGGATCTGACAAACCAGGTCCCGCATACCAGGGCTGCCATGGCCAGTAATACCGCAGGCAGCGAGAGCCATGCAATGGTCCGGCCAGCAGTCATGACCAGGGTTAAAACAGCAAGCAGAAAACCGGTGAGGGATACCAGCCCGGCCCAGTCCAGGGAGACATCTGTCTTTTTTTCCCGAAATTCCCTTAAAAAGAAAAAAATACCGGCCAGTGATAAAAGCCCCAGGGGCAGATTGATGAAAAAAATCCAGCGCCAGGAAAAAAAACTGACGATAAATCCGCCCAGGGTAGGCCCGATGACCGAGGATATTCCCCAGATGGAAGAAGCCAGGGACAAAGTTTTGGCCCGCTGGTCCCTTGGGGCGGCTTCGGTGAGTACCACATAGACCAGGGCGAAAATTCCGCCGGAACCGATACCCTGGAACACCCGGGCCGCCACCAGAAATCCCATGGACGGGGCTGCTCCTGCTGCCATGGAAGCCAGTATGAACAGGGTTACACTGACGACAAGCAGCTTTTTGACGGCAAACAGGTCTGACAGCTTGCCGAACACCGGCAGCGATATGGCCCGGGCCATAAAATAGGCGGAATATACCCAGGCATAGAGGTGAAGCCCTGAAAGCTCGGCAATAATGGTGGGCATGGCCGCCGACATGATCAACGCATCCAGGGCTCCCAGAAACAGGGCCAGCAGCACAGCGCTGATCAGCAATGTCTGTGTCTGTTTCACCATACCCTCCGGTGCACCACTGTCCGATCCCCGCCTGATAGCGCTGTATGCTGCTTCATGTCCATGTTCAGCCCGATGCCAGGTCCTTGAGTGCAATGGTCAGCCGGTATTCGGCTGAATCCGGATCACGGCTAACGGCAAACCCAATCTTCTGCCCCATGGCCAGCATAGGGGCATTGGTGGTCATAACCAGTCCGTTCACCTGCGACAACCCATATTTTTTCGCACTGGTCAGGGCCTGTTTCAGCAAGACAGTTCCGATGCCTTTGCCATGCCATTCATCGGCCAGAACAACGGCGAATTCTCCTGTTTTTCCATCCGGCATAAAAATAATTCTGGCCACCCCGATGAGTTTTCGAAGCCCCCCTTTGCCGGCAAAGGCGCACAACGCGATTTCCCGGTCATAATCGATCTGGCTGAGCTTGACCAGCATGGACCGGGAAATCCGCTTCAAAGGAGAAAAAAACCGCATAAAAATGGTTTCCGGGGACAGATCATAAAACAGGTCGATCATCTGCTGGGCATCCCCGGGCCGCACCGGCCGCATAAAAATCCGCTCCTTGTTCCTGGTGACATATTGAGCCTCCTGCCACCAGGGATAGGGGCTGATGATCAGGTGGGCCGGGGCACACACCGCAGGGGGTGCTATTGTCACCGAGATCTGTGAAAAATACAGTTTGCCGTCCGCCACCTGGATGGGGTTGAGGGCCAGGTGATGAACCGCTGGAAAATCGGTCACCATGCGGCTGACCAGGATCAAGGTTTCCTCCAGGTGTCCCAGGTCCACCCCGGGTACCTTGCCAATGCCGTCAAGGAGCCGGGAAATACGTGTGGCCCGGATGGTGCGCCGGGCAAGCAGCCGGTTCAACGGCGGCAGAGCCACTGCCATGTCCGATAAAACCGTTGCCATGATACCGCCGATGCCGAACCGGATCACCGGCCCGAACAGATGGGTATTTTTTGCGGAAAGATCCAGGGCAATCTCCGCCCGGAGGTCCGGCGGCAAGGGTTTTATGCGGATCCCATAGGCCGCAGCAAGGGCTGCGGCTTTTTGGGGCGGCAGGATGGTTTCTTCTTTTGCCAGGGCAGCATCAATGACTGCCGCGGCCTCATCCCGGTCGATTGTCAGGCGCTTGTCCGTGGTATAGGGGATCTGCTGGAGCAGTTCCATGTTCCGGCCGTACTGGTATAAATTGACAAACGCACGCACGGCACGCTCCGGCGAATCATAGGTAATGATGCCGTTTGTATTGAAAATGGACCGGGAAGCATCAATGTTCATTCCTCCCAGCCAGGCGGTGAGTACGGGAAAAGGTGTGGTTTTGAGAAGGTCCACCAGGGGTCTTGCAATGGCGGTGCAGTCATAGGTACCCACAGGGGAGCTGAGCAGAAGCAGGCCGTCGATTTCCGGGGCCTGGACACAGGTTTCCACCACCTGGAGATACTGCTGCGGGGTGGATGCCCGGATCAATGCGATGGGATTGGTTCGGCTCCAACCGTCGGCTAGCAGGTCATCCAGTTTTCTGACAGTAGCCGGGTCCAGGGCTGCCGGGACCAGGCCGTGGCCGGCCAGGGCATCTTTTGCCATATCCCCGATCCCCCTGGCATTGGAAACAATGGCAAGCCGGGACCCTCTGGGCCGCTGCTGCTTGGCCAGAAACTCGGCACAGTCGAACAGGGCCTCAAATTCATTCACCCGCAAAATCCCGGCCCGTTTGAAAGCGGCATCATAGATTCGGTCTTCATCCAGGTCAACCAGATCACCGGTTTTCCCGGATCTGCCGGATTTAAGGGCGATGATGGGCTTGACCCTGGACACGGCCCGGGCCGCGCTCATAAATCTCCGCATTCGGGTTAAGGACTCCACATACATGATAATGGAGTCCACATCCGGCAGGGAGCCCAGGTAGTCCAGCATATCGGAAAAATCCACATCCAGTGTGGACCCCAGGTTCACAAAATGGCTGAACCCCACGTTTTCCCGGACCGCCAGGTCCAGCACAGAGGTACACACAGCGCCGCTCTGGGATAAAAACGCCATGTGCCCGGGCAGAGGGCTCTGGTGCATGAAGCTGGCATTCAACCCGGCAGCGGTATGGATGATGCCCACGGAATCGGGCCCCAGCACCCGCATCCCGCTGTTTCGGGCAATGGCTTTGATGCGCCGGTAGATCTTATCTTCCAAAAGCTCCGGCCGCATTCCTCCGGCAGATACCACCACAGCCCCGCCCACATGTTTTCGGGCACAGGTTTCCAGAACCTCCGGGACCTGGTGGATGGGAACCGCCACCACAGCCAGGTCCACATCCATGGGCAGGTCTTTGGCATCAGCAAAGGCCGCAATGCCCATCACTTCATCGTGCCCGGGATTCACCGGGATAATCTCCTTTGTAAACCCCCTGGACAAAAGGTTGTGCATCACCGTGGCCCCCACGCTGCCGGGCCTTTCACTGGCACCGATCACGGCCACAGATCCGGGTTCAAACACCCGGTCCAGATTTTCAATGGTCATGGAATCTCTACTTTATTGCACCTAATCAGATCTCCTGAATTTCCAGCAGCTCCACCTCAAAGATCAGGGTGGATCCCGGTTCGATCACGTTGCCGGCACCCTGGTCCCCATACGCCAGATCAGAGGGGACATACAGCATCCATTTGGCCCCCACCTTCATGAGTTGCAGCGCTTCTGTCCAGCCTTTGATCACGCCGTTGACCGGGAAAACAGCCGGTTCATTGCGCTGATAAGAGGAATCAAATTCCCTGCCGTTGATCAACGATCCCCGGTAATGGCATTTCACCTTGTCATTGAGATCCGGAGATTCCCCTGTCCCCGCTGTGATCACCTTGTACTGGAGCCCTGAAGCCAGGGTTGTGACCCCTTCTTTGGTTTTGTTTTCATCCAGAAAAGCTTCGCCGGCAGCCTTGTTTGCAGACGCTTTTTTACCCTGGGCTTCCATCTGCTTCTGCTGGGCCATGGCCTGGAATTCCGCCAGGGTTTCCTGCATTTTTTCCGGTGTCATGGACGTTTCACCTGCCAGGTTGTCTGTCATTCCTTTTAAGAACAGGTCCGGATTGATGGTAAAGCTGTCTTTCAACCGGTTGGTGAGATCATATCCGATAGCATAACTGATCCTGTCATCCACACCGGCTTCATGCAGTGTTGGTTCCGCTTTGTCGTCATCCGCACATACCATTAGCGGCAATGCAGTAATGGCTGCTGCCAGGACTATTGCCCATAGACTTTTTTTCAACGTCATTCCACTATTCCTTATATTAGGAGGTTTATAATAAGCCCATTGATAACAGAAATCGGGACAAATAACAATCATTGAGACACACCAAGGCATCATGACGACCCGTTCGGCTTTGGCCAGGGCTCCCTCAAGGCATCCCTGATAATCATGATACAGAAGACTGCCGGACCACCATCCCGATTTCCGTGCATCCCAGTATGACAGCTTCCGCTCCCTGGGCGGCCAGGCCATTGAAGTGTAATTCCGGGCAAATTAGGTATCCATGAGATCCAAAAGTTGAATTGGGCTTTCAAATTTTGCGGTGCAATGATAAAGATAAATCTTTTCGAAATATGAACGCTGTTTTTTCTGGGAGGGGGGTGACATGCTCAAGGCCTGAAGTGCATATACCATGAAATCAGACACCTTAAAATCCGATCTTATCTTACTGCTGACGGCCTCCATCTGGGGGCTGGCCTTTGTGGCCCAGCGGGTGGGCATGGAGCATGTGGGCCCGTTTACCTTTAACGGGCTTCGGTTTGTTCTGGGGGGTCTGTCTTTGGTGCCTTTTGTGTGGATGTCCAGGAAAAACAACTATACCGGCAGTGATGCAGACCTGATAAAATCAGGCATGTTTTCAGGAATTTTCCTGTTTGCCGGAATCTCTTTTCAGCAGGTAGGCATTGTGTACACCACCGCAGGCAAAGCCGGTTTCATCACCGGGCTCTATGTGGTGATGGTGCCGATTATCGGCCTTTTTTTACAGCAGACCAAAACCGGGGCCGGCACCTGGGTGGGAGCGATTCTGGCCAGTATCGGCATGTACCTGCTGAGCGTCACCCGGGGACTGGACATCGGTTTCGGAGATATGCTGGTATTTTGTTCCGCCATCTGTTTTGCCTTTCATTTGATCATCATCGAGCGGTTCTGCAACCGTTTCAGCACAGCTGCCCTGGCCCTGGTCCAGTGTGTGGTCTGCTCTCTCCTCAGCCTGGGGGTGGCAGTAGTGTTCGAGACTTTTGTGCTGGCGGATATTCTCAAGATCACCATTCCACTAATTTATGGCGGTGTGTTTTCCGTGGGTGTGGCCTATTCGCTGCAGATCTATGGACAGAAAAACAGCCCGGCTTCCCATGCCGCCATTATCTTGTGCCTTGAAGCGGTGGTGGCGGCCCTCGGCGGCTGGGTGATCTTAAACGAAATTCTGTCGGGACGGGCTATTTTCGGGTGTGTGCTGATGCTGGCCGGCATGCTCGTCTCCCAGTTGTATACCGTCAAAAAAAATTCCAGCATAAACGCATGAATCCGGCACTGACATCCCTGTTGACAAAATCCGGCCGGCTGTATATACATAATTGATATAACCGTGCAGATTGCGGTGGCGGACTGGGGGAGCCGGGGAGCCGGCTGAGAGGAAACAAAGCGCTGTTTCGACCCCTGGAACCTGATCCAGGTCATACTGGCGAAGGAAAGTCGATACATATCTTTCTTTTCCTGCGGGTTCACCTGCCCGACCAATAACCCAGTCCGACCAATTGTAAACCCTTTTAACCCTTTCACAGGATGTCAGGAGCCTATGTGATGCTCCAGGTAACCGACCTGGCAAAATATTATGATGGACAGCCGGTATTTTCAGGATTTGACCTGCATTTACCGGCCGGCCGGTTCCAGGTGCTGCTGGGGCCTTCCGGATGCGGCAAAACCACGCTGTTCAACACCCTCACCGGTGTGACCCCGAAAGATGCGGGGGACATTGTCTGGCAGGGTGAGACAATGTCCCATTTAGGAAACCTGTGCGCTTACATGCACCAGAAGGATTTACTTTTGCCCTGGTTCTCCCTGATGGACAATGCCCTGCTGCCGGCCAGAACCAGAGGGTTAGATATGGCAGCAGCCCGTGAACGGACCACACAGTTATTTTTCCGCCTGGGGCTTGCCGGATTTGAATCCCACCGGCCCCACCAGGTATCCGGGGGCATGCGCCAGCGGTGCGCCCTGGTCAGAACCCTGATGTTCGACCGGGACCTGACCCTGCTGGATGAACCCCTGTCCGCCCTGGATGCCATCACCCGGCAGCGGCTCCAGCATCTGTTGCTGCTGCTCCAGACCGAATTTTCAAAAACCATTCTCATGATCACCCATGATGTGGATGAGGCCCTGCTGCTGGCGGATGATATTTTTCTTTTAAGCCCCCTGCCCATGGCTGTTACCCGATGTTTTTCCCTGGCACTGCCCAAACCCCGGGCCTTTGATGACCCTCTTCTGCTGCATACCAAAGCTGAAATCCTGGGTCATCTGGAAAAAGGCGGGGTGTCATGAACCGGTCCACCTTGTCTGCCGCTGCATTGATTTGCCTGCTGCTGGGGGGCTGGGAAGGGGCCGTAAGAATATGGAAAATTCCCATTTTTATTCTGCCCCCGCCCTCCAGAATTCTGGAAACCGCTGTGATTTCCGCCCCGGTGATTTTGCCCCATGCCGCTGTCACCGGGGCGGAGATCTGCCTGGGGATTCTTCTGGCAATGGCCACTGCGGTTCCTTTGGCCATTGCCATGTTTGCCAAACCGGTCCTGGAAAAAGCGCTGTCACCGTTTCTGGTGGCATCCCAGGCCATCCCGGTGTTTGCCCTGGCCCCGCTGCTGGTGATCTGGCTGGGATACGGCATTGCCTCCAAGGTGTTCATGGCCTGGATCATCATTTTTTTCCCTATCACCGTAAGCCTGCTCCAGGGATTGAAAAGCTGTGATCCGGAATACCGGACCCTGTTCACACTCATGGGAAGTCCGTTTTTCAAAACCCTGGGCCTGCTTTACTGGCCCTGGGCATTGCCCCAGTTTTTTGCCGGGCTGCGGGTGGGCGTGTCCGTGGCTACCATCGGGGCGGTGATCGGCGAATGGGTAGGGGCCCAGCAGGGCCTGGGGTTTCTCATGATCCAGTCCAATGCAAGGCTTCAAACCCCGCTGGTGTTTGCCGCCATTCTCTGGCTCACAGCCATGGGACTGATCCTGTGGACCCTGGTGGGGATGCTTGAAAAAAAAATAATTACCTGGAAATCATAAAACAAAGGAAATTACATCATGAACCCTGTTATTGCCTGTTTTCCCCGTGCAGCCCATTGGGTGCCGGCTGCTTTACTTATTTTTTGTATGGGCATTTTTTTGGTTTTACCGCCTTCTGTTCAAGCGGATCAGACCGCAGATTCTCCCGTCCAGACAACCCACACCCTGCGCCTGATGCTGGACTGGTTTCCCAATGCGGACCACCTGCCCATCTATGTGGCAAAAGAACTTGGCTATTTTAAAGAACACAACATCCTGGTGGAGATCATCTCCCCGTCGGAAACTGCCGATGCCTTGAAGCTGGCCGCCACCGGCAGCGTCGACCTGGCCGTATCCTATCAGCCCCAGACCATCATTGCCGCAGACCAGGGCCTGGCCCTGAAAGTGATCGCGCCCCTGGTCCGCCACCCCCTGACCACCCTGCTGTTTTTAGCGGACAAGGGCTTCGACCACCCGCAGGATTTGTCCGGCAAAAAGATCGGGTATACCGTGCCCGGGCTCATGGATGTGCTGCTGCACGCCTTTGCATCCATCAACAAGATTGAAGACTACACCCCGGTGAATGTGGGATTCACCATCCTGCCTGCCCTGGTGTCCGGCAAGGTGGATGCAGTCATGGGGCCGTTCAAGACCTATGAAACCGTGGGTATGGCCCAGCACGGGTACAAGGCTGCATTTTTTGAACTGGAAAAATGGGGGATCCCGGATTACGAAGAACTGATATTTGTGTGCAGCCCGGCTGTGCTGGAAAAAAAACATGATGCGGTCAAAGGATTTGTTCTGGCCCTGGAAAAGGCTTTTGTTCATGTGACAGCGCATCCGGAAAAATCGCTGGCCCTGTACCTGGGTGCCGTGCCCCAGGCAGACAAAAAAATAGAAACCGACGCCTTTTCTCTGACCCGTCCCTATTTTGCCGAAACCCTGGGCCATGATCCGGATAAATGGCAGGCATTTGCCGATTTTGCCCTGACCCACGGCCTTATCAACAACCGGGTGGATGCAGCAGCATTGATTCACACCTGGCAATAACCAAAACCAATATAGAATAATGGCACCGCTGAATTTGTAAACCATTAAACAAGGAGGACCTATGACAATCTCTCCGAACACCATTTTTACCGATGTACAGGCCATCCGTGACACATCTCCCCTGGTGCACAACATCACCAATTACGTGGTCATGAACAACACCGCCAATGCCCTGCTGGCCCTGGGGGCCTCTCCCGTGATGGCCCATGCTGAACCTGAGGTTGCGGACATGGCCGGCATTGCCGGCGCGCTGGTGATCAACATCGGCACCCTCAGCGACCCGTGGATTGCCGCCATGTTCACGGCAGCCAAAGCGGCAAAGGACAAAGGCATTCCCGTGGTGCTGGACCCGGTGGGGGCCGGCGCCACCGCCTACCGTACGGATACGGCCAAAAAGCTGATGCAGCAGTTCCATCCAGCGATTATCCGGGGCAACGGGTCTGAAATCATGGCCCTGGAAAACAAAGGTGCCGTCACCAAAGGGGTGGACAGTGCCAGTGCCGCTGATCTGGCCCTCGACATTGCCAGACACTTGAACCAAGCATATGGCAGTGTGGTGTGCATCACCGGTGAAATTGATTATATCGTCCAGGATGATGATGTGATCCAGATCAAAAACGGCCATGCCATGATGCCCAAAGTCACGGGCCTGGGGTGTACTGCATCGGCCCTGTGCGGGGCCTTTGCCGCGGTGAATCCGGACCCCGGCCGTGCTGCAGCCCATGCCATGGCAGTCATGGGGGTAGCCGGAGAAATGGCCGGCCGCAATGCCAAAGGGCCGGGCAGTTTTCAAATGCATTTTCTGGATGCCCTGTACCAGATCTCGGATACTGATATCGGAAAGCTGTTTAAGGGGTAATGCCATGCAGGGTATCTATCTTGTCACCGATCAGGACCTTTGCCTGGGCAGACCTTTGACATCCGTGGTGGCGGACGCGGTACGGGCCGGCATCGCCTGTGTACAGCTGCGGGAAAAAAATGCAGCCTTCAGAGATTTTCTGAACCAGGCCCTGGCCTTAAAACCCATTCTCACGTCCGCCGGTATCCCGCTGCTCATCAATGACCGGGTGGATATCGCCCTGGCTGCCGGGGCGGACGGGGTTCACCTGGGCCAGACCGACATGCCCTATGAAGCTGCCCGGCGCCTGCTGGGACCTGCTGCCGTCATCGGGCTGTCCGTGGAAACATGGGAGGATGTGGTGGCGGCCCAGGACCTGGATGTGGATTACCTGGGGGTGAGCCCCATATTTGTCACCCCCACCAAAACCGACACCAAACCCCCCTGGGGCCTGGAAGGCCTGGCCGAAATCCGGGCATATTCCCGGCATTCCCTGGTGGCCATCGGGGGACTGAATGCTGCCAATGCGCTGGCCATCATCCGGGCCGGGGCAGACAGCGTTGCCGTGGTATCCGCCATCTGCTCGGCCAAAGATCCATTTGCAGCGGCCCGGAACCTGGTCACCTGTTTTGATTCGTTACAATAAGGAGATATCATCATGAAAACCTATTTTAGGGCACTGACCATTGCTGGATCGGACAGCGGCGGCGGGGCCGGCATCCAGGCGGATGTCAAAACCTTTTGCGCCCTGGGATGTTTCGGCATGTCCGTCATCACAGCCCTCACCGCCCAGAACACAAAAGAGGTGACCGGTATCTTTCCAATACCGCCCGACTTCATCGGACAGCAGATGGATGCAGTGCTGGAGGATATCGGCACAGATGCCGTCAAGATCGGTATGCTCCATTCTCCGGAAGTGATCTTCACCGTTGCCCGGCACCTGAAAAAATGGCAGTGCCGCAACATTGTACTGGACCCGGTCATGGTATCCAAAAGCGGGGACAAGCTGCTCCAGGATGAGGCTGTGGATGCCCTGAAACAGTCTTTGATTCCCATGGCGGACATCATCACACCAAACCTGCCCGAGGCCTCGGTGCTGCTGGGCCGGGCCGTCACTGCCAGAGAGGATATGGCAGATGCTGTCAAAGACCTCTCAGACCTGGGCTGTCCCAATGTGCTGCTCAAGGGCGGACACCTGACGGATGAAGGCAGCGGGGATCTGCTGTTTTCCGCCGGCACCGGCCAATGGATTGAGCTGCCCGGCACCAGGATCCAGACCCCCAATTCCCACGGCACCGGATGCACCCTGTCTTCGGCCGTCTGCGCCGGACTGGCCCGGGGCCTGGATATCAATGCAGCAGTACAGAATGGGAAAGCATACATCACCGGAGCCCTTGCCGCCGGGGCTGACTTTTCCATCGGACGGGGCCACGGCCCGGTCCACCATTTTTTCAATCTCTGGCCCGGCAACGGCAAACCGGCAAAAGCAGGAAACCATTCATGAAACCAATTATCGGCATTGTTGGCCACACCGATCTGAACAAGTTTAACATGCTTGCTACATCCATCCCGACAGCCTATACCCATGCCGTTGAAAAAGCCGGGGGCATTCCCGTTATACTGCCCTTTACCCCGGCCCTGGATATCTTGCCGGCACCTGGCATAAAAGAAACGCTGTTACATGCACTTTTTTTGAAGGATCAGAGATGATAGCGTATTTCAATGGCCGGTTCATGGAAAAGGATGAGATCCGCATCTCACCGGATGACCGGGGATTTTTGTTCAGTGACAGCCTCTATGAGGTGATCCGGTATTACCCCGGCCTTCTTTTCCGACCGGAAGCCCATATCCGGCGCCTGAACCACGGGGCAGCCCATCTTAGTCTTTCCTGCACGGATTTTTCCCATCTGATTCCCATTGCCCGGGACCTGATCCGTCAAAATCATCTTGAAGACCAGGATGTCCTGGTCTACATCCAGGTAACCCGGGGGACGGCCCCGCGCAACCATCCCTTCCCTGATCCGACCCCTGACTCCACGGTATACATGAATGTCACCTGCTTTGACCCGGCCGCAAAAGACCGCCAAAGAAAAACCGGTATCCATGCCATCACCGTTCCGGATATCCGTTGGGCCAGGTGTGACATGAAAACCACAGGCCTCACCGCCAATGTTCTGGCCAGCCAGCAGGCCATAGAAAACGGTGCCAGGGAAGCTATTTTTATCCGGGACGGGGTATTGATGGAGGGCACCCACTCCAATTTCATGGCAGTGTTTGACAACACCGTGACCACAGCGCCGCTGTCCAATTATATCCTGGGGGGCATCACCAGGGAAACCGTCCTGGGCCTGTGCCGGGACATGGACATCCGTGTGGCGGAAAGACCGGTGTATGAAAGCCGCATCCATCTGGCATCCGAACTGATGATCACCGGTACCACCACGGAAATCACCCCCATTGGTAAACTCAACGGGAGAGCCGTGGGAAACGGGGCACCCGGTCCGGTGGCAAAAGCGCTCCAGGCCGCTTTTTCTTCTAAAATACAGCAGCTGCAAAAACAGCACCCCTGGTTTTCCCCCATGAAAAAGGGCGAAAACAGCCTGAAAAATTCCGAAAAACCTTGACTTTTTTCCGGCACTCCTGAATTTTATATACTTGATCCCGCTTTCAAGCCCCGGCATGACGGCGGTTAGGGTAACATAATTTTGGAGAACCATGACCCTTGCATTGATACCTTTGCTCCCATTGCTGGGGGCATTCATACCCTGTCTGTTTCACAACCGCAATCTCAATGCCGCATCTGCCGGTGTGATTGCCGGCTTTTCCCTGTTGCTGCTGCTGCTCCAGGCACCGGCAGTGTTTTCAGGAGATATGCCCCTTTACACCCGGACCTGGATTCCTGCCATAGGTTTCAATTTTGCCTTCCGGGTCAGCGGGTTCGGGTTTTTGTTCGCCCTGTTGGTACTGGGCATCGGGCTGCTCATTGTTGTGTACGCACGGTATTACATTGCCAAAGAAGACCCCATGGGACGGTTCTACACCTACCTGCTTTTTTTCATGGGCTCCATGCTGGGCATCGTTCTGTCGGAAAACCTGCTTTTGCTGATGGTGTTCTGGGAGTTGACCAGCATCAGTTCCTTTCTGCTCATCGGTTTCTGGCGCCACCGGTCCGATGCCCGACAGGGTGCGTTCATGGCCCTGGTGATCACCGGCGGGGGCGGGTTTGCCATGCTGGCCGGATTTCTTCTGCTGGGTCATATCGTGGGCAGTTTTGAACTGACAGACATTCTGGCAGCCAGGCAGATCGTCCATGCCCACCCCCTGTATCCCGTCACCCTGACCCTGATCCTGGTGGGCGCGTTTACGAAATCCGCCCAGTTCCCCTTCCAGTTCTGGCTGCCCCATGCCATGGCAGCCCCCACACCGGTGAGCGCATTTCTGCACTCCGCCACCATGGTCAAGGCCGGGGTGTTCCTGCTGGCCCTGATGGTCCCGGTGCTGTCC
>JAABSA010000056.1:18313-18585 GCA_011390635.1 Desulfotignum sp. | reverse complement strand
GGCCAGGCTGTTTTTTTCCGGCTGGTTCAGCAGCGGGGCCAGAGACCTGGCCGCGTAATTGGCACCTGTGCCGGGTCTGCCCACATGGCCGCACACAGCTGCCAGGGCATCAATACACCGCACCGTGTTCCCGCCGTTGGCATACCGCTGGAGGCCATACCCCATCCAGATGCCCGGGGCCCTGGCTGCGGCATAATCTCTGGCCAGCGCCCGGATGGTTTCCGAAGATATGCCAGTGATCATTGCAGCGGTTTCCGGGTCAAAGCTTTTCA
>JAABSA010000056.1:0-18303 GCA_011390635.1 Desulfotignum sp. | reverse complement strand
TTCACGGCCAGATGGGTACCAAGGGACTTTGCGGTGTCTGACTGAATGGGATCGATGACAACAATTCGGTTATCATTTTTTTCAGCCTGTTTGAGCAGGGTGTAAAAATGCTGGCTGGTGGCTTTGGGATTTCTTCCCCACACAATGACCAGATCGGAATTGGCCATATCTTCGGGCAGATGTCCCCGGGCATCTCCGAAATCAAAGGTCTGGGCCGCAATCCCCGCAGCCCAGCACAGGCTGCCGGAAAACCGGGTATCCCCGCCCATACAGTTGAAAAAAATGGACTGGATCCGGTTTTTTGCGCCCCCGTATCCGTCACTGGTATAGTTGAGCACGCCGGTGGGTCCCCATCTATCCTGGATAGATACAAGGGTGTCAGCAATACGGTCAAGGACCTCCGCATAGGTTGTATGTACAAAACCGGACTTGCGCCGGACCATGGGATGCCGCAGCCGCTCCGGGTGGGACTGCCGCATCTGTAAATCCCGGCCCTTGGGACAAATCAGCCCCCGGGTCAGGGGATGGTCCGGATCACCCGTAATACCGGTGATCCGGTTGCCTGTGACCGTTACCTGGAACCGGCACAGGTCAAAACAGTCCATGGGACAGGACACCGTTACTGTGCGGGTCATTTCAGAACCTGGCAGATCATTTGAGCAGATTGCGCAGCCGCAGCACCGAGCAGTTGGCATCCTTGACCACCCGCTGGGCACAGGTGTTCGAAAACGCCTCGTTCACAGTCCGGCTGCGGTTATGGTACACAACGATCAGATCCGCCCCCCATTTGTCCGCCATTTTCAAAATTTCCTCATAATGCTTTCCCACCAGCACCTTGTGGGAGACATTGGCCCCTTTGCAGTTTGCCGCCACAAATTCATCCAGGGCTTTCTGAAAATGTTTTCTGGCTTCCGCCTTGATCTCTTCAGTGACAAAGGAGGCCACAATGGGCATGGTAAACCCTGGCATCACAGACACAATACGAATCTGTGCCCCGCTCAATGAAGCCAGTTCCGCCGCATTATCATAGACCGCCTTGGATGTCCTTGGATAATCGATATCCACAGGCACCAGAATTTTATTGAACATACATCCCCTTTCTTTACAATCTTCTGTTACAATTGCAGCCTGGACGCCTCTTCCGGTGTCTGCCGTCTTTTTTGCAGAAAATAGATCAGTCCCAGCAACGCCAGGGCTGGAATAAACATGAGCTGTTTGGGGGGGCGGTCCGCTTCCATCATCACGGACACAATTTCCTGGTCGAAATCAATTCCCATCCGTTCGGCATTACTGCCGAACATGAGATTGTTCACGATCATTTTCCCGTCATCTTCCATCACCTCGAATCCCACTTCCCTGAGCCGGTCTTCAGGAGCCCCTTCCTGTCCAACCGGCAGCATCAGGGCCTTGGTATATTCTTCTCCATCCAGGGTCTCTCCTTTGATCACCAAATGAATCATGGTGTTTTCATCCTGCTTTTCCATGGCCTGGAGCAGCTCTACTCCCGGCCGCTCGTTATAGGGTTCATACATCTTGTCCCAGAAAAACCCGGGCCGAAGCAGGGTAAAGGTCACCAGCAGCATGGCCAGGCTTTCATAAAACCGGCTTTTGGTGAGCCAGTATCCCTGGGTGGCCGCACCGAATATCAACATGGCTGCCACGGCAGATGCAATCACAATGGTCAGATGCACCCAGTCCTGGATACCGATCATGAGCAGTTCGGTGTTAAAGATAAAGAAAAAAGGCAGCACCGCTGTCCTGATATCGTAGGTAAATCCCTGGATACCGGTGCGGATGGGGTCTCCCCCGGATATCCCTGCTGCGGCAAAGGCGGCCAGCCCCACCGGGGGTGTATCATCCGCCAGAATCCCGAAATAAAACACGAACAGGTGCACAGCAATCAAGGGCACCACCAGCCCGTTCAAGGCCCCGAGATGGACGATCACCGGTGCCATCAGGGTGGACACAACAATATAGTTGGCGGTGGTGGGCAGCCCCATGCCCAGCAGCAGGCTGATGACTGCGGTGAAAAACAGAATCAGCAGCAGGTTGCCGCCGGAAATAAACTCCACAAATGCGGTCATGACCAGGCCGATGCCGGTGAGGGTCACCGTGCCCACCACAATGCCGGCGGCTGCCGTTGCAACACCGATGCCGATCATGTTTCTGGCCCCGGCCACCATGCCGGCGATCAGGTTGTCCCACCCCATTTTAAAGGCAAATTCCGGGGCACTGTTTTTCCGGATGATCCCTTTCAACGGCCGCTGGGTGAGTACGATAAAAATAAGCACCACCGTGGCATAATAGGCTGACAAAGACGGAGACAGCCGCTCCACGGTCAGACACCACATGAGCACCACGATGGGTAAAAGAAAATAATACCCGGCCTGGGCTGTTTCTCTCAGTTTGGGCAGTTTGTTGATTTCATGGGTGTATTCCAGCTCAGGCACTTTGCAGGCAAGCCAGATGAGCACCAGATAGACTGCCACGATCAGCGGTACCACCACATACATGGCGGCATCGCCGGCAGCGGTCTTGATCCAGCCAAGGCCGTAATAGGTAACCCCGCCAATGATAATCAGGGTCAAAATGGTGAAAACAAAGGAAACCAGTTTCTGGACCGCCGTCTTGGTCACCGGCTTTTCCATGCCTTTAAGCCCCATTTTACAGGCCTCCAGGTGCACAATATACACAAGAGCGATATACGAGATAATGGCCGGCAAAAATGCATGTTTGATCACCTCCACATAGGAGATGCCCACATATTCCACCATGAGAAAAGCTGCCGCCCCCATGACAGGCGGGGTGAGCTGGCCGTTGGTGGATGCGGCCACTTCCACGGCCCCGGCTTTTTCTGCTGAAAATCCCACTTTTTTCATCAACGGGATGGTAAATGTACCGGTGGTGACCACATTGGCAATGGAGGAACCCGACACAAGCCCGGTCAAGCCCGATGAAACAACCGCTGCCTTGGCCGGCCCCCCCCGCATGTGGCCAAGCCCTGCATAGGCCGTGCGGATAAAATAGTTGCCGGCCCCGGCAGATTCCAGAAGAGAGCCGAACAGCACAAACATGAACACCATGCCCGTGGACACCCCTACCGCCACGCCGAACACCCCTTCGGTGGACAGCCAGTAGTGGGACATGCCCTTGGAAAGGCTGGCCCCTTTATGGGCGATGACATCCGGCATATACGGCCCGAAAAAAGTATAGATGAGAAACACCATGGCCACTATCATCAGCGGGGGACCCAGGGCACGGCGGGTGGCTTCCAGCAGAAGTATCAGGCCGGTCACCCCCACTGCAAGATCCAGGGTGGTGGGGATGCCGGGTCTGGATGACATCTGCTCATAAAATATAAACAGATATGCGGCACAGAATGCTGCCAACAGAGCCAAAAACCAGTCCTGGATAGGGATATACTCCCTGGGAGATGATTTGAAGCTAGGATATGCCGTATAGGACAAGAACATGGCAAAGGCCAGATGAATGGACCGGGCTTCGGTATCATTGAGAACAAAAATATTGAAGATAAACGGCAGGGGGGAAGCATACCAGAGCTGGAACACTGTCCAGATCAAAGGCACGAAAAACAGAATTTTTTTGGGAACCGCACCCACCGGATTTCTGGCACCGGCTTCCACCTCGGCCACAAAGTCCTTCACATCATCCGGAACAGTTTGCTTTTTGTCAGCACTCATGGTGACAAGGCCTCCTTGAAACATAAGGATTGTGCAACACAAAGGAAAAAAGATAAGCGTGCGCGGCAGCCCACGCGCCCCGCACGCTTATGTGGTTCAATCTGACAAAAAAACTACATCAGGCCGGCTTCTTTGTAGTATTTCACAGCGCCGTCATGGAGCGGTGCTGACAGGCCGTCTTTGATCATCTCTTCTTTCACCAGAACTTCAAAGGCCGGGTGCAGTTTCTTGAACTGGTCAAAGTTGTCAAATACCGCTTTGACCACATGATAAATCACGTTTTCAGGCACATTTGTGGAAGAAACAAATGTGGCACCCACACCAAATGTTTTGGTGTCGGTATCCGTGCCTCTGTACATGCCGCCGGGAATGGTGGCGGTCCGGTAATAGGCATTATCCGCAACCAGTTTGTCAATGGCAGGGCCTTCCACAGGCACTATAATGGAGTCACAGGAGGTGGTGGCTTCCTGGATGGAGCCGGAAGGATGTCCCACGGTGTAGATGATGGCATCGATTTTGTTGTCGCACAGGGCTGCGGACTGTTCCGCCGGTTTCAGCTCGGATGCCAGTTTGAAATCATCCATGGTCCAGCCCAGAGCGTCCATGACCACTTCCATGGTACCCCGCTGGCCCGAGCCGGGATTCCCGATGTTAACCCGTTTGCCTTTCAGATCGGCAAAGGTTTTGATGCCGGAGTCTTTTCTGGCTACAACGGTAAAGGGTTCAGGATGCACGGAGAAAACCGCCCGCAGGTCTTTGTTGGGGCCGGAATCTTCAAACGGGGTGCCTTTGGTGCCGTGGTAGGCATGGTACTGCCAGTCAGACTGGGCAACACCCATATCCAGTTCGCCGGCACGGATGGTATTCAGGTTATACACGGAGCCACCGGTGCTTTCCACGGAGCAGCGGATACCATGGGTTTTTCTGTCCATGTTAACCAGGCGTGCAATGGCACCGCCGGTGGGATAATACACCCCTGTGACACCGCCGGTCCCGATGGTGACAAATGTCTGCTCTGCCTGTACCGGGGCGGACCCGAAGAAAAGGACCAAACCGAAAAATGCTGTGATTGCCAATACGAGTAATTTTTTCATCTAAACCTCCATATATATGATTTATATTGTCAACGGCGATGCAGACACTATACCCGCATCATCCATTTAAAAACGCTATCGCCTCCTTTGTCTTTTTGAAACCCGGAATTGAACCGGATTCAGGATCGTTCAAAACAGGCAGGGCCTTTTTTTCCGGCCCTTCACCCGATAAGAATCTATCGCCTTCATCCGATTTTGTAAACCTATTTTTTCAGGATAATTCTGGCATCCACCACATCCAGACCCGATTCATACAGAATCACCGGGTTCAGGTCCATTTCCTGGATCTCAGGATAGGATTCCACCAGTTCCGAGCAAATGCCCAACAGTTTTCGCAGGGCTTTTTTGTCATATCCTTTCTGCCCCCGGATTCCGCTTAGTATAACCGATGATCTTGTATCTTCAATCATTTTCTTGCATGATGCCGGGGATACCGGCAGCACCCAGAAGGTCACATCCTTCATGATCTCCACCATGATGCCCCCGAGCCCGTACATGATCACCGGCCCGAACTGCTCATCTATCTTGGTGCCGATGATGATCTCCAGGCCCTTGGCCGCCATGGGTGCCACCAGCACGCCCCTGATATCGGCACCGGGATCATAGATCCGGGCATTTTCCGTGATAATGCCAAATGCCGCCTTTACCTGGGACTCATCTCCTATATTGAGCATCACCCCGTTGGCATCGCTTTTGTGCAGGATATCCGGGGATACGATTTTCATGACCACATGGCCATCCACTTTTTGGGCGATTTTCACGGCTTCTTCTGCGGTTTTGGCCAGTCCCCCCACAGCGGTGGGAACCCCATGGAGCTTGATGAGCTGTTTGGCTTCATGCTCCAGCAACACGTTGCGGCCTTCGGCCAGGGCTGCCTGGATGATGGCATTGCCTTCAGGTTTAGCCTTTTCCCGCCAGTTGAGTACAAAATTGGTCTTGGCATGGTAGGTCTTCAGGTAATTGCCATAGGTGCACAAACAGGCCATGCTTTTGCAGGCAATGTCTAAAGAATCATGCACCGGAATGTCATAGTGGCGCAGCAGATCCAGGGCATGGGAATCATAGGCACTGTAAAGGGAGTGCACAAAAATGGGTTTGTTCCGTTTTTTCCCCATGGCTCCCAGGCGGTGGGCTGCCTGTTCTTCACCGATGGCCAGGCTTTTTTCAAACCGGATGCCATATCCGCCGAACAGTCCCACGATGAGAAGCCCGCCCACAGCCGGGTCCTTGAGCAGGATTTTTGCGCAGTCTGCAAATATACTGGGATCCGCATCCGTACCGCCGGCCACATCCACCGGGTTTGCCACAGACGCGGCTTCCGGCAGAATCTTTCTCAAACTTTCCCTTGTTTTTTCAGACAGATCCGCCAGTTCAATGCCATAGTCGGTCAGCAGGTCAGCGGCAATGGTGGCATGTCCCCCGCCGTCGGCCAGCACGGCAATGGCATTGTTTTTCACCGGCGGCTGGCTGGACAGGGTTTCCGCCACCGGAAACAGTTCATCAGAGCTCTCTATGACAATGATACCCGCCCGTTCATAGGCAGATTTGGCCACCTGTCCCATGCCGGCCAGAGACCCTGTGTGGGAACCTGCGGATTTGCGGCCCTTGTCGGACCGGCCGCTTTTGAGCAGGATAATCGGTTTTTCAATACTGGTCTGATAGGCTTCCTGCAAAAATTCCCGGCCCTGGCTCATGCCTTCCACATACATGAGAATGGCCTTGGTGTCCGGGTCATTTCTGAAAAAAGACAAATATTCATGGAACTTGATATCCGACTCATTGCCCACCCCCACATAATAGGTGAATCCCCCGTGCTTGCGGATGGTGGCCTCGGTGATCAGGGTAAGGGCCATGTTGCCGCTCTGGCACAACAGCGCGATACTGCCGGAGGGCACATCCTGAATCCCCACCAGGTTCATGCGGGTTTTCAAATTGATCATGCCCGAGGTGTTGGGGCCGATGAGCCGGACCTGGTTGGCTTTGGCCGCATCCACCATCTCCTGCTCCAGGATGCGCCCTTTTTCCCCCAGCTCCCTGAACCCGCCGGCAATGATCACCGCCCCTGCAACCCCCTTGGCACCGCAGTTTGCAAGTATTTTGGGAATGGTCCTGGCCGGGGTGGTGATCAGGGCCAGGTCCACTTTGTCCGGGATGTCTGTGATATCTTTAAAACACTTCAGTCCCAAAATGGTGTCTTCTTTGGGGTTGACCGGATAGATTTCCCCTTCAAACCCGTCTGCCAGAAGGGTTTTAATGGCCTGATAACCCCGTTTGGTCTTGTTCCGGGACGCACCGATAATGGCAACGGACTTTGCGTTCAGTACATGTTCCAGCATGAATTTTTTCCTTTATTTTTTACGGCCGGCAAAGTCATCCAGAGATGTCTGCCGTTCCTTGGTGGACACACAGGCCAGGCAGGCTTCGATCTCATAATCCATGAGCGCCTCCAGACTGGTTTCTCCGGCAGCCATGGCAAGTCCCCTTTTAATGAGCTTCAGGGAAAAAGCGGAATTGGCACTGATTTTATCGGCCATGGCAAAGGCCTCCTCCATGAGCTGCTCCAGGGGAACCGATTTGTTCACCAGGCCGATGCGGCAGGCTTCCTCTCCGGTGATGTTCTCAGCAGTAAACAGCAGTTCCTTTGCCTTACCCGGTCCCACCAGATCCTGAACCAGACGGAACGCCCCGCCGGTGACCGAGGAGGTAACCCTTGCCTCGGGTGATCCGATCAGGGCATTGGCTGCGGCAATACGGATATCGCAAGCCAGGGCCAGCTCATAGCCCGATCCCAGGGCATACCCGTTGATGGCCGCAATGGTGGGCTTTTCAAACCGCATGATTTTTCTGGATGCTTCCTGCAAAGATTCCAGGTACTGGCGGTAGGCCTCGATGGTGCGGCCCTTGGAATCCTTTAAATCCGCGCCCGTGGAAAATGCCCTGCCTTCCCCTGTAATGATCAGTGCCTTGATCTGGTCATCCTGGCCCAGCTTATCCAGGGCATCCATCATTTCCTTCCACAACTGCCGGTTCATGGCATTGAGCACCTTGGGTCTGTTCAATTTGATCAGCCCCACCTGTTTTCTGGTTTCCACCAGAATTGTTTCATACTCCATAACGGTTACCTTTATAATTGTAATTTTACGTTAATATTAAAAGCCGAAACGTTATTCCGACTTGAGAACGGATAAAAATGCAGACTGGGGAATTTCCACAGACCCCACCATTTTCATGCGTTTTTTGCCTTTTTTCTGTTTTTCCAGCAGCTTGCGCTTCCGGGAGATATCCCCCCCATAGCATTTGGCGGTCACATCTTTGCGGAAGGCCGATATGGTTTCTCTGGCAATGATTTTTCCGCCGATGGCTCCCTGGATGGGAATCTTGAACTGCTGCCTGGGAATTTCCTCCCGCAGCTTTTTACAGGCTATCCTGGCCCTGGCCTCTGCCTTGTCTCTGTGAATAAGGATGGACAGAGCATCCACCCGTTCACCATTGATGAGAAAATCCAGCTTCACCAGATCGGTTTCCTGGTATCCGGAAATGTCATAATCAAAGGAGCCATACCCCTGGGTCACGGATTTGAGCCGGTCATAAAACTCATATACCACCTCTGCCAGGGGCAGCTCAAATTTCATTTCCATGCGGTTGGAGGTCAGGTATTGATAGGTCTTGCTCACCCCTCTGAACTCATGGCAGACCTGCATGACATTGCCCATGTACCGGTCCGGCACAATAATGGTGGCATTGATGAATGGTTCACGGATTTTGGTAATCTCCGCCGGATCAGGATAATTCACCGGGTTGTCGATAATGACCACCTCCCCGTCCGTGGTGGTGATCTCATACTGTACCGACGGGGAGGTCAGGATCAGTGAAATATCATATTCACGCTCCAGGCGCTCCTGGACCACTTCCAGGTGGAGCAGCCCTAAAAATCCGCACCGGTAACCAAACCCCAGGGCTGCTGAACTGTCTTTTTCATAGATCAGGGATGCATCATTGAGTTTGAGCCGTTCCAGGGCTTCAGTAAGTTCCCCGTAATCATCGGATGCCACCGGATACATGGAAGAAAACACCACCGGCGTAGGTTCCCGGAATCCGCCCACCGGCTTTGCACAGGGCCTGTCCGCCATGGTGATGGTGTCCCCGCTCTTGACATCGGCAATATTTTTAATACCGGCAATGAGATATCCCACCTGACCGCCGTACAGGCTTTTCTGGGGAACTCTTTTGATCTGGAACAACCCCACCTCCTCCACCTTGTACCGGGAGTCATTGTGCATGAACACAATGGTGTCCCCTTTTTGTATGGTGCCGTCAAATATGCGAAAATGTACAATGGTGCCCCGGAAGCTGTCATAATGAGAATCAAAGATCAGGGCTTTGAACCGGTTGTCCGGATCCACTTTTGGCGGAGGGATGGCAGCCACAACTGCAGGAAATATCTGTTCTATTCCCTGGCCGGTTTTGGCGGACACCAGCAGGGCATTCTCCCCGTCAAGCCCCAGATCTTCTTCGATCTGGTTTTTCACCCATTGAATCTCCGCAGACGGCAGATCGATCTTGTTGATGACGGGAATAATGGTCAGATCAAGTTCCATGGCCAGATACAGATTGGCCAGGGTCTGGGCTTCCACCCCCTGGGAGGCATCCACTATGATCAAAGCCCCTTCGCATGATTTCAGGGCCCTGGAAACTTCATAGGAAAAATCCACATGCCCCGGGGTGTCAATGAGATTCAACAGATACTCGGTGCCGTCTTCAGCAGTATACGGCAAAGACACTGTCTGGGATTTTATGGTAATTCCCCGTTCTCTTTCAATGTCCATGGAATCTAAAATCTGTTCTTTCATATCCCGCTCGGAAACGATCCCGGTCAATTGAATCAGCCGGTCCGACAGGGTGGATTTGCCATGGTCAATATGGGCGATGATGGAAAAATTGCGGATCTGTTTTTGATGAATCTTCAATGGTGCTCCAAACTAAGAGTTGACAAGTATTGTGTTTCTAAGTTAAGTTTCTTGTTCATATAAATTTCTGGTTTACATGTATCAATTGCAGGAAAGCGTGTCAAGACAAGCCCATATGACCAACCCAAGTTTCCTGGAGAACATAAGAAAATGGCCTATGCTATCCTGATTGTTGACGATGATTCCGCCATCAAAGAATCTGTGGAAGAATATCTCACACTCCTCTCCTACCGGGTACAAAGCGCTTCCAGTGCTGAAGAAGCCCTGGAAAAACTGAAAACCTTCCCTGCTGATGTGGTGCTCACCGATATTATGATGCATGGCATGGACGGCCTGGAACTCACCCGCATAATCAAAGAGAAATATGATACTGATGTCATGGTCATGACCGGTTACAGTGCGGACTATTCCTATGAAGAAGCGGTGAAGACCGGTGCCAGTGACTTTATATTCAAACCTTTTAGGTTCGAGGAACTGGACCTGCGTATCAAGCGGGTACTGCGGGAAGCGGAATTCAAAAAAGAACGGGCCAAACTGCTCAAGGAACTGGAGCAGCTTGCCATCACCGATGCCTTGACCAAGCTTTTCAATTCCCGGCATTTTTTCCGGCAGATCAAAATGGAAATAGAGCGCAACGACCGGTATAACCATGCCCTGTCCCTGATGATTCTGGATATTGACCTTTTCAAGAACTACAATGACACCTGGGGCCACCTGGAAGGGGATAAGGTGCTCATGGCCATCGGCCGGATCATCAACTCCTGTATGCGGTCAATGGACACCGCCTACCGGTATGGCGGAGAGGAGTTTGCTGTTCTGCTGCCGGAAACCGGACTCAAAAAAGCCTGCGTGGTGGGAAACAGAATAAAGGACCTCATCAGTTCCGCCGTGTTTGAACCCCAGTCCGGTGTCAGGCGCTCGGTGACCGTGAGCATCGGAGCCAGTGAACTCAGGGAGGGAGAAGACTTCACCTCTTTTATCCGGAGGACAGACCAGGCCCTGTATCAATCAAAAAAAGACGGAAGAAACAGGCTGACCTACTGCTGATTTTTATCCGGTCCCGGAAAAATCTGCATGCTCAGATCAACAGCCTGAGCCTGGTGGGTCAACGCCCCGCAGGAAATCAGGTCCACCCCGGCTGCGGCAATATCGTTCAACCTCTCAAGGCAGACATTGCCTGATGCTTCCACTAAAGCCCGGCCATTGATAAAACCCACCGCTTGCTTCATGGCTGCACAGGACATATTGTCCAGCATGATAACATCAGCACCGGCTGTCAATGCCTGTTTTACCTGGTCCATATCAGACACCTCCACCTCGATTTTCATCAAATGGGATGCCTGTTTTTGCACCGCCTCCACTGCAGAAGCTATGCCGCCTGCCACGGCAATGTGGTTGTCTTTTATCAGGATTCCGTCAAACAGAGAAAACCTGTGGTTAGTGCCCCCCCCTGCCCTCACCGCCTGCTTTTCCAGCAGGCGCCATCCCGGGGTGGTTTTCCTGGTATCAGTAAGCCTGACCCGGGAATCTTTCAACACATCTGCATATGTTCTGGTCAACGTGGCAATGCCGGACAGGCGCTGCAGAAAATTCAATGCCACCCGCTCCGCCTTGAGCAGACACAGCAGATCTCCCTTGACCTCCAGCACTGCATTGCCTGTTTGTACAGCATCTCCATCAGTGTACATAACCTGGATATCCATATCCGGATCCAGCATGTGAAAGGTTTTTTGTGCCACCCGGGTACCGGCCAGAATACAGTCCTGCTTTGCGATGATAACCCCTGTCCCCTGACGGGATAAGGGCAGAATGTTTTCCGATGTGATATCTCCCAGGCCGGAATCTTCAAACAGGGCCAGGGAAATAATCTGTTCAACCATATCCATGGGGTTATGCCATATCCTGAATGCGTTTGAGATTGGCAGCCAGTTTTTCGTTTTTCTCAGAAAGTTCTTCGTGCCGGCCATTGACTTTATCAATGACGTCCTGGGGAGCTTTTTCCAGAAAACTGTCATTGCTGAGCCGTTTCTGGACCCCTATCAGCTCTTTGGTGTTTTTGTCCAGTTCCTTTTCCAGCCGCAGTATCTCCTTTTCAAAATCAATGACCCCTTCCAGGGGCACAAAACAGGTGGTGTTTGCTGTCACAGAACTGGCACAGGAGGCTGGTGCATTATCCGGTTCACAAAAGGAAATACGTTCCAGGATGGCCAGATTGGAAATAACCGCCTTGTTTTCAGCAATCAACAGTTTTTCTTTTTCATCTGCTGTATTGGCCAGCACCTTGATTTTCATGGACGGCTGGATGTTCATCTCACTTCTGATATTGCGGATGCCTGAAATCAGGTCAAACAAAAATACCATATCCCTTTCCACCGGCAGGCTCCTGTACCGGTCATACGTGTCTTTTGTATACGGGAAGGACGACTGCATTACCGACCCTTTTGTGGTGGGCAGGATATGATAGATTTCTTCTGTGACAAAGGGCATGAACGGGTGCAGCATGATTACAATATCTTCCAATACCTTTGCCAGAACAGCCCGGGCCGTATCCCGCCGAACCCCGCCCTGTTTTTCGTACAGGGCGGGTTTTTGTGTTTCAATGAACCAGTCACAGAACTCATGCCACACAAACTGGTACACCGCAGAAGCAGCCTCATTGAACCGGTAATTTTCAATGCCTTCCTTTACCGCCAGGGAAGTGGCGGCGGAACGTGACAAAATCCAGCGTTCCCACAACGATAATTTGGCATCATCAAAAGCAGTATCTTTGGGGGTGATATGCATCAGTGCAAACCGTGCCGCATTCCACAATTTGTTCACAAAATGGCGGTATCCTTCCACCCGGGATTCAGACATCTTCACATCCCGGCCCTGGGCGGCAAAGGCTGCCAGGGTGAACCGGAAGGCATCCGCCCCATAGTGCTCTATGACCTGTAAAGGATCAATGACATTGCCCTTGGATTTGCTCATCTTCTTGCCATGCTCATCTCTCACCAACGCATGGATATACACATCATCAAACGGCACTTGCTCTTTAAAGTGAATCCCCATCATCATCATTCTGGCTACCCAGAAAAACAGGATATCAAAGCCTGTGACCAGAACCGAGGTGGGGTAGAATGTTTTAAGCAAAGGGGTGTCTTCCGGCCAGCCCATGGTGGAAAAAGGCCATAGAGCACTGGAAAACCAGGTATCCAGAACATCGGTCTCCTGGACAATATTTTTTGATCCGCACACGGGACATTCGGATGGATCGGACTCTTCCACGATCACATGGCTGCACCCCGGGCATTTCCACACCGGAATCCTGTGTCCCCACCAGATCTGGCGGGAGATGCACCAGTCTCTGATATTGTCCATCCATTCAAAATAGGTCTTGGACCAGGTGTCCGGAATAATGCGGGTCTCACCCGACCGCACTGCCCGGGTGGCTTTTTCTGCCAACGGTTTTACCTTGACAAACCATTGTTTGGAAACCGACGGCTCCACTACTGTCCTGCACCGGTAGCAGTTGCCCACACTGTGCTTTAAGGGTTCTTTTTTTTCCAGCAGACCCTGATCAGCCAACGCCTTGACCACCTGGGCCCGGCATTCAAACCTGTCAAGTCCCTGGAACTGCCCGGCACCTGCCAGCATGTTTCCATCTTCATCAATCACCTTGAGGCGTTCCAGCCCATGCTTTTCTCCCAGGTTGAAATCATTTGCATCATGGGCAGGAGTCACTTTCAGGGCGCCGGTGCCGAACTGGGTATCCACATAATCATCTCTGATGATGGGAATGGTCCGGTCGGTGAGGGGCAGAACCACCTGTGTTTCCAAAAGATCAGCAAACCGTTCGTCCGCCGGATTCACTGCCACGGCCGTATCTCCGAACATGGTTTCCGGCCGGGTGGTGGCCACGGTGAGCCCTTTTTTGTGTCCTTTAAAGGGATACCGGATATAATACAGGTAAGAATCATGTTCTTCGTATTCCACTTCCAGGTCAGCCAGGGCGGTTTTACATCTGGGGCACCAGTTGATAATATACTGCCCCTCGTAAATCAGCCCTTCCTTATACAACCGCACAAACACCTTGCGCACGGCATCGGACAGACCCTCATCCATGGTGAACCGTTCTCTGTCCCAGTCACAGGATGCCCCCAGCCGCTTGAGCTGGTTGATAATGGCACCCCCTGATTTTTCCTTCCATTTCCAGACCTCTTTGATGAAATCTTCGCGTCCCAGCTGATCACGGGTTTTGCCTTTTGCTGCCAGATCCCTTTCCACCACATTCTGGGTGGCAATGCCGGCATGGTCGGTTCCCGGCATCCACAAAACATTATATCCCAGAAGCCGCCGGTAGCGGCACATGATATCCTGGATAACATTGTTCAAAGCATGGCCCATATGCAGCACACCTGTTACGTTGGGCGGAGGGATCACAATTGAAAACGCCTTTTTATCACTGGTTTCTTCAGCTTTGAAAAACCCGTTGTCCAGCCAGAACCGGTACCATTTTTCTTCAATCCCCGACGGCTCATATCCTTTATCCAGAGAATCCGAACCCATAATCTGCTCCTCAATACCCATATTAATGAAAAAGGGGATCAGTATATGAATCCCCAGCAACCTGTTATCACAATTTGTATCCTGCAATCAGGATGAACCGATCTGATCCAGATCCTTTTGCAGGTTTTCCCTGATTTCCGTGATTTCCCTGGAAATAACGCGCTCCATCACATCAAACAGGATAGCCTCAATCTTTTGGGAAAATTTTTTCTCAATAATCCTTTCCAGTGCCGCTTCCAGCTGTTCCTGTGAAACAGCATACCCATCCGGCAGAACATCTTCCACCACAAGGGCATCAGATGCGGCATCAATGTCCGTAAGTTCAATGATGTCATTGTCTGACATTTCATCTTCTGATACAGCATCCACATCGTCCACAATATCCGTCAATTCTATGATCTGCTCATCCTGCCCTGTATTGTCGGCCATATTCCCCCGCTTTCATCGAAAATAAACCGTATCAGTTTTGATGTAACATTTTGCAAAAACCTATCAAAGTGCACACAAAGTGTCAATACATTAAAACCCCGGCAAAAAAACCGGCAAACGGGATATTTGCCGTCAGATTATCCGTAAATATTCTGCAGCAAAGTGTTTCCATTGTTTTTTGCAAAAAGATTTCGTATTCTTTACAGAAAGAAACATTCATCCCGACACAATAAGGAAACCACCAATGATTCCCTATACAAAACAATGGATTCAGGATAGTGATATCCAGCAGGTATGCCAGACCCTTGGTGCGGATTTTCTTACCACCGGTCCCCAGGTGGAACGCTTTGAAGCTTCTCTGTGCAAACTTACCGGAGCCGGACATGCAGTGGCCTGCTCCAGCGGCACCACAGCGTTGCACCTTGCCTGCATGGCCCTGGGCATTTCATCGGATGATATCGGCCTGACCTCACCCAATTCATTTCTGGCATCTGCCAACTGCATTGAATTGTGCGGCGGCAAGGCTGATTTTGTTGACATCGACCCCGACACCCTGTGCATGGATACCCGGGCTCTGGCACAATACTGCAGTAACCATCCTTTGCCGCGGGTGGTAATCCCCGTGGATTTTGCCGGCACCCCGGCTGACCTGCCTGCCATCCAGAACCTGGCCCGAAAATACGGATTCAGCGTGATTGAAGATGCGGCCCATGCCATCGGATCGGTCTATACCCATGGCGGCAGAACCTTTCAATGCGGCTCCTGTGCCCATACCGATCTGGCCGTTTTTTCCTTTCACCCGGCCAAGACCATCACCTGCGGGGAAGGCGGTGCTGTCATGACCAATGATGACCATCTGGCGGACATACTGCGGTCCCTGCGAAACCATGGCATGGTTAGACCCGGGAACCTTACCCCAGCTGGGAAAGACACTGACCTGCATGGTCCCTGGTATTATGAAATGCATACATTGAGCAGCAATTTCCGGATCACCGATTTTCAATGCGCCCTGGGAAATTCCCAGCTCCGGCACATCGAACAATTCAGGGACCTGCGCCAAAGAATCGTTCGCACCTACAACCGGGCATTCAAAGATGACGGCCGCCTGATCCTGCCGCCAAAAGCGCTGGCAGAAAATGCCTGCCCCCATTTGTATCCCATCCGGTTCAACCGGGGCAGCCGGGTGAGAAAACGGGTATACCAGGGACTGCTTGATCAGGGCATATCCTGCCAGGTCCATTATATCCCCATTTATCTGCAACCCTATTACCAAAAAAAATACGCCTACACACAAGGCAAATGCCCTGAAGCGGAAATCTATTACGCCAGCACCCTGAGTCTGCCCCTTTTTGCCGCCCTCACCCGGGACCAGGTGAACCATGTTATTACAACCGTAAAATCTCTGGTGTAACCC
This sequence comes from Desulfotignum sp., assembly GCA_011390635.1. Taxonomy (GTDB): domain Bacteria; phylum Desulfobacterota; class Desulfobacteria; order Desulfobacterales; family Desulfobacteraceae; genus Desulfotignum. The sequence continues at coordinate 2,150 of JAABSA010000056.1, read as the reverse complement.
CATGCAGAAATTTTTTTTACCCCTGGAACTGATCCACCGGAACCAGGCCGTGATCGCCGGCCAGGACGCCCGTCATATTGCAAGGGTGCTGCGGCTGAACAAAGGAGATATTCTTTGTCTCACAGACGGCCGGGGAACCGATTTTACCGGCCGCATCATTGATACATCACCTGACAGGGTACGCCTGGAAATTGTAAATTCTCAGGCATCCAAAAGTGAATCCCCCCTGCCTTTCACCGTGTGCTCGGGCATGCTCAAACACCAGAAGATGGATACCGTCATCAAGGGCCTGACCCAGATGGGCATTACCCGATGGATCCCTTTTTACTGCGAGCGCTCCATTCCTGTTCCGGATACCAAAGCACTGGCCAGACGTATGGAGCGCTGGCATACCATTGCAAAAGAAACCATCAAGCAGTGCAGGCGAAGCCGGCTTGTGGAAATATCTTCTCCCAAAACCTTTGATGACATTCTGGAACTGACGCCGGAATTTGATCATTGCATTGCATTCTGGGAAAAAAGCAGCCGGCCACTGTCCTGCCTGACCCCCCTGGAGGGAGAGAACAGAACCATCCTGCTGATCGGGCCCGAAGGCGGATTCTCAGAACCTGAAATAGCCGGTGCATCTGCCGCAGGGTTTACCCCCTATACCCTGGGTCCCCGTATTCTGCGTGCTGAAACCGCTGCCCTTTGCGGGGCCGCCCTGATCCAACACCGATTGGGTGATATGTAAAACCCCACAAAAGTTTCATTTTTTGCTTGACATCAATTACCAAAAAACATATAAAGCCTTCTGTTTGCTGTTCACGCCCAGGTAGCTCAGTCGGTAGAGCAGGGGACTGAAAATCCCCGTGTCAGCAGTTCGATTCTGTTCCTGGGCACCACAGCAAAACCCAATAATAAAGAGGCTTTCAGTGATTTTCACTGGAAGCTTTTTTATTATTGGGCAAATCGGACACTGTGCCCGAAATTGTGCCCATCTGATTTTTCTGGTATTCTTCATGCTTTTTGGAAGCTACTCTCAAGTCATCCTCACTTACAATATTATACCGCTCAAACACGGATCTTGTTTTGTGGCCAGAAATCATCATTGCAACCCTTTCAGGTCAAACAATAGGGACAAATTGGGTGAAGAGGCACCGGATGTTTTTTTTAGAAGGACTGGATGAAAGAACTTACGTATTTGAAGTTATTATTGAATCTGTAAGAAATCGGTTTTGGTTGGATTTTTTTTGACTGTAAGCCTGGCCAAAAGGATTGAATGACAGGGATAGTCCGGGGGAGTCTTCTACTCGATAAACGGGTTTTGTGGCGCTGATGGTCCTCGCCTCAATTCACCTTGATTTGATCTGCCAAATTGTATATCAGGTCTTCGGTTTGGCCGTTATTCGGGGAATATGAGAAATGGAAACAAACGTCAAAAACAACATTTCTTGAATTTCTTTCCAGATCCACACGGGCAGGGATCATTCCTGCCGACCTTTACTGCTCTCGATTTTGAAGTGGTTGGCACTTTCCCGGACCCTGTTACGGTTTTCAATTTTACAAGTTCCTTCCCGATTTTCTGCATCTTTTTTTGCCGGCGGCCCAGTTCTTTTTTTATGCCCGGCTGGGCTAAAAACGTTTTCCACATCTCAGTCAGTTCCGTTGAGGATTTACTTCGTGGAATAATTTGATCTGGCACAAATTTGTTAAGATCAACTAACATTCCGCCGACATCCTGGGCTTTATTCTCAGTTGCATACAAAAATGAAAGTCCCATATTCTTGCAATTACACTGAGGGTTGACACAGTAAGCATCAATCACCCAATACTTTTTATCAGGCATATGAAGCAGCAAATTGGGGTCATGGGGATATATTTCATCCCATCCGACCATCATATCCGTTTCCCACCAACTCCAATCTTTTTGTTTCCACTGATCGTTGTCTTTCGGCTTGTCCATATGCCATCGGCTTTGGATATATTCACAAAGATTGTTTTTTGCCTCAAATGAAAGCCAGTCCAACAGGTCAACGGCTGAGGACCCTGAGGATTTACCCGGTATGACATCATAGGAATCGATATTTATAGAAGCCGTTATTTTTTGATCTGGGAGAGGGGTGGCAAGATCGCTTTCTTTTTTTATATCAAAGCGCAAGCTGCCGTCA
>JAABSA010000055.1 GCA_011390635.1 Desulfotignum sp. | reverse complement strand
GGCAAAAGTGATACAGGCGGAAATAACACCGCATCTGAATCCATTCTCGGGTATCTGGGTGAGACCATCACGTCGGACAAGCCTGTGGTTCAGGTGGAAAACAGTGCAGTTTCAGGGGCAGGGCTCGGTTTTGTGCTTGAAACACAGGAACCTGCCACTGTGAATATTATGGATGGGTATGGACAGATAGTGCGCACCATTCACATGGATGCCGAAGATACCCGTGCGGGTGACAATATTGTTCAATGGGACGGCCTTTCCGATGCCGGTGATCCAGTGCCTGACGGGTTGTACTACTATGGGGTTGACACCGCTTCGAAAACCGCTTCTGCAACCGTTTCCGGAGAGGTGTCCGGCATCAGAAATATCAACAATATCCAATACCTTGTACTGGGAAATACCGGGAGACTGGTTTCTCCCTCAGCCGTAACCGGCATTAATTAACACAGCAGGATCAACACGACATCATGCCGGCATGGTGCATGAACGTGTCGGGAGTACATAAACAGGAGAAAGAATATGTCTTTATCAAGCTCATTGTTCACCGGTACCAGCGGGTTGAAAAACATGGGAAACGGCCTTCAGGTGGTGGGTAACAATATTGCCAACCTGAATACCATCGGATTTAAAAAGGGCAGATCCACATTTGCTGATACCCTGTATGAAAGTGTGGCCACCCAGGCCGGTACCGGTCAGATGGGCCGGGGCATGGCACTGGGGGATGTGAGTCAGAATTTTGCCCAGGGGTCTTTTGAGTCCACCGGCAATACCACGGATCTGTCCATTGGCGGGGACGGATTTTTTGTCATGCGCCAGACCAATGAAGAAAATACCTTTTATACCCGGGCCGGCAATTTTCTGTTTAACAAAGAGGGTCAGCTGGTGAATCCGGAAGGCTATATTGTCCAGGGATGGGAACTGGATGAAGACACCGGCACTGATGTAGGGGCTATCAGAGATATCGTGCTGGATGCCTTTACCAATCCCCCGAAAAAAAGTTCTAGAGTCACCGCCATCACCAACCTGGATGCTGATGCACAAAGCAAATCCGTGGTGCTGTCCAACAACTGGGATGCCGGAGAAGACACCCATATGGAAGGTACAAACTATGAGTATCAGACAGTGGTCAAGGCCTATGATTCTCTGGGCAGTACCCATGATATTTCCATTTTTTATGATAAAAAATCCGGGACGGAATGGGAATACATTGTCACCATGAATCCGGAAGAAGACCAGCGCAATGCAGTTCAGGGAACCGACAGCAAGGGCCTGCTGGCCAGGGGAACTATTACCTTCAGCCAGAGCAGCGGTGATATTCTGGATCTGACCATGGAGAAGTTCACCGGACGGCTGGGCAATTTCAACGCCAACGGGGTTAACACCGTGAATGCCATTAATTATGAAATTTTAAATTATGATGCAATGGCCCTGGATGGTTATGGCTTTGCCTTTGAATATAATGGGACTGCCTGGAATTTTGTGGATGTTGATCAAAGCGGTTTTATTGAGGCCGCGGAAAAGCCTGAAAATTATCCCAATGCCACCATAGTCTATTCTGATAACCAGGAGATCCATATTGCATTGAATCCAGACGGCCCTGCAGATGTGGACCCAGATCTCAAAATCAGGCTGGACCAGCCTGCCGTAGCCACCGACTCTTTGGGATTTGATATCAACAACAGAAACGATCTGCATGTTCAGGGCATAGAAGGTACCCGGTATTTCGGTGACACTGCCAATGACAACACCACCCTGGAAATCAATGATCCCAGTGTCATGACCCATGACAGCAAGAATCTGGGTATTGTGTGGAATCCGAATGAAGAAAAATGGTTCTGGAGCAATCCTGAAATTGCCAATGATGCCGACACATTGGTTTCTGATGTGACCTTTTATGATGCAGCAGGCATACCAGTAGCAACTACGGCGGCCATGACTGTGGTGGAAAATGTGGAAGCATTTTCCATGTATACTCAGGACATCAAATTGCGGTATGATGGGACTGACTGGAAATGGAATGACGACTTAAAAGCCGAAGATTTCACATCCACCTTTGATTTTGTGCCCCAAAACGATCCCCTTTTGACCATAACCCCTGGTGGAGAAGGGGCAAGGGCTACCCCCACAGCAGCGCCTTTCCCAACTATATATTGGCTGGGACCGGTTGATCAATGGTCATTAAGTACCAGTGCCGGTGATACAACCGATACTTTCGGTGATACAGAAATAGAATTAGACACCAGTGCCAGTGACAACACCCATGCTGTATTCAACCTCTGGTATGTTTCAAGTGCAAATGCGTCTACCATACAATATACTTTCGGATCTGCCTTGTCCTCATCTGCAGGCCAGTCTATTGAATTTACGATTGATCCCACACCTCCCAAAGAATATCCCAATGCTGTTTTGACCACAGCCGGTACTGTGGGGGCAATTGATTTTAATGACGATAACGAAATAGATCTTACGCTTGATCCAGGAGCAAGCGGGACTCCAGTTGCAGCAGGTGTGTCTTTTGAATTCACCACAGATCCGAATGTGCCGCCTCCAAATTATGCCAACGCCACCTTGAAAGGTGACCAAACAGAGGCGGTCATTGATCTGGACGGATCAGGCAATGACAATGATAACGATGATATCCGGTTTTTGTTCAACGATGCGTTGAAATTTGGCCCCAGTACCCATCCGTACACGGACAGAAGTGAAATCAGTTTTGATATACTCGGGTCCACGGCCTGGACAGAAATGGATGAATCCGATATCGGGCAGTCCGGATATTTCAGCTTTACAACCGATTTTCTCGGCGGAGAATTCGGTGAAACAGAAACCGATATCGAGCTGGATTTCGGGTCGGTTTTCCGGGAGAATAATTTTGTCAATGATTCCCTGTCCACCACCCAGTTTGCCAAATCTTCCACCACGGTTTTCCAGGATGCGGACGGGTATTCAGCAGGAGACCTGCAGGGAGTGGATGTTGCCTCTGACGGGGTGATGACCGGTATCTATTCCAACGGCCAGCTGATTCCTTTGTTCCGGGTAGGGCTTGCCAAGTTTCTGAACAATTACGGGCTTTCCAATGAGGGGGGGAACCTGTTCAGGGAAACCAGAGAAAGCGGGGCAGCCATCACCAACAAGCCCGGGGAAAACGGCCTTGGCACCATTTCTCCCAACTCCCTGGAAATGTCCAATGTGGATATTTCCGAAGAGTTTGTGTCCATGATCGTCAACCAGAGGGGATTCCAGGCCAACTCCAAAACCATTACAACGATTGATGACATGATGAACACAGTCATTCAGATGAAACGATAGCCTTTTTATATAACGGCCATGCCCTGCCGGGCACAACAAATCATGAAAGCTGTTAGCCTTTAGCTTTTAGCTGTTAGCCTTTAGCTGTTAGCTTTTAGCTGAGTACTGATGGCTTTCATATAAAAAAACGATGGGGTGCGGGGAATCAAAACAGATATCCTCACACCCCACCCCTCATATCTCATCCCAAGCGTCAAATCCCTGACAAATATCCGACCGGCAGATCTGTCCATACCAGTCGTGTCGTTCTCTATCATAATTTTTCCGCCTGTCTGTTATCCGTAATATCCTTTGCAAATAGAGCCCTCACCCCTTATAATCACCCCTGTATTGTAATATCATAAAGATTGCTGAATCCCTTGGCACAGTGATTGCTTTTTCATTGTGCAATGGTTTTATTGGACCTGTAAAAACCAGGTGGATGGGTAAATTTTGTTAAACAGCAGGAGTTGTTGTGGCCAAAAAACTTTTAGAAGATATGGCACCAGAAAATAAGGGACAGATTCCAGGCGGATCACACACATCCCTCGGGGAAAAGTTCAAAAACAGGTTCCATTTCATAAGAAAACCCGGCAAAAGGAATCTGGTGATTTCGGGGGTGTGCTTAGCGGTTATCCTGGCAGCCGGGGCCTGGTTCTTTTTTTTCAATGCACCGGCTTCAGACAAAAAAGACCTGGCGGCAACAACCATTTCTGCAGAAGATATGCGTGATGGCGAACATATTGCAGCAATGCTGCAGACAGCCGATGATACTGTTTTTACAGATATCGTGACCCTGGAACCCTTTGAACTGCTTTCCCTCAAAGGTACTTCCACCATGGCCCATGTGGATATGGACATTGCCCTGGAATTGATTGATCCCGATGCGCGGGAACAGCTTGCTGTAATGAAAAATAGAATAAATGACATTGTTCAGGGTCAGGTAAGGGAATCCACCTGGCTTGAACTGCGTACTCCGGAAGGAAAAATACAGCTCAAATATGATCTGCTCCAACGGATTAATTCTCTTTTTGCCACACCTGTGGTGAGAAATGTGTATTTGACCAAATTTTTAATGCAGTGATGGTATCATGAGTGAAATTTTATCCCAGGACGAAGTTGACAGTCTGTTAGACGGTCTTGATTCAGGTGAGGTGGAAACCCGGGCGGATGCTGATGTATCTGTGCCGGTGGAAGGGGTCATGACCTATGACTTCACCAGCCAGGACAAGGTGGTGCGGGCACGGATGCCCACCTTTGATGTCATCAATGAACGGTTGTCACGGGAGGTTCGCGCAACCTTGTCTTCATTGCTGCAGACCAATGTGGATGTAAGTGCCAATCCCTTTGACAGCCTCAAATTTTCCGAATTCATCAGAAGCCTGCCCGTACCCACCAGTCTGCATGTGTTTAAAATGGAACCGATGCGGGGACATGGACTGGTGGTCCTTGAAAGTCAGCTGGTGTATAATCTCATTGATACGTTTTTCGGTGGAGAAGCCCTGGGAAAAGCCAGGGTAGAGGGCAGGGAATTCACCACCATCGAGGAAGTGATGATCCAGAAGGCTGTGGTGGCGGTGCTCAAAAACATTGAGACCTCCTGGGTACCCATTGAACCTGTGAAAACCACTTTGATCCGATCGGAGATGAACCCCCAGTTCACCGCCATTGTCCTGCCCACGGATCTGGTGATCGTGACCCGGTTTGAGATCGAACTGGAACAGGTGGCCGGCAACCTGGTGGTGTGTTACCCCTATTCCATGATCGAGCCCATGCGCCATAAATTGTCCTCCGGGGTCCAGGCGGAACTGGAGGAGATCGATACCAACTGGCGGCGGATGATAAAAGAAGTGATTCTCAATTCAGAAATATTTTTGCGGATCCAGCTGGGAAAAACCGAAATAACCGGAGAAAAATTGCTGTACATGCAGGAAGGGGATGTGATTCAGCTGGATAATGATGCCAGTGATCCGCTTTCCTGTTATGTGGACGGACTTGAAAAACTCAAGGGCTTTATCGGGGTCCAGCGGGGATTCCAGGCGTTCAAGATAACAGAAAAAATCACAACAGAGATTGGGTAAATCATGGCTGATGAAAATGAAAATGAAGCATCTGAACCCGAAGATGCAATGAGAAAAACCGAAGAGCAGGAAGCACGGGAACTGGATTTTATCCTGGACATTCCATTGGAACTGTCCGTGGAGCTGGGAAAAACCAGGATGCTGGTCAATGATCTGCTGCAACTGGGACAGGGTTCTATTATTGAGTTGAACAAACTGGCAGGCGAACCCCTGGAGGTGTATATCAACCGCAAACTCATTGCCCGGGGAGAAGTGGTGGTGGTCAATGAAAAATTCGGCGTCCGGCTCACAGATGTGATCACCCCCATTGACCGGGTGAAGTCTCTGGCATCAGAGAACCAATGAATGCAGGCACTGACATATGGATGGCATTTGCCAGAACATTCGGCATGCTTTTTATGGTGCTGGCCCTGCTGCTGCTGGTGGTCTATCTGGTCCGGCGGTTTACCGGCATCAAGGGGGTGAAAAACAGCCGGGATCTGATCCGGGTGCTGGCCGTTCATCATCTGTCCCCCAAGGAAAAACTGGTACTGGTAAAGGTGCTGGAGGAGATTATTCTCATGGGGGTGACCCCGTCCAATATCACAAAGATTGCGGTGCTGGACAAAAACACGGATCTGCCGGCGGCGGCCTCCCAGGACAGTCCGGGATTTTCACGGATACTGGCGAAAACATTGGACCGCAGTATTTTTAGAACAGATCCCGGGAAAAAGGCAGATCCTGCACACAAAAAAGGGCAGTTATGATGCCCGGGCATACCCACATGGGTGATCGTTTTCCTTTGCGCTTTGCAGCGCTCACCGGGATTTTCCTGGCTCTCTGCCTTGTGTTTATTGCCACAGATGCCCTGGCTGTGACATTTCCCATTCCTTCCCTTGAATTGAATGTGACCACGGCCACAGAGCCCGAACAGGTGGCAGTGGTGCTGGAAATTATTCTGCTGCTCACGGTGCTTGCCCTGGCACCGGCAATCCTGGTTCTCATGACCCCGTTTACCCGGCTGGTGGTGGTGTTTCATTTTCTGCGCCAGGCCATGGGAACCCAGACCAGCCCGCCCAATCAGGTAATCATCGGCCTGGCCCTGTTCATGACTGTTTTCATCATCAGGCCGGTGGGGCTGGAAATTTACAACACCTCATTGAACCCGTACATGGAAAGGGAGATCTCTTTTGATACCGCCGTTGAGATGGCCCAGAAACCCATCAGAAAATTTTTGCTCATCAATACCAGAGAAGCGGACCTGGCCCTGTTTGTCAAGGAAGCGGAGATCAAAAAACCCGAGAACCGTGACGATGTTTCCCTGCTGGTGCTCATCCCGGCCTATGTGATCAGTGAGTTGAAAACCGCTTTTATTATCGGGTTTTTGTTGTATATCCCTTTTCTTGTCATTGACATGGTCACAGCCTCTGTGCTTTTGGCCATGGGCATGATGATGCTGCCGCCCATCATGATATCTTTGCCCTTTAAACTGATGCTGTTTGTGCTGGTGGACGGCTGGCACCTGATTACAGGGTCTTTGTTGAAAAGTTTTGGAGTATAGCCATGACACCGGAATTTGTGGTTGAAATTGCCAAACAGGCCATTGTCCTCACCATCTATCTTTCCATGCCCATGCTGGGCCTGGGGCTTTTGGCCGGTCTTGTGATCAGCGTTTTCCAGGCCGTCACCCAGGTGCAGGAAATGACATTGACCTTTGTACCCAAAATTATTGCTGTTTTTTTAGGGCTGCTGTATGCGGCCCCCTGGATGCTGGAGGAAATAACATCCTTTACCAGACGGATCATTGAAAACATCCCGTATTATATCCGGTAGCAGGGCAGGGCATATGGAAATACTCAACATCATCGATCCGCTCCGTTTCAAGACCTATATGCTGGTGTTGATGCGGATCAGTATCCTGTTGTTCATGTTTCCCATCTTTTCGTCCAATGCATTTCCCGCCCTGGTGAAAACAGGATTTGCCATGATATTGTCCCTGGTTCTGTATACCGTTGTGCCGGTGGATCTGGACCGGTTTCCCCTGGATGCGGTTTCCACAGGTTTGATGATCGGTGCCGAGGCATTGATCGGCCTGATCCTGGGCCTGTGCCTGCGGATATTTTTAGGGTCCATTCAGCTGGCAGGCCAGATCATCGGGTTCCAGATGGGATTTGCCATGATCAATGTCATTGATCCCCAGACCGGTGCCAATGTGTCCATTCTGGACCAGCTGGGGTACTGGGTGGGACTGGTGATTTTTTTGATCCTCAATGGGCACCATGTGATGATATCGGCCCTGGTGGACAGTTTTGAGCTGGTTCCTTTGGGGGTTTTCATGATGCCCCAGCCGGTACTGGCAAAAATGATGGCATTGATGGCGCATCTTTTTTTGCTGGCCATAAAAATCGGTGCACCGGTGATTGCCTCCCTGATGTTTGTCAGCGCCGGATTTGGTCTGGTATCCAAATTTTCTCCCCAGATGAATGTCATGATTGTGGCATTTCCCCTGAAAATCATTGTCGGGTTGTTCTTGTTCGGATTGTCCCTTGACATTATAGCCATCATCACCAGGGATTATATCCCGGAGTTTAAAAAAATACTCATGTATCTGCTGTTTTTCATGGGCGGAGGATGATTCATGGCTGAAGATCCGGAAAGCGGCGGAGAGAAAACCGAAGACGCATCGTCGCGCAAGCTTGGCAAGTCCCGGGAAGAAGGACAGGTTGCCAAAAGTATGGAAGTCACATCGGTGTTTGTACTGCTGGCAGGGGCACTGTCTTTGTTTGCGGCAGCCTTTCATTTTTATCAGAACATGGTGAGGGTGCTTCAGTATAATTTGCGGTTTGACCGGATTCCCGAATTAACACCGGTGGACATTGTCCATCTGCTGGGGTATCATATGGAACGGATGCTGATCACCTGTCTGCCTGTGTTTGCAGCGGTTTGTCTGGCGGCGTTGACCGCCAATTTTGCCCAGGTGGGATTTATGATATCCTGGAAATCTCTGGCACCCAAGCCCAGCCGCCTGAACCCCATCAGCGGTTTTAAACAGAAATTCACCTCCCGGGCAGTGGTGGAGTTTGTCAAAACCCTTGTGAAAGTGTTTGTAATTTCTTTGGTGGTCTATTATGCCATAAAAGGAGAACTCACCGATATTGCAAGGCTTTACGACAACAGCACCGGTCATATCCTGCTGTTTATCCTGCTGGAAACCTTCTGGATATTTATAAAAGTCTGTCTGATCATGCTGGTTGTGGCAATTTTGGACTATTCGTACCAGAGATGGAAATTTTTAGAAGAACAGAAAATGACCAAAAAAGAGGTCAAGGATGAAACCAAACAAACGGAAGGTGATCCCATGGTCAAATCCCGGATACGCCAGCTCCAGCAGGAAGCCGCCAGGAAACGCATGATGGCGGCCGTGCCGGAGGCGGATGTGGTGGTGACCAACCCCACCCGGCTGGCCGTGGCTTTGAAATATGATAATACGCAGATGGATGCACCCATGGTGACGGCAAAAGGAGCCGGGCCTGTGGCGGAAAATATCCGGCGGATTGCCCGGGAAAATGATGTGCCCCTGGTGGAAGACAAACAGCTGGCCCGAAATTTGTATAGTCATGTGGACATAGAAGAGGCAGTCCCCATGGAATATTACCAGGCAGTGGCGGAACTGCTGGCATATGTATATCGATTGAAAAACAGGCAGGGATAAAAAAGCCAAATATTTGGCACACAGTGTCAAGGAACAGGATACAACAGAGGGATAAATGGCTGCACAGGAAACCGGCATACTGGCAGGGCTGAGAAGGGAATCTTCGGACATTCTGATGATCGTTGCCTTTATCGGCATTCTCATGGCAATGATCCTGCCCCTGCATCCCATCATTCTGGATTTTTTTCTGGCCATGAATATTTCTTTTGCCATCGTGGTGCTCATCACCACCATGTATACCAAAGCACCGCTTGAATTTGCCATTTTCCCCTCCCTGCTCCTGGTATTGACCCTGTTCCGGTTGTCATTGAATGTGGCATCCACGCGCCTGATTCTTTTGCACGGCAATGAAGGACCCATGGCAGCCGGTGCCATCATCATGTCCTTCGGCAGTTTTGTGGTGGGGGGCAATTATGTGGTGGGGCTGATTATTTTTATCATCCTGGTATTGATCAATTTCCTGGTTATCACCAAAGGTGCCGGCAGGATTGCGGAAGTGGCGGCCCGGTTTACCCTGGATGCCATGCCGGGCAAGCAGATGGCCATTGATGCGGATCTCAATGCCGGGATGATCGATGAGATCGAGGCCGGAGAAAGGCGCCAGGCCATTGCCCGGGAGTCTGAATTCCACGGGGCCATGGACGGTGCATCCAAGTTTGTCAGAGGAGATGCCATTGCCGGTATCATCATCACCATGATCAATATCGGTGGCGGTTTTATCATCGGCGTTCTGCAGCAGGGCATGGAGATGGGAGAAGCACTCACCAACTATACCCTGTTGACGGTGGGGGACGGTCTGGTATCCCAGATTCCCGCTTTGTTGATCTCTGCCGCAGCAGGCCTCCTGGTTTCCCGGGCAGGCTCTGATTCCCGGATGGGCAAGCAGTTTGCCGCACAATTGCTGTCCAGTTCCACCCCGGTATTCATCGGTGCGGTGATCATTTTCGGCATGGGACTGATCCCCGGCCTTCCATCGGTGCCGTTCATGACCCTGGGCCTGGTCATGGGAACCATTGCCTGGTATTTTCTGCGGGTGGATGAAAAAGAAGAACAGGATGCCCTCATGGAAACCGAGGCTGAAGAAGATGTCACCGGAAGGCCCGAAGATGTGGATCACCTGTTGGCCCTGGACACCATTGAACTGGAAGTGGGATACGGACTGATTCCCCTGGTGGACAAACAGCAGGACGGCACCCTTCTGGGAAGAATCCGTGCCATCAGACGGCAGTTCGCCTCTGAAATGGGTATTATTGTTCCCCCCATCCACATCCGGGATAACCTGAATCTGAGCCCGGCCCAGTACCGTTTGATGATCAAGGGGGTTGAGGCCGCCGGCACCGAACTTATGGTCAATCATCTGCTGGCAATGGATCCCGGGGGTGCGGCCCGGAAAATTGACGGCATTGAAACCATTGAACCCGCATTCGGGCTTCCGGCGTTCTGGATTCCCATGGACAAAGAGGAAGAGGCAAAATTTGCAGGGTATACGGTGGTGGATAATGCAACGGTTATCGCCACCCATTTGACGGAAGTTGTCCGGACCAATGCCCATGAGCTGCTGGGACGTCAGGATGTCCAGCACCTTCTGGATAATCTTGCCAAAACAAATCCCAAGGCGGTGGAAGAGCTTGTTCCAAACCTTTTAACCGTGGGTGCCGTCCAGAAAGTGCTCCAGAATCTTTTGCGGGAAAGAATATCCATCCGGGACCTGCTCACCATCGTGGAAACCCTGGCGGATTTTGCACCCATGGGAAAGGACCCGGATCTGCTGACGGAATATGTACGTCAGCGTATTTCCAGGTCCATGATTGCCCAGTATCTGGGCGAGGGAAAGGAGCTTCAGGTAGTCACCCTTGACCGGCAGCTGGAAGAGATTCTCACCAAAAATATCAAGCGCACGGAACATGGATCATACCTGGCACTGGATCCGGTTATGGCCCAGCAAATTGTCCAGGCAGTGACAGGACAAGTGGAAAAACTGCTGGCGGTCAACACCCAGCCGGTGGTCATGACCACGCCGACCCTGCGCCGCCATTTTAGAAAATTGATTGAACCTTCTCTCCCGATGGTTTTTGTGATATCCCATGCGGAAATAGCGGATGAGATTAATCTGAAGGCCAGTGGCAAAGTGAGTCTGAAAAATGAATAAGCGCATTTTTACAGCCGCCAATATTCAGGAGGCCATCGCCAGTATCAAGCAGGAACTGGGACCGGAAGCCATGATCCTGTCCACCAGAAAAATTGCCAAAAAGCCCCGTGATCCCTATGGCAGAGAAATGGTGGAAGTGGAAGCCGGTATCCGGACACAACAGGCGGATATCTCGGAAAATGGCGACCTGCTGGCTTCTTTACAGGCAGATATTGCTGAAATAAAAGATATGGTTGCCCTGGCCGGCATGGGCAGCGGCATGCACAAGGTGTTATGCCACCAGTTTGAATCCGCGGGGATTCTGGCTTCATTCCTGCGGTCCGGGGTCAGTGAGAGCCTGGCCTGCGCATTGATTGAAAAAGCATCGGCTGACATGGATGACGGTCTGACACCTGGTGAACGGATCAGGCGCCTGAAGCAGAATGTCATGCACCAGTGTTTGAACCATTTGTCGGTAAAAGATTTTTTTCGGCGCACCAATATTTCAGGTCTTCCCCATGTGGCGGCTTTTGTAGGCCCCACCGGTGTGGGGAAAACCACTACCATTGCAAAGCTGGCAGCTGTGCTGCGGTTTACACGCAAGATGCGGGTGGGGCTGGTATCTGTGGACAATTACCGGGTGGGGGCATTTGAACAGCTCAAGGCATATGCCGGTATCATGGGCCTGCCCTGCGTGCCCGCCTTCAGTGCCGAAGATCTTTGCTGCGCCCTGGACCGGATGAAATCCATGGACATGATCCTCATCGATACCGCCGGCCACAGCCATTATGATAAAGAAAGGATCAATGAAATCCTGGCACTCATGAAAACCGATTTTGGCATTTCCATTCATTTAACCTTGAGTGTTACCGCAGAATCCATTAATATGAAAGAAGCAGCACAGGCATTTTCAGTGTTTACCCCTGATACCTATGTGTTTACCAAGATAGATGAAGTGCGGCGCTGCGGTAAGATCCTGGATCAGATCAATGAAATGAATCTGCCGGTTTCCCTGCTCACCAACGGCCAGAAAGTGCCCGAGGATTTGATTGTACCGGACAGACAGACCCTGGTGAAGGTCATTCTGGGCAAAAATACCAAAGGAGATGTGTAAGGGTGGATCAGGCAAAAGGGCTCAGAGATATTGCAAAAACCGATATAATGGCAAGGAGAAAAACGCGTATGCCATCCCCTGTGAAACAATTTCCCAGGGTTATTGCCGTAACCTCGGGAAAAGGCGGTGTGGGCAAAACAAATATCGTGGGGAATCTGGCTGTTGCCATGAGCAGACAAGGCATGCGGGTGGTGATAATTGATGCGGATGTGGGCCTGGCCAATATTGATATTGTGTTTAATCTGCGGCCCAGATACACCCTGCGGCACGTGATTTCCGGAGAAAAATCCCTGGAAGATATCATGATCCAGACCCGTCATGGCATCCATATCATACCAGGGGGCTCCGGGTTTGCCAGTCTGACCCAATTGAATGAAGGCCAGAAACTGACCCTTTTAGGTGAATTTGAAGCACTGGCGGATCAGGCGGATATCATACTGGTGGATACAGGGGCGGGTATCTCTTCCAATGTACTGTATTTCAATGCAGCGTCTGATGAATGTATTGTCATTGCCACCACTGAACCCACCTCCATCACCGATGCCTATGCCATGATGAAAGTCATGTCCCAAGAGTATAAAACCCGGTATTTCAAGCTGATTGTCAATATGACGGAATCTGAAAAAGATGCCAAACGGGTGTTCGGCTCTCTGAGCAATGCCCTTGATAAATTTTTAAAAGATGTGGTGCTTGCATACCTTGGCCATATCCCCTTTGACAGACAACTGCAGCAGGCAGTGCAAAAACGCAGTCTTCTGTTGGACCAAACCCCGGATGCTGCTGCAGCCAGGGCCATGAAAACCATTGCTTCCGCGATCTTGAACCAGGAGGAATCCAACCGTTCCCGGGGGAACCTGACGTTTTTTATGAACAAGGTGTTTCAGACAGCCACATGACCGGATGGTGTATGGGTTTATGAAAAAAAAAATACCCGCATCACAAAAAAACCACCATGCGTGGCGGCAGAAAAGTATTGTTGAATATGCTTTTCTGGTCAAGCGCATTGCCGCAAGATTTGCCATGCGCCTGCCCGCCAGCGTATTGTTTGACGAATTGATTTCAGCCGGTTCTCTGGGGTTGATTGATGCAGTGGATAAATTTGACCCCTCCAGACACGTCAGTTTGAAAACCTATGCCCAGTACCGGATCAAAGGCGCAATACTGGATGAACTCAGGAGCATGGATACCTATTCCCGGTCCATGCGCAAAAAAATCCAGGAGATCACCAGCGCGGTAAAACAGATAGAAGATAAAAAAGGGGCTTCTGCAACTGACCAGGAAGTGGCGGATGCCCTGGATATCGACATCGAGGCCTATCAGGATATGCTCACTGATATTCACGGAGCTGCGGTGTTGAACCTGGATGATTTTATCAGGACAAAAAAAAATGATGCCTATTCCCAGACCCGGTTCGAGTCCGGACTCAAGGAGCACGACACGCCTGCCGATCATCTGGACAGGGCGGAACTGAAACGGGTATTGGCCCAAACCATTGAAACATTGGGTAAAAAAGAACAGATGGTGGTATCACTGTATTATTATGATGAGTTGACACTCAAGGAGATCGGAGAGGTGCTCTCCTTGACGGAATCGCGTATCTGTCAGATTCATTCCGCAGTGCTGGTGAAACTGCGGGCCAGGCTCCAGGATTATTGAACACAATACAATAAAGAGGTGATGCATGGCAGATCCCAATCAGGACCAGGATGATCTGGTATCCCAGGATGATATTGATAAACTCCTGGATTCAGCTTCCATTGAAGCGCCCGAAGAAAGCCCTGACGTCATGGATGCAGACCAGACAGATGACCTGGGTGAATTGTCCCAAGATGACATTGAAAGACTCATGGGCAGGCAGACAACAGAACCTGCGCCGGATGATCCTGAAGCAGAAGGGGAGTTGTCCCAGAATGATATCGACAGCCTTCTCAACAGCGGTGCCGACAATACACCGGCCGACGAACAGGAGAATACACAAGACGACCCGGGCGAACTGTCCCAGGACGATATTGACAGCCTGCTGGGCGGGGGATCGGTGAGTCTGGAGGAGGATGGCCGAAATGATGATGACCCGGAAGAGGACGGCGATGAGTATGAAGAGATGGAGCTGATTGACCAGGCAGACATTGACCGGTTGATGAATCCCTCCCAAAATCCGGAAACGCCGCAGGAAACCGCTGCATCCCCTGAAACCGCAGCGGATTCAGCATTCATGGAAACCGATGAAACCGTGAACCAGGCAACCCGGGATGATTTTGTCATCAGCCCTGACCAGGCAGTAAATGCGGCAGACTGTCGGATCACCCAGGAAACACTGGATGTGCTGATGCAAAATCCCCCTGAAATCGTACCGGCCCAAGATCCGGTAGTCCTTGATGAACCACAGGCTGCAAGGGAAACACAAGTGCCTGCACCGGATCAGGTGAATCTGGATGATGTGGATCTGGATGCCCCGGAAGAAGAAGTGCTGGAAACTTTGCCAGACCAGGGTGATGTTACCCAGGAAGATATTGATGCCCTGCTCCGGGACCCGTATGAAGAAGACGAAGAAGAGGTGGAGATGACTGCCGCATCAGATGACGGGACTGCACCGGACGGTGAGGCTGCTTCAGACGAAGAGGATGAGGAGGAGGATATCCTGATTTCCCAGGATGATATTGATACCCTTCTCATGAGTGCGGACCAGGAAGATGAAGATATCCTCGGAAATGCTTTGGGAAATGATCTCGAAGATATCCTGGATAATGATGCGGCAGATCAAGATTTTTCAGACAATGAAGATGACCCGGATACTCCGGACAATGACCAGGTGATACTGGAAAAAGCAGGTTCTGAAGATGCCTGGATCGATGAGGGCAGACCACAGCAGACCGGGGACAAATGGTACCGGTCGAAACTGCTGGCTGCGGTGGCATCGGCGTTACTGGTTTTGGCAATTGCCGTACCCGCAGCCTATTTTTTGTTTTTTCCCCGGGTTCCGGAACTGCCGATCACAAATGAGCAGACAATCCAGGCCATTGGGGAAATAACCAGAGACGGGCAGGCAGCCGAAGGGCTGTTGGAAAACCTTCAGGACGTTCCTTCAGAGGTGGACAGTGTCATCGTCGATGTCGCACCCCTGGTCCCCGTGGCAAAATCCGGGAGCATGGTCTTGAAAAATTTCATTGTTCTGGCATCGGACCGGTCTACGGACATGGCCTATATCACGCTGGATATCTCTGTTGATTATTCAGACCAGCGGGCGTATGATGAAATAAACAGCAATCTTCCCTTTTTCAGGGACCTGATTTATGCATCCATTCAACAGAACCTGGTATGGGAAAAAAGAAATGAGGTAACACAAAACGAACTGATCATGGGTGTTGAGGCTGGATTGAAAAATGTGTTACCAAAAGGATATATTGATAAGGTCAGTTTCACATCTTTTGAAACCAGCTAGGGAGAAAGAACCATGACCACGATTTCCGGACACAACCAGATACTTCAGCAGTCGGGTATTGCCCAGGAAATAAGTCAGCAGGCCCATTCACCAAAGCCATCCCCGGACCAGGCCGCCCTCCTGCAGCAGGCACAGGAAAAAATGAAAAATTCCACCGTTCTGGAATCTGAAGAATCTGAACGTCTTAAGAAACAAAAGGAAAAACAGACACAGCGCCGCCTGCAAAAAAAACGGGACCAGTCGGATAGAAAACAGCATCCTCCAAAAAAATCTGCACAGCATTCCGATAGCGTAACACAGGACCCTGCCCTGGACCCTGACAGGGCAGGACAGATTTTGGATACCACGGCATGACCCGGATATTCTCCCTGGAATTTTTCGTGGTTGTCCTGTGTATTGTCAATGTTTTCCTGTTTGTTGCCATGGGCCTGATTATCCGACGCATCAACCGCCGGTACGAAAATGAAGACAAGCATCACCCTGGTGATGAAATTGGGAACGCATTCCGAACCGGGAACCCAAAAGAGAACACAGGAGATGAAAAAGCTGCCGGATCTGCCAGGGATATACTTGATATGCTCACCCCTCTTGTGGCCCAGGCCAAAGATGCCGCCACAAGTTTTGACCGTCAGATCCGGGAAAAGCGCGCATTGATCAAAAACATCAATGAAACCCTGGATTCCCGGATTATCAGTATCAACTTGCTGCTGTCCAGGGCGGAAACCCTCCACCGGAAACTGGAAGACCGGCAGAAAACATTTCAGGAGGACAAACCGAAACGCCCCTTTTCCGAACCGCTGATATCCGGAGGCACCAGTGTAGTGGACCAGCAGAACCAGATCATCGACCTGTATTACCAGAAAATGGATATTGACACCATTGCACAGCAACTTTCACTCCCCAAAGGGGAGGTTCAGCTGGTCATCGACCTGAAAGAAAAGTTCATTGCAATGGAGCAGACATGATGATACCGGCAATCCATGTTTCCAGTGCAGCGATGAAGGTTGTCGCTGAAAAGGGGCAGTCCGCGCCGCTTTTTGCACTGAAAAACAACCAGACCGTCCAGGCCAGGGTGGTGCAGATGCAGCCGCCAAACCAGGCCCGGTTGTTGATCAACGGGCAGGAAATCAGTGTCAAAACCAATGTGATGCTTGCTCCTGGCGAAGACATTCATCTCAAGGTCCAGGTCGGAAAAGATGGATTTGTCCTCAGGCTTACCGCACCTTTGCAGCAGGGAGTGCCAAAACACCCGGCTCCCCTGCTGCAGTTTTTTTCCCGGCCCGATACCCTCGGGACATTGTTCAAGACCGACCAGGCACAACTTTTCACCATACTGGATAATATGGCATTAAAATCCAGCCGGCGGGATGACGGGTTTTTGCCCCGGCTCATGGACAAAGGCGGACTGCTGCTGGAAAGAAAACTGGCAGATGTTCTGATAAACCAGGCGCCCGGGTCTCTAAAGCAAGGGGCAGGCAGACAATTTTCGGGCAGTCAATCCCCGGCCGGGCCATTGATGGACAAACAGCAGATGACGGCATTGCTGGATACCATAATGGCACAGGATTTCAAAGGGGCGGCATTGAAACAGTCTTTATCGGCTGCAGTGCACGGCAAAGATGCGGGAACCGATGCTGCCCGGGGCCTTTTGCACACCCTTGAAAACCTGCAGGTACTCAACAGCCAGAGTGCGGAATCCGGAAGGTATCTTCTGCCCTTTCCCGTGCTGGCGGATGCCGGGTTCAATCTGGGGCAGCTGCTGGTGGATGTGGGTGAAGATGCCGATACCGCTGCAGAGAAAAAAATGATCCGGGTATCTTTGCTGCTGGATATGAGCAGTCTGGGACCTTTGCGGGCGGATGTTTCCATTCTGGACAAGGCCGTTTCCGGAAGGTTCCTGCTGAAAAACGAAGACACCCGGGCATTTGTGGCATCCATGATACCGGTGTTGAAAAAACAGCTGGCTGATATTGATTTTCACCTCCTGAAAATGGATTGCCAGGTGGCGGCACCTGCTGACATTGCTGTCAACTGTCTTGTGGAAACCTTGTTCAACAACCGTGATGACCAGGTGCTGCATATCGTGATTTAGGTGTTATGGCAAAAAAAACAATGAAAAAAGCCGTGGTCCTTGCATATGACCGGGAAGCAGACACCGCCCCCAGGGTCACGGCCAAAGGCCAGGGGGAAGTTGCCCTTAAAATCATCGAACTGGCTGAAAAATACGGCATTCCTGTTAAAAATGATCCCGATCTCATGGAAGTGCTCTCTTCTCTGGAGATCAACCAGGAAATTCCGGAAAACATTTATGTGGCTGTGGCGGAACTGCTGGCTTTTGTGTATGGGATGAACCAGAAAAAAGGGTCCGGTACAAAGGATTAGTCTCAAGGGCGTGCAGCAGAATTATCCTTATGGAAACAACATGACCAAGGAAAACGGAAAAAATTTCTGGGTCATGTCAATTTTTTCAGCCAGGGCCTGTTGGTTTTTTGGCACATCCCATCCGCCGCCCTGATCCTTTTTCAGGAACAATCCCGCCGGCCCTGCTGCTGGAGCGGATTTGCACCTCTGCCTGATGCCTGGCATTCAAATTGCTTGTTCATATTGTCACGTGCATTGTCACCCATGGGTCGGCAATGGTCTGTTTTTGTAAAACACCTGATGAGGAGATGGCAGAAACCATGATTCTTGAAATGACCCGGCCGGTGCAGGGTGGACTGCGCCAGGAAAGAAAACTCGAAGCGGTTTCCAATAACCTGGCCAATGTGGATACCACTGGATTTAAAAAAGATTTCATCAGTTTCGACCGGCAGTTCAAGGCACAGCTGAACCAGGATTTTTCCCAGGGGGATATTGTCACCACGGGCAACCCTTTTGACGTGGCCCTGGGGTCTGATGGATTTTTCAAGGTGGATACGGCCCGGGGGCTGCATTATACCCGCACCGGCAATTTTTCTTTGAACAATGAAGGCATTCTGGTGGACATGAACGGCAATCCTGTGATGGGTCAGGGCGGGGCGATCCTCATCGATCTGGCAGAGGCCGGCACGGAAACCATTACCATCAATGAAATCGGTGAAATTTTTGTGAACGATGACCTGGTGGATGTCCTGGATGTGGTGAATTTTGAAGACAAAGGCAAAATGGAACAGCAGGGGGCCAATCTCTATGCCTATACCGGTGACCCCAGGGATGAAATCCCGGTGGAAGGCGTGAAAATTGCCCATCGTGCCCTGGAAAAATCAAATGTCCAGGCGGTGTATGAAATGGTGAAAATGATTGATTACCACCGCATGTTTGAAACCTTTTCAAAATCCATGCTCACCTTTGACGAGGTGGATGGCCTGGCC
>JAABSA010000054.1 GCA_011390635.1 Desulfotignum sp. | reverse complement strand
CCATCATCGAGCTCTATGCCCAGTGGATCAAAGAAGGCAAACTCAAAGTCAATTCCGACTGGAACAAAGATATCGGTGCGAAATTCACGATCCAGGATCCCTGTAATATCGCCAGAAAAAGCGGGTCCAACAAAATCGTGGATGACCTGCGGTTTGTGGTGAAAACCGTGGTGGGCGAAGAAAACTTCATCGATACCGTGCCCAGCCGCATGAACAATTATTGCTGCGGGGGCGGGGGCGGGGCATTGCAGGCAGGGTTCCCGGAACAGCGGCGGGCCTACGGCAGGATCAAGTACAACCAGATCATGTCCACGGGTGCGGATTACGTCATCGCCCCCTGCCATAACTGCCACGGCCAGATCGAGGATATCGGCCACCATTACGGGGGCAAATACCATGTGGTCCATCTGTGGACCATCATCTGCCTGGCCCTGGGTGTTCTGGCGGAAACCGAACGGACCTATCTCGGCCCTGACCTGGCCGAAGTGGGACTTTAAAAGGAGGGATGACATGACCGAAATAGAAAAAGGATCGGTAATGGTGGTCGGGGCCGGTATTGCCGGTATCCAGGCGTCCCTGGATCTGGCGGATTCCGGGCACCTGGTGTATCTGGTGGACAAAAATACCGCCATCGGCGGCACCATGGCCCAGCTGGACAAAACCTTTCCCACCAATGACTGCTCCATGTGCATCATTTCTCCGAAACTGGTGGAAGCCGGGCGCCACTTGAATGTGGAGCTGGTGACCATGAGCGACATTACCTCTGTGGAAGGAGAAGCCGGCAATTTCACCGTGACGTTGAAGGAAAATGCCCGGTACATTGACATGGAAAAATGCACCTCCTGCGGGGAATGCGCCAAGGTGTGTCCGGTGGACCTGCCCAACCGGTTCGACGAGGACTTAGGGGAGCGAAAGGCCGCCTTCAAACTCTATCCCCAGGCCATGCCCTCTGCCTGGGCCATTGAAAAAGCAGACATTGCCCCCTGCCGACTCACCTGTCCGGCCGGGCTCAATGTCCAGGGTTATGTGCAGATGGTCAAACAGGGCAAATTCAAGGAAAGCCTAAAGATCATCATGGAGCAGCTGCCCCTGCCGGGAACGCTGGGCCGGATCTGTCCCCATGAATGTGAAGATGCCTGCCGGCGGTGTCAGGTGGATGCGCCGGTGGCCATCCGGGATCTCAAGCGCCTGGCAGCAGACAGTTTTGATCCCCGGGAGGTTGAGATCCCCTGTGATGCAAAAATCAATAAAAAAACAGCCGTTGTGGGATCCGGACCGGCCGGGCTGTCCGCTGCATACCACCTGGCAAGAAAAGGGGTGGATGCCGTGATTTTCGAGGCCCTGCCCAAACCCGGCGGAATGCTGCGGGTGGGCATCCCGGACCACCGCCTGCCGCCTGATGTGCTGGACAAGGACATTGAAGTGGTCACCAACCTGGGGGTGGAGATTCAGTGCAACACCTCCCTGGGAAAGGATTTCACTGTGGACAGCCTGCTGGCCGACGGGTTTGATGCCGTGTTCCTTGCCCTGGGTGCCCACAAGGGCATAGATCTTGGCATTCCCGGCGAAGATCTGACAGGCGTGCGACAGGGCGTGGATTTTCTGCGGGAGCTGAACCTGACAGGCACAACAAAGGTGGGCAAAAATGTCGGCATCATCGGCGGCGGCAATGTGGCCATTGACGTGGCCAGGTCCGCCGTGCGCATGGGGGCGGACAAGGTCACCATCATCTACAGAAGAACCAGAAAAGAGATGCCTGCCTGGGAAGAGGAGATCTGCGCTGCGGAAGTCGAAGGCGTTGCCATCACCTATCTGGCCGCCCCGCAGAAGGTCCTGGAAAAGGACGGTAAAGTGGCGGGCCTGCGGGTCATCAAAATGGAACTGGGAGAACCCGATTCCTCGGGCCGGCGCCGGCCGGTACCGGTGCCGAACAGTGAATATGACCTTCCCATTGACCAGCTGGTCTGTGCCATCGGCCAGCAGCCGGATATTTCGGTTCTCGAAGACCTGGCTGACATACAGATCAGCCGGTGGAACACCACCGAGGTGAACCCGGTCACCCTGGAGACGGACAAACCCGGTGTATTTGCCGGCGGAGATCTGCAGACAGGGCCGGGCGTGGCCATCAGTGCGGTGGCCGCAGGCATGGAAGCCGCAGAATCGATCTTCCGGTTTCTCACGGGTAAAGACATGGCAGAAGGCCGGGATGTACCGGTAATAGAAGAACCGGTATACCGCCCGGTGGACGAAGAAATGCCAAAGGAAAGCCGGTATAAAATGCCGGAACTGTCTGTTGACAAGCGGGCCGGCAATTTTGATGAAGTGGAGCTGGGATATGCAGCAGAAGACGGGCAGAAAGAAGCGGCAAGGTGTCTCAACTGCGGGTACTGCTCCGAGTGCATGCAGTGCGTGGATGCCTGCCTGGCCAATGCCGTGGACCATTTTATGGTGCCCAGAACCCGCACCGTGCAGGTGGGCGCCATTATCATGGCCCCGGGCTTCAGTCCGTTTGAGCCAAAAGAGATGATCACCTATTGCTACGGCCACAGCCCCAATGTCATGACCTCTCTTGAGTTTGAGCGGGTGCTGTCTGCGTCCGGTCCTTATGGCGGGCATCTGGTGCGGCCTTCGGACAAAGAAGAACCAAAGAAGATCGCCTGGCTGCAGTGTGTGGGATCCAGGGACATCAACAAGGGTGACCATTCCTATTGCTCCGGGGTGTGCTGCATGTATGCCTCCAAGCAGGCGGTGATTGCCAAGGAACATGCCGACTATGAACTGGACTGCGCCATTTTCTATATGGACATGCGCACCCATGGCAAGGAGTTTGACAAATACCAGATGCGGGCACAAGATGATGCCGGGGTACGGTATGTGAGATCGCGCATCCATTCCGTATTTCCGGAACCAGGCGACCGCTACCGGCTGGTGTATGCCACCGAGGCCGGCAACCTGGCAGAGGAAATTTTTGATATGGTGGTGCTGTCCATCGGTCTTTCCCCCAACAAGGATGCACAGGCCCTGGCACACATAACCGGCATCGACCTGAATGCCCATGGATTTGCCCGCACCGATAACCTGTCTGCAGTGACCACATCCAGGGACGGGATGTATGTGTGCGGCACCTTTCAGGAGCCCAAGGATATTCCCTCCTCTGTCATGGAAGCATCTGCTGCGGCAGCCACCGCTTCCATGGCCATGTCAAAGGACCGGTGGACCCTCACCCGGACCCGGGAACTGCCCCCGGAAACCGATGTAACCGGCATGGCGCCGCGCATCGGGGTGTTTGTGTGCAACTGCGGCATCAACATCGGCGGGGTGGCGGATGTGCCGGCGGTGCGCGATTATGCCAGGAACCTGCCATATGTGGTGCATGTGGAAGACAATCTGTTTACCTGTTCCCAGGATGCCCAGGACCACATGAAACAGGTGATTGTGGAAAACCGGATAAACCGTGTGGTGGTGGCATCCTGCTCTCCGCGCACCCATGAACCACTGTTCCAGGAAACCATCAGGGATGCCGGATTGAACAAATATCTGTTTGAAATGGCCAATATCCGGGACCAGAACACCTGGGTGCATATGAACGAACCGGAAAAAGCCACCAGAAAAGCCAAGGATCTGGTGCGCATGGCGGTTGCCAAGGCAGCCTTTATCGAGCCGCTGCACCAGGTGAGTCTGCCCATTAAAAAAGCAGTGCTGGTGGTGGGGGGAGGTGTGGCCGGCATGGAAGCCGCCCTGATGGCCGCAGCCCAGGGGGTGGATGTCCATCTGGTGGAAAAAACCGGGGTGCTTGGCGGCATTGCCCGGCACCTGAACACCACCTGGCAGGGGGAATCCATATCGGATTACCTGGAAATCCTGGACAAAAAAATCCGGGAAAACCCGGCTGTTTCCCTGTATCTTAACACCGAAGTAAAACATACCACAGGGTCCATGGGTAATTTTGTCACCACCCTGGCGCGCGGGGCGGATGCGGACAGTTCAGCGTCTTCAGGCCAGGCAAATAAAGGCCAGGCGGACTCAGATCCGGAAAATTCCGGTCAGGAAGATTCAGGCCTCCCCGGGCAGGAAACCATCATTGAACACGGTGCAGCCAGCATTGCCACCGGCGGTATGGAATACAAACCCAGCGAATACCTGTACGGGGAACACCCGGATGTCCTGACGCACCTGGATATGGATGCGGCATTGAGACAAGGGGGGGATGTGCGTATTGAAAAGGCAGAATCCTTTGTCTTTATCCAGTGTGTGGGCTCCCGGAATGAAGAACATCCCTACTGCTCCAAGGTGTGCTGCACCCACAGCCTTAAGTCCGCCATTGCCGTCAAAAAAATGGACCGGCGCAAACGGGTGTTCATCATTTACAGAGATATCCGGTCCTATGGTTTCCGGGAAGATCTGTACAAGGAAGCCAGGGAACTCGGGGTGCTGTTCATCCGGTATGATCTGGAAGAGCTGCCCAGGCTTCGGCAGAACGGCCAGGGCGGACTGGTGCTGGAAATCATGGATCCGGTGCTCCAGATGCCGGTGAAAATCTCCCCGGATCTGGTGGTGCTGGCTTCGGGCGTGGTGCCGGCGGACAACAAGTCCCTGTTTGAAAAATTCAAGGTACCGGTGAACAGTGACGGATTCCTGGTGGAAGCCCATGCCAAACTGCGGCCCGTTGATTTTTCCTCCGACGGCCTGTTTGTGGCAGGACTTGCCCATTATCCCAAACCAATGGAAGAAAGCATTGCCCAGGCAAGAGCTGCTGTTGCCCGGGCCATGACCATTCTGTCCAAAGATTCTCTCATGGTGGGGGGGATCGTGGCCACCGTGGAAAAGGAAAAATGCGCGGTGTGTCTCACCTGTGTGCGCACCTGTCCCTATGGGATACCCTTTATCCACGCGGAAGGATACGCGCAGATCGAGGCCTTTGAATGCCATGGCTGCGGCGCCTGTGTGGCGGAATGCCCGGGCAAGGCCATCACCCTGAACCATTTTACCGACCGGCAGCTTATTGCCAAAACCCATGCCCTGTTTGAAGAAAACCGGGAGACCGAGGAGGCGGCATCATGAAAACAGACCAGCAGGCGGCTGGCAATACCGGCCATGAGCAGGAAAAAAGTGCCATGAACAATCAGACGTTTGAACCCAGGATCGTTGCATTCTGCTGCCAGTACTGAGCGTACGCTGCAGGGGACCTGGCAGGTTCCATGAGACTGTCCTATCCGGCTGATGTCAAGATCATCCAGGTGCCGTGCACCGGGCGGGTGGATATCATCCATCTGCTCAATGCACTGGAAGACGGTGCTGACGGGGTATACGTGGCCGGATGCCTGGAAGGAGAATGCCATTATCTGGAGGGCAATTACAAGGCCAGGCGCAAGGTGGAATATGTAAAAAAGACCCTGAAAGAACTGGGCATAGAACCGGAACGGGTACAAATGTACAACCTGTCCTCGGCCCAGGGCGCCCGCTTTGCCGAAATTGCCAATGAAATGGTGCAGCATATCACAGACCTGGGCCCCACCCCGGTCCGGTAAACATGAATATATGGGGTCAGTTGAAACGTGGGGTCAGGCGTGCGTTATTGTGGTTATTGGAAAGGGAATGAAAATTTTTTACACAGATCATCAATAACGACAATAACGCACGCCTGACCCACCTGCTGACACTTCTGACCCCTCGAAAATGAGAGGTGACACATGATAGTTGCAGATCGCAAGTCTCTGGATGAAATACTGGGGATGGTGGCGGACAAGGACAAGATCCTCATCCTCGGGTGTAAAGGGTGTGTGACGGTGTGTAATGTGGGCGGGCTCAAGGAGGCGGAGATCCTGGCCGCATCCATAAAGATCGCCCGGAAAAAAGAGGGCACAGACATTGAAATTGATACACAGGCATTAGAGCGCCAGTGCGACAATGAATATGTTTCCCAGATCAAAGACAGCGTGGCCGATTACCAGGCCGTGGTGTCCATGGCCTGTGGCGTAGGACCCCAGTTTCTGTCGGAAATGTACCCGGACCATGTGTTTTATCCGGCCGTGAACACCACCTTTTTTGGCGGCGCCGTCCAGCACGGTGTCTGGGAAGAACGCTGCGCCGGGTGCGGTACCTGCGGCATTCACCTGTTCGGCGGGTTGTGTCCCATTGCCAGGTGTGCCAAAAGCCTGCTGCACGGCCCATGCGGCGGTTCCTCCAACGGCATCTGCGAGGTGCACAAGGATACGGCCTGCATCTGGGATGCCATTGTGAAAAAGAAAATGGAAACCGGGCACCTGGAGGACCTTGCGGCGGTGAAACCCTTCAAGGACTGGCGCACCGCAAGAGACGGAGGCCCCCGGCGCAGTATCAGAGAAGAACTGGTCAAGGGAAACATATAAAAGGAGACAGATGCCATGACAGAAACCAAATCAGGCAGCAATCTTGAAAAAGTCCTGACAGCCGGTCATTTTGCCTTTACCGGGGAATGCGGTCCCCCCAAGGGCGCCAATGTGGAACATTTACAGAAAAAATTTCAATACCTCAAGGGCAATGTGGACTGTGTCAACATGACCGACAACCAGACTGCGGTGGTACGCATGTCTTCTCTGGCCGGGTCCGCTTTGATGGTGTCCCAGGGTCTGGAACCCAATTTCCAGATGGTGTGCAGAGACAGAAACCGCCTGGCCATGATGTCCGACATCCTGGGAGCCTATGCCTTAGGGGTTCGCAATATGCTGTGTCTGTCCGGGGACCACCAGACATTCGGGAACCACCCGGAAGCCAAAAACGTCCATGACATTGATTCCATGCAGCTCATCGCCATGGTGAAAAAAATGCGGGATGAGGGCAAGTTCCTCAATGGTGAAGAGATCGATGTGCCGCCGAAAATGTTCATCGGTGCGGCCTGCAATCCCTTTGCCGATCCCTATGAATTCCGGGTCCACCGCCTGGCCACCAAGATTGCGGCGGGCGCGGACTTCATCCAGACCCAGTGCATTTTCAACATGGATAAATTCCGGGATTTCATGAAACAGGTGGTGGACATGGGCCTGCATGAACGCTGTTATATCCTGGCCGGGGTCACCCCCATGAAAAACGCGGGCATGGCCAATTTCATGTCCAAATACGTGCCGGGCATGGACATCCCCGACTCCCTGATCAAGCGCCTCAAGGGCGTGGACAAGCGCGACCAGGCAGAAGAAGGCATCTTGTTCGCCCTGGAACAGATCGCAGAATTCAAGGAGATGGAAGGGGTGGCCGGGGTCCACCTCATGGCCATAGAATGGGAGCACAAGGTCCCGGAAATCGCTGAACGCGCCGGGGTCCTCCCCCGGCCCTGAAAAAAACCGAATTTTAATAGGGGACAGACCCCAAATAATTCCTGCTTTTTAATTTGGCGCAAACACAAATAATAAATGGGGTCTGTCCCAGAATAATTCCTTATTCAAAAAGCTCGGCATGGGTGCCCAGACGAACCAGCCTGAGCTCAAAATCTGATATGGTATAGATCAGCAGCCAGTCCGGTTCAATATGGCATTCCCGGAAATCAATCCATTCTCCTTTTAATTTGTGGTCTTTATACTTTGGGGGAAGGGGTGCGGGAATGGCTAATTGTTCAAGGATCTTTTTCAGTTTTTCCATGTCCCGGTTCTGCTTTGCTGCTCTTTTTATATCTTTTTTAAACCGGCTTGTCGGACGGATCGGCAGCATCAGATCTCCAGATCTGTGAACATCTCATCTATGGTATCGTATTTTTTTCCTTTACCGATACTGGCATCTGACATTGCCTGGCGGGTGTCTTTGTTTGGAATACGCAGATCAAAGGGGATCCCCTGGTGTGCAATGATCTGGCGGTAATACATTTCATATGCCGCAGATATGGAAATTCCCAGATCCTTGAGAATTTTTTCCGCCTGTTCTTTTACTTCCGGTGTTAACCGCGCGTGGGTTGTTGCAGTTTTTGCCATGTGTCATCTCCTGTATATCATCATGAATGTAACAAAATGGTATACATTCGGTACGCATTTGTCAAACTGGTTCCCATCTGGCACCGCATTAATTGGGGTCTGTCCCCTATTACCGGTCCCTATTACCGCGTGTCCCCTATTACCCGGCCCGTCCCCTACTACCGTATATATCAGCAGGGAATTAATTGGCGAATAATTAATTGGGGTCTGTCCCCGAATAAAATCCGGGTTTACAAAAAAACCGGCAGGTGGCATATTCATCCGAAAAGATTTATGCCATCGCTCTGGACTTGGAACATTGACAGCGTATTGCCTTGTCTGTAAAGGGTCTGCAGCAAAAAATTCAGGGAGCTGTTTATGGAGACAAATGCCGTTGTGAACCTGCTGGTGGATGATGACCAGCATCAGGTGCTGAAAACACTGACATCATCCATGCCGGATGTGATCCTCAATGACCGGCAGATCTGTGATTTTGAACTGCTGGTCACCGGGGTGTTTTCCCCGCTGACAGGCTTTATGACCCGCATGGATTATGAATCGGTCCTGGATCGGATGCGCCTGTCTTCGGGTGAGCTGTGGCCGGTGCCTGTCTGCCTGGATATCCATGAAACCCTGGCCAATACACTGGAGGCGGGACAGTCCGTGGTGCTCCGGGACCAGGAAGGGTTTCTTTTGGGTGTCATGTCTGTGGCCGATATCTGGCCGGTGGACAGAGAAAAAGAAGCCCTGGCCGTCTATGGCACCATGGACAGAACCCATCCAGGGGTGGATTATCTGTTCAATAAATGCGGGCAGTACTATGTCGGCGGGACCATCCAGGCCCTGAACCTGCCCATTCATCCTGATTTCAGGCATATCCGCCAGACCCCGGCCGAGGTGCGTGCCCAGTTTGAAAAACTGGGTTGGAAGCGGATTGTGGGATTCCAGACCCGTCAGCCCATTCACCGGCCCCAGTTCGAGATGACCATCCAGGCCATGCAGAAAGCCCGGGCCAACCTGCTTTTACTGCCTGTCAGCGGCATTCCCGGTCCCGGAGACTTTGACCATTACACCCGGATGCGCTGCTACCAGAAGGTGGGGGCCCAGTATCCCCCCAATTCCCACATGCTCAACCTGCTGCCCTTGTCCATGCGCATGGCCGGCCCCAGGGATGCGCTTTTGCACATGATCATCGGCAAAAATTTCGGGTGCACCCATTTTGTCATCGGCCACAACCATGCCAGCCCCGGGGAAGACAGCAGCGGCAACCCGTTCTACTCCCCAGACCAGGCTGCAGCCCTTGCTAAGGAAGCGGAAAGGGAACTGGGCATAGAACCGGTGTTTTTTGAGGAAATGGTATATCTGCCTTTTGATGATGAATTCTGCCTGGCCAGCCAGGTGAACGGGTCCCAGGAAACCATCTCCTTTACCGGCAAAGACATCAGGATGCGGATCCGCAAAGGCAAGCGCATACCGGACTGGGCATCGTTTCCCGAGGTGATTGCCGAGCTGGACCGGTCCTATCCCAGCCCGGCCCGGCAGGGATTCACCATTTTTCTCACCGGCCTTTCCGGTTCAGGCAAATCCACCATAGCAAAGGTGCTGTATGCCAGGTTTCTGGAGATGGGGACACGGCCTGTGTCGCTGCTGGACGGTGATATTGTCCGCCGCAACCTGTCTTCTGAACTCAATTTCTCCAAGGAACACAGGGACATCAATGTCCGGCGCATCGGATTTGTGGCCTCGGAGATCACCAAAAACCGCGGTATCGCCATCTGTGCCCCCATTGCCCCGTACCAGCGCACCAGAGATGAGATCCGCAGGGATATTGAGCAGTACGGCGGTTTTTTTGAAATCCACGTGTCCACCCCCATTGCAGAATGTGAAAAGCGGGACAGAAAAGGGATGTATGCAAAGGCCCGGGCCGGCCTGATTAAAGGATTCACCGGCGTGGATGACCCCTATGAAACCCCTGAAAATGCGGAACTGCACATCGATACCACCCACATCACCCCGGAGGAGGCAGCCCGGGAAGTACTGCTGCTGCTCAGCCGCAAAAAATTTGTGTGAGAGTGCCCTCCGGCGCTGGAATGCCTGTTTGATGCCTGTTTGATGAGGTTGATGCAGGTTGATGCAACCCGAGGGGGTGGGGACTGTTTTTTCAGATCTACCAGAATCCCCACTGGCCGGTGGTGTAAACGTACACGGCCAGGCCCAGGTTGGTGACACCATGGGCCACCACACAGGACAAAAGATCTTTTCGGATGATCCACAGGGCTGATATCAAAAGGCTGTAGGCAATGGCTGCCGGCCATTCCACCACCACGTGCCCGGCGGTAAAGGCAATAGTGGAGACGGCAATGGCGGCAACACTCCAGGCACCGGGAGCTACATCCTTGATATCGCAGTGGTCCAGTGCCGTGTCCAGGGCTCTGCCGGAACCCTGAATCCGGCGGTTCTCATCCCATTGAAATGCCACCCGGAAAATATATCCCCTGATGAACAATTCTTCAAACACCGGCACAATGAGGGAAGCCGCCAC
This sequence comes from Desulfotignum sp., assembly GCA_011390635.1. Lineage (GTDB taxonomy): Bacteria > Desulfobacterota > Desulfobacteria > Desulfobacterales > Desulfobacteraceae > Desulfotignum. The sequence continues at coordinate 9,162 of JAABSA010000054.1, read as the reverse complement.
AAGCCGCAGTGCAAAGGATGCACCTGACCAGGGTTCTGCACCCATTTCAATAAACGGCCACATCAGAACCAGCCAGACCACCAGGCCCGCCACACCGAAAACGATGCCGTAAATCACAGACCCAGCGGCTTTTAACGGTCCTGACAGGGGAACATACCATTTCCATCCCCAAAACAGCAGCAGCGGCACAATGATGATTTTCAAAAGGTACCGTATTTCATCGGAAACCCGGTCCTGGGCGAGTACCGCAATCCCCACATAGGCAAAATACGGGACCCCGTAAGGAAGCAGAAGGCTCCTGTTTGTAATCTTTTGTGCTTCTGAAGCAGGTGTTGTCTGCTGTTTCATGGTCGATCCTTACAGTGAAAACATGTGCATGAAAAGAACGATCGCTTTCGGAAAAACCACCATATCCAAAACATCTGAAATCTGTCAATAGATTTTCCAGGGGTCATTATTTTTTGCTTGACAACGGCATTCCACTAAAGATAAATCATTATTAGAACGACGTTCGAAAAACGAGCAGTCTTTGACAGGGCTGGTTTACATTAGAAAACCGGTTCTAAAAAAAGGCCGATATGGGCGTAAAAGAGCGCAAAAAAATGGAAAAACAGATGCGGCGCAGCCAGATTCTGGATGCAGCCCGCCACCTGTTGTTTTCTGAAGGCATCGACCATATTTCCATCAGCAGAATATCCAAAGCATCCCAGCTGGGTGTGGGCACCATCTATTTTTATTATAAAAGCAAGGAAGATATTTTCATCGCCCTTCAGGAAGAAGGCCTGGATGTTTTGTTTTCCATCATCCACCAGATCCATATCCAAAAGAAGATGGCCCCTGACCGCAAACTGATACAGATCGCAGATGCCTATTACGCATTCACCCGGGATCACCAGGCATATTTCAACATCATCAATTATTTTTTGTCATCACCCAAAATCTTTTTTAATGAAGCCCAGAAACAGCATGTTGACATGGCAGGCAGCAGGATCTTGCAGGTCATCCAGGAAATTATCCACCAGGGCAATGCCAGTGGGTGTTTTGCAAAAGCAGATCCCAAAAAATTTTCCATCATGTTCTGGGGAACCCTGCACGGGCTTATTCAGTTTAAAAAACTGGAACATACCACCTTGCAGAATGAGAATATCCGGCAGGTCTATGACTACAGCGTAAACAAACTGGTAGAAATCATACAGAAAAAGGGGGAATAATGGCAGGCAGCATCACCTTGGATGAAACATCTGCCCTCACCGGCAGGATCGCTTTGATCACCGGATCAGGCAAAAAAACCGGCATCGGCTATGCCATTGCAAAAAAAATGGCTGCCCGGGGCGCCCATATCATTATTGCCGATTATGGGAATGCCACAGATTTTGCTGCAGATGTGGGTACCGGCACCAATGAAGAAATGACAGCCATTGCCGCTGAACTGGCATCACAATTCGGTGTGCAAACCCTGGCCGTAAATGTGGATGTCACCGACACCACCACCGTGGAGCAGATGGTACAGGATATACAGGAAAAATTCGGGGGCGTTGACATTTTGTGCAACAATGCCGGGGCTACTTTCGGGGTGCCCAACGGGGTGCATACCTATGATGAAGCAGCCTGGCTCAAAACCGTGGATGTCAACCTCCATGGGGTATTCCGGGTTTCCAAAGCGGTGGTGCCCCTGATGGCCCAGAAAGGCGGGACCATCATCAACACCGCCTCCCGTGCAGGCAAGGTGCCGCCCCTTTTCAACGGGGCCTATGCCGTATCCAAGGCCGGGGTGATCATGCTCACCAAGGTCATGGCCAAAGAGCTTGCCGGCATGCATATCCGGGTCAATGCCATCTGTCCGGGCCAGATCATGACAGATCTGGAACGCTGGCGATTCGGCCTGGAAGCCCAATTTTTCAACACCACGATGGAAGAACAGGAGCGCAAAATGTGCGGCACCATCCCCCTGGGCCGCATCGGCACCCCGGATGAAGTGGCGGACATGGCGGTTTTTCTGGCATCCGATGCATCATCCTATGTCACAGGCCAGGCCATAAACATCTGCGGCGGACAATTGATGGAACTGTAACAGCGGGCCTAACACAGGGAGACCCCAAAGACTGACCCCAAAGACAACCAACCCCAAAGACAAAAAGGAATTACATGCAAATGGAAATGATAACAGGTGCCCAGGTGGTTGCCGGGGCATTGATTGACCGGAAAATTCCCCATATTTTTTCGTTGAGCGGCGGCCATATCACCCCGATTTATCAGTATCTGGAAGGGTCGGATGTCAAAATTTTCGATACCCGCCATGAACAGTCGGCCCTGTTCATGGCAGAAGCCTGGGGGAAGCTGACCCGCCAGGCAGGAGTGGCCATGGTAACGGCGGGTCCGGGATTCACCAATGCCCTCACCGGTGTAGCCAGCGCCCATTTTTCCAACACCCCCCTGGTGCTCATTGCCGGATGCGTGGGGCTGGACAACAAAGAGCGCCTGGATCTCCAGGACATGCCCCAGGAAGCGGTGATCAAGCCCATGGTCAAACGCACCCTGGTCTGCCACAAACCCGAGCGGGCGGCCGAATATGTGGACATGGCCTTCAGGATTGCCGAAAGCGGCAGGCCCGGACCGGTGTACCTGGAATTTCCAGTTGATGTGCTCAACACCCCTGTGGACCCTGCAGCCGTGCGAAAGCCCAATACACGCGTAACCACATCCTTTCCGGCTGACCCTGACAAGGCCCGGGAACTGATACAATTGATCCAGTCAGCAAAAAATCCCATCGCCATTGCCGGCACAGGTGCCTATCAGTCCGGTGCGGAAGATGCATTAAAAACCTTCATTGAAACAGCCCATATCCCTTTGTTCACCTATTTGTCCGGCCGTGGGCTGATTTCCGACACCCATCCATTGTGCTTTGAGGGTGCGGTTGTGATCAGGCCGGGTTGCGGGTTTGCCGCCTTTATAGAAACCGATCTTGTCATTGTACTGGGTGCCCGCATATCCTTGTATTTTCTGTTCGGAGATATTTTCAACCCGGCGGCCAAAATCGCCCAGGTGGATATCTGTCCTGAAGAGATCGGTAGAAACCGCACCGTGGATCTGCCCATTTCAGGAGATGTCAAAGGGGTTTTGCAGGCATGCAACCATTTGATTGCCAAAGACCACCTGTCCGCCGGTTTAATTGAAAAATTTTCTCCCTGGGTGGAAAAACTGCACCAGGCCCATCAGGAAGGAAAAGCCCAGTCTGACAAAGACTGGCACTCGGACAACATTCCCATCCATCCATTGCGCCTGGCCCGGGAAGTGAATCTGTTCATGAACAAACCAGATGATGTCGTGGTGGCGGACGGCGGGGACACCACCACCTGGATGGGCATGACCCGGACCCTGACCTGTGCCGGCCGGTACCTGGATTACGGCATCTTCGGCTCCCTTGCAGCAGGTCTTCCCTGCGCCAATGCAGCAAAACTGCTGTATCCGGACAGCCGGGTGCTGCTGGTGACAGGTGATGGATCCGTGGGATTCAACTTCATGGAATTTGAAACCGCCATCCGTAAGAACCTGCCCATTGTGGTGGTGATTTCAAATGATCTGGGGTGGGGTATGATCCGCCACAGCCAGGAGATACGCATCGGACATGCCATAGAAGAGGGCACCTACATCGGCCGTGTGGATTACCATAAAATGGTGGAGGCCATCGGCGGCAGGGGTTTTCTGGTGGAAGACCCCAAAGAGATCCGGCCGGCACTGGAGGCGGCCTTTGCCTCGGGCAGGGTCTGCTGCATCAATGTGATGACCGATCCCACCACCGTAAGCCCGGCCAGCATGGCCCTGGCCAATGTGGGGGCATACAGGGCATAGCAGGCGGCATGAAAAACTTCAGGAAGAACAGGGGCGGGCATATGTGATTAATGGCATGCGCCTGACCCCGTAACTCAAAAAACAGGGGGGCGTTATGGAACCAGTCCTGCTGGACCAGGTGCGGTTGAATTTCAACCCGGCCGGGATTGCCGTGATCAACGCGGCCATCGGCCTGATGATGCTGGGGGTGGCCCTGGAGCTGTCCCCGAAAGATTTCACACGCATTGTAAAGAGTCCCAAAGCGCCGCTCATAGGCCTTGCGGCCCAGTTTCTGCTCCTGCCGGCATTCACCTTTCTGCTGGTGCTTGTCCTCCGGCCTCACCCCTCCATCGGGCTGGGCATGATGCTGGTGGCGGCCTGCCCCGGCGGCAACCTGTCCAATATCATGACCTATCTGGCCAAGGGAAACTGTGCGGTTTCCATTTCCATGACCGCTGTCTCCACCCTTGCCGCCATTGTCATGACCCCCCTTAACCTGTCTTTGTGGGGCAGCCTCAATCCGGGCACAGCTGCAATCCTTCAGCAGGTCAGCCTCAGCCCGAAGGATGTTTTTGTCACGGTGTTTCTGATCCTGGGCATTCCGTTGATAACCGGCATGCTTCTGGGTCATTATTTCCCCGGCATGGCAAAGAAAGTGAGAAAGCCATTCAAAATTTTTTCCCTGGTGTTTTTCATCATCATTGTGCTGGGAGCCCTTGCAGCCAACTGGCAGCATTTTATCATGTATGTGGGAGCGGTGATGTTTGCGGTGCTGGTACACAATGCCCTGGCCCTGAACATCGGGTACTGGACTGCCCGCATGGCAGGCCTTCCGGAATTCGACTGCCGGGCTGTCTGCGTGGAGGTGGGTATTCAGAATTCCGCTTTGGGCCTGGTCCTGGTATTCAATTTTTTTGACGGCCTGGGAGGCATGGCCATTCTGGTGGCCTGGTGGGGGATCTGGCATATCATTGCCGGCCTGATGACGGCATTTTTCTTCAGCCGCAGCCCTTTGGCCGTGCAGGAGGCCGTCCATGACTGAGCCGGACACCAGGGTCATTCTGGTTACAGGAGGGGCATCGGGCATCGGCCTGGCCACCTGCCGTGTGTTTGCCCAATCCGGATACAAGGTGGCCATGGTGGACATGGACCAGGAAAATCTGGAAAAGCAGATGTCCTGGTTCACTTCCCGGGGGGTTGACATATGCACCGTTCTCTGCGATGTCAGCTGTGAGACGGATTGCCGCAACGCTGTTGCAATGGTGCTGGAGAAGTTCGGCCGTATTGATATTTTGTTCAACAATGCCGGCATCACCCAGCGCAGCCTGTTTGCCCACACCCGGACAGAAGTGTTTGAAAAGGTCATGGCGGTCAATTTTTTTGGTTCCCTGTACATGACCCAGGCCGCCCTGGATGCCCTGATCACGTCCAGAGGAACCATCATCGTCAACGAATCCATTGCCGGTGTGGCCCCGCTTCTGGAAAGAACCGGTTACAGCGCCAGCAAGCATGCCCTTCACGGCCTGTTCACTTCTCTGCGCTGTGAAATGAAATCCACAGGGGTGCATGTGATGATCGTGTGCCCCGGTTTCATCAAAACCAATCTCCAGACCCGGGCTCTGGGAGCAGACGGCCGGGTTACCCATCATCCCCAGACAATGATCGGCAAACACCAGACCCCGGAATTTGTTGCACAAAAGATCAGACAGGGAGTAGAAAAGAAAAAATCCATGCTGGTTCTCACTTTTTTCGGCCGGCTGGGGTATCTGATATCGCGGCTCTCCCCTCCCTTGTATGAACACCTTATGACCCGACGCTTTCAAAAAACTTTACAATGATTACCCAAAGCCGTAGAATTCCCTCAAATTTGGAGAATCCACAGCCCGGGCCATGTTTCAAATGGAACCGAAAGGGCGGAGCTATGTGGCAGGAGTCTGTATTTCGCTTCACCAATAACGACAATAACGCGAGCCTGACCCCACGTTCCTATTGACTTGTTGCGGCCCTTACCGATAAAATTTGCCTGTAACCTTGATTAATCAAGAGATTTTTATGAAGGATATTTATCAGGACTTGACCGGCGGAAGTTACCTGCGTAAGCCATGTGGGTGAAACGGAAGTTGCATGAAATGGAAATCAGGACAGTAAAAAAAATTTTCCATAATCAAAATGGGCGGATTCTCTTTGCCTATCTGTTCGGATCCCGGGCCCGGGGAACCCATTCAAACAACAGCGACACGGATATTGCCGTTTATCTTGATCACTTATGGTGAAATTGTTAATTTATTCAAAAAGTTGGAAAAAAACTTTACAAAAAATGATTGATGGCATAGTTGTCGCAATAATGATTGTGAATTTGTATGTCGGGCATCCAGGGCAAGTGGCAGGTATGTAACCGAAGGAGCGGAGCTATGTCCCGAAACCGGAAAGTATCCGGCACCCCGGCATACCCAATACCCACTTCCCCCCCCAATAACGACAATAACGCAGGTCCCGCTTAGGACGTGATCCCCAAAATTACCCATTTAGGTGCTGAAAACTGTGTCACCGGCTCCTGCCACCTGGTCCAGGCTGCCGGTGTCACCCTGCTGGTGGACTGCGGCATTGCCCAGGGCCGTGATCCAATGCCGGCGTTTGACCAGTGGCCGGTGCAGCCGGCGGACATCGATTATCTGTTTCTGACCCATGCCCACATCGACCACACCGGCCGGGTTCCGGACCTCATGGATGCCGGATTTGCCGGGGAGATCATCTGCACCCACGGAACAAAAGCCCTGCTGGCCCCCATGCTCCGGGATGCCATGTCGTTTTCCAGCCGCAGCGATGCCCGCATCCGCCGTATGGAGGCCCGTATTGATGACCTGTCCTGGGGATTTGAACTGTACGAGACCTTCACCCTGAAAAACAACATCACCTTTAGCTTGAAAAACGCCGGCCATATCCTGGGATCGTGCTTTATCCAGTTTGCATTCCCCGATCCGAACCGGTCAGACACCCCCGCATACCGGGTAACCTTCTCCGGCGACCTGGGCTGCAGACACACCCCTATTCTCCCGGACCCGGACCTGCCCGATGCCTGTGACCTGCTGGTCCTGGAGTCCACCTACGGGGACCGGAACCATGAAAACCGCGCCAACCGCCAGGCCGCCCTGGCACAGGCCCTGGACCATGCCCTGTCCGACAACGGCATCGTATACATCCCGGCCTTTTCCCTGGGCCGGACACAGGAATTGATCTACGAGCTGGACCGCATCAACCCGGGCGTGCCCGTGTTCATCGACTCCCCCCTGGGAATACACATCACCCGGCTGTACCAGGAGATGGACGACTGCTGGGACAGGGAAGCCAAAACCCTGAAAGCCGAAGGCGACCACCCCATCCGGTTCAAGCACCTGTATGCCGTGGAAAAATTCCAGGACCACCGCCGCCTGCTGAACCTCACCGGTCCTGCCGTGATTATCGCCGGTTCCGGCATGTGTACCGGCGGCCGGATTGTCAACCACCTGAAACACGGCCTGAACGACCCGAAAAACGACCTGTTCTTTGTGGGATACCAGGCCCGGGGCACCCCGGGCCGGGCCATCCTGGAAGGCCGCACCCCGGCCGAAGCCGCCATCCACCGCCTGACCGGCTATTCGGCCCACGCCGACCAGAATACCCTGTGCGGCTGGGTGGCAGCCATGCCCGAACCCCCGGCTGAAATCCGCCTGGTCCATGGAGACCCTGCGGCCAGATCCGCTCTGGCCCGCAAACTCGGATTGTGAACAGCCAGTTGATTGGGGCAGCCGCGCCCACGAATAAGCCGCCACAATCCGGATATCCCGATGACCAACCCCCAAACAACGACAATAAAAAAAGCCTGACCCCCATGCCACTGGAAAAAGCATTGCACCGAAATGACGCTTGCGTTTTGATGAAAACTGCATTATGATTTATATTGCATTTACAATTGCCTGAAATGGAGGATATCATGCCATCATTACAAGTCCGGGAATTACCGGACAATATTTACCACCTGTTGCAAAAGAGGGCACAGGCAGAGAACCGCAGCCTGGCACAAGAGGCCGTTTCCATACTGGCAAAAGGTCTGAATACCACTATATCCAATAAATCACGCCGCGCGGATCTGCTGCTGGAAATAGAGAAAAAATCTCTGCCTGAAACAGTAAAGCAGTTTGATCCTGCAGCGTTAATCCGGGAGGACCGGGACCGGTGATACTTGTTCTGGATACCAGTGCGGCAGTTGAAATTGTCTTGCAGAAAGATTCTGCACAGAGTCTGGCAGAGATTGTCAGGGAGGCAGATTGGGTAATTGCGCCAACGCTCTTTATTGCGGAAGTGAATAATGTATTCTGGAAATATCAGAAATTTGCTGATTATCCCTATCCTGATTGTGAGAGGGATATAGAGCAGGCAATTGCATTGCCGGACCAGTATATAAACGAGATCGATTTGTACCGTGAGGCATTTAAGCTTGGATGCACATTGGATCATCCAATATATGATATGCTCTATGTGGTACTTGCAAGGCGAAACAGCGCCAGATTATTAACCATGGATAAAAAATTAATAATTGCCGCGCATAAAGCCGGCGTGGAAGCAGCTGCATCTACCCCAGGGAGCCTGGTTGCTGGTCGCAGGGATTGACGGAAGAGGAGGCCCTTGAAAACATCAGTGAGGCAATTCAGGATTATCTTTATACTGTTAACCATGACAAATGGCGTAAGGATCATTACAATACCGCGTTCAAATCCTGTTGATTCATACACAATGACCGGGATCATCAAAGATGCCGGCATGACTGTGGAAGGATTCAAGGAAGTTTTGTAGTAACGATTGACCCTTGTACTCCCCGGTAACCTGATTTGCTTGACTGCCCCAAATAAATAACGATAATAAGGAAAGCTTGACCCCCATGCCATGACCCCCATGCCACTTTTACACCCCCCCCACCCGGGACCTTACAGCGAATGTATAAATTCTACAAAATGCAGGATGCGCCGACTGTTGTCACGATGAAACAGAAGGTGTTCGAAATCCTTTTGTTTTCGGCGCAGATCAACCGCTTGCAGCGATTCTTTCACAGCCGCTTTTAATTCGGCAAGGTTGTGGATATCACAGCGGCTGACAAGAAATGGATAATCCGGCTCCGTCCTTGACAGCAGGAACATGACATCGTAATAATCACGCCCTTTTCCTCTGTCGAGCATGGCGGCAATCTTCATGGCACACAGCACTGCTTCGGATGGAACCGGAAATGAGAAGAAAAAACCGCACCCCTTGATGAATTCCATGACAGGCTCATAGGGTATCTGCTGATCCTGGGATTCGATT
>JAABSA010000053.1 GCA_011390635.1 Desulfotignum sp. | reverse complement strand
ATCCCCGTCAGCCAGGGCATTGGCAAAATATACACTTTTTTTCATAGGCCGGGTGATGGTCCTGGTGAATGCCAGGGCTGCACCGGTGATACAGATGATGCCCACCAGGGCGATAACAGCGATCAGCATCTTCATCCGGGTTATGGGTGCAAATGCCTCATGGGCATCAATTTCGGAAATCACCGCCCAAGTGAGGTCTTTAATGGTCAACGGGCCGTAGGCAGCCAGTACTTCTTCCCCCAGATAGTTCTGTGTCAGTTGGTGATCGGTTTTCCCTGCCAAAGCCTCTTTGACTGCCAGGGTTTGTACCCTGCCTGTTTCCGGGTTGGCAAAACTGGCGGTTACAGAGTGGGTATCGGGTGAGAGATATGAATCAGACCGCATGAGAAAGTCCGGACCCACCAGATAGCTTTCACCGGTTTCCCCCATACCGTGGCGGGATGTCATGACGATATTTATCTGGCTTACCGGAATCTGAAATCCCACAACACCGATCAGGGCTCTTGACCCATCATGAATCGGATAGCCTGCGAAAATTGCGGGTGCACCATTGCTCGGGGCATAGGGTGCCATGTCCACCAGGGCAGGTTTGCCTGTGTTGACAACTTTGGCCCATAACTCGGCAAGACTGCTGTTCTTGTAACGGCCATGGCCAAGATTCTCCCCGATATCACTTTCTTTTTCATTGGTATACATGACATGGCCATGGGCCGCGCAGATCAGGAACATGTCATATACACCGCTTTGTTCCTGGTAGGCCCGCAGTTTTCTGCCGAATGACTTCCATATATCATGGTATTCCGGGGTGGTGACATCATAACTGCCAGTGGCGGTGACATGGGTATCATTGTGGTACTGGACCAGTTGTTCATAAAAGGAATGGACCTCCCGGGATTCGGCAAAAACAGCCATCTGCAGAAACAATCCCTTGAAATACTCGGTGATATGTTCCTGTTTGGCTGCCTGAAGGCCTTCCATTTGCTCATACACCAGGTGGGTTATGGCATTTCGGGATTGGTTGACCGCAAGGATTCCCATGACGGCCAGGGGCAGAATGCCGATGATAAGAAAAGCCGCGGTAAATTTTACACCCATTCTCATGTTTTTCAGTTTGATCACACTGCACCTCTTTCAGATGGTTTGTTTTTTATTGCCTGCAAAACACATTATCAAGATGCATGCCACAGAACGAAAAATTAAAACTAAAATTTTAATTGTTACAATTACAAAGAGTTACAAACAAGAGGAAAAAATTTTAATCGGTATTTTTCTGTGAAAAACCGGGTTTTTTTTTGTTTGGCAACACTTTTTTTGGTTTTCAAAAAAATGCAGGATCAGGATGGCAGGAATGGGTTTTTCAGGATCACGGCTTTTGCAGCTGATATTTTCGCATAAAATAATAGAGCCGGTTCTTGCTCAGCTCAGACTGGGCCGCTGCCTGGTCAAGATCCCAGTTGTTGTGGGACAGGAGCATGGAAAAATAGTGTTTTTCTATTTTTTCAAGTGCCTTTTCCTTAAAGGGCTTGAATGCTTCCAAAATGTCTCCTGCATCTGCCGGCAGGGGGGTGTCTGCCTGCTGCAGTCCTTTTTTAACATGGGAAACCCGGATCTTATCCGGCAGGTGCATGGGATATACCAGGGGGATCTCAGGATCACACAGCAGTGTTTTTTCAAGAACATTGATCAGTTCTCTGACATTTCCGGGCCAGTCATGGGTTTCAAGTATGTCCAGGGTTTCGGGCAGCAGGACCTTGCGGGGAATTCTGTGCTTTTTACATAATTCACCTGCATAATGCAGGGTCAGGTCATGGATATCCTCTTTTCTGTCCCGCAAAGGCGGAAGGGTTATGACAAAGGTTTTGATGCGGTACAACAGATCCTGCCGGAAAGTGCCTGTTGCGGCCATTTTTTCAAGATCCCGGTTGGTGGCTGCGATAAGTCTGAAGTCACTGACCAATTCACTGGTGCTGCCCACGGGCCTGAATTTTTTTTCCTGTAATACCCGTAAAAAGTTTTTCTGGGCAGCAAGGGGCAATTCCCCGATTTCATCCAAAAAAAGGGTGCCCCTGTCCGCCATTTTTATCAGGCCGTCCGATGCCTTGTCCGCTCCTGTGAAAGCCCCTTTCTGATGTCCGAACAGCAGGCTTTCCATCAGGGTGTCCGGCATGGCTGCACAATCCACAATAACATAGGGAGCATCGCTGACCGAGGAATTGTCATGGATAGCCCTGGCAAACAACTCTTTTCCTGTTCCGCTTTCTCCCTGGATCAGCACACTGGCATGGCTGGGGGCACACTGAGCCAGCTGCTCCAGGGATTTTTTCAGTACGTAGCTCTTGCCGATGATGCCGGCAGGTTGAAACAGAAGTCCGGCAGATTTTTTGTGTTTTGCCTTGCGGTATTCCAGGGCCTGGTTGATCTGCAAAATCAGGGTCTGTTTGTAAAACGGTTTTTCAATATAATCCCAGGCACCGTTGTTGATGGCTATTTCCGCACCCTGACCGCTGCCCATGGCCGTAATGATAATGACCTGGGGTTCAGAGCGGTTCTGTTTGATGGCCGGCAGGGCATCCAGCCCGTTTCCGTCAGGCAGGTTGACATCCAGAAAAACCAGGTCCAGGGCCTGCTGATCAATGATACACAGTCCCTCATCCAGGGTGGCAGCAGTAAAAACCGTGTGGGCAAGTGCTTCCATCCGGGCGGTCAGAATTTCTCTGATATGTGCTTCATCATCAATCACCAGAATGTGGGCCACAGGACATCCCCTCCTTTTCAAAACACAGGTGGAGCAACCAGATCCATTTGTATGCCGGCAGTCCCGGACCGCCTGATCTGCAAAAATGAACATACCAGCAAACGGTTTCAATTTCAATCATGTGTTTTTCTCCAGAGAAAGAATACCAAAACAATCTGAAATGTGCTATCGTCAATTTTTGGGATGGGTTGGCACACGTTTGTATTGACCAATAACACCAGGCAGGATGAAACAGATGTCTTCCAGCTATCTGTCGCGGAGGCAAAACTATAAATCTGGACACCCTCAAAAATAAAAGTTTCTGAACGGTAACTTTTTCTTGCATTTCATTTGCATGCCTATTAAAAGTATCTGATCAGAAACTTTTTTTTGTAGAAGGGATCATATTGAAATCTTCAACCAGAATCAACAGTCCTGTAGAATTGGGACAATGTCTTCTCAAAGAGCGAAAACAGCTCAAACTGACGCAAAAAGAGATTTCCGAGTTCGCTGATGTCGGCAGAAAATTCATTATAGAGCTTGAAAAGGGCAAAGCAACCGCGCAACTGGGGAAAGTGTTTGAATTGCTCAACAGTCTTGGTCTTGAACTCCATCTGGTTAAGCGCGGAGACAGTTGATTTTGGAAACTTTGCATGTTTTTTTTCGAACAAAGAGAGGAGAAAAGTTTCATGATAACAGATGACAGCAAAGTATCTTTGGGGTTTGACAACAAAGCCTATCCTGCAGGCACACACATGTGTCTTATTTACAATAATGAAGCAGAACGCCGCAAAATCATAACAAAATTTCTGGAGGGCGGGCTGAAAACCGGTGAGAAGGTTGCCTATTTTATAGACACCATATCCCCCATGGATGCGCAGGCCTGGCTGGATGAAATGAATATCGCCCTGCCGCAGAAAAATCTGGATACGGCGTTCACAACAGCTGAAGCACAAAAAACCTATTGCCCGGACAACACCTTTATTCCCGACAGAATGCTGGCAACACTGCGGGAGTTTTATGACCAGTCTGTGGAACAGGGTTATCCCCATTGCCGTGTCAGCGGTGAGATGGGGTGGGCTTTGAGAAACCTGCCAGGATCCGGGCGCCTGATGGAATATGAATCACTGGTCAATGTTGTTGTTACCACGCATCCGGTAACCGCTGTGTGCCAGTATGATGCCAACCGGTTTGACGGGGCGACGATACTCAAGTGCCTTGAAGTGCATCCTTATATGATTGTTCACGGACAGGTGCTGCATAACCCGTATTATATAACTCCCGAGGAGTTTCCTGGCACAGTGTAGCAGCCGGTTAATGAAAAAAATGACAGGGGGGGGTATGCATGCAAATGTCAAAATCATAGGCCAGCTCTCAGCGGCGGAAAACATACTTCATGTGTTTCCCTCCAACAAAAAAATCTGTGACTTTTCCGCCCGGGCACTCAAAAAGGTTCCCGGGGTCACCAGGTGCAGCATCTGCATTTGCGGGGAACCACGCCCGTCAGGTGATCTGCTGCCCGACTTCTGTGAAGGCTGTGATATCATATCCCGGCCAATCTGTCCTGATAAAGAACCGGTGTGCCGGTTCGATGGAAAAAAAAATCATGAAACCTATTTTTTACACACACCGGCCTGTTTTTTTGGTTTTCTGATCCTTGAAATTGCGGAACCGGACGTATTCTCCCTTTATTCCCCTTTTGTCAGCAATTTTTCCAATGCCATAACCATTCATATGGAAAATCTCTGGCAGAAAGAGCAATTAGAGATCAAAAATGATGCGCTGGAAGAATACCGCCAAAATCTTGAATCCCTGGTGAAAAAAAGAACCGAGCAGCTTGACAAAGTACAAAAAAAACGGGTTGCATTGATCAAGAAACTCCAGCGTGCCCAGAAAGCGGAAAGCCTGGGCCGCATGGCCGGCGCCATTGCCCACCATTTCAACAACCAGCTCAATGTGGTCATCGGCAATCTGGAGATGGCTTTAGAAGATTGCCCCGGAAATGCAGTGTATCGCGAGAACCTGAACGAAGCCATGCGGGCATCCCTCCGGTCTGCAGAAATAAGCGGGTCCATGTTGACCTATCTGGGCCAGAAGGCCGGAAAATCCCGAAAAATGGATCTTTCCAGGCTCTGCCTTGAAAAAATGTCACTGCTGCGTACCACGGTTCCCAGGGGCATTGTTCTGGAAACAGACTTCATGTCCGTAGGTTCGACAGTGCTTGTTGATGACACACAGATGCAGATGGTGCTGCTGCATTTGATAACCAACGCCGCAGAAGCAATCGGTGACAACAAAGGCCGGATCAGGCTGACCACAAGGAACCTTTCCGTTTCCGACATTCCCCGACTGGTGACGGCACCGGTGTACTGGAAACCTTCCGCCGGTATGTATGCCTGCCTGGAAGTATCGGATACCGGATGCGGCATCTCTGAAAAGGACATGGATAAATTGTTTGATCCTTTTTTCACCACCAAATTCACGGGCAGGGGTTTAGGGCTGTCCGTGATACTGGGTTTGGTAAAAGCCTGGGACGGAGCGGTCTGTGTGGAGAGCAAAAAAGGCCATGGCAGCTGCTTTCGCATTTTACTGCCGGTGCAGAAAAATGCGAAAGCATCACAGCCCGGCACCGGCAGCCATTGGCAGCCTGCTGTAAAAGGCGGCACCGTGCTGCTGGTGGATGACCAGGATGCGGTGCGCAAAATTGGCAAGATCATGCTGGAACGGCTGGGGTTCACACCCATATCAGCATCCGGCGGGTCCGAGGCAGTGGTCTTGTTTGAGCAGTACCGGGAAAGCATCTGCTGCGTGATCACCGACCTGACCATGCCGCATATGGATGGATGGGAAACCCTTGCCGCCCTGCGCAAGATCCGGCCGGATCTGCCGGTGATCCTGGCCAGCGGCCATAACCGGGACGAGGCAATGGACCGGGACCATCCGGAGAAATTCCAGGCGTTTTTACACAAACCCTATGCCATGGTTCAATTGAAGAATGCGTTGCATAAAGCCCTGCAGGAGAAAGGCTGAGAAGATTTTATGGGGATATCCTGGATAGGAAAGGTTACTTTTGTATTCTGGCTGCTGGTGCTGTTTTTTGTGGTGTCGCCCGGCCGGGCATCAGATCATACTTCAGGAGCCGGCAGGATTATGAAAGCAGGCAGTGAACTGGATTATCCGCCGTTTGCCCTGGTGCTCAGCGATGGCACAGCTGACGGTTTTTCCGTGGACCTGCTCAAAGAAGTGGCACAGACCATGGGAATGCCCATTGATATAACAACAGGCCCGTGGCATGACATAAAACAACAGCTGGCGGATGGCAGGCTGGATGTTCTGCCTCTGGTATCCTATTCTGAAGAACGCGATAAGATATTTGACTTTTCCACCTCCTATATGCGGCTGCACGGTACAGTGTTTGTACGGGAAGGTGAAACCGCCATCCGCAGTGAGGCAGACCTGAAGGGTAAAGCGGTCATTGTGATGAAGGGTGACAATGCCCATGAATATGCCATGCAGAACCGGTTGACGGACACATTAATTTTGACCGATACCTATGAAGAAGCGCTGACACAGCTTTCATCCGGAAATCATGATGCCGTGCTCATGCTCCAGCTGGTGGGATTCCAGCTGCTCAAAAAGCTTGATATCTCCAATGTGATCAGCGCCAAATCCGTCCATGAAACCGATGTAAAACCAATGCCCGGACCTTTATCCGGATATGAGCAGAAATTTTGTTTTGCCGTGCAGGAGGGAGATAAGGAACTTCTGGCACAATTGAATGAAGGGCTGGCCATTATGATTGCCAGCGGCAGATATAATGAGCTGTACGATAAATGGTTCGGTCCCATCCTGCCCCATCCCAAGATCAGCTGGCAGCAGATAGCCTGGTATCTGACGGTTATTCTGGTTCCTTTGGTTTTCATCATTGCTGTCATCGGCATCTGGTATCTGAAAAAACAGGTCACCCGGAAAACCAGGCACCTGCGGCAGGAGATCCAGGAACGCAGACAGGCAGAGACAACCCTCCAGAAAAGCGAAAACAAATTCCGGACCCTGTTTAATGTGGCAGCCATACCCATGTGCTATGTCACCAGTGCAGGGATAATGGTAAACTGCAATACAAAATTCACCCAGACCTTTGGTTACACCACCGCAGATATTCCCACCCTTGATGCCTGGTGGCAGTCGGCCTATCCTGATCCGGTATACCGGCAGCAGGTGATCGATACCTGGGATACGGCGGTCAAAAAAGTACAGGGAACACAAAACAGCATCGATCCCATGGAATATTTGGTGACCTGCAAAAACGGGGATACCAGGCGCGTTATCATTTCCGGCACCGCTTTTCCGGAATATTTTCTGGCCACCTTTGTTGATGTCACAGACCTGAAAAAAACAGAAGAACAACTGGAAGCAACACTGGCTGATCTGGAACGGTCCAACGCGGAGCTGCAGCAGTTTGCCTATGTGGCCTCCCACGATCTACAGGAGCCTTTGCGGGCCGCGGTGGGTTTTTTGCAATTGCTGCAATCACGGTACCGGGATCATCTGGATGAAAAAGGCACCCATTATATTGAGCGGGCTGTCAATGCCGGCCACCGCATGCAGGGGCTGATCAATGACCTGCTGACCCTGTCCAGGGTCAATACCCAGAATCTGGTGCCCAAAGAAACCGATATGACCCGGATTCTGGCAGAGGTGGTTCGGGATTTGCAGCCGGTGATCCAGGAAAAGCAGGCGGCTGTGAACTATTCTGAGCTTCCGGTCCTGTATGTTGACAACAATCAGATGTTCAGCCTGCTGCAAAATCTGGTGACCAATGCATTGAAATATAATACAAGCCGCTATCCTGCTGTTGACATCGGATTTCAGGAAGAGGAGGATGCATACCGCTTTTTTGTAAAAGATAACGGCATCGGTATTTCACCACGCTTTTATGACAGAATTTTTATGATATTCCAGCGGCTGCACACCCGCAGGGAATACTCGGGAACCGGTATCGGACTGGCCCTGTGCAAAAAGATTGTGGAACGTCATAACGGCCGGATCTGGGTGGTATCACAAAAAGAGCAGGGATCTGTATTTTATTTTACCCTGCCCAAAACCAGGGAGTTGATAAAATGACAGAATTGGAGAATGTAAAACCGGCACAGGTCCTTCTGGTAGAAGACAACGAGGATGATGTGGAACTGACCATGGAGGCGTTAAAAGATTCCAAAGTACGCACCTATGTGCATGTGGTGTATGACGGCATGGCAGCCATGAAGTTTTTGCGCCGCCAGGAGGAATATGCGGACAAACCGCGGCCGGACCTGATACTCCTGGATTTAAACCTGCCGTTGATGGACGGCAGGGAAGTTTTGCAGGAGATCCGGAATGATCCTGATCTCACAGACCTGCCCGTGGTGGTGTTAACTACCTCCCAGAGCGAAGAAGACATCTGCCGGTCCTACAAACTGCACGCCAACTGCTATATTGCCAAGCCGGTGGATTTTACGAAATTTTCTGAAATCATCAAACAGATTGAAGGGTTCTGGCTGCAACTGGTGAAACTGCCCCGCAAAGAAAGGTGAAAAAATGGAAACCATCCATGTTCTGGTGATTGAAGACAACCCGGATGATTTTTTTCTGTTGAAAGAGGCCCTGGAAGATGCGGATGATATCCTGTTTAACATCTTCCACAGTGACCATTTTGAAAACGCCCTGTCTGTCGGGGAAAAAAATGCGGTGGATGTGGCCATCATTGATCTGCAGCTTCCCGACAGTGTGGGTATTGACACTTTTTTGTCATTTCACCGGCAGTTTCCCTATATTCCCGCTGTCATCATGACCGGTAACAGGGACAAGGATCTGGCGGTGAAAGCGGTCCAGGCCGGTGCCCAGGATTATCTGTTTAAAGCGGAATTGTCTCCGGCTGCCATTGTCCGGACCATCCGCCATGCCATCGAGCGCCAGCGCCTGATGACCGATTTACAGAAAACACAGACAGCCCTGGAAAAATCTCTGGCCAGTGTCAGACAATTGAGCGGTCTGCTGCCCATCTGTTCCCATTGCAAAAAAATCCGTGACGACAAAGGATATTGGAACCAGGTTGAGGCCTATATCCAGGAAAAATCCGAGGCACGCTTCAGCCATGGTATCTGTCAGGAATGTGCAAAAAAATATTATCCGGATATCGATATATATGGTGACAAAGAGTAACGGATATGGTCAAAAAAATATGCTGGATGAAATAAAAACGCAAAATCAGGGAGGCAGTAACAATAATGGCGGATAACCCCACCTATGACGCTTTGCACAAACAGGTTCAGGAACTGGAGCAGGCCCTGGCAGAGCATGAAAAATCCAACAGAGAATTTGACCATCTGTTTTTTATGGCCCTTGACCTGATATGCATTGCAGATATCCACACCACCGCTTTCATAAAAGTGAATCCGGCCTGCAGGGAAATCCTGAAATTTTCACAGGAAGAGCTGATTGGGCAGCCGTTTTTTGATTTTATCCATCCGGATGATATTGCACCTACCCGGCAGGTGGTTGAAAAAAAACTCCAACAGGGTGAAAAAATCATCAATTTTGAAAACCGCTATATCTGCAAAGATGGTACATACAAATGGCTGAGCTGGGTGTCCCATCCAAGCCCTGAAAAAGGGGTGACCTATGCCATTGCCCGGGACATCACCAAAGAAAAAAAAGCGGAAAAAGCCCTGCAGGAAAGTGAACGCCGGTATCGGTCCCTGTATGAGAATGCCCAGGCCGGCCTGGCCAGAACCCGGATAAGCGACGGCAGGGTGCTGGAATGCAATAAAAAGATGGCACAGATTTTCGGTTATGATGATGTGCAGACATTTATCAAAGCGTATGTGTTGTCCGAAAATTATGCGGATAAGGCCCAGCGGGAGGCATTTATTACAGAATTGGGAAATACGGGCAAAATACGGAACCAAGAAGCCGCATTTTTCAGAAAGGACGGATCCAAAATCTGGGTCAGATTTGACACCCGCCTTGTGCCTGAACACGGGTATATGGAAGATGTGGTCATTGATATAACCGATCAGAAAAAAGCCATAGAAGAGCGCAGCCAGCTCCAGAGCCAGCTGCTGCAGGCCCAGAAAATGGAGTCAGTGGGAAGGCTGGCAGGCGGGGTAGCCCATGATTTCAACAACATGCTCACCGTGATTATCGGGTATACCCAGACCGCCCTGGGCCAGGTGGACCCTGCCGGAAAACTGCATAAAAATCTGCAGGGCGTTCTCAAGGCTGCCAGCCGTTCGGCGGACCTGACAAAACAGCTGCTGGCCTTTGCCAGAAAGCAGATCATCGATCCCAGGGTGCTTGATTTGAACCATACCGTGGAAACCATGCTTAAGATGCTGCGCCGGCTCATCGGTGAAGATATCCACCTGCTCTGGAGACCTGCCGGAAAACTGCAGTCCGTAAAAATGGATCCTTCCCAGATTGATCAGATTCTGGCCAACCTGTGCGTAAATGCAAAAGATGCCATTGCCGGCGTAGGAAAAATCACCATTGAAACAGGTATGAAAACCTTTGATACTGAGTATTGCCGGAAAAATCCGGGATTTTCTCCCGGCGAGTTTGTCCTGCTCGCAGTCAGTGATGATGGGTGCGGCATGGACAAAGAAACTCTCAACAACCTCTTTGAACCGTTTTTCACCACCAAGGATGTGGGGCAGGGAACCGGACTGGGGCTGGCCACGATCTACGGAATTGTCAAACAGAACAACGGGTTTATAAAAGTGTACAGCGAGCCGGATTATGGGAGCACTTTTCATATTTATCTGCCCTGCCATGCAGAAAAAATGGAAAAAAAGTCGAAACCAAAACCAAAGGCCATCCCGGCGGGCAATGGCGAAACCATCCTGATCGTGGAGGATGAAAAAACCATTCTGGAGATGCTCACAACCATGCTTCAGGATTTACACTACACCATTCTTGCCGCTCCCACGCCGCACAAAGCCATGGCACTGGCACAAAAACATGCAGGAAAAATTCACCTGCTTTTAACGGATGTGGTCATGCCGGAAATGAACGGACGGGACCTGGCCGCACAACTGGCATCCGTTTATCCGGAACTGAAATTTCTGTTCATGTCCGGCTATACGGCCAATGTCATTGCCCATCAGGGGGTCCTGGATGAGGGCGTTCAGTTTATCCAGAAACCGTTTTCCATGAAAGATATTGCCGTCAAGATACAGAATATACTGGAAGGTGCCGATGACAATGATTTTAAGAACCATACTGAATTGATAAAAGAAAAGTGAAAATATATGCCCAACCCCAGTTATGCAGATTTGGAAAAAAGAATTCATGCCCTGGAACAGATTGCTTCAGAGTATGAGACGCTGAAAAAAGAACTCTCCGGTATCAGGACATTCCATGAGGATGTTGTCAAAGCAATGAGCGACGGCCTTGTGCTGACAGATATCAAGGGAACTGTCACCTTTGTGAATCCCGGATTGGTAGCAATGCTGGGGTACCAACCCGAGGAGATCATCGGCCGGTTATGGCTGGATATCATACCCCCGGATCATTATGACATGGTACAGGAAGCGGAAAAACGGCGTGCTGAGGGTAAAACAGACCGGTATGAGATGGTTCTGCAGCACAAAAGCGGTGAAGAACTGCCGGTTCTGATTGATGCCAGTCCCCGGTTTGACAAACAGACCGGGGAATTTGTTGGTACCCTGGGGTTTGTCACTGACTTCACCCAGCACAAGCATACTGAAACAGCGCTCAAGGAAAATGCCCTGCGGTATAAGCTTTTGTTTGAACAGTCTCCCATCGGGGTATTTCATTTCGACAATGACGGCACCATTATAGACTGCAATGACAATTTTGTGAACATCATCGGGTCATCCAGAAAAGCGCTGGTGGGCCTGAACATGCTCACCCTGCCGGATAAAAAACTGGTCAGAGAGCTGCAGCAGGCGTTAAAAGGCAATGCCGGTTATTATGAAGGGGTTTATTGCAGCATTACTGCAGAAAAATCCACCCCGGTGAAAGTATATGTGTCCCCTTTGCTGGATAAAGAGGGAAAATCCTTCGGTTGTGTGGGTATTGTGGAGGACATCACCTTCCAGAAACAGGCGGAAGATGCAATTAGAAAAAATGCAGCCATGCACAGCAAAATGCTTGCCAATATCGGGGATGTGATCGTCATCATAGACCAGGACGGCATCAACCGCTACAAAAGCCCGAATATTGAAAAATGGTTCGGGTGGAAACCTGAGGATGTCGTGGGAGAGGTTACCTGGAAAAATGTGCACCCGGATGATCTGTATGCAACCCAGCAGTTTTTTGCTGATATTATACAAAAACCGGGATCTTCGGGTACGATTGAGTGCCGGTACAGTTGCAGTGACGGGACCTACAAATGGATAGAGTTCACTGGCACCAACCTTCTGCATGACCCGGATATCCAGGGCCTTCTGGGTAATTACAAGGATATATCCGACCGGAAAAAAGCAGAGGCGGAAAGGGAAAGCCTCCAGACACAGCTGATCCAGGCCCAGAAAATGGAATCAGTGGGAAGGCTGGCCGGCGGGGTTGCCCATGATTTCAATAACATGCTCACCGTGATTTTAGGCTATGCCCAGTCAGCCATGGAC
This sequence comes from Desulfotignum sp., assembly GCA_011390635.1. Classification (GTDB taxonomy): domain Bacteria; phylum Desulfobacterota; class Desulfobacteria; order Desulfobacterales; family Desulfobacteraceae; genus Desulfotignum. Next base: position 7,566 of record JAABSA010000053.1, on the reverse strand, counting down.
CAGACAGACGCGTCCGGCCCGGTGCATAAAAATTTACAGGAGGTGCTCACTGCGGCCCGGCGGTCGGCGGATCTGACCCGGCAGCTGCTCACCTTTGCCAGAAAAGAGATAATAGCCCCAAAGGTGCTGGACCTGAATGCCACTGTGGAAAGCATGCTCAGCATGCTGCGCCGGCTCATCGGAGAGGATATCGACCTGGTCTGGCACCCCGGCTCAGGCCTGGGGACGGTGAAGGCAGATCCTTCCCAGATCGATCAGATTCTGGTGAACCTGTGTGTCAATGCCAAAGACGCCATTGCAGATGTGGGGAAGATCACCATTGAAACAGGGGCGGCATCCTTTGACCATGCATACTGCCAGGACCATCCCGGTGTTTCTCCGGGAGACTTTGTGATGCTCGTGGTGAAAGACGATGGGTGCGGCATGGACAGACATGTCCTGGCAAATCTGTTTGAGCCGTTTTTCACCACCAAGGATGTGGGGGAAGGCACGGGCCTGGGGCTTGCCACAGTGTACGGCATTGTCCAGCAGAACAAGGGCTTTCTTACGGTTGACAGCACGCCGGAACAGGGCAGCACGTTTACGGTGTACCTGCCCCGGCATACGGGGGCCAAGGCTTCTCGTAACCTATCCCCCCATTTGCAGGAACCGGAAGCTACAGGAGATGAAACCATTCTGGTGGTGGAGGATGAACCCGCAATTTTGAGAATGACCTGTATGATGCTTGAACGCCTGGAATATGATGTATTGCCAGCCGGTTCACCGGATGCTGCACTGGCCCTGGCCAAAAATCACAACAAAACCATTCACCTGCTTTTGACCGATGTGGTCATGCCGCAGATGAACGGCAGGGACCTGGCAGGAGAATTGAAAATCCTGCATCCGGATGTAAGGTTTTTGTTCATGTCCGGTTATGCGGCAGATGTCATCTCCCTGCAGAACCTCGGGAACCAAAATGCCGGGTTTATCCAGAAACCGTTTTCCATAAATGAACTTGCCCGTAAAGTGCGCAGGATCCTGGAATCGGGCAGGTAAAAAAGGATAAACCATGCATAAATTCTCGCAAAAACCTTCAGTATCGGACCATTTTCTGGGATTTCAACAATCGGTTGCAACCCGGATTGCCTGGCCCTATTCCTTTGAAAAGGACAGCCTGGTGCGGTGGCGGGCCAATATTTTGTCATCCATTCTGATTGTCGGGCTGATTACGGGTGTTTTTGCCTTTGCCGCTGCAGCAGCGCTGATTGTCAAAAAAAATGCCTGGGGCCTTGCTTTTGTGGACAGCCTGGGGCTTGTCCTCTGTCTGGTTTTTTTGTTTGTCCACCGCATCCGTTATGAAATCAGGGCTGCAGTGTCCCTTTTGATTTTCTATGTCATCGGCATGGCCATCATCCTGTCGGTTGGCCCCCTCAGCGGCGGTCCGGCCTGGCTGTTTGCCTTTGCAGTCATCGCAGGGGTCCTCATGGGAAACACTGCCGCCTTTGCCGCAATTATACTGAATGCCCTGTCTCTGGCCGCCATCAGTATTCTGATTTTAACGGGCAGATGGGGCCATGATTTCGTTTTTTTCACCAGTTCCCAGGCCATGGCAGCTGCCGGGGTGAATTTTATTGTTTTAAATTCCATCACTGCGGTTTCCGTATCTACACTGGTAAAAGGGCTGTACCAGTTGTTCAGAAAAAAAGAGGAACTGGCAGAAGGTCTTGCATCAGAACGGTCACAGTTGATACAAACAAAGAACCGCCTTGAATCTGAAGTCAAAGAGCGCAAATCAGCGGAAACCCGGTTGCAGGAAAACCAGAAACTCCTTGCACAGATCACAAAACATACCAGTGCAATGGTTTCCATCCATGATGCTGACGGCAATTATGTTTTTGCCAGCCCGTCCCATGAACAGCTGGGATATACACCACAGGATCTGATCGGAAAATCCGGATTCACCATGGTGGTGGAAGAAGACATCCCTTATTTGCTGGAAAACTTTGAAAATGCGAAAAGGAAAAAGATATCCAGTGTATTCCTCAACTATCGGCTCAAGAACACACGAGGGGGTATCCATAATTATCAGGGATCTTTTGATGGGATAATCAACCAGGACGGCACCCTGGAAAGAATTATCTGTGTTGGTGAAGATATCACTGAACTCAGAAAAGCACAGGCCGAAAAAATCCAGGCCCTGACCCTGGCGGCGGAAGCACAGAAACTGGCCCTGGTGGGACAGGTTGCCGGAAAAATGGCCCATGATTTCAACAATATTCTGGGAGTGGTCATGGGAACGGCCGAACTGGCCATCCTGGACTGCCCCCATGAACAGACCAGAGAATCTTTGCAACTGATTTTCGACCAGACCATCCGGGGGAAAAACCTTACGAAAAATCTGGTGGCCTTTGCCAGGGACCAGGAGCCGAAACAGGAATTTTTTGATATTGATGAGAAAATCGATCTGGTGCTGAATCTGTTGAAAAAGGATCTGGAAGGCATAGATATCAAAACAGAATATGCTGATCTGCTGCCTGCTCTGCTGGCTGATCCCGGTATGATTGAACATGCCCTGGTAAATATTTTTCAGAATGCTGTCCATGCCACCAGCATGACCCCGTCGCCGAAAATTGTCATTCGGGCAGGTGTCCAGGAAAAATGGATTGTCCTGGAGATTGAAGATAATGGCTGCGGCATTTCGGAAACTTTTTTTGACAAGGTGTTTGAACCCTCCTTTACCCTCAAGGGCAGCAAAGATACCCGGGGCGCGTATGCCTCCGGCATCAAAGGCACAGGATACGGCATGGCCAATGTGAAACGCTATATCCAGCAGCACAACGGGTCCGTGTCCATAGCATCTGAACTGCAGAAAGGGACAACGGTCACCATACGCCTGCCGGTCATCAAAAGGCAGTTGACCCCTGATGAGATCACAGGGGCAGGCATTGAAACATTTATTACCAATAAACATATCCTGGTGGTGGAAGATGAGCCTGCCATTTCAGATATCCAGTCCCGAATCCTGTCCCAGGCACCTTGTCATCATACCGTGGATATCGCAGAAGACGGTCCGGCCGCCCTGGATCTGCTGGCTGAAAAAATGTATGATCTGATCAGCCTGGATTATATCCTGCCGGGAAATTTCACCGGTATGGATATATACCGCCATATCCGGGAAATAAGCAAAACCGTTCCTGTTCTGTTTATTTCCGGTAATATCGAGTTTCTGGAATCCATAAAGGAACTGCAGCAAAAAGATCCGCACATTGACCATATGTCAAAACCATGCATGAATATGGATTATGTAAAAAGGATACACCAACTGCTTTTGCATCAGGTGGCGGGTGTTTCTCCCAAAATGGGTCGGCCAACAGGCCAGACACCGGAATCCCGGGCAGGGTCTCTGTTTCAAAAGGGACCGGAAAAAGAAAATGCAGTGCTTCCCGGAGGGGATGAACATATCCTGCTGGTGGATGATGAAAAAACCATTGTGCAGCTTCAAACCCAGATTCTTGAGGAGCTGGGCTATACAATCACTTCATTTACAGACAGTCTTGCGGCTGTGGATGGATTCCAGGCAGATCCTGAGGGATTCGACCTGGTTATCACCGACATGGCCATGCCCCGAATGACAGGGGCCAAACTGGCCGGAGAAATGATTGCCATTCGATCGGATATTCCCATTATCATGTGCACCGGGTTCAGCGACCGGATCAGTGAAGAAACGGCAAAATTTGCCGGGATAAAACATCTTTTCATGAAACCGCTGGTGGTGTCTGATCTGGCCTTTGCCGTGCGCAAGGTGCTGGATGAAGCCAAAAAATAAAGGATATACAGGAAAATGACGGACAACATTGTGGATGCATTCACCCGGGCCCTGCTGGATGTGGACAGGCTGGCGGCAAAACAGATTGTGCAAAACCGCGGCCATGATACCGCTCCCGTAAAATTTGCCGAAGATGTGGTGCTTCCGGCCCTTGAACGTATCGGGGCCGGGTGGCAGTCCGGTACGCTTGCATTGTCGCAGGTATACATGGCCGGCAGAATCTGTGAAGATCTTATCGACCAGATCCTGCCGCCGGAAGATCCTGACAGAAAAAACCAGCCCAAAATGGCCATATGTATTCTCAGCGACCACCACAAACTGGGAAAAATCATGGTCTATTCCCTTTTGCGGGCCAGCGGATTTGATCTGGCAGATTACGGGGTGATGGAAGTGGATGACCTGGTGGAACAGGTGCAAAAGGATAACATTGACATATTACTGATCTCTGTTCTGATGCTGCCCTCGGCGTTGAAAATAAAAGCTGTCAAACAAAAGCTTGCCCGTCTGGGGTGTGATGTGAAACTCATTGTGGGCGGGGCCCCGTTCCGGTTTGATGACCAATTATGGAAAACCGTGGGCGCTGATGCCATGTGCAGGGACGCATCAGACGCTGTGTCTGTCATCGAAAATATCATGGAAGGTATGGCATGAATCAGAAATCTGTCACATCAATGCAGCGGGTTCTGACAACCCTTGGACACCGGGAACCGGACCGGGTCCCTTTTTTTCTTCTGGCCACACTGCATGGCGCAAAAGAGGTGGGGCTGCCCATTAAAACCTATTTTTCAGACCCTGACAATGTGGTGGAAGGGCAGATGAGACTGCTGGCAAAATACAGGCATGACTGTATTTACAGCTTTTTTTACGCGCCTGTGGAAATTGCGGCATTCGGCGGGGAGGTAGTCTTTACGGATGACGGTCCCCCCAATTCCGGTGAACCGGTTATCAAAAAAACAGGGGACATAAAAAACCTGGCTGTACCGGATGTGAAAAACACGCCGTGCCTGGAAAAAGTGTTAACGGCAACACAAAAGCTCAAATCCAGGGTAAAAGATGACGTGCCCATCATCGGTGTTGTGATGTCCCCGTTTTCTCTGCCGGTGATGCAGATGGGGTTTGACAGATATTTTGACCTGATGTTTGAAAAACCGGATCTGTTCACACACCTGATGCAGGTCAATCAGGCCTTTTGCGTGGAATGGGCCAATGCCCAGCTTGCGGCCGGCGCCACCGCCATCTGCTATTTTGATCCGGTTTCCTCCACCACCATCACCACCAGGCAGATGTACCTGAAAACCGGATTTGCCGTTGCCGGACAGACCCTGGCAAAAATCAATGGTCCCACTGCCACGCACATGGCTTCGGGCCGGTGCCTGCCCATCATCGAAGATATTGCCGCTACCGGCACTGCGGCTGTCGGGGTGAGCTGCCATGAAGACATGGCACTGATCAAAAATGCCTGCAGGGGCAAACTAGCGGTCATCGGAAATTTAAACGGCATCGAGATGTGCCGCTGGTCTTCCGAAGATGCTGAAAAACATGTGAAAGAGGTGATTGCAAAGGCCGGTGCCGGCGGCGGATGCATATTGTCCGACAACCACGGGGAAATACCCTTTCAGGTGCCGGATGACGTGTTAATGGCCATATCGGAAGCAGCGCATACATGGGGCCGGTATCCCCTGAACTGGACAGCAGATAAATAAACGGGACAGCAGACAAACCACAGCTGAAAATTCTATTATATCAACAAGGATTGTAATGCCGGAAACGAACAGCACAGCCCTTTTGGAGAAAGAGATTCAGTCAGCCCAAAAGAAGCTGTCTGAATATGCCATGGCGTTTGATCTGCTGACGCGGATCGCCCATTCATTTACGGAACAGGAGGCCATTGAGAGCATCCTTGCGGTATTTGATCAGCTTTTTTCTCCCCGGACACTTGTTTTTGTTTCTTTGTCCCATAACCAGCCTGACAAGGTATATGCATTATCGCCGTTGCCCGAAGACGGCCAGGCCATAAAAGACAGACTGCACAGTTTTACGCAGGAATATGCCTGGACAGCCTCAAAACAAGGATTTCAGGTCATGATCCGCTACAAGGACAAAGACCTGGGGGTGCTTGAAGTCGACCATGTAAAATTCCCACAGGAAAAGGAGCGGTACCTTAATCTGACCTTGTCCATGGCCGGGGTCTGCGGCCTGGCCATGGAAAATGCCAGACGCTACCAGAAAATTAAAGACACCCAAAACAAGCTGCGAAATGAAAAGGAAAAACTGGAAGCTGCCCTGGCTGAAGTCAAAAAACTCAGCGGTTTGATTCCCATCTGCAGCCATTGCAAAAAAGTCAGGGATGACACAGGATACTGGAGTCAGGTGGAGGCCTATATCCAGGAACATTCCGAGGCAAAATTCAGCCACGGCATCTGCCGGGAGTGCGCTGAAAAATACTATCCCGGCTATAATCTGTATGAGGATGAATAACCGTAAATGCGTAAAATGATTTTTTTTGCTGAACAGACAAACACATTCCGATATTAAAAAGGTATAATATGGTTGAAAAACCCACTTATGAAGAATTGCAAAAACGAATTCAGGAACTAGAGCAGTCAAGCTCTGCGCATGGCCAGGGAGAGGACATTTTGCAGGATGAAAAATATCGATTGCTGGTGGAAAATGCAAACGAGGTAATCCTGGTGGCACAGGATGGGTTGATCAGATTTGTAAATCAGAAAATTTTTGATTACCTGGGTTCTTCGCCGAAAGAAGTAACGGGCAGACCATTTATTGAATATATCCACCCGGAAGACAGGGAAAAAGTAGCCGAGCGACATTTCAAAAGACTGAAAGGTAAAGATTTGCCTAATGTTTATCCTTTCAGAATTATTGACAGGAACGGAAATGTTCGGTGGATTGAGATTAATGCCGTCCGGTCCGAATGGAAAGGGAAACCGGCAACATTCAATTATATAAACGACATCACCGACCGCAAACAGGCGGAATCGGTCCAGGTTTTTCTGGCACGGACCGGCGGCGGGACGGCGGATGAACCATTTTTTCAAACGCTGGCCCGTTACCTTGCCCACAGCCTGGACATGGACTTCGTCTGCATTGACCGGCTCGAAGGTGACGGCTTGAACGCCCGGACGGTAGCTGTCTGGTGCGATGGCCATTTCGAGGACAACGTGACCTATGCCCTGAAGGACACCCCCTGCGGCGAAGTGGTGGGCAAGGCGGTCTGCTGCTTTCCCGCCAGCGTGTCCCAATTCTTTCCGCGCGACCAGGTGCTTCAGGACCTGCAGGCGGAAAGTTACGTCGGTGTGACGCTTTTCAGCCATATCGGACAACCCATCGGCCTGATCGCAGTGATCTCGCGCCGTCCACTGACCAACCGTCCGCAGGCAGAAGCTATTTTGCAGACAGTCGGTCTGCGCACCGCCGCTGAGCTTGAGCGGCTGGATGCCAAGGAGGCTTTGCAGGAAAGCGAGGCCCGTTTCAAAGCGCTCCATAACGCTTCTTTTGGAGGTATTGCTATTCACGATAAAGGACTCATTTTAGACTGCAATCGTGGATTGTCAGAGATGAGCGGATATTCTGTTGATGAATTAATCGGAATGGATGGCTTGCTGCTGATTGCCGAAAAATCAAGACCCGCTGTCATGAACAATATCTTATCCGCTTATGAAAAACCTTATGAAGCCACGGGATTGCGCAAAAACGGTGAAGAATTTCCCATTCGCCTGGAAGCCCGAAACATACCTTACAAA
>JAABSA010000052.1 GCA_011390635.1 Desulfotignum sp. | reverse complement strand
TAACAGGCCTGGCCCGTGAGGCCGAACATCACGTTGGGGCTGCCGTAGGCATAGGCCAGCATGCAGATCCAGGCGTAAATATCCCTGCCCGTGCCCACGTTGAACACCATGCTCTCGGGGCCATACTCCTCCCGGATCTTGTTCATTTTTTCTTCAATCAGGTCAAATGCCGCATCCCAGGTGATGGGCTCCCACTTGCCCTCCCCTCTGTTGCCGGTCCGCCGCATCGGGGATCTCAGCCGGTCCGGATGGTCGATATACTGGGTCATGGCCAGGGCCCGGGCACACAAACGGCCCTGGTTCATGGGGTGGTCCGGGTCCCCTTCGATCTTCACCAGTTTGCCGTCCTTGACATGGGCCAGCACACCGCACCCCCCATGGCACCCCGGTCCGGGAGACCAGGTGGTGGTTTTAAAAATTCGGGTTTCAGACGATGTCATTGCGCTTTCCTCCCTGTTTATGTTCTGCCGGTCACGGTTCATGTCCCGGCCGGGACACTTTCCTGCAGATCCGTCACCAAATCCTGCACACACTAGCCCCCGCCGGGGTGTCCGGCATCCGGACTATCAGAACCCGTGGATCTCAGGCCGGATGCCGGACACCCCGGCGGGGGCGGGCCCCTTGCCGAAAAAACGGCCCTGAATACCTGAGATTGCCCCGGGCCTCTTCAATCTTTCCTTGACACGGCCGCAGTTTTCATTCATGAATGAATAACAGGCAATTAGTTGATAGTCAATAAACAAATTATCAATAAATTGACTATTTGGCCTATATGATATGCAACGGCTTGAATTTTTTTGTAATACCGGTTTACATCATCCCTTACAACCTTAACAATGGAGCCTGACCACTGTGGCCTCAACCAATTACCGCAACGACCTGACCCTGGATGAAAAAGTGCTCATGGCGATTGTCCGGGCAGCGGAAAACTTCAAACGCACCCATTCCGCTGTTTTCAAGCCCTTTGGCCTGTCCTTCCCCCAGTACAATATTCTCCGGGTCCTTGAATCCTCCCATAAGGGACAGAACAAAATCAGTGTCGTAGGAAAAATCATGCTGGTGCCCGGCGCCAACATGACAGGCCTGGCCAAACGCCTGGAACAGAAAGGGTTCATTACCCGGCAGCCGGACCCGGATGACGAACGGGTGACTCTGCTGACCATCACTGAAAAAGGCAGGCTGACCCTGCGCCGGATAACGGCGGAAAAAGATGCCGCCATCACTGCCATACTCAAGGACTTTGACAGCGCCGATAAAACCGGGCTGCTGGAAAAAATCAAAAAAATCATCACAGCCACATCCGAGATAAACCCGCTGCCTGACAAACATCAGACAACCTGAACAGGAGCTCCCGCATGATTCAATATGCCAATTTGTTTGAGCCGGTCCGAATCGGCCGTCTGGAGATCAAAAACCGGTTTGCCATGGCCCCCATGGGACCCCTTGGCCTTTCCGACACGGAAGGCGCCTTCAACCAGAAGGGAATCGATTATTATGTGGCAAGGGCAAAGGGAGGCACCGGCCTCCTGATCACCGGGGTCACGTTTGTGGACAATGAGATCGAAAAGCATGCCATGCCCCATGTGCCCTGTTCCACCCACAACCCGGTTCATTTTATCCGAACCGCCAAAGAGATGACCGAGCGGATCCATGCGTATGATACAAAAATTTTTCTGCAGATGTCCGGTGGGTTCGGCCGGGTCACGGTCCCCACCAACATGGGGGAATACCCGCCGGTGGCGCCGTCTGCCATCCCCCATCGCTGGATGGACAAGATCTGCCGGCCCCTAAAAATAAGCGAAATCCGTTATATCGTGAACATGTTTGGACAGGGTGCTTTCAATGCAAAGCGTGCGGGATTCGACGGGGTCCAGATCCATGCCGTGCATGAAGGATATCTCATCGATCAGTTTGCCATCTCATTTTTCAATCACAGGACAGATGAATATGGCGGGTCTCTTGAAAACCGGCTCCGGTTTGCCAGACAGATTGTGGAAAAGATAAAACAAACCTGTGGCGAAGATTTTCCGGTCACCCTCCGGTACAGCCCCAAAAGCTTTATCAAGGACTATAAGTCAGGTGCACTCCCGGGGGAAGCGTTTGAAGAAAAAGGACGGGATATCGAAGAAGGGATTGAAGCAGCAAAGCTGCTTGTGGCATATGGGTATGACTGCCTGGATGTTGATGTGGGGTCATATGATTCCTGGTGGTGGAGCCACCCGCCCATGTACCAGAAAAAAGGGTTGTTCATGCCTTATGCCAAACTGATGAAGGAGTCCGTCAATGTTCCTGTCATCTGTGCCGGCCGGATGGACAACCCGGTGACCGCCTCCCAGGCCATTGAAAACGGAATCTGTGACATTGTCGGGTTAGGCCGTCCATTGCTGGCTGATCCGGACTACGTGAACAAGGTGATGTGCAGCGATGTCCGGTCCATCCGGCCCTGCATCTCCTGCCATGAAGGATGCATGGGAAGGGTGCAGACCTACTCGGCCCTCAACTGTGCGGTCAACCCCCAGACCTGCCGGGAACGAACCGCTGCCTACACCCCCATCCTCAAAAAAAAGAAGGTGATGATTGTCGGCGGCGGGGTGGCCGGCTGCGAAGCGGCCCGCGCTCTTGCCACCAGAGGGCACGCGCCCGTCCTTTTTGAACAATCGGACCGGCTCGGCGGCAATCTTATTCCCGGCGGGGTCCCGGATTTCAAGGAAGATGACATCGCCCTGGTGAACTGGTATGCATATCAACTGGAAACCCTGGAAGTGGACGTGCGGCTGAATACCCAGGTCGATGCCAGCCATATCCTGTCCGGTTCCTATGATGCCGTGCTTATTGCCACCGGTTCCAGCCCCAGAATCATTTCCCTGGGAGATGATGACCATGTACATACTGCTGAAGATGTCCTTTTGGGCAAAAAAAATCCCGGTTCAAGGGTTTTGGTTGCCGGCGGCGGCCTGATCGGATGTGAACTGGCGCTGTGGCTGGCACAGCAGGGCAGACAGGTCACCATTGTCGAGCAGATGGAAAAACTGCTGGCAGTTAATGGCCCCCTGTGCCACGCCAACAGCGATATGCTTGAGGCCCTGATTCCCCATAATGGGATAAAGGTTCACACCGGAACCCGGATTCAGTCGTTCAGAGACGGCAAAGCTGTCTGCACAACTACTGACAATAAGGTCACCATCAACTGTGACAGTGTAATTCTGGCAGTCGGCTATGACCCGGACCGGTCTCTTTATGAAGAGATCCGGTTTCAAATTCCAAATACCTATCTTCTGGGGGATGCCCGGCGGGTGGCCAACATTATGTATGCCATCTGGGATGCCTTTGAAGTGGCCAATGGATTATAATCAGAGGTGCAGTGACCGGATGTGCCGGATCAGGTCCGAAAAGGGCGGTTTATCAAAATTGCGCTTTTTGAGGTAGATGTTGATCTGGTCGTTGAGCACTTCGGTTTCAGGAAACAGCTCGATGAGCTGACCGCTCTCCAGCTCTTTTAACACCGTGTACCGGGGAACAAACCCCACCCCCAGGGATGCCAGGGCCGCATTGATGATCCCCCGGACACTGGAGATCCGGATCACGGATTCACACCCGAAATCCGCTTGGCCGGCCAGGGCATTGATGAAATTCTTCCACCAGAGCAGGTTTTTATCAAAAGAGAGCAGGCGGCAACGTGACAGGTCGGCAACGGCTCGAATCCGGCGGTTTTCCATATATGATTTGGTGGCGATCACCACATATTCCTCTCGCATCAGGGGCATGCACACCAGGCTTTCATGCACATGGGGAATGCAGTCCACAATGATATCCAGGTCATCTGCCAGCAAGGGGTCCAGAAGGTCAGGGTCCAGGACAAAATCCACATGGATGTGGGGGTGATGTGTCAGAAAAGTGGCCATGCCCTTGATGAGCACTGATGACCCGAACTCCACCGGGGCGCCCAGAGTGAGGGAGATCCGGTGCCCCCTGCCGGCAGCCAGGCTGTCCAGGGTGTCGTCGATCCGATCGAAAATGCCGGCGCACTGCTGAAAGAGAAATTCCCCTTCCCGGGTGAGGCGGAACTTTCTGCCGGCCCGGTCCACCAGGTCAAACCCCAGGTCAGCCTCCAGTTTCCGGATGGCATGGCTCACGGCGGACTGGGTCAGGCACAGCCGTTGTGCACACCCGGTATAGCTGCCGGCGTTTGCCAGCGTATAAAAGGTTTTCAGTTTGTTCAGGTCCACCTGCATAAAGATCCTTTGATGCTTATGTCCTGGAATGTATGGTTCAACGATCCATTGCACCACGAACACAGAGGATCATCGAGACACGATGTGTTGCACCAGGCGAGGCATGGTGTGTTATTCAGAGCGTTCGCGCTGTTCCGTCACACAGTAGATGCCTTCCCCCTTCAAAGCCGGACGGAAGCACAAGTTGTCCGACTTGCACAGGGCCGGACGGGTATCGCCGCTCCGCCACCGGTTGATAAGGTCGGGTTCCCGTATCAGGGGCCGGCACAGGGAGATATAATCGGCAGTGCCGGAGGCAACCAGGTGCCGGGCCTTGTCCAGGGAGCGGACCGGACAAACCGGTTGGGCAGTGTCATGCCGTTGATCTGCGTGATGTCAAATAAATCCGTCATATGCTTTCCTGTATCCTTTTTGGGGTTCCATGTTCAAGTCATATTAATAAAGCACATGCTCCGGCAGATCAAGCAGTCTTTTGATCACCAGAAAAAACCCGGGCCGCAAAATTAAATTTCACATCCCGGGCCGCCTGTGTTATGGTCCGTGACAAACTGAATCTGTTTGCCGGAAAACTGTTCTAACCAAGAAAAGAAATGTGACTCGCAACATGCACTGCATGACAGTGCCGGAATTTTTGAAGACCTATGGACCCTCTTTTTGAAGAACTGGATTATCAAGAGACCCCCCTGGGGGAATTGATCCTGAGACGGCGGCGCCTGCTGCAGCTGGAATGCAAGGAGATCTACGAGGTAAAGCTGGGGGATCATTTTCTGATGTCCAGCCTGTTCCATGAAGCGGAAACAAAAATGGCGGCATTCAGCCTGGCCATGGTGACAAAGCCGGACCTGACTGTGGTGGTGGGGGGTCTGGGGCTGGGTTATACTACGGCTGCCGCCCTGGCAGACCCGCGGGTAAGCTCCCTGGTGGTGGTGGAGTATCTGGAACCGGTGATCAGCTGGCACAAAAAAAATCTGGTGCCCCTGGGAAACCAGCTGTGCACAGATCCCCGGTGCAGAATGGTCCATGACGATTTTTTCGCCCGGTGCCGGGATGTCGACCAGGGATTTGACCCGGCCTTTCCCGGAAAAAAACAAGACATCATTCTTCTGGACATCGACCACACCCCCAACCGGGTCCTGCACCGGACCAACACCCGGTTTTATACCCCCGAAGGCTTAAGGGAACTGGCCGGGCACCTTACCCCGGGAGGGGTGTTTGCCCTGTGGTCGGACGACCCGCCGGAAAAAGCGTTCACAGCCCTGCTGGAAACCGTGTTCCCGGAAGTTCATGCCCACACCGTCTGTTTCAAAAACCCGTTCACCGGCGGGATGGCTGAAAACGCGGTCTACGCGGCCAGAACAAACAAATGATACCAACGGCACCGGCCAGGGCCGGCCGCATTTACGACGTCATAGACACAACCTGTTACTTGTACAATGCTGCCAGCCTGTCCGCCGGGACCCCCAGATGATACAACAGCCGGATCAACCAGTTGCGAAGGGTGCAGATTGCGATGCCCTCTTTTTTCCACCGCCGGGAGGATGTGACCGATTTCTGTTTCAGGATATGGATGCGGCGGCCTTGTTTTCTGATCCGGGTCATCAGTTCCAGATCCTCCATGATGGGGATCTCCATAAATCCGCCCACCCGGTCAAAATAGTCTTTTTTGAGAAAAATGCTCTGATCACCGTAAGGGACACGGGTCATCCGGGACCTTAGATTGGCGGAACATTCTATGAGTTTCAAAGGAATACGGTCATCGTCGATCCCTAAAGAAAACGCCCCGCCCACCAGGTCTTTATCCCCGAACAGCAGGTTTGTTATCAATTCCGGTGCATCCCCGGGCAACACGGTATCGGCATGCAGAAACAGGAGAATATCTCCTTTGGCCATGGCAGCACCCTGGTTCATCTGCCTGGCCCGCCCCTTGCCGGAACGGATCTTTTTTACCCGGGGCAAAGCAATCGCTGCAAAAGTATCACCTTCAGGACTGCCGTCCACCAGAATGATTTCATTGCCGGGTGCGGGAAAAACCACCTCAAGGGTTTCAAGAAACGCGTTGATGGTTTTTGCTTCCCGGAACACCGGCACTATGACGGAAATATTCATATCACGGGCTGCCCTGTCAGGTTTTATCTGTTCGTAGTCTTGGAGTACAGACCGGTTTCCGCTGAAACAGCGTTCAAATCCTCCAGGGTATCGATGTCTCGCATGGCTGTCAGCAGGCAGGATTTGCGCCGGCCTTCCGCCAATTTTTTCAGGGTGATGTTCAGCACTTCCGGCGTGCTCCAGGGTATATCATCAAACATTTCAGGAAAAAAGCGGCCCTGTGTCATGGCCACCAGGTAATACCCCCCGTCCAGGGCAGGCCCGATCACCACATCATACGCCCCGGTCCTTTGTCCGGCCTCTTCAATGGTAGCGGCCGGCAGATGGGGCAGATCACTGCCGGTCAGAATGACCCGGTCAAATTCACGGGCAAAGCCCTGTTCAAAAGCATCCCGCATTTTATGACCCAGATTCGAGCCTTTTTGAGCCATGAGATCAAACCCGCTGCCGAGCCACTCCCGATAATCGGAAACCGGATGATCCGGATGACAACTGATCAAAATGTCAAAGCCTGTTGACCGGCAGGTTGCAAGCAGGGTCCGGACAAATCCGCGATACAGCATGGATGCTTTTTCCATACCGATCTGCCTGCCGAGCCGGGTTTTAACAGCCCCTGCCTGCGGATATTTTACCATGACAACAATGGCGGTCCGGTGCTGCATGTAACTTCCATTAATAAGGGTTTTCCAACTGCCAAAAATCCATTCAAGAGTAGCACACACCGTGTTTTTTGAACAGGAAATACATCAGCGGATCCGGATTCACAAGATGGTTTTACCAACTGTTCCGCATAGGACAGGTCCCCACGGTCAAAATCCAGCGGGCATTCGATGGCCAAACCAGGCCCCGGCATCCAGCCACAGCATCCCAGATGATCTGCTGGCATTCCCAGGTGGTGGTGTCCCGGAGCTTCAGCGGTTCACATACCCCAGGCTTCGCCATGCCGCATCCTGCAGGTTCCTCTGGTACCCCTTGTTTCCTGCCTGTGCCGGTATTTCTCTGGTAAAAGCGATGGCATTGACCGGACACACTGCCACACAGGCCTGGCCGCCCCCAGGGAAAAGATCACCACACCGGTGCATTGAATAAACTGTCTTCGGGTTACCCCTGAATTCATGTCCACCTCCAGTTAAAAGGCCCTGAGCTGTCCCTGTTCTGCCATACCGGGTCCAGCACCCATTGGCGGTCCTCACATTCGGCAGCCGGCAGCACCTTGTGCTTTCTGGGCTTTCCGGCTCATGGCATCCTCCAGGGAGGCCGGAATTCCCACATCCCGGATTTCCACGGATTGCATCTTGATTCCCCACTCACCGGTCTTGGCATCCAGAATAGCCTGCAGCTCCCGGTCCAGGGCTTCCCTATCAGAGATCATTTTTGCCAGAATCATCAAATCACCAAGACCGCCGACCAGGAAAGGTCCAGAATACGTCCCCCCAACAGGGCCACCCCCAAAAAGAAAATCACAATGACGTCCGAAACAATATTCAGACTGCCTTTAAACATGATCGTCCTCCTTCCATCTGGTGGTGATGAACCGGGTCAGCTCGGCACAGGTGATCCCTGCCTCCCGGCTGATCCGGATAATCTTGTCCACCTGTTGTGAGAGCCTGGCCACATCCTTTTTTGCCACGGGCCGGTCCACCCCCTCAGCCACAAAGGTGCCCACTCCCCGTTTCAGGCGTAAATGGCCGGATGCCTGCAAATCCCGGTAGACCCGGGCCACGGTGTTCACGTTGATGCCCAGCTGCACCGCCAGACTCCGGGTGGTGGGCATGGGATCCCCGGCCGTCAGGGCACCATTGCGGATCAGAACACGGATCTGTTCTCCCAGCTGAATATAAACCGGTATGCCGCTGTCCGCATCAATTTCCATGTTGATATTCATGAACCATATATATATTGAACTAATTAACTATGTCAATTTCTTTTTTCATTTTACAACGTCTTTTATCACCTTGCTAAAAGACAATGCGCAGCCCGTGCTGCAGGACAAAGTGTCTATCCCCGCACAGCACATTTGGGGGATACACAGGATCAGATTCAAATTGCAGCATGACAGATAAAATGATATGAAATCGTGAATAGATGGAGAGCACTACGGCACCAGCCTGAAAAATTCGATTGTGCTGCCGCAGATGCCGGTCAAGGGAAAAACGGCTGATATCATGACACAGAAGGAAATACCGATGATTTGTATCGACATCCCCGGAGTGGGAAAAAAAGAGATCCATCATATTGTTTTTGATTATAACGGCACCATTGCCATCGACGGGGTCCTGATTCCGGGAGTGAAAGAGGCGATCCGGTCATTGTCCGGCCAGGGCGCATTTCATGTCATCACAGCGGACACCTTCGGTTTTGTCACCGAACAGGTATCGGACATCGACTGCGAAGTCATCATCATCCCCGCTGGAAACCAGGCCCAAAGCAAGCGTGATTTCATTGCAGGACTCGGGGCGCAGAACACGCTGTGTGTTGGCAACGGGGCCAATGATGAACTGATGCTGAAGGCGGCCGCTGTGGGAATTGCCGTGCTGCAGGAAGAAGGCCTGGCCACCGCCGCCCTTTTTGCCGCCGATCTGGTGGTCAAAGATATTCTGGATGTATTTGCCCTGCTGAAAACACCGGAACGGATTATGGCCACCTTACGGCAATAACATATCCTGTTACAGCAGCAACTTTCACCACTGATCTGCTTAAATTTTTTAAATCTGCATGCCTGTTTTCATTTGAAAGCTTCACACTGGCCCTTGTCAGGGACCTATACTTTAAAGCCCTCCTTGGAGATGACCTTGAAAAAACCATCGTCATTTACTGTGGCTTTGTGAAGTACACCTATAAGGCGACCAGGGCGGACCGGTTCCAGGCCGGCAACCTGATCTCCTGTCTCACCGTGTTTGAAAACATTGCATTACCCCTGTACCTGAACCATTATGGCAAAAAAGAGCTGAACCGCCGGGTCAACCGGCTGCTGGAAGCGCTGTCCCTGGAAGGGCTTTCCCGGACCATGCCCAGGATCCGCCTACCCCTCACCATGACTTTACCGGATGCCTGAAGTGCCATAACGATTAAAAGAAACCCGATAAAACTATTCTTCCGCGATTTTAGATTCAGATGGTTCAATATGAATTTCCACATCGATTACTTCGGGACCGTTTTCAAGAATCTGTTTTTTAACCGCTTCCGCAACCTCATGACCATCGAAAACCGTCATGTGACTGTCGACAACCACGTGCAGACTTACCTGGAGATTACTGCCCATATATCTTGTTCGAATGCCATGGGCCTGAAGGACGGAAGGATGGCTCTCTGACAGTGATTTGATTTGCTTTAGAACTTCTTCAGAGGCTCCGATATCAACAAATTCCTTGATACCGCCACAAATTATTTTGATAGCAGCATGAAAAATCAATGCTGTAACAAACACCGCCCCGACATGATCCAGAAACGTCCATTCCGGAAAAATCATTGAAGCGCCGACGGCAATGAAAACAGGTATGGAACTAAAGGAATCAAGTCTATGATGCCATGCATTGGCCACCAAAGACATGCTTTTGATTTTTTTACCGACCCTTGCTGTCCATTGATACAGCAACTCTTTTACGATAATTGAAATCACCGCAGCCGACAGCGCTATCATTGATGGCGGATGGGCATGTTTTTCCTTTATCGTAATAATCGCTTCCCATCCAATGGCGGCCCCGGCACCGATAAGAATGACACCGATAAACATTGTGACCAGTGTCTCAAGCCGCCTGTGTCCATATGGATGGCAGCTGTCCGGGGGCCTTGACCAATAGTAGGACCCTATGATAACTGCAAAATCTGTCACCGTATCAGAAATACTGTGAATACCATCAGCCAGGACTGCCTGACTATGTCCAAATACACCGGCAGAAATTTTCAAAGCAGAAAGAGCAACATTTAAACACAGACCAATCCATGTCACCTTGCGTATTTTTCTATCCCGATCCATCGAAGAATAGTTCGATTCTGATGCATTGCCTGTCTGAAATGCTTTGGTCAATCCTCACTTCCTTTTCAAAAGGATACATGTCACGCCAGCCAGGATGCTGTATTTGGATCCATTCATAACCGTTTCCTTCTTTTCCAGATCATTTTATTGAAGAAATTCATTAAAAAGCCCGGCACACCAACTACTTTTTTGAGTATAAAAAAAATAATGTGAAATGTCATGTGAAAACTGCCCTTCAGGTTCTGCATGATGCAGCAGTCCTGAAGACGGGTGGCAGCATGGTATTAATGTTCAAATCGGTCTTGACATCTGGTCTGCTTCATTGATAGATTGCCGTTTATTGTTAATCAGGTGTCCGAACGGACTTGATAGGGAATCCCGTGAAAATCGGGAACGGGCCCGCCGCTGTGACCGAGGACGAACTTCGCTGTTGCCACTGACGTAAATACGTTGGGAAGGGGCGTTAAGTAGGATGATCCGGAAGTCAGAAGACCTGCCTTGATTACAGAATGGACATTGCCCCGTGGAAGAAGGCGTGTTGTAATATCTGTGGAAAAATCAGGGACCCTCAGATCAATGTATCAATTGGCCTGGGGGTTTTCCCTTTTCAGGCCGGAAAAGATGGAGGTTGTTATGAGATTTGTATCATTTTTCTTCGCGGTTACGTTTCTGTTTTCCGGAAATGCAACAAACAGCCATGCAAGCGGCGATTACCATGTTGAACACAAAAATGCCATTGTTCTTGCCATGTTCGGCACCACGGTAGAGCCCGGCCTCAATGGTCTTTTGAATATCCGTTCCCAGCTTATGGGAAAATACCCCCATACACCCGTGAGGATTGCCTTTACATCGAACATCATTCGTAAAAAATGGCAACACCGGGCAGCAGACCCTGCATATATCGAAGCGCATCCTGAAATTCCCCCGGATGTGCTTCACGTAAAGACACCCCTTGCGACCATTGCAGATTTGCAAAACGAGGGGTTTGACACCATTGTTCTGCAACCCACCCATATCTCCATGGGCGAAGAATTCCTTGATTTACACACATACGTTGACGCCTTGATGAACATGGGAACTATGAAAAAACCAAAATACAAACCGTTCCACAAAATTGCCCTTGGCCGGCCGGCCTTGGGCACCTATGGCACCCGACACCCCTACACGGAAGACATTGCCAGGATTGCTACGGTATTGGCGCCGGATATTACATTGGCAAAGAAGGAAAAAGCCGGCCTTGTCTATCTTGGGCACGGAAATGAATTTTTACCCGGTAACGGTGGTTCCTATCTCGAATTGGCATCGGTCATGCGCAGAATGTATCCGGGAGTGGTTACCACAATAGGGTGCGTGGAAGGCTATCCCGGGATTGAAAGCGTCATGGAAATCTTGAAGTTGTACAAAGTAGAAAAAGTGGTTCTTAAACCCTTCATGGTTGTCGCCGGTGATCACGCACTGAATGATATGTCAAGCGATGAAAAAGATTCCTGGAAATCCATATTGAAGAAAAATGGGTTTGACGTTGTCTGCTTAAATGAGGGACTTGGTGAAAACGATGATTTCGCCAGAATTTTTGTTGACAATGCCATCGATGCTGCCACGGATGCCGGAATAACCCTGGATTAACCTACAAATTCAATGCAGCTCCGGCAGCTTTCTCAAAAGCAGCCGGAGCCGTTGAATTTGTAAGGCTTAATCACTTATAGCAGCTGCACAATACAAAGGCATGAATGTCAATTTCTGCTCCGGCCGGAATTTTGTGCCAGAAGGGCCGCCCCATATGCCCCGGCCAGCTGGGGGTCGGATGGGATGCGAATCTTGCGGTCCAGTTTTTGGGACAGCAGTTCCACCATGCAGGGGTTTTTGGCCACCCCGCCGGTAAAGACGATGGGCCCGTCCGAAGACACCCGGTTGATCATGCCGGCAGCCCTCCGGATCACACTGGTGTGCAGCCCCCGGGCGATCTCTTTGCGGTCTTCGCCCCTGGCATGGGCCTTGATCTCCGTGACCGTGGGCGCGTCAAAGGACAGTTCAAACAGGTTCCGGCCGTATCCCGTGGCCATGATTTTGTCAAAAGACACCTTTTCAATGAGTGCGTTGGCAGTGGCCATGGGATCGAATCCGGTGTCGGCCCGGCAGGTTTCCAGGACGGCGCCGGTCCCATCCACCACCACCAGTTTGATGGTGCGGGAGCCGATATCGATACCGGCATACCGCACCGCTGTTGTATCTGTGGTCATGACAATCTTTACCTGAGCTGCTCGATAAAGGCTTCCACCCGGGTTTTGAGCTGCCCCGCATCTTCCATGCCATAATCGGTTTCCACCCGCAGGCAGGGAATGCCCCGCTTTTTTCCTGGATTCGTGTTTCCAGTTCATCACAGATTTTGTTGACCGATTCCGTGAACCGGGCAGGATTGTCATAAAAGAACACCTGGTTGGCCAGCAGGGCATCCAGTCCGGATATGGGAGCAGGATCAGCCTTTCTCAATGCAGACAGCCGGTGGATGGCGGCCCGCTTGGCGTTTACCACGTCAATGGCGGATTTCAGAGATTCCGGCGTGACCGTGACACCCGTCAATTTTTCCACGGCCGTCTTGAATTTCAGGTATTCCGCCTTGAGCAGGTCTCTGGTCTGACCGGTCTTGGTCTGGGGCAGGTCCATGACATAGAGGTTATCCACCAAATGTCCCAAGGTCTCATACGCTTCCCCAGAATTTATTTCCGCGCTGACCCGGATGCAGGAAGATTGCACTAACTGCGGCGCCTGCAAAAGCCAGTGCGCATTTCTCAAGGAATACGGCACCCCTGCACAGATGCTGAACACCTATGATTTCAGGCACCCGGACCATCAGCTCAAGGCCTTTGAATGCAGTCTGTGCAACCTGTGTAAAGCAGTGTGTCCGGAAAAACTGGATCCGGGCCATCTCTTTTTTCTGGCCCGAAAGGAAGCCGTATCTGCAGGCCGGGTGGACCTTTCCCGATACAAAGGGCTTCTGGCCTACGAGAAAAAAGGCAACCATGTCATCGGATTTTACTGCCTGTACGGCCCCACTGAGCTGGCGGTGGCGGCGGATGCCATTCCACTGCCTTTGTGCGGCACCCGCCAGGACCCCATCGATGAAGAACGGGTCAATTGAATTGCTTCCGGAATCATATCTTTCCCTCCACAGGGTAATCTTTTGTTGGTGCTGCTTTGTGTAGAAGGATTTTTATATGCTTTGAAAACAGCTCAAAGTCTTTGTCTGTGGTGAATATTGAAAATTTATTTCTGTTGGCCATGGCGCAAATTAAAAAATCCGTATTTGAGCCTTGTATACCTTTTGAGCGGCAGCGATTAAAATATTTCGCAGCTGTAACATAATCTTCGGTAAGGGCTGGGAGATCGGGAAAGCTTTCAAGATGTTTTTGAAGTTTTTTGAACTGGGCTTCACTGCGGATACCAGACAGGATCTCCTGCCTTATGGCCCCGATCATCTGTACGCGATGATCCTGAATCATGCGCCGTAATTCATGGACTGTGTTATTGGTTTCCGACCTGTCACGCCTCAATGCCAGAGACCATACACTGGTATCGACTATGACCTTCATGAACGACGTCTTTGCTCTTTATAATCATATTCCTGATCGTATTCCACAGTCCCGAACATTGAGAGGATCTTTTCCTGCTCTAAATTTTGTATATATTCAATTAACGCTTTTGAGACAGCGGCTTTTTTTGTTTTATGGCCTCCGATCTTGACCGCCTTTTGAATAAGTTCATCATCGATTTGTAAATTTGTCGCCATAACGATCACCCCCCCCTTTTTTTTAAACTCACACATAATATTACACATCAATTTGTGTGAATTCAAGGCAATATTTTAAATTCCAACCAGTCAAATATGTTCAGAAGCATGGTGAAACAGCCCAAACGAATGCTTTCCTGAATGAGCCTTCTGGGGATTTGACCCATGACCACCTCTGTCTGGTGGGGTTTTATCAATGGACTTGTCTCCGATCTTCCAACGGACAAAGAAGCCTGCCAGTCCGGAGTTTGCATAACTATGCAAAAGATGCAGGTTTTTTATTGAAAAAATACGCATTTCTCCCTATTTATGTGTCAGCGCCCATCGTAGATGATTGACCCAAAGAAAAAGCGCGCATAAGGAGATAGCCACATGATCAAAGAAGCGATGCTTTATGAAAAAGCACAAGGAAAAGAAGACAAGCGGGTCCATTGTTTTCTGTGCAGTCATCAATGCAGAATATCCGATGCAAAATTCGGGGTCTGCCGGGTGCGGCAAAACCGCGGGGGGGTTCTTTATACCCATGTCTACGGCGAGACCATTGCCATGAATATCGATCCTGTCGAAAAAAAGCCGCTATACCATTTTCTGCCTGGTTCGCGTTCTTTTTCCATCGCCACCAAGGGATGCAATTTTCAATGCGGATTTTGCCAGAACTGGCAGATTTCACAGACCTCAAAAGACGGCAGCGATCTTACCGGAACACCGTTCATGCCTGCGGATATTGTCCATCGGGCAAAGAGAGAAAGATGCCAAAGCATTGCCTATACCTACACCGAACCCACCATCTTTTTTGAATACGCCTATGATACTGCAGCACTGGCCCGCCAGGAAGGGATCTACAATGTCTTTGTCACCAACGGGTACATGAGTGCAGAAGCGGTCAAAACCATTCACCCATACCTGGACGGGGCCAATGTGGACCTTAAATCTTTCCGGGATGATTTTTACCGCAAAACCTGCAACGGCAAACTTCAGCCGGTACTGGATACCATCCGTCTGATGCGGAATCTGGATATCTGGGTCGAAGTCACCACCCTGGTGGTGCCGGGACAAAATGACAACCCCGCGGAATTGAAGGATATCGCCCAATTCATTGCTGACGTGGACACTGATATTCCCTGGCACATCAGCCGGTTTCATCCTGACTACAAGGTCAGTGACGGGGGTGCAACCCCTGTGCAGACCCTTCAGAAAGCCAAATCCTTAGGCAGGGACGCGGGCCTGAAATACATTTATGTGGGCAACGTCATGGGTGAGGATCGGGACACCGGCTGCCCCAAATGCGGCGAAATCCTGATCCGGCGGGAACACTTTGCCCCGAATCAGATAAGGGTGACCGATGATTCCAGCTGCCCCGGCTGCGGTGAACACATCGCCGGCGTTTTCAAATAGGAGATATGTACCGGCATCAAGAAAACAGAAAGGCCATGACCGTGTTCAGATGGATCAATCCTGGATTTTCCAGGGCCAAACTGCGTGCCGCCCGCAAGCGGTTCACCCTCACCTTTCCCCAGATGCTGGCCGCCTCGCTGGGCCTGTTTTCCTATCTGTTTTTCGGGCCGGGATATCTGTCCGGCGGGGTGGCCATGATCAGCGCCATCACCCTGATGATCCTGTTCAATACGGTACATCCGCGAGCAGTCTTCGTCTCGCGGAATCCAGCAGCCGGGGCTCCGGCATCCGGTCATGCCGCCCCCCACCAACGTTCAGGTGAGCAGCAGGGTGCGGCCGCCTTTGCCCTTTGGGGTGTCCAGCATGCGAAATCAATGACGGTGTCTCCTGAGCGGATATATGGACCCGCAATCTTGACAGGGTCCTGGAAGATCCGACGGATGACATTGTCCAATGCAAATGAACAGGTGTGACTGCAGACATCTCCCTGAAAGGCTGAATTGAAAAACATGATCCAGAGACCCCCGGCCGGAAACACCTTTTTTGGAAGAAGGCTGACAGGATACCCGGGGCGGGGGATGTGGCCGGTATGCCCCTGCCGTCCGGCACGGGGATGCACCTGCGGCGCAGTTCTTTTATATGATGCCCAGCCTGGCCATATATGCCTCTTGCTTTTCCTGCCTGACAACGTGTACATATGAACCGGCAGCATGAACCGACAAACCAGATAAAGGAAAAGGACAGATGGCAGCAGATATATACCGCAGATTACAGCAGCAGCTGGACCTGTATTCCATGGGATTTCCTGAAACCGCATCCGGCATCGAGATCAGGATTCTCCAGCACCTGTTCACCGAGCAGGAGGCAATGATTTTCTCCTGGCTCACCCCCATGCTGGAAACGGCCCGGGACGTCAGTGCCCGCACCCAAGAGCCTGAAGCGGAGATGGCGGAACAGCTGGACCGCATGGCGGACAAGGGACTGCTTTTCCGCCTGAAAAAGGGAGAGCGGGTTCGGTACGGGGCCATTCCCTTTGTCCATGGGCTGTTCGAATTCCAGGTCAAAAACCTTACACCGGAATTTGCCGCCATGGCCAGGCAGTATTTTGACGAGGCTTTTGACCATGCCATGCAGAAAGGGGCGGAATATTTCCTGCGGACCATCCCGGTCCACAAATCCATTGACGTGACACATCATGTGGCAAGCCATGAGGATGCTTTGGCCATTCTCAGGGACAAAGCCGCCATTGTGGTCACCGACTGTATCTGCCGCAAGACCGCCGGCCTGGTGGACCATGACTGCGGCAAACCCCTTGAGGCCTGCTTTATGTTCGGTTCCATGGGGCAGTATTACCTGGACCGGGGTATGGGACGGGAAATTTCCCTGGCAGAGGCGGAAAAGATCCTGGCAGACTGCAGGGAGGCCGGCCTGGTGACCCAGCCCGCCACCTCCCGGAACCCGGGCGGCATGTGCAACTGCTGCGGGGACTGCTGCGGGGTGCTCCGGGCCCTGAACAAACATCCGAAACCGGCGGATCTTGTCTTTTCCAACCATTTTGCCCGGGTGGATGGCGATGCCTGCACCGGGTGTGAAACCTGTTTGGACAGATGCCAGATGGGCGCGCTGGCGGTCAGTAAAAAGGGCCGTGTCCGGGTGGATTTGGACCGGTGCATCGGCTGCGGCCTCTGTGTGTCTGTCTGTCCTGTGGAAGCTGTAACCCTTGTGCCCAAATCCGGGTCTGATCACCGGACACCGCCGGAAAGCATGGCCGATCAGATGATGCACCTGGCCCGGAAACGGGGGGTGATATGACCAGGCTGACCAGAGAGGACATTATCGCAAAGGCCTGCGAACTGGGGTTCGAAGATGTGGGGTTTACCACGGCAGAACCCTTTGACACCCATCTGGATTTTCTGAAAGACCGGCAGGATGAATACGGCTGGGCCGAGGCCGCAGGACTGAAGCTCATGGACGGCACTGATCCGAAAACGGTCATGGCCGGTGCCCGAACCATCATTGTCCTCATGGAGGTCTACTTCAAAAAACGGTTTCCCCGGCAGATGGAGGGCCATTTCGGCCGGTGCTACCTGGATGACGACCGGGTGACAAAAGACGGCCTGTCCAGGCGCATCAAGGCCTTCCGGTCTTTTCTCCGGGACAGCGGTATTGACTCGAAAGTGCCCTTTAACCTGCCCCACCGGATGGCAGCAGCCCGGGCCGGCATGGGCACCTTTGGAAAAAACTGCCTGTTCTACTCCAATAAAGTTGCCAGGCAGGGCTCCTGGGTTCTGCCCATCGCCGTTGTGGTGGACCGGGCCTTTGACCCGGACAGACCCAGTATAGAGATGGGGTGCCCGGACTGGTGCCGGAATGCCTGTGTCATCGCCTGCCCCACCCGGGCACTGAAGGGTAACGGCACCATTGATCCCGGAAAATGCATCTCCTATCTGACCTATTTCGGAAAGGACCTCACCCCCAGGGAACTTCGGGAGCCCATGGGCATTTACGTCTATGGCTGTGACCGGTGCCAGAACGTCTGCCCCAGAAATGCCCCCTGGCTGGCTGCCGATCTGCCGGTCAATGAACGGGTGGCAGCCAAAGAAAAGGATTTCAGGCTTTCTTCTCTGCTCAATATGGATGAATCCCATTTTACGGCCAGGGTATGGCCCCACATGTTCTACATGGGGCCGGACAGACTGTGGCAGTGGAAGATGAATGTGGCCCGTGCCATGGGCAATACCCGTGATACCAGGTATGCAAAAGACCTGATCCAGTGTTTTGGAGAAAACAGTGATGAACGGGTGCGCTCCATGTGTGCCTGGGCACTGGGGCGGATCGGGGACCAGCAATCACGGACCGCTCTGGAGGAATTTCTGGCCGGCAGCACGGGTGTCCTTGAAGATGAGATCCGCTATGCCCTGGATCTGGCATGAATCTTTTAACATCAGTCATCCTTGCCACCCTGGCCAATGCAATTCTTCAACTCCCGAAATATCCTTATGTTCTTCGGGATATGCATGAAAGATTGGTTTCGGATCGGAAAAGACACAATGGCTGCACAGAGCCAGCACCTGGCAAAATATTGGATTTTGCTGAAAAGCACCTTTGTATTGACAAAATAACCCAACTGTCCAAATTTTGTCATTCTGAGCGAAGCGAAGAATCTCAGCACGTCGAGAGCTTGGCGGCCAGTTGAGCGTTGACTTGTGGACTCCTTTGCGTTATTTTGGAATTCATGACTGCAAGAAATAACAGACGTAACCTGCCGCGGCTGTTACCGTGTTTATTTAAACCCTTGGTGCTGAAAATGCTTTTCACAAACCCGCGCGGACCGTTGCCTTTCAATCAAGGAGGATAACCGCATGCAATTCAAATGGAATAATTCCGCCTTTCAATCGCTTGTTATCGCTGCGGCCGCCCTCGTGCTCGGTTTTATCCTTTACAAGATCGTTTCTTACATCCTCCTGCGCTGGCTGAAAAAATTTTCTTTTATCAGCTTCAAGATCAACCTCCACCTGCTGCAGCCGTCCTTGATTTCCCTTATCCCGGCTTTTTGCCTGCGTTCAGCTTTGCCGTTCATGGATTTACCCGAGGGACCGCATGCCGTATTGTCCAAAATGGTGACTTTGTGGCTGATCGCATCTTTCGGGTGGCTGGCCATCACGTTTGTTCATCTGATCCGCGATATCATTGCCGGGCAGTACGACATCACGATCAGCGACAACCTGCAGGCCCGGAGCATCCATACCCAGATCCGCGTGATCGAAAATATAATCACAACGCTCATTGTCCTGTTAACAATTTCCTTGATGCTGATCACTTTTGAACCTGTGCGCCAGGTCGGGCTGAGTCTGATCGCTTCCGCCGGTATCATGGGTATTGTCATGGGCTTTGCCGCGCAAAAAACACTGGGGAATTTTATCGCCGGTATTCAGCTCGCTTTTACCCAGCCGATCCGGGTGGACGATGTGCTGGTCGTTGAAGGCGAATGGGGAAGGGTTGAAGAAATCACGCTGACCTACGTGGTGCTCCGTATCTGGGACCTGCGCCGGCTTATTCTGCCTATTTCGTATTTCATCGAACAGCCCTTTCAGAATTGGACCCGCGTTTCAGCCAATATTCTGGGGTCGGTCTTTATTTACGCAGACTACACCGTACCCATAGAAGACCTGCGGCAGGAACTCACCCGCATCCTTGAAAACAATGACCGATGGGACAAAAAAGTCAACGTGCTGCAGGTCACGAATGCCACCGAGCACACGGTGGAAATCCGCGCTTTGATGAGCGCCAAAGATTCGTCAACCGCCTGGGACCTGCGCTGTGAAGTACGGGAAAAGCTGATCCTGTTTCTCCGGGAAAAACTTCCGGGCCATTTGCCGCGCAGCCGCGTGGTTCTGGAACCGGAAGGCAGAAAATCCGCGTTGGAACCGATACCTTCACCATAACATCATTCATGGGGATGGTCGTGGGGTTCGGCACCATGGCCGGAATGGTCATGGTCATGCACCAGGCGCTGGGCGTGGTCATGGATTTTCTGTCCCCCGGGATGGGTGTGCACAAACCGGTGGGAATGATCATGCAG
>JAABSA010000051.1 GCA_011390635.1 Desulfotignum sp. | reverse complement strand
TGTGGACTCAAGTCCCTGCCCCCTGATACCATACTGCAGTAATGCAAACAATGTAGATGACGGAGCCCCGGCCGGTGCCCTGTGACCGGACCGTCAGAGCCGAAGGGGCACAGCAGACATGTCCGGATATGCGTTACCGGCCCAGCTGATCCGGGCCTTTGTTGAACAGCATCACGTCAGACTGCCCCGCAGGATCTCGGGCCGGGCACAGGGCACCGGCCGGGGCGGCCTGCTGTCAGGAGAACATCATGAATGCTTCCATGGGATTCCCCTGCAGCCTCAGTGCCGGTATATTGACATGATATGCCCATGGTGATATGACGGGGCATGCGTGTATGAACCCCTTGCCGACAGGATAATATCCCATGGACATACCCATTGATTTCGACCGGATCACCCGGTTGTTTGCCACTGCCCACAAAGAGGGCAGAAACTTTCTCTATGAGTATGAGGTATATCAGCTGCTGGCCTGTTCCGGCGCGGAAACCCCGCCCAAAAATCATTTGTTGACCCGGGGGGAGCGGTTTTCCGATGAACAGCTGACCGCCCTGCCCGGAGAAAAATCCGTGCTGAAAATCGTATCCCCCGCCATCATCCACAAAACAGAGGTGGGCGGTGTCAGGATCGTAGAAAAAGATGCCAATAAGATCCGGTCAACGGTCCGACGCATGTTTTATGAGGTGCCGGAGGATTATGCCGCCTGGATCCGTGACCAGGACATGGCCGGGCCCTACCGGGGCCTGACCGGAAAAGCCCTTGTAACAGCGGTTGCCAGGGACATTAAAGGGGTGCTGCTGGTCCAGTACATGCCCCCCGATTCCCAGGCCTTCGGTAATGAACTCATTGTGGGGCTGCGTCATACCCGGGAGTTCGGCACCATACTCAGTGCGGGTCTGGGGGGCACGGATACCGAACTGTATGCCGGGCGGTTCAGGAAAGGCCAGGCCATTGTGGCTGCCTCCACAGCCATGGAAGACGGCCCCGGATTTTTCCAGCTGTTCCGCCAGACCATTTCCTACCAGAAACTGGCGGGCCTTACCCGGGGACAGCGGCGGATTGTCACGGACGAGCAGATCATGGAATGCTTTGAATCCTTTGTGCGCATCGGCAATTTTTATTCCCGGGCCAACCCCGGGGCGCCTTTTATTGTCGAGGAACTGGAAATCAATCCCTTTGCATTTACCGATTATCTCATGGTGCCCCTGGATGGGCTGTGCCGGTTTTCCCTTCCCGAAAAACCATTGGGACAGCGGCCCGTGGCAAAGATCGATCATCTGCTGCATCCGAAAAGTATCGGTATCATCGGGGTATCAGCCACCCGGAAAAATTTTGGCCGGACCATTTTGGACAATATTCTGGCAGAGGGGTTTCCCAAAGATCAGGTGGTGGTGTTCAAGGAAAATATGGATGCAATAGACGGGGTGCAATGCCTTGCCAGCCTGTCCAGCCTGGCGGAAAGCAGAATTTCCAGGCTGGATTTGTTTGTCGTGGCAGTGGGAGCATCCCAGGTGCCGGACTTGGTGGAAGAGGTTATCCAAAGGGATGCGGCCCGGTCGGTGATGCTGATTCCCGGCGGCATGGGAGAGACAAAAGACAGCCAGGAACGGGCCCGGCAGGTGGTGGCCAGGATCCATGCAGCCCATGAACAGGGAGACGGGGGGCCGGTGTTCTTAGGCGCCAACTGCATGGGGGTGATTTCAAAGCCCGGGCAATATGACACCTGGTTTATTCCGGATGAAAAACTGCCCAAGGTGACCAAAAAAGGATACCACAGGTCTGCATTGATCAGCCAGAGCGGGGCGTTCATGCTCCACCGCAGTCATCAATGCCCGTTTTTATCCCCGGCCTATATGATTTCCATGGGCAATCAGACCGATCTTACCCTGGGGGATATGGTATGGTATTTTAAAGACTGCGACCAGGTGGATGTCATTGCCGTGTATGCGGAAGGGTTTAATGACCTTGACGGCCTGGCATTCTGCCGGGCGGTGCAGGGGGCGGTGCTGGCCGGCAAAGAGGTGGTGTTTTACAAAGCCGGGCGCACCCCGGAAGGAAAGGCGGCCACCGGCAGCCATACCGCTTCTCTGGCAGGCGATTATATGGTGTGTGAAAGCTGTGTATCCCAGGCAGGGGCCATTGTTGCCCGCAGCTTCACTGAATTTCAGGAACTGATGCTCCTGGCTGAAACCCTGAGCCGGAAAACCATCCAGGGCAACCGCCTGGCAGCGGTGAGCGGTGCCGGATTCGAGGCGGTGGGCATGGCGGATTCCATCCAGTCGGATGATTTTTCCCTGGAGCTGGCCCGTTGTGAAGACACAACCTGGCAGGCGGTGGCACAGGTGCTGGAATCCAAAGGCCTGTCAGCACTGGTCACCCTGTCCAATCCCCTGGACATTAATCCGGCGGCCGATGACCAGGTCCATGCACAGATCTGTGAAATTCTGGCCGAAGATCCCCATGTGGATGCCGTGATTTTGAGCCTGGACCCTTTGTCTCCTGCAATGAAAACCCTTGACACCACTGAAATTGCAGCCTTTGATATGCATGAAGACAACAGTATCAGACACCTGATGGCCGACCTGGTACGGAAAACCTCTACCCCCATTGTGACGGTGGTGGACGGCGGCAGGCTCTATGATCCGCTGCGGGATGCCCTCCTGGCGGCCAATGTGCCGGTGTTCCAGGTGTGCGATCAGGCTGTTGCGGCCCTTGCCCTGTATATCCAGGGCCGGCTGCGGGCGGATGCCATCCGGTCCAATGCCGGTCTCATCACCTGACACAGGAGCAGTTATGACAGATGATATGCAAAAACGAACTGTGTTTCTGGCCCGGGAGCCGGTGGAGCTGTACAAGGTGCTCAAGTTTGAAAACCTGGCAGCCAGCGGCGGTGAAGCCAAACATTTCATTGCCGACGGCCTGGTGCGGGTGAACGGCAGTGTGGAGACCCGGAAACAAAGAAAAATCCGGGTGGGGGATGAAATCGCATTTGACGGCATCCTGCTCAAGATGGCGGCGGGTCCTTCCCAAAAGTGATCAAAAACGGGTTGCAGATGAATTTAACTGTCAGAAAGCGTTGACATAACCGCAAAAGACTAATCCTTGCCTGGCAGCTGATAAACTGGTATGAAACAGGGATGGTTTTTAGATTCACTGCCGAAACAAGGAGCTGTCCATGAAGGATGTAAACCTGCCCAACTGGGAAGATCGGCTGATTTCTCCTGATAAGGTGCTGAACCACATAAAGCCCGGGATGACGATCTTTATCGGCACCGGACCGGCAGCTCCCAGGACCCTGATAAAAACCCTGCTGGATGTTGATACCCGCAATATAAGGGATCTTGAACTGGTGCAGCTGGCGGTTCTGGGGGACACCACGCTGACCGTGGACAAGCTCCATGCCCCCAACCACAGGCTGAAAACATTTTTTTCCGGATATATCGCCTGGGACACGATCTCATCGGGACAGGTGGATTTGATACCTGCCTATTATTCTGAAATTCCGCAGATTATCAAATCAGGCAAGCTGGCTATTGATGTGGCATTTATCCAGATCACCCCGCCGGATGATGCGGGCTACTGCAGTTTAGGTGTGGCGGTTGACGTGGCCAGAGAAGCCATGGACAAGGCCTCTGTGGTGGTGGGAGAGATCAATACAAAAATGCCCTTTACCTATGGAGATACCTTTGTTTCCATTGATGATTTTGATCTGCTGGTACGGTCCGACCGTGATCCTGTGCTCTATCAGCCGCCGCCGGTGACCGAACAGATGCGGCAGGTGGCAGCCAATGTGGCGTCTGTGATCAAAGACGGGGACTGCCTGAGTTTTTCTTTCGGACCCCTGTTTGAAGCCCTGGTTCCCCATTTGTCTGAAAAAAAGAACCTGGGGATCCATTCTCTGTATTTCACCGATGCCCTGGCTGAACTGGTCAATTCAGGCGCAGTGACCAATTCACGCAAATCTCCTTTCCGGGGAAAATCGCTGGTTTCCTATGCACTGGGCACCAAAGAACTGTTGTGCTGGCTGGACCGAAACCCTTTGGTGGAATTTCAGGGTATTGACTGGGTGTGCAATTCTGCATTTATCGCCAACAATCCCCAGTTTGTGGCCATGTATGAAGCCAGAAAAGTCGATATTTTAGGCAGTGTGGCCTTTCCCCTTTCAGGGGCCGTCATTACAGGTCCCGGCGAGGGGATCGATTTTTTCAAGGGTGCGGAAGCCTCTGTTGACGGGGCCACCATTATCGGACTGCCCAGCAGGGATGAAGCAGGAAAACCCAATATTCTGCTCAGTCTTCAAAATTATGCCAATCAACTGCGCCTCCGGGAATCGGTGCATATGATTGCGACAGAATACGGGGTGGCCAACCTCAAATGGCGGACGCTGCGGGAGCGGGCCCAGGCACTTATCGACATTGCCCATCCAGATGACAGACAGCTGCTGATGACCCAGGCCAAACAGCGTAAGATCATCTATGCCAACCAGATTTTTCTGCCTGCGTCAGTGCATCTGTATCCTGCCCATATTGAGGAAATGAAACGGTTCAAAGGCGATGTCACGGTCAGGTTCCGGGCCATGAAACCATCGGATGAAGAAGGCATGCGCCGTTTTTTTTACCGCTGTTCCAAGGAGATGATTTTTTACCGGTTTTTTTATTCCATCAAGACCATGGACCACGATAAGATGCAGACCTATGTGAATGTGGATTACCAAAAGGAATTTTCCATTGTGGGGCTGGTGATTGAAGAAGGAAATCAGAAAATTATTGCCGAGGCCCGCATGGTGAGAGATGAGCGCACCTACTATGGTGAAGTGGCCTTTCTCATTGATGAAAGATTTCAGGGCATCGGTATTGGTTCCTACATGCTGTCACGCCTGATTGAACAGGCCAGGGAGCAGGGCTTCAAGGGGCTGACCGCCGAAGTGCTCGCAGAAAACCAGCCCATGATAAAGGTGTTTGAAAAAGCAGGGCTGCCCATGGAAACCAGCCTGAGCGGCGGAATTTATCATGTAACCCTTCGGTTTACCGATTAAAAGTTTCGACATTATCAGGTGTCGGCATTCATGGCAT
This sequence comes from Desulfotignum sp., assembly GCA_011390635.1. Lineage (GTDB taxonomy): Bacteria > Desulfobacterota > Desulfobacteria > Desulfobacterales > Desulfobacteraceae > Desulfotignum. Next base: position 17,336 of record JAABSA010000051.1, on the reverse strand, counting down.
GCCCGGTATTTTTTTTGATGCTTAACTTTTTTTCTTGTCTGCCGATATGTTTTTTTAAGCTGGTTTCAACAATTTGTACCCGGGGAGAACCATCATGAAATCCATCACCAGTAACATGCCTGCACCGGCAGTTTTGTCCGGAGGTAAAAATCGTTCCCAGGCAGGTGTTTTACACCAGAATCAGTTTTTGAACATGATTGAAAAACTGGAAGCCGGTGTGACCATCAAAACCCGTGAAGGGGATGTGGTCAGATTGTCCGCAGGAACGTTTGCGCAATTTGCATCTTCTGAATACAACAGCCGGGGAATCATCCGGGCTGAAGACAGCACTATCCAGCAGAATTACCATCAGCGGACCATTTCTCTGTACACCCAAGAAACCTTTTCCTTCAGTGTTCAGGGGGACCTCAATGAACAGGAACTGGCGGATATCGATGCCATCATCCAGGGCATTGACGGCATTATCGGCCAGATGGCCGCCGGAAATATGGAGGAAGCTGTTTCACAGGCCCTGGAAATGGACACGTTTGATTCCATATCCATGTATGCGGCGGATATCTCCTTTCAGCAACAGTATGCATACCAGGAAACCATCCAGTCCGGTGTCAAAACAGATATGCCGGCCGTTCCGGGCCAGACCCGGCTGCATGACACACCCTTTGCCAAAACCCCTGCATCCTTCACAGAGAAGATGGCCGAATTTCTGGAAAAACAGCAGGACATGCTGGTGGCAAAATCAGCCCCCGGCCTGGATGCGTTGTTTCGGCATCACCAGAAAAATCTGCCGGAAACCCAAAGCCCGAAAGGGTCCTTGTCGCTGGCCCTGGAAAATGCAAGAAAACAAATGGATCAGCTGATTGCGCAAATGATGAAAAACAGCTTTGGCAAACAACTGGACCAGACAGCCTGACGGTATATCCTTTTTTCCGCATACCGTTGCCAGGGCAAGCTTAGTGAAGTGGCTTCAAGTATAACATTGACCAAGCCCCCTGTGGGTGCCTTGTGACCGGACCGTCAGATTTCATCTCGGGCCGGGCGCAAGGCACCCACAGGGGGCGGGCATCGTCGAACCGAACAAGATAACGTTACAGGGGAGTATCCTGATTTTCGTCTGTCATCATGGGTGGTGTTTTCAGGCAGGGGTTTCAGCTTTTTTTGAAGACCGCCTCCACCAGGTTGATGGCGTTTGTTTCAAAATTGCGGGACATGGTATGGGGGAAGAACCTGGCGTTTTGGCCAAACACCAGGTGGGGACCCAACGGACGGGGCGTTTCTCCATTGTTTCTGGCAAACTCCCTGACTTTTTGCCAGTACCGGCAGCCGGCTTTAGTGGCATCCATATGGTGTTCCTGGGTAAATCCCGTTTTCAAGAGGGTTCCTGCCAGGGTATCCCAGGACTCCAGAAAAGAGATATCCGCTGCATCGGCCCAGGGAACCGGCAGGGCTAGTGCCGTATTTTCACCCTGCACAATTTCGTGAAGCATCAGGGTGCCGCCGGGTGCGAGTACCCGGAAAAATTCCTGCACAGCTGCCTGTTTGTCCTGTATGTTCATGAGGATGTGCTGGCACAGCACCGCATCAAAGGTGTTATCATCCCAGGGCATATCCAGGATGGAGCCGGTCTTGAACTGCACTTTTCGGGAAAGACCGCACCGTTGGGTCAACATTTGTGCCGCATCGATATAGGGGGCGGACAGGTCGATCCCCGTGACCCGGCATCCGCAGGTCTGTGCCAGCAGCCGGGAAGATCCCCCCAGGCCGCAGCCGGCATCCAGGATATGAAAATCCGGGGTGATGCGGATGTTATCCAGTAGAGCCAGGGTGGCCCGCATGCCGCCGGTGTGGAGCTGGTCCACCAGCGCCAGATCCTTGATATGAATCGGTTCTGTGTCTTTGCCGGCAGCTGCCAGGCCGGCATTGATGCTGTGTATCAGGTCCGGGGCATTATAATGGTCTCGCAGGCGGGTTTCCATGGTAAAAAAACCTTACAATGTGGGCCGTAAAAGGGCCTGGATGAACAAATCCGGCCCTTTTACGGCATTTTGCATTCAAGATTGCAGTTCGGGATGATCGGCGAAAAAGTCCAGGGCTTCCGGGTTTTTCAAGGCATCCTTGTTTTTGACCTCTTTGCCTTCAATCATCTTTTTCACTGCCAGTTCCACTTTTTTCATGTTCAGGGTATAGGGCACATCCGGGCAGGCAATGATTTTGGCCGGCACATGCCGGGGAGATGCATTGGCCCGGATATCGGAGCGGATTTTTGCTTCCAGCTCTTGGGTGAGTTCATACCCGTCGGCGAGTTTCACAAACAAAATAACCCGCACATCATTGTTCCAGGACTGGCCCACCACCACCGAATCTGCCAGTTCCGGCATGGCATCCAGCCTGCGGTAGATCTCTGCCGTGCCGATACGCACACCCCCCGGGTTCAGGGTCGCGTCGGACCGGCCGAACATGATCACCCCGCCCCGGGGTGTGACCTTGATGAAATCACCGTGGGTCCATATTCCGGGAAACTGGTCAAAATAGGCGGAATGGTATTTGGATCCATCCTCATCCCCCCAGAAATAGATGGGCATGGAGGGAAACGGGGCTGTGCACACCAGTTCCGCCTGCTGGTCCACCACCGGTTTTCCGGTGTCATCATAGGCATACACGGCCATGCCAAGGCCCCGGCACTGGAGTTCTCCTGTGTACACCGGCCCCATGGGGTTGCCCAGAGCAAAGCATCCGTTCAGATCTGATCCGCCGGAAATGGAGGCCAGCTGCAGGTCGGATTTGATATGGTCGTAGATGAACTCAAAATTTTCGTCCGACAAGGGCGATCCGGTGGACAGTACGGACTTGAGGGGGGTCAGATCAAACTGGTCTGCCGGCTTGACCCCTGCGTTTTTCAATGCTTCAATATATCCGGCGCTGGTGCCGAATACCGTAATTTTTTCATCCTGGGCCATGCGCCACAAGGCATCAGGACCCGGATGGAAGGGATTGCCGTCGTACAGCACCAGGGTGGCACCCACGGACAGGCTTGCGGTGAGCCAGTTCCACATCATCCACCCGCAGGTGGTGAAATAAAAGATGGTGTCTTCTTTTTTCAGATCCGTATGGAGCACAAGTTCTTTTTTCTGGTGCAGCAGTACCCCGCCGATGCTCTGGACCATGCATTTGGGCAAACCGGTGGTGCCGGACGAATACATGATATATAAGGGGTCATCAAAATTCATCTGCACAAAATCGATGTCCGTGGCGGACGGATCCTTGAAATCGGCATAATGCACTGCATTGGGCAGGGCGCTGATATCGGGTGTTTCACTGATATAAGGCACCACCACGATTTTTTCAATGGAGGGAAGTTCCGCTACGATGCCGGCGATACGTTCGATGGAGGACAGGGGTTTGCCCTTGAAAAAATATCCGTCTGCGGTGAACAGCACCTTGGGCCGGGTCTGGCCGAACCGGTCCAGCACCCCTTTGATGCCGAAGTCAGGGGAGCAGGATGACCAGACAGCCCCCAGGCTGGCGGCGGCCAGCATGGCGATGATGCTTTCCGGCATGTTGGGAACGAACCCCACCACCCGGTCACCGGACACAACCCCCATGGCCTTGAGGGATGCCGCGGTTTTGGCCACTTCATCATAGAGCTGGTTATAGGTAAGGGTCCGGCGCACCGCATCTTCTCCCCGGAACACCAGGGCGGTTCTGTCGTCCCTGAATCTGAGCAGGTTTTCGGCAAAATTGAGTTTGCTGCCCGCAAAAAATTTTGCCCCGGGCATTTTGTTCTTATCCTGGATCACCTTTTCATAGGGGACAGACGTCTTGATATCCAGAAAATCCCAGGCCGTGGCCCAGAAATCTTCCAGGTTCTCCACAGACCATTCCCACAACGGGGTGTACTCTGTGAAATCTTTGCTGTATGTGTCATTTACAATGGTCATGAACCGGTACATGTTGGTGGATCTGATCCGGTCTTCAGATGGTTCCCACAGTTTTTTGGGCATTGTTTGCACCTCCTTGATTCATAGAAAACCGCTTATTCGTAGAGAACCGCAAGTATGGTTGCTTTATCGGTTTTGGCGGTCAGGTAATGGGGGGTTGTGGACAGATAATAGGCTGAATCCCCGGGGGACAGTTCATAGGATTCCTTGGCAATGGTGAGACTGGCCACCCCGTCCAGCACATAGATGAATTCTTCCCCATTGTGCATGGAAATCTCTTTTTCCTCGGCCCTTTCCAATTGCACGATCAGCGCTTCCATGTGACGTCCCTGGACTTCCGGGGCCAGGCTCATATAGGAATACACACTTTTTTTGCTGGTTTTGGAGGCAGATCTGGCCACGGGTTTGCGCTCGTTTTTCCGGGTAATGGAGTAGAGTTTGGTGCCCATGCCTGACACCAGCCTGCCCACGGCCGCATCAAGTGCTTTGGAAAGCTTCATGACCATGCCCAGCTGGGGTTTTTCTTTTCCGTTTTCAATATCCTCCAGGCGGGCCACCTCAAATCCGGTGAGATCGGACAGATCCTGAAGGGAGATCCCCCGCTCCTGGCGCAGCAGCCTGATCCGTTTGCCCACCTCATCCACGGACCGGCCTTCATCATCCTGAATGTCGCCGGTGAGGTCCTCAAAATAATCCACGTTGATATGGGGAATTTTATCTTCCTTGTCCATTACATCTCCTTTGCTAAATGGGTTGATATGAAAGAACGTGTCAAACCCACCGGTTTGTTTTGTCCAGGTTGCTACAGACCGCCCGGGGTGAAAGCGCCCGGGCGGCTCATGGCGGTTATTCCTATTTTGGAAATTTCTGGTCCGGGTCTTCTCCCAGTTTCTCCTTGAGTTTTTCCAGTCCGGGCCGGGCATATTCCATGTGGCCTTCCTTCAGGGTACGGCCGTTGATGATAGCTTCACTGCGCAGCCGGTGTCCCACGGTTCTTTCCAGCTGTCTGCCCAGCCACAGGATCCGGTCCACATCATACCCGTGTTCTATACCCATTTCATCAATTTGTACAAGGGTATCTTCCAGACATACCAGTCCCACATACCTGGGGTCATCATAATAATAGTCCCCTGTTCCCTTGATGGGCCGGTCGTCCATAAAATTGGCCGGCTGCCCCCCCAATCCCCCCAGGGTACATTCAAAATGGCAGATGCCTGCCTGGAGGGCCGCCAGGGTGGAAGCCGATGCCACCCGTTTGGTCTCATGAAAATGGGCGATGTGCAGCGAGGTGTCCGGGATCTCATCCAGGATCATGGAAAAATACCGGTACACATCCGGGGCGGACGCTGACCCGTCATGATCGGCATGCTCGATGTCCGAAGCCCCGATGTCCAGCCAGTATTTGGTGAACTTCACGGCATCCTCCAGTTTGGTGGCCCCGCCGATGGGGGAACCCCAGATGGTGGACACCGTGCCGCACATCTTGATGCCGGCATCACGGCATTTTTTGATGCACCGTTCCGCTTCCGCAAAGTAGTTGGGCAGGGTGGTGCCGGAGTTTGCGTAATGGTGCTGCTCTTCGGTGGACACCATCATCAATACCCGGTCCGGGCCGACCCCGCGTTTTTTGAGTTCGATGGCCCTGTCAACCGCCGCCTCCCGGATGGTGATGGCGGTCAGGGTCACATCATTCATGTCAATGCCTTTTTTGGCAGCCCGGGACACGAACTTGTCAGACCGCAAATGGGCCAGCAGCTCCTCGGCATCGGCAAACTGGGGCATGTTCCGGGGGTTGCCCAGGTTGGTGACCTCGATGTTGCGGCATCCGGCAAAGATCAGTTCCTCCAGATAGGTGATCTTGGCCGGTGTGGAGATGAATTTTTCCAGGTGCTGGAATCCGTCTCTGACCGTGATGTCGCCGATGGTGACTTTTCTTGGCATTCTCGGGAAAATTTTCCAGTAATCATATTCTGTTGTCATGGCTGTCTCCTTTTTTTTATTTATCGTATGGCAGCCGTAAAAGGCAACCTAAAAAACCCAAAAAAACCTAAAAAACTGTTCTTTCATTCTATCCATTCTTCCTGAAATCAAACAATTGCCGAACGTATCCTAAAACCGGAAGTTGCCGAACGTGGGCTCCGGTATGGGTTCGACCAGGCTGACTTCGACCGCCATGGCCAGCCAGTCACGGATCTCACTGAACTTGAGTACCCGGTCGTTGAGCAGCCGGGCTGCGCAGAAAAACGGATGGGCTTCCCCGTCGTATTTGTCGATCATTTTCTGCTGAAATGCGGCAATTTCTTCTGTGGTCATGGGGCTGCCCTGTGCATTTCTTTTGGCCTGTTCAATGCTCAACAATACACCGCCGGCGCTTTTACCGCTCATGACCGAGGTGCGTGCCCGCATGGTGGAAAACAAAAAATTGGGGCGGTAGGCCCGGCCGCACATGCCGTAGTTGGCGGCCCCGTTGTCCGGGCCGATCACCAGCTGGATTCTGGGCACCTGGGCGCAGGAGACCGCCCGCACCATATCGGCCCCGTATTTGCCGATGCCGGCATGTTCGGAATCCGATCCCACCATATAGCCCGGAGAACTCTGGATAAACAGCAGCGGTATTTTTTCATAAGAGCACCTGACCACCCATTCCGCCACTTTTTTGGCAGCCTCATGAAAGATGATGCCGGCCCCGTTGGAGCAGATAACCCCGATGGGCAGTCCTTTGATGCGGATTTTCCCGGTGAGGATGTTGGTGCCCCGGCCCGGGGAAAAATTCTTTTTGACCTCGATGAACTTGGATCCGTCGGCAATGGCTTCGATAAAGGACAGGCCCTTGATACCCTGAAGCGTTGATCTGGGCAGCACATCATAGACAGCAGACGGATCGGCTGCGGGTTCTTCCGGTTCATACCGGTGCAGGTGCAATGTCTGGGGTCTGGTGAGTGACAACAGATCTCTGACCTTTGCAATGGCCTGTGTCTGGTCGCTGCACAGATGGTCGGCCCCGCCGGAAATCCGGGTGTGCACCTTGGCACCCCCGAGATCTTCTGCGGAGATCTCTTCGCCCGTGGCCATTTTCACCAGGGGCGGACCCCCTAAAAAGGAAAAAGACTGCCGGTCGATCATGATGGATTCACAGGCCATGAACACGATATAGGCGCCCCCGGCGGTGTTGCCGCCGGTGCTCAGGGTGACCTGGCGCAGCCCTTTGGCGGACATCCGGGCCATGTTGTAGAAAATGGAGCCAAAATGCTGGTCATCGGGAAACACGTCCGCCTGCATGGGCAAAAACACCCCGCCGGAATCGGCGATGTACACGCAGTTGAGACCGCATTTTTCTGCAATGGCCTGGGCCCGCATATGTTTTTTCAACGTGATGGGAAAATAGGTGCCTGCCTTGACACGGCTGTCATTGGCCATGATCATGGTCCAGTTGCCGTGAATTTTTCCGATACCCGTGACAATCCCTGCGCAGGGCACATCTTCCACCCCGGGATATCCCATGCCGAATCCTGCCAGCATGGACAGTTCAAAAAACGGGGTATCCGGGTCGATAAGGTCGGTGATCAATTGGCGTACCGGGCGTTTGCCGCGTTTGGCAAGGGTGTCCACCGCCTTTTGTCCGCCGGGCCAGATGGCTTTTTGCCGCCATTCTTCCAGTTCCTGTTCCTGTTGTTCCCAGAAGGCTTTGTTATCGGTCATGGGATTTATTTTCCTTTGTATACTGGTTTTCGTTTTTCCCTGAATGCGGTGAGGCCTTCCATGCGGTCTTCGGTGGGAATGGTAACCCGATAGGCATTGGATTCAATGGCAAGGCCGGTGGCCAGATCGGTTTCAATGCCCTTGTCAATGGCGTATTTGGCCATCTCCACGGCAATGGGTCCGGTTTCGGCGATCATGGCGGCCATTTCCAGGCAGGTGTCCATAAGTTTTTCAGGCTTTGCCACCGCATTGACCAGGCCGATATCCAACGCTTCTTCGGCATCCACCCGGCGGCCTGTGAAAATCAATTCCTTGGCCTTGGCCACCCCGATGATCCGGGGCAGGCGCTGGGTGCCGCCCCCGCCGGGGATGATGGCCAGCCGGGTCTCGGTGAGCCCCATGGAGGCGGTTTGTGATGCAATGCGGATGTCCGATGCCAGGGCCACTTCGGTACCGCCCCCCAGGGCGATGCCGTTGACCGCGGATATCACGGGCATTTTCAGGTTCTGGATGGATGTCAGAAGGTTTCTGATGGTGAGGATGAACTGTTTTACCTTTTCCGGGGGCAGTGTGGCACGCTCCTTGAGATCCGCTCCGGCGCAGAAGGCTTTTTCTCCGGCGCCGGTGATGATGACGCACCGGATCTTATCGTCGAACTGGAGGGCCTCCACTGCATCTTTGAGGGCGAATAAAAGGTCGAAATTCAGGCAGTTCATCACCGCCGGCCGGTTGAATGTGAGAATGGCGGCCTGGTTTTTTTCCTGTTTGATGAGCAGGTCTTGTGTGGTCATAACAGACATCCTTCGCTTTTGGCCTAGCAGCCGATATACCGTGAAATAACGAGTCGCTGCACTTCAGATGTGCCTTCCCCGATTTCCAGCAGTTTCTGGTCCCGAAAGAACCGCTCCACATTATATTCCTTCATCAGGCCGTACCCGCCGTGGATCTGGACCGCATGGTTCACCACCCGGTTCATGACTTCGGAACAATACAGCTTGCCCATGGCCGCTTCTTTTTCAAAGGGCCTGTGATGGGATTTCAGCCAGCAGGCCTTGTACAGCAGATTTCTGGCACATTCGATCTCCATGGCACAGTCCGCCAGCTTAAAGGCAATTGCCTGGAACTTGGAAATGGGCTGGCCGAACTGCTCCCGTTCTTTTGCATAGGCCAGGGCCAGGTCATAGGCCCCCTGGGCACCGCCCAGGCCCATGGCACCGATGGACAGACGTCCCCCGTCCAGGGTGGCCAGCATCTGGTGGAACCCGTCCCCTTTTTTGCCCAGGATGTTTTCTTTTGGCACCCGGACATCGTCAAAATACAGTTCAGCCGTGTTGGAGGCCCGCCACATCATTTTTTTGTGCATGGGCACGGCCTTGAAACCCGGGGTGCCGGCTTCCACCAGGATGCAGGAATATTCGGGCTTGCCGTTGTCCCTTGTGCCGGTCACCGCCTGGACCGTCACCCCCATGGTCATATCGCAGGCCGCGTTGGTGATAAAAATTTTTGATCCGTTGATCACCCATTCGTTTCCGTCGAGCACTGCCGTTGTCTTGCTGCCTCCGGCATCGGACCCGGCCGTGGGCTCGGTAAGGCCGAACCCCCACAACCCTTCTCCGGCACACAGTTTCGGCAGGTATTTTTGTTTCTGGTCTTCGGTCCCGAAATAATAGATGGGCCCGATACCCAGAGAATTGCCCGCTGCAATGGTGGCGGCCTGGGAGCCGTCAATGCGGGCGATTTCCTCCACGGCAATGATATAGGAAATATAATCCATTGCCTGGCCTTCATACGCCTCGGAAACAAACATGCCGAAAAGACCGATTTCCCCCATTTTCCGGGTCAGGTCCTCTGAAAATTCCTCGTTTTCGTCCAGATCCCCGGCTTTTGGGGCGATCTCATTCCGGGCAAACTTTCTGACTTCCTTACGGATCATTTCCTGCTCTTTGGTAAGGTCAAAATCCACCCTGCGCCTCCTTGTCATTGTAGGTTATCGATTGGGTCTGTCCTGCTGCAGATTCAACAATATAAGCCCGACAAGATGAAAGAAAAAACTGATCGAGCGCTCAGTCTATTAAATTGGATACTACAGTCAGGTGAATTATATTGTCAATATTTTTTTGAACTGCATGGAAAATATTCGTTTTCTATCGGGACACGGCATGCCAAACAGTGATGGAATCAGAATCCAGTATTGTTATGTAACGGCTTTCATGGACGCTTCAATGGTATATTCCCCCGATGGTGTGGTAAAGGGAACCATGATGACCGGGGTGTTTTTCATGTGGTCGGGTATGTCCGGCAGTGTATGGGTGATCCGGGGTACAGCCACATCAAAAAAATAACCTTGTCTGGATAATTGTGCCTTGGCACTGCCTGTGATCATATTGGTAAGTTCACCGGCCAGGTCATCCAACTCCGTTGTGGAAGCAGAAGATGTCATATCGAACAGCCTGGTCACAATTTTTTCCAGAAAGGACCGGGAAAAGCTGATGATAAAATATCCGTTGACACCATGACCGTTCAATCCGATGATCCCTTTTATGGCGCCATGACCGCCCGGCTGCTTCAGTGCCACAGGTTTTCCCGGGGTGGAAGCAATGCCGGCAAAGGTGTCAAATACATCTATGCAGGCATTTATAAACGGATTGATATAGGCAACGTTCATGGGGTATCCTTGATAACAATTTGTCGGCAACCAATGTGAAAATTATATTCCCGGCATCCATTTTTTTCAAGCAGGATGACAAGAGACGGGATGTTTGTCCTAATTGCACAGGTTTTTTTCGGTCTTTCCCTGGAATATCCCGGCTACAATGCCGCCCCTGGCTGTGTCCTGTGCCCGGCCCGATATCCTGCGCGGGCCTGTTTTTATGAGTATGCTGCAGAGGTGGCGCGACCGTACAATATACAGGTGGCATCCCGGCATATCGCACCAGGCCCCCTCCGGCTATGACGGTCCGTTCACAGGACACAGCCAGGGGCTCCTGCCAGGTCCTCAATGAACGCAGCATAATGAGAACAACTGCCCGGGCAAAAGAGCTGAATGAAAAATCCTTTTCTTTAGAGCAAAAAACTCGTATGCTGAAAATTGTCGGGTGAAAAATAAATGTTGTGCATATCCTTAAAACCAAAAATTATTTGTCCGGGCCGGACGTCCGGATTGATAAAGGAGGCATCATGGAATTTACAAAAATACTCAACCCGGTGGATGGATCTTCCCATTCAGTCAATTCAACCCGGTATGCCATTGATCTGGCCAAAAAATTTGATTCCCATATCATTCTGCTGCACTGTCATGCAAAATTTCCAGTGGTTCTGTCTGAACCCTATTTTCAGCAGGCCATTGATGAAATCATGAAATCATCGGAAGACCTTGTCAAACCCTTTGAAGAAATGCTGGAAAAGGCGGGTGTTTCCTATGAGATCCGGATTCTGGAAGGAACTCCCGGAAGCCATATTTCCGAAGCAGCCAGGATTGAAAAAGTGAATCTCATTGTCATGGGCTCCCGTGGTGTAAGCGATCTTGCGGGCCTGTTTCTGGGCAGTGTTGCCCACCAGGTCCTTCACAAGGCGGAATGTCCGATTTTTATAACAAAATAATAGTCGGGGTCAGAAGGCAACTCCTGACCCCGTGTTTTTATTGCTTGTAGCCGATCATGCGCAGAAATCCTTTGCGTTTTTCCACATCAGCATCGGTTTCAATGCCTTTGGATGAAAATCCGTCAACCACTCCTAAAATGCCCCGCCCCTGGTCTGTCTGGGCCAAAATGACTTCTACGGGGTTGGCTGTGGCACAATGGATTCTTGCCACCTCCGGTACATTCTGAATGGTGTTGAGGATGTTGATGGGAAACATGTCTTTCATGAAAATGATGAAAGAATGACCGGCGGACAAGGCATAGGCATTTTTTTTGGCCAGCTCTGTCAATGCTTCATCCGTGCCGCTGAAGCGCACAAGGCATTCCATGGATGCCTCACAGAAGGCCACCCCGAATTTTGCGTTGGGAACGGTGCACACAATGGCTTCATGAATATCTTCAACCGTTTTGATAAAATGGGCGTGCCCGAGAACAAAATTCAGCTCCTCCGGGTTTTCAATGGCAATCGTCTTCAGTTCCATGGTGTCCTCCTTAAGGGGTCATAAGTTATCTTTTTTACCTTTTTGTGGATTTTTACCAGATGATTTTACCCTATGTGCACCACAAAAAAAAGGGTAAAACGGCAACTTCCCACCCTGCATGTTTTCCTTGACAAGGGTTGGATTTCATGTAAGAAATAATTGATTGAGCGCTCGTTCACGTTCATAGAATGCATTGACATCAGAATCCATTCCAAGGAGTGCGCTGTGGCAAAGGGCAGGAAAAAAAAATCGCCGGTGACTGATCCAGAGGTTCCCACCCAGATCAAAAATCCCGAGCTGGTCCAGGAACGGCGGCGCCATATCATTGATGCAACCGTCACATTGTTCATCGCGCACGGGTATCACAAAACCACCACCCGCATGATTGCAAAGGCTGCCGGTTTTTCCATCGGTTCTTTGTATGAATATGTCAGTTCCAAAGAAGATCTGCTGTACCTGGTGTGCAAAACCATCCATGAAGAGGTGCAAAAAGCGGTGGAAGAAGCGCTGGCAGACAGCAGCGGGGACAGAGAGCTGCTGGCGGAAGTGATCCGCCAGTATTTCAAGGTCTGTGACAACATGGCGGATCATATCCTGCTCATGTACCAGGTGACCCAGTTTTTACCCCAGAAGTGGAAGGAAAGGGTCCTGGTCAATGAACTGAATATCACTGATATCTTTATCACCACCCTGGCCCGGATGTCCGGAAAGAAAAATTTTCCCGTTCTGGAAACAAACATTCTCAATCTTGTGGGGCACAATATTTCCGTTCTGGGGCAGATGTGGGCCTTCCGCCGCTGGCATTTGAAAAAACGTTTCACCATTGACGAGTATATTGCTATCCAGACCGATTTCATCCTCGGACTCATTTTCTAAAAAAAATGGTATTTATTTTTTCACAGAAATGTGCAAGTAAAAACCCGTATGCAGGATAATATACTTTATTGGGTGTGGTCAGACCCACCCAGATTTTACTAAGGAGCAGTCATGAGCCAGGAATTGGAAGCCTATACCCCCCAAAACGCCATTAAAATTGTCACAGCCACCTCTCTTTTCGACGGGCATGATGCTGCCATCAATATCATGCGGCGTATCCTCCAGGATACCGGTGCGGAAGTGATCCACATCGGCCATAACCGGTCCGCCAAAGAGGTGGTGGATGCCGCCATAGAGGAAGATGCCCAGGGCATTGCCGTCTCCAGCTACCAGGGCGGTCATATGGAGTACTTTACATATATGAAGGACCTGCTGGATGAACAGGGTGCCTCCCACGTCAAAATTTTCGGCGGCGGCGGCGGCGTCATTATTCCAGCCGAAATGGATGAACTGCATGCCTATGGGATCACCCGGATCTATTCACCAGAAGACGGTGCAAAAATGGGACTCCAGGGCATGATCAACGATATGATGCGGGCCATGGATGCCCCGTGTGTGGATTTTGATGCCCTGGAATGCGACCGGCTTTCGGTTGACAACAAACTCGGCATTGCCAGGTGCATTTCAGCGGTACAGGAGGCCAGTGCCGGCCATCCGGACAAACTCGAACAGCTCATGGCAAAGATCTCGCCCCTGGCAGAGGCCAGAAATGTGCCTGTCATCGGTTTGACTGGCACCGGCGGGGCCGGTAAATCCTCTTTGACCGATGAACTGATCATCCGTATTCTGCGGGATCTGAAAGAGGTGCATATTGCGGTCATTTCCTGTGATCCCTCCCGCCGGAAAACCGGCGGCGCACTTTTGGGGGACCGGATCCGCATGAATTCCATTGATACCGACCGGGTGTATATGCGGTCCCTGGCCACCAGACGTTCCCAGACCGAACTGCCCGAATCCCTTCCCCATGCCGTGGCCGTGGTCAAGTCGGCAGGGTTTGACATTATCCTGCTGGAAACCGCCGGTATCGGCCAGGGGGATTCCCGGGTGGTGGATCTGGTGGATATGTCCATCTATGTCATGACCGCGGAATACGGTGCCCCGTCCCAGCTGGAAAAAATCGACATGCTGGATTATGCGGATATTGTGGTGGTGAACAAGTATGAGAAAAAAGGGGCGGAAGATGCCATCCGGGATGTGCGCAAACAGGTGCAGCGCAACCGCAAAGCCTGGGACAAAGACCCGAAAGAGATGCCGGTATACGGCACCATTGCCTCCAAATTCAATGACGACGGCATCACGGCTTTCTACCATGCCCTGCTGGACCTTATCAACGAAAGAAAAGGCATCCGGTATGCCTCGTCCATCCCCAGAACCGATGTAAAGGAATCCTCCTCCAAGACCATTATCATCCCCGGTGAGCGGACCCGGTATCTGGCGGAAATCGCTGATACTGTCAGAGAATATCATGCAGACACCCGGTCCCAGGCAGACGCTGTCCGCCGGCACTGGCATCTGACCTCCTCCATGGAAGTGCTGGACAGCGGTCCCGATGAGATGGACCAGGTGCTGACGTGTTTGAAACAGGCAGTGGAAGAGGCCAAAGCCCTGGTGGATCCGGAAACCGATGCATTGATTTCCCATTACAACACCTGTTCCAAAGACTATGGAAAAGAGGAGCTGGTGTACCGGGTCCGGGACAGAGAATTCAGGGTGCCCCTGTATACAACATCATTGTCCCATTCAAAGATTCCCAAAATTGCCCGGCCCGGGTTTTCCGACCCCGGAGACCAGTACCAGTGGATGAGAAAAGAAAATTTTGCCGGCAACTTTCCCTATACCGCCGGGGTGTTTCCTCTGAAGCGGGCGGATGAAGACCCCACCCGGATGTTTGCGGGAGAAGGCGGGCCGGCCGATACCAACCGCCGGTTCAAGCTTCTGTCTTCATCATATCCTGCCAAACGCCTGTCCACTGCATTTGATTCGGTCACCCTGTACGGGTTTGATCCGGACCGCCGGCCGGACATCTACGGCAAGATCGGCACCTCCGGGGTGAGCATCTGTACCCTGGATGATGTGAAACTGCTGTATCACGGGTTTGACCTGTGCTCTGCCAACACCTCGGTGTCCATGACCATCAACGGTCCGGCCCCCATGATGCTGGCCATGTTCATGAACACGGCCATTGACCAGCAGATGGAAAAATTCGAAGAAAAAAACAACAGAAAACCCACACAACAGGAAGCAGAAGATATCAGGGCCTTTGCTTTGTCCACGGTGCGGGGAACGGTCCAGGCAGATATCCTCAAGGAAGACCAGGGGCAGAACACCTGTATTTTTTCCATCGAGTTCGCCCTGAAAATGATGGGGGATATCCAGCAGTATTTTATCGACCACCAGGTGAAAAATTTTTACTCGGTCTCCATTTCCGGGTATCACATTGCCGAGGCCGGTGCCAATCCCATCACCCAGCTGGCCCTGACCCTGGCCAACGGGTTCACCTATGTGGAATACTACCTGTCCCGGGGCATGGACATCGATTCTTTTGCCCCGTCTTTGTCCTTTTTCTTTTCCAACGGCATGGATCCGGAATATACGGTCATCGGCCGGGTGGCCCGCCGCATCTGGGCGGTTGCCATGCGGTACAAGTACAAGGGCAATGACAAATCCCAGAAACTCAAATACCATATCCAGACCTCGGGCCGGTCCCTGCATTCCCAGGATATCCAGTTCAATGATATCAGGACCACCCTCCAGGGGCTGTGCGCCATTTACGACAACTGCAACTCCCTGCACACCAATGCCTTTGACGAGGCCATCACCACCCCGTCTGCGGAATCGGTGCGCCGGGCCCTGGCCATCCAGCTGATCATCAACCGGGAATGGGGCCTGGCCAAAAATGAAAATCCCCTCCAGGGATCGTTTATCGTGGATGAACTCACCGATCTTGTGGAAGAGGCCGTGCTGCTGGAATTCGAGCGCATCACCGAACGGGGCGGGGTCCTGGGGGCCATGGAAACCGGGTACCAGCGGGGCAAAATCCAGGAAGAATCCATGTATTACGAGCACCAGAAACATTCGGGCAAACTGCCGCTTGTGGGTATCAACACCTTTGAAGACCCGGATGCGGATTATGCGGAAATGGCCAACCACCTGGAATTGTCACGGTCAACGGATGCCCAGAAAAACGAACAGCTGGAGCGCCTGGAAAATTTCAAGGCAGCCCATGAAGATGAACAGGAAACTGCCCTGAAAAAACTGCAGGAAACT
Organism: Desulfotignum sp.; assembly: GCA_011390635.1. Taxonomy (GTDB): domain Bacteria; phylum Desulfobacterota; class Desulfobacteria; order Desulfobacterales; family Desulfobacteraceae; genus Desulfotignum. The sequence goes on along the minus strand of JAABSA010000051.1, from coordinate 1,439 downwards.
GCCCTGGACGGGGGCAACATGTTTGCACAGCTCATGGAAACCGTGAAGGTCTGCTCTCTGGGAACCATCACCGGTGCTTTGTACGAGGTGGGGGGCAAATACCGCAGGAATATGTAACCAGGGGGTCGGAAGGTAATTGCTTTACTCTTTTTTGAAAAAGTTGACAAAGGTGGTTTGAACCCGTTGGCAAGGATGCCGCCCCCGGGTGGTGCCTTCCTTCCGGCCTGAGATCCTTGTGGGCTCTGACAGTCCGGAAGGAAGGCACCACCCGGGGGCTCCGCTGTACAAAGAGGAATCAAGCCCGGGGTTCCACCGGCGGTCACCGTTACCATCAACGTCCAGTGTCGGTTGGCCTGTGTGGGTTGAATCCCATTCTGCCGCGTTTGTTACAGGGGCTTGGACATGCGCAGCGTAAAAAACGGCAAACTGTTTGAGGACATACCTGCCCGCAGTTTTTGCCGTTTAGCAAAGCATGTCTTAGCCCCTGTCAAACGCGGCAGACGGGTGAAACACATACGGGCCAACCGGCACGGGTCTGAACCAGAGCGCTGGAAATCGACCGTGGTTGATGAAATGCAATTGCCCGGATGGATAACCGCTTGCAATCAGTTGGACCAGCTGATACATTGCAGCTGCAATATAGCGAATAATTACAGACAAGCATAAGGAGACAAAACCCATGCAGAACCCTGTCATAGTCAGCGCCGTGCGGACGCCTCTGGGCAGTTTCGGCGGCACCCTGAGCACCATGGGCGCCACGGATCTGGGTGCCCTGGTGATTACTGAAGCCCTTTCCCGGGCCGGGATAGAATCCTCCCGGGTCAATGAATGCATCATGGGCATGGTACTGCCCTGCGGCTACGGCCAGAACCCGGCCAAACAGGCCGCGGTCAAGGCAGGCCTGCCCTGGGAAGTGGAGGCCATTACCGTGAACAAGGTGTGCGGCTCTTCTCTGAAGGCGGTGATGCTGGCGGCCCAGGCCATCCAGTGCGGTGATGCCGAGGTGGTGGTGGCCGGCGGCATGGAAACCATGAGCATGGCCCCCTATTATATGGACAAGGCCCGGTGGGGACACCGTATGGGTCCCGGCCGCATAGAGGACCACATGATCCATGACGGGCTGTGGGATATTGTCAATGATTTCCACATGGGCATGTCCAATGAGCTGTGCTCCGAGCGCTGGGAGATCTCCAGAGAAGACCAGGACCGGTATGCGGCGGAATCTTACCGCAGGGCCAATGCGGCGGTGGCATCGGGCAGGTTCAAAGAGGAGATCATGCCGGTGAAAGTGCCGCAGCGCAAGGGTGATCCCAAGGTTTTTGATACGGATGAATGCCCCCAGGACTCCTCTTTTGAGCTGCTGTCCAAAATGAAGCCTGCCTTTAAAAAAGATGGTGTGGGCACGGCCGGCAATGCTTCCATTATTTCCGACGGGGCCT
>JAABSA010000050.1 GCA_011390635.1 Desulfotignum sp. | reverse complement strand
TGGGGCGTACCAAAACGGCTGCTGGGGGCAAAATAGCCCAGGCACTGATATCCCCAGCTGCCGTAAAAGGGATGTTCCATTACCGGCAGAAACTCCACATGGGTAAATCCCATCTTCAAAAGATAATCCGGCAGTTTTTCAGCCAGTTCCCGATAGGTTGCAAACCGATTTTTTTCTTCCGGTATCCGGATCCAGGAACCCAGGTGCATCTCATAAACAGCCATGGGCGCAGATCTCACATTGACATTGCTGCGGTTTTCCATCCAGTCGCCATCTGACCATTCATGGGCCAGATCCCATGTCACAGATGCAGTCTGGGGGGACAGTTCGGTGAAAAATGCGAACGGATCGGTTTTGTCCACCTGGTATTCTTTCTGTGTGGAACGGATATGGTATTTGTACAACGTCCCGGCTTTGATACCGGGGATGAAACCCTCCCATATACCTGAATCTGCCCGGGGTGTCAGCGGGTGCTGGGTAGTGTGCCAGTCGTTGAATGATCCCGTGACAAAAACCTCCCGGGCATTGGGGGCCCACACGGCAAAATAGAATCCATTCTGCCCGTCGACTTTCATGGGGTGGGCACCCAGTTTGTCATACAGGCAGAAATGGCTTCCCTCATTGAACAAAAACAGGTCATCTTCGCTCAACAGGGTGATATTGGCGGATTTGTTATTTTTCTGGTTCAGGGTGGTGTGATCGTGATCAGGCATATTGCCTCCATATATATCAGGTTTCATGTAATAATTGTTCAATGCCCGCAAGGGGAATATTGATCCAGTCGGGGCGGTTGTTCATTTCATAGCCGAGCTCATACACAGCCTTTTCCATGAGATAGGCATGCAGCAGCACTTCCATATCTTCATGGGAATGCGGAAGAAAATTGGCATCAGCACTTCTGGCCAGATATTCACCCAGGTACTGGGCACTCACCCACATCCGCCATTCCTCTGCCTTGGCCGCCATGGTCCCGCGCAGTTCAGAATGGAACATCCCCCTTGCTTCCTCGGCCTGGAGGGCCACATAACAGGCATAGTGAAATGACCGCAAAAGCCCTGCCACATCCCGGAGAGGAGACCGTTTGATGCGCCGCTCACTCACAGGCCGGACCGGTTCTCCTTCAAAGTCGATAATCACAAAATCCTGACCAGTGTGTAAAATCTGGCCCAGGTGAAAATCACCGTGGCACCGCACACGCATGGCGCTTATCTTCCGGCTTGTGAGCGCCCTGAAACGGTCAATGATCTCCTGCCTGCGGTCCAGTATCTGTTTTGCGGCTGCCTGAATATTTTTCGGCAATGGATTTTTCCGGGCCCTGGTGCGTTTTTCAAGCTGTCCCAGTACCCTGCCTGCCATGGAACTCATGGACTGGAAAAGAGCGCGCTGGTAGAGTTTGGAAAACGGTTCCGGTGTGAACAACGGATCCTGAGATGCCGATGCCAGTGCCGCATGCATCTGGGCTGTGCGCCGGGCCAGCAGGACAGCTGATTCCAGGTAAAATCCGATCTGCGTTTCCATCTCAGGGGGAACAGGCATCCTGCTTAATGCCAGCAGGCTTTTGCGGGGCAGAGAAACCGGGATATTTTCCCGGCTCTCCATCACCCGTTCAAAAAATCCGGACAGGCTGCTCACGGTATAGGCCCAGGCATCACCCTGGTTGGCTACATACTCCTGGAGAATACCCACTGTACCGGGTTCCTCATCCTGACGGGTGTATTCCAGAAACCCGGCAAGACCTGGCAGACCGGCAAACCCCCTGCCGGCCAGAAATCGCGATATTTCCAGGTCGGGGTTGGTCCCTTCCTGCAGGCGGCGGAACAGCTTGAGAATGAACCGGTGCCCGAAAATGATGGAGGTATTGCTCTGTTCCGTGCTTATCACCCTGGTTTCCATGGGCAGGCTCAGTGTGCTGTACATGCTTTTAAACCCGGTGGCAGGTGTTGCTGTTAACCTGCCCTTGCTGCCTTTTGTAGACTGCCTGCGGTTGATCATTTCCAAAAGCACATGGCAGAACCCCGGATGAAAAAGACCATCCACAAGAAACCCTTCCTGCCCGTTGGATGTCATTTTTATCTGTGCCATGACCGCCTGGGGGTGGTTCTCCATGACAGCTGCACCGTCTGCTGCGCTCAGACAGGTAACCGGCAGGATATAGGTTTCATCGTTACCCTCTGTGTACCCCAGGGTTACCAGGAGCATATAACCTGCCTGTACATGGTTGCCCACAGACAGCTGGTCACCCAGTGCAAGGGACTTGATGCGGCTGTCCTTGGCGCCAAACCACCGGCATTTCACAATATAGGACCGCAGATGTTTTTCAAAACGTCTGCGCAGGTTCCCCTGCATCACCTCCTCCCATCGTGTGCGCACCTCGAATACCGGCAGTTCGGCATCCATGTCAGATTCCGTATCCGCCGCTGCGGGGGTCGTGAGCAGAAACCAGAAAAAACCATGGGGCCCCAGGGTGAGAAAATACGGGACATCGGTAATGCCCGGAAAAGGGGTGTTGCCGAATATTTCCACCGGAATCTTTCCTTCATGCCCCTGCATATCAAGTTCAACATACTGTACAAACCGCGAAAGATTGACCACCACCAGTACAGACTGGTTTTCATACTGGCGGATAAAGGCCAGGATTTTGGGATTTTCCGGTTCCAGAAAAACCAGATCCCCCCTGCTGAAAGCGGGGATGCGGCTGCGCAGTGTGAGCAGCCGCCGTATCCACCAGAAAAGAGAATGGCGGTTCTGCTTCTGGGCTTCGACATTGAGCACCCCATAGTGATATTCAGGGTCGGTGATCACCGGCAGATAGAGCTGGTGGGGATTGCACCGGGAAAAGCCGGCATTCCGGTCCGGGCTCCACTGCATGGGGGTACGGACCCCGTTTCTGTCACCCAGGTAAATATTGTCCCCCATACCGATCTCATCCCCGTAATACAGGATGGGGGTGCCCGGCAGGCACAGCAGCAAAGCATACATCAGTTCGATCCGGCGGCGGTGGTTGCCCATGAGCGGGGCCAGGCGCCGCCGGATGCCCAGGTTCACGCGCATGCGCGCATCCCTGGCATAGGCCCGGTACATGTAATCCCGTTCTTCATCCGTGACCATTTCCAGGGTCAGTTCGTCGTGGTTCCGCAAAAAGATAGCCCATTGACACGATTCCGGAATAGCCGGCGTTGTGTCAAGGATTTCCGTGACCGGAAACCGGCTTTCCATGTGTACTGCCATGTAGAGCCTGGGCATCAACGGAAAATGAAAGCTCATATGGCATTCATCACCTTCCCCGAAATACTGGACAGCATCTTCGGGCCACTGGTTGGCTTCGGCCAGAAACATCCTGCCCTGGTATTTTTCATCCATGCGCTGCCGCAGTTTTTTGAGGAATGCATGGGTTTCAGGCAGGTTTTCGCAGTTGGTCCCTTCCCGCTCGTACAGGTAGGGAATGGCATCCAGCCGCAGGCCGTCCACCCCCATGTCCATCCAGAAATCCAAAGCCTTGAAGATCGCGTCATGCACTTTTGGGTTGTCAAAGTTGAGATCCGGCTGGTGGGAGTAGAACCGGTGCCAGAAATAGGCTTTGGCCACCGGATCCCAGGTCCAGTTGCTGCTCTCAAAATCCTGAAAAATAATGCGGGCATCTGTGTATTTTTCCGGGGTATCGCTCCACACGTAAAAATTGCGCCAGGCACTGCCCGGTTTTGACCGGCGGGCCCGCTGGAACCAGGGATGCTGGTCTGATGTGTGGTTGATAACAAGTTCTGTGATCACCTTCATGTTTCGTTTGCGTGCCGCCCGCATAAACGCCTTGAAATCTGCCAGGGTGCCGTATGCCGGGTTGATGGCCTTGAAATCAGCGATGTCGTATCCATCATCTTTCAGGGGAGAAGGGTAAAAAGGCAGCAGCCACAGAGCGGTGACCCCCAGGTCCTGCAGATACCCCAGTTTTTCGGTAAGGCCCTTGAAATCACCTATGCCATCCCCATTGCTGTCATAAAACGTCTTGATGTGAAGCTGATAAATAACGGCATCTTTGTACCATAGCGGATCGTTTTGCGATTGCGGTCTGCGTTTTGCCATAAGATTGCTGTCCTTTGTTCTTTTAGCTGTTAGCTGTTAGCTGTTAGCTGTTAGCTTTTAGCTGTTAGCATTAAGATACCAAGCATTTACATGGCCTTAAGCTCTACTGGAAGTCTCATTTTTGAGGCTTACCTATTGCTTGCTAAATAGTTGATATTATGTGGCTAACAGCTAAAAGCTAACAGCCAATAGCTGCTTTTATATTACATAAAATAATCAAAATCATTTTCAGACCGCATCCGCCGCCGGATGCGGAAAACCTGCACCGGAACCACCCCGGGATCGATTTCCAGATAGTTGTGCCCCTCATGCCACAGGTACCTGGCATCGCTCACCAGATCATGCATCTGAAAGCTTTTATCAACAGGCACACCCATTTGTTCAAAAGGCAGCTGCACCCAGGCGCTGTGGGTGTGATGGGGATCCAGATTGGCTGCCACAAAAATGATGTTGGAAAAATCATCCGTATATTTGCTGAAGCACAGGATCTCTTCTTTATCCACTGGATGGAATATCAGGTTCCGGGTCTGCTGCAGGGCAGGATTCTCCCGCCTGATCCGGTTGATTCTGGTGATAAACGGCCTGATTGTATGGGATGCTTCCAGGTCCCAGTGGGCGATCTCGAATTTTTCCGAATCCATATACTCCTCACCGCCGGGATCAAGAGGCTGGTTCACACACAGCTCAAAGGCCGGGCCATAAATGCCGTAGCTGGAGGAAAGGGTGGCAGCCAGCATAAGGCGGAGGACAAACGCCGGCCGGCCCCCCAGCTGCAGGAATTCCGGCAGGATATCCGGGGTATTGGGCCACAGGTTGGGCCAGAAAAACTCTTTTACGCCGGTCTGTGTCAAGGTTTCAAAATACTGTTCAATTTCCCATTTCAGATTGCGCCAGGTAAAATAGGTATAGGACTGGGTGAATCCGCCCTTGGCCAGCCGGTACATGGTTTTGGGCCGGGTAAATGCCTCGGCCAGAAAGATCGTTTCCGGGTATAGTTTTTTGCAGTCTTCAATGAGCCATTCCCAGAACCGCAATGGTTTGGTGTGGGGATTATCGATTCTGAATATGCGGATACCCTTGTCTATCCAAAAATGAATGACGTCTGATAATTCCTGCCGCAGGCTTTCATAATGGGGTGATTCAAATTCAAAGGGATAAATATCCTGATATTTTTTAGGGGGATTTTCAGCATACTGCACCGTACCGTCTTCCCGCCAGTGAAACCATTCCGGATGTTCAGTGACATACGGGTGGTCCGGGCTGCACTGAAACGCGATATCCAGTGCGATATCGATGCCGTATTCTTTGGCCTTGGTCTTCAGCTGCAAAAATTCTTCCATGGTCCCCAGTTCCGAATGAATTGATGTATGCCCGCCCTCAGCAGCACCAATGGCCCAGGGACTGCCGGGATCACCCGGCCCGGCCGTGACCGTGTTGTTCTTTCCTTTGCGGTGGCTGCGTCCGATGGGATGGATCGGCGGCAGGTAAAGCACATCAAACCCCATGCCGGCGATATAAGGCAGCCGGTTGATACAGTCCTTGAACGTTCCGTGACGGGTTGGATCATCATCGGCACAGGAACGGGGAAACATTTCATACCAGGTGCTGTAAAGGGCCTTGCGCGGCTCAATTCTTACGGGCAGCACCTTTGGATAATCAACCTGGCTGCTTAGATCCGGATAGCGTGTCATAAGCCCGGCAAAGACTGTATCCTTAAGAAAAACATCCGGTTGTTTTGCCGCTTCCTGTGACATGAGCTTCTCTGCCAGACGGTTCAGTTGATCTGCATCTTCCTTTTTTGCCCGCTCTGCCGCTTCTTTGGCCATGCGCGCACCCTCCATCAGTTCCACAGATACGTTCTGGCCGTCTGCACTCTTTTTTGACACCTGGCTGCGCCAGGTGTCAAACCGGTCTATCCATGCTGTGACAGTGTATTCATAGATTCCCAGTTCATGGGGAATAAAAGCGGCCTGCCACAGGTCGTTCACCAGCAGCTGCATGGGGATCTGCCGCCACTGGTCTGTTCCGGCCCTGCGGTACAGCAGCCGGGCCGTCAGCCGGTCATGGCCGTCCACAAAAATATCTGCTGAAATGGTCACTGTTTCATTTACGGCCCGCCTGGCGGGAAAACGGCCGTTGTCAACAGAAGGGGTTACATTTTCAATAACAACGCGTTTTATGATGTCTGTCATGGTATTTTTCTCTTTTTTGGCTGTTAGCTGTTAGCTTTTAGCTTTTAGCTGTTAGCTTTTAGCTGTTAGCTGTTAGCGGTTAGCAGTTAGCTGTTAGCTAAAAGCTAACCATACAATTTTTTCACATACTGCTGTGCGGCATGCTGCCACGAAAACCGGGCAGCCGCAGCATTGTTTTTTATCTGCTGCCATTTGTCCGGATCGCTTTTGAACAGTTCAATGGCCTGGCAGGCGGTTTCAACAAAATTTTGTGCCTGGTCATCCAGATCGCTGCCCCCAAAACAAAACCCGTTCACCCCATGAATGACAGTATCGCGCAACCCGCCTACAGCATGCACCACACAGGGCTGTCCATCCCGCATGGCCAGCATCTGGCCGATGCCGCAGGGCTCAAAAGAACTGGGCATCAAAAAAAGGTCGCCATTGGCATAAAGGGTTCGGGCCGCCTGATCTGAAAATCCGTGAAGGAAAATAAAATTGGGAAATCTTGCACCAAGCTGGGTAAAAAACCGCACAAACTCGTCATGACCGGTTCCCAGAAGAACATACACCCCGTCATCTCCCAGTGCAGTCAGAATCCGGGCTATGGATGATATGCCGTTGTCCTCTCCCTGGCGCATGAGCAGCACCTTTTGCCCGGTCAGACGCGTAACACTGCACAGCACCATTGGTGAGCGGTCAGGCCGGGGGCGGTTGCACCTCTGTAACAGGCCCGACAGGTTGTGGCAGGCGATAAAGGCCGCACTGGATACTGTCTGCCGGCCGGCAGACCACTGCATGATCCGGCGCTGAAAACTGCGGAGCATTTCCGGCATCTCCATGACAGGGGGATGGCGGTTTTCCGGATAGTCGCAGCCGTTGAGGATGCCCGTCAGATTCCCTGTGTCATTTTCATGGGCCAGCACGGCTTGAAGCCCCTGGGCGCCGTGGAACCGGGGCAGGTCATCCGGCCGGCAGATCTCCCGGGCATAGGTTGGGGACACCGTATGCACCCTGTCTGAAAGGCGGATGCCGCTGGCCATCAGGTTGCAGGCATCCGGCCACCGCGGATCCGCCACATCCAGCCAGTGCCAGGTGATATCGGGAAACCAGGCCGACAAGGAGGAGCTGCTGCCGGCCAGAGGCCGCACCCCCTGCAGGGCCAGATTATGGATGGTAAACACCGTCCGGACGCGCTGCAATGGGGCACAGGCAGGGTGATACCGGCGCAGCAGGGCCACAAGTGCCGTATGCCAGTCATGCAGATGCATCACATCTGCCCGGGGTATGGCTTCCTGCACCAGCGCAGCGGCAGCGGCACTGCAAAAGCAGGCAAACCGGGAACCATCGCTGAAAAAGGGCTGGTCATCCGGATCATGCACATAGATCTGGTGCTGCCCGGTGCGGGTATTTACTGACTCCAGAAAAGGGTGATGTATCACATACTGGGTGACCCCCGGGTGCACTTGCTTTGCCGGCACCCGGTACATCTGTGCATCATGAAGGGTCCCGCGGAATGGAAAACAGATGTCGGCCAGATGTTTTGCCCCTTCGGTCTCGTGCAGAAACCCGTATCCGGGCATGACAACGCTTACCTGGTGACCAAGGTCCGCCAGTGCCGGAGCTATGTCCCTCACCACATCCGCCACACCGCCCACCTTGGTATTGGGCAGGCTGTCATTTTCCGCAGCCATGTGCACGATATGCATGTTATTTTTTCCCCCCTTTGCCGGACAACCGCTTTGTTACCCATACATTTCCTGCAATCATCACAACTGCCAGGGCTGCTGCAATGAGTCCATTCACCCACCCGGGATGCTGTATGGTGTGCAACAGACGGTCTGCAAATATTGTAATTGCCAGAATGCCCGGCGTCATGCCCAGAGCCGTGCCCAGCAGATAGTCTTTGAGCCGGATATGGGAGGCCCCGGCTATGAGATTGACAATGGAAAATGGGGCAACCGGAATATTTCTGATAAGCGCCACTGTTAAAACCCCTTTTTTTGCCATCTGCCGGCTGATATGATTCAGTTTTTTTCCCGCCACTTTGCGGACCATCTGCTTTCCCAGACCGGCCCCTGCCCAGAAGGTGGTCAGCGCGCTCACAAGGCAGCCGCTCAAGGCATAAAGCGCCCCCATGACGGGATCAAATACCATGGCGGTCACCCCCACCAGCAAGGTGACCGGGACCATCAAAAATCCCCCGGCAATATACCCCCCCAGGACAATCAGAAAAGACAGGGGCTGTTCCTTGATTTTTCCGCCCCAGGCAGCCAGGTTTTCTCTTGTGGCCCATTCAGCCAGAGGCGACCACCTCCAGGCCGCAGCCAACGCAAGCAGAATCAGCAGCACCCCTGCCAGCTTCATTACCCGGGGCATTCTGGAAGTCCCCTGTTCATTTCTGGCAAACCGGTCCATCATGCGGTCAAATGCAACGGGCGACTCCGGATCCAGCAGTTCAGGGTCTTTGACAATGGCCGCGCCATCAACGGGAAGGGACCGGCGGTAATCAAGTTTTTTTAATCCGCGTCCGGAATCTCTGGATAAGGATGCGATGACCCGGTCCATGGATTTTTCTTCAGCAAAGGCGTTGGCCACCGCCTCAACAGATCTGCCTGAATGTTCGGCCAGAAGCCGGTTGCGCAGATTAGCGATTGCTTCACCCACTCTGTCATCTTCTGCTGCCTCAAATGCCAAAACACATTCAGAGTCAAACCGCATGGACCGGTTGCTTACATTGGCAGACCCGATGATTGCCACCCGGTCATCCACGATCATAAGCTTGGCATGCACGTACAACGGGGTTTTGCCGTCTTCGAGCACCGGATAAAAAACCCCCAGCCGGTGGTGCATATCAGCCGCAGACAGGTTTTTCAAAATCCGCGCCCGGATTGAATCCATGGTGCTTTGTTCCAGCCAGCCGCTGGATGCTTCCGGCAGGACCATGCAGATGTCAGGCCCCTGATCCTGTGAAAGGCTTTTTTCAAGTGCTTCAGCTATTTTGGCGGATGTCAGATACTGGTTTTCGATATAAATGCTTGTTTGGGCGGCAGCAATCGCATCCCGGTAAAGACTTTCCACCTCCCGCACCGCTTTGCGGCCCTTGTAAGCAGGCAGGGTCCGGGATATCCCCAGCTGCACATCCCTGAGATCCGGCTGGATATTTTTGGGCCAGGCAGACGCTGATCCGGGATTTTTCGATGCAGAATGCATTTCAATCTGCTTGCCGGTGGCCCATTTCCAGCGGTCTGCAAACAATTGCCCCAGGGCTGCGGCCGCCTCACCTTCCAGGGCCACCTGAATATCGTGAAAAGGGCTGTAGGGATCGCCCTCCGGGGTTACTCTCCGGGGGTCATCCGGGCGGTGCTCAGGCGTATCCCAGCGGCTGTTAGTCAAATCAAGCCCCCCGCAAAAAGCCACCCGGTTGTCGATCACCACCAGTTTCTGGTGTTGGGATGCCCCCATGGGATGCTGGTCATCCAGATGAAAAAAAACCCGGCCATGGGTTTTCCATCCCAGTTTAACGACGGGCATCCATTCCCGTTCCATGGCATAAACCATGGGGAAATCCCAGCCCAAAATATACACATGCAGGCCGGGTGTACGTTTTGCCTTGGCATTGAGGAAACCACCCAGATCTGTCTGGTGCTCGGAGGCCTCATCGTCCCGCAAAAGGGGTATCCTGCTGTCGATATCCCATGCAGCAATAAAAATTGTCTTTTGGGCCTGATCAATGGCATCAGCCACTGCTGAAAAATAGGCAGCACCATCAATTAAAAAGCCGGCTTTTTCCGCATGGGTCAGGCACCAGCAATTGGATTTTTTTTTCAGCACATCTGCTGACATTCTTTTTTTCATATTGTTACATAATATAGTTAATTTCTGATGCCAGGGCAACGGTCAGATTATTTGCGCCGATCACAAAGCCAAAGATTGCAAGCGTTAACGCTGTGTTGAGCATAGTGTCTGCAGTTTCATAAGACCCATTTCAGGACATCCGTCAGTTTGAGCGTTTTTCCTGTGTTTCTTTGTAAAAGAATGTACCTTGTTTCAAAATCTGCACAACCACCAGTGGTATCAAGCTCATGCCGAGAATAAACAACCACTGGCCGGGTGTGGGCACGACCATGGTCAAAATCCGTGATAACGGCGGAAAGTATACCGCAACAAACAGGAGCACAATACTCAGAATTACGGCTCCCCAGACAAAAGGATTGCGTGTCACATCGTTGAAGATCACACTGGATCTGGCATCACGCATGTTGAACACGTGCCAGGTTCGGGTGAAAGCCAAAATAAGAAAGGTGATGGTCACGGCGCGATCCCCGGACAGAGACATTTTTTCCAAAGATATCCAGAAACCGGCAAGCGCTGTTCCGGCAATGAGCAATCCATAACCGACAATAATCATCCAGAGGGTCCTGGTCACAACCGGTTCGGTGGAGGGCCTTGGGGGCCTGTCCATCACCGAAGGCTCTCCTTTGCCAACTCCCAGTGCCAGGGCCGGAAACACATCACTGATCATGTTCAAGTACAGAATCTGCAATGGCAACAGCGGTAATATACTGCCGAAAAGCATGGCCACCCCCACAATCAGAATGGCACCCACGTTCCCGGAAAGCAGAAACACAATAAACTTGCGGATGTTGCTGAATATGACCCTGCCCTGTTCCATGGCCAGGGCAATGGTGGCAAAATTGTCATCTTTGAGTACAATGTCTGCCGCCTCCCGCGCCACCTGGGTACCACGTCTGCCCATGGCCACACCGATATCAGCCTTGGTCAGGGCCGGTGCATCATTCACCCCGTCGCCTGTCATGGCCACCACAGACCCGTCCGCCTGAAACAAAGAAACAAGATTGAGTTTCTGCTCAGGAGAGATGCGCGCAAAAACAGAAGATTGCAGGAGATTGTGACGTTCTTCTGAGGTGTAGTCTTCAGGCGGCTTGAGTGTATCCCCATGTATCACTGCCTCCCCATCCCCGGGCAGGTTCAGTTTTTGTGCTATGGCAAATGCAGTCCCTGGATGGTCTCCGGTCACCATGACCACCCGCACCCCGGCCTGCTTGAGTATGTCAATGACCTTTTGGATATTCTTCCGGGGTGGATCCAAAAGTCCCACAAACCCCATGAACGTTAAAGAGGAATAGGGATCATTTTGTACCGCATCCGTGGATCTGCGGGCGATGCCTAAAACCCTGAGCCCTTCATCAGCCAGGGTTTCATTTGCCTGCAACAGTTTTTCATACAATGTATCATCCATTTTCCGGGTTTGCCCGTCCGTTGTCAGAACCTGGCTGGATGCGTCAAGTACGGCTTCAGGCGCGCCTTTTACCGCCACCATCTTGTCCTGCTCCCGGGTATGCCAGGTGGCCATCATTTTTGTCTCGGGACTGAAGGCCTCTTCTTTTTTTTCAGGATAAGATTCCAGCAGGTCATCCCGCTGCAGCCCAAGCTTTTGTCCGGCTTGAAGCAAGGCAAGTTCCATGGGATCACCCACATCTTCACCGCTCTCTGACAGCTGGGCATTGCTGCACAGCATGCCGATGGTCATGATTTCTTTCATATGCGTATTCAGGGAATCATCAGTTTTTGCATCTTTTTCAACAGAAAATGGCGGGTCTTCGTCCGCATCCCATCTGACATGCATCACCTCTTCTGAATCGATCAGAACCAGCTTTGACACCGTCATTTTGTTTTCCGTCAGGGTGCCGGTCTTGTCCGCGCAGATGATGCTGGTTGAACCTAAGGTTTCCACCGCAGAAAGCCGGTTGACCAGCGCATTTTTTTTGGCCATCCGCCACATCCCCCTGGCCAGTGCTATGGTGGCCACGATGGGCAGTCCCTCCGGAATGGCGGCAACTGCCAGTGCGACAGATGTTTTGAAAATCACCACCAGATCTTTGCCGGCTATCACTCCTGTCACTCCTATCAATACAGCAACACCCAGGGTGACCCAGATCAGTTTCTGACCCAGGTTGTTCAGCCGCTTTTCCAAGGGTGTCAGGACCTCTTCCTGCGCACCCTCGGCCAGCTGTGAAATATGCCCCAGCTGGGTAGACATGCCCGTGGATACCACCACGCCTCTGCCTGATCCCTGGGTCAGGGCAGTGCCGGTGAAGAGCATGTTGTTTTGTTCTGCAAGGGGGGTGTCTTCGGCCAGGGCCGCCACATTCTTGTCCACCGGCACAGACTCTCCGGTCAAGGCAGATTCATCGGCTTTGATCCGGTTGGCCTCGATCAACCTGAGATCTGCCGGTATCACATCTCCGCCTTCCAGAACCACAATGTCACCGGGAACCAGTTTGGCAGCATCAATTTTTTGGATTTTAGCCTGGCGCAGCACCTTGGCATGCCTTCTGGTCATCTGCTGCAATGCTTCCATGGACCGCATGGCACGCAGCTCGGTTCCAAACCCGATGAACACATTGACGATCAAAGCCACCAGAATCGCGAGCCCTTCCAGGAACTGCCCGAGAATGAAAGACACCCCTGCAGCCACGGCCAGGAGCAATACAATGAGATTCTTGATCTGGGCAGTAAATATCTGCCATGCGGAACGCTGTTTGGCCGCTTCAATCCGGTTGGGACCATATTTTTCCAAACGCGAGCGGGCCTGTTTCGGGTCCAGCCCGTCATCAGAATGTGAGGCAAGCTGTTCAACCGCCTCCTTCGCTTCGAGCATCCAGGGAGATTTGCCGTCTAAAGCCTGATATCCTTTATCTTTATGTTTCATATATTGGTTTTATTTATTTTCATCAAATTCATTTACAGACTTTGCCCATGCATCACTGAGAGCCTCATAGGCTTCTGAAAACCCTTGTTTCATTTCCTCCCATGCACTGGTGGAACTGGCTTTCAAGCTGCCGTACTTCTCAGCCACCTGGTTGCGGTTTTTGCGCAGCGTTTTGAGGTTTTCCCGCGTTTTTTCACGGACTGCCTGGTTCATTTCATCCCAGCTGTCTGCGATATCTGTTTCCAGTTCATCAATACGTCTGTCCAGTATATCCAGTGCTGTTTTAGACCGCTCAATCGCCTCATCACGCTGATCAGCCGTATAGTCTTTGAGAGCTTCGAGCAGATCCTGTGCTTCCTGTTGAACCGCTTCAATCGTGGTGTGGTCCCCGTGGGATTTAGCAAAACCCGCCGGCATTGTTACAAACATGACCATTACACCCAACACACATATTGCGCTGCCAATTTTTGCATACATCATTTGTCTTCTCCTTTCACTGCTTCTCTAACCATCTGGCTTGCATATCCCCATTCGTTGTCATACCAGCTCATCACCTTGAGCAGATTGCCGTCCACCACCTGGGTCATGCTCGGATCAACAATGGAAGCCCGGGGATCTTTGATGATGTCCGAAGAAACAATAGGATCCCGGGCCACGCCCAGAATTCCCCGGTAACGTTCGGTTTGAGATTCTTCTTGAAAAATATCATTGACCTCTTCTACTGTCACATCCCGTTCCGTCACAAAGACCAGGTCGGCAATTGAACCCGCCGGCACCGGACCGCGAACCGCGACACCGTCAAATTTTCCGCTGTATTGCGGCAGCACTTTTGTGGTGGCCTGGGCCGCGCCGGTGGATGTCGGCACAAAATTGACTGCTGCCGCCCTTCCCCGCCGCCATTTGTTTTTGGGCGCGTCCATGAGCGACTGGCTTGATGTATACGCATGTATCGTGGTCATGATGGCCTTCTGTATTCCAACTCTTCTTCCCAGAATTTCAACCACCGGGCTGATGCAGTTGGTGGTACAGCTTGCACAGGAGACCATCCGGGGAGATCCCTCCAACTGGTTCACCCCGTGCACCACCATTTCCACTTCCCCCGTTTTCTCGGGAGCTGAAAGAAAAACCCGTTTTGCACCGGCTTTCAGATGCTTTTCCAGGTCTTGTTTTTTTCGAAAAACACCGGTGCATTCAAAAACAATATCAATATCAAG
Source organism: Desulfotignum sp. (assembly GCA_011390635.1). GTDB lineage: Bacteria > Desulfobacterota > Desulfobacteria > Desulfobacterales > Desulfobacteraceae > Desulfotignum. The sequence continues at coordinate 8,432 of JAABSA010000050.1, read as the reverse complement.
CGCTTTCCATGGAAGTTCAGCCGGATCCTTTTCATTGAACATACGGAATTTCTTTCCATCTATCTGCAGCTCATCTTTACTGGCCCTTACCTCTTTTTCATACCGGCCGTATACGGAATCATATCTCAACAAATAGGCAAGATTATCCACAGGCAGCAGATCGTTCAATGCCACAAGTTCAAGCTCCGGGGTTTCCAGTATTATTTTAAGGATTGCTCTTCCTATTCTGCCAAGGCCATTGATTGCTACGTTGGTTGTCATAATTCTTTCCTTTTTGTTTTTGAAAAAAGAAGGCCATAAAGCCATTCTTCAGTGTATTGTCTGTGCGGTATCAGCTTTCTGAAATCATGGTTTCAAACAATCTTTGTGTGTCTTCTTTTCGGCACAATTGTGTTCCGGGCGTCATGACGGCTGCAGTACCGGCTGCCACGCCGAAGATGACGGATTCTTTCAGCGGCTTACCCCGGGAAAGATGTAACACGATACCCGCCACCATGCTGTCTCCGGCCCCCACCTTGCTGATAATGGGTACGGCCGGCGGCCGGATATGGAGGGAACTGTCCTTTGTAACCATCAAGGCGCCTGCCGCACCCAACGAGATGACCAGCACCTGGAAGAGACCTTTATCGACCATTTTTCCGGCTTCCGCCTTGATCTGGGATTCTTCTGTGATATTTTTGCCTGCCAGTTTCCTGAATTCCCCAATATTAGGCTTAATCATATACACCCCTTCTTTGCATGCCTTTTCCAGGGCCTCTCCTGAAGTGTCCACGATCACTTTTGCTCCGCGGTCTTTTCCTGCCCTTGCCAGTTGTGCATAAAAATCAGCAGGCACACCAGGAGGAAGGCTTCCACTGGCCACCAGATAATCAGGCCCAGGCTTTATGACCGACAAATGCGCAAGAAACTGTTCCCATTCTTTTGGTTGCAACTCCGGCCCCGGCATGCCGAAACGATACTGCTGATCAGTAGATTCCTCTAAAATAACAAGGCTTTCCCTGATGATGCCTTCAATGGGAAAAGAGCGGTGCACCAGGCCTTCTTCATTCAGGAGTTCTGTCAGTTTCTCTCCTGTCAGCCCCCCTGCAGGATAAAGAAGCATCGATTCTCCGCCCAGTTTTTTGATGGCCCGGGATACATTGACCCCGCCCCCTCCCGGTTCAAAACGGGGGGGCTTGCAGTAAAGCTTTTTTTCAGCCACCACATTTTGGACGCGGGAACTCTTGTCTATGGCCGGATTCAATGTGATGGTTACAATTGTTTTCAATGATGGGCTCCTTTTGGATTCAATTTTGTTCCATTTCGGCCACGCGCCTTATGACCTGGAGGACACTGTCGGGCTGCAGCGAGATGGAATCGATACCAGCTTCCACCAGAAAGGCGGCAAACTCGGTATCATTGCTGGGTGCTTCCCCGCAGATCCCCACCTTGCGGCCGGCCTTGTGCGCGCTTTCAATGAGCATACGGATCAATATCTTGACGGAGGCTTCGCTTTCATCAAACAAAGGGGCCAGCTTTTGTGAATCACGCCCGATGCCCAGGGTCAGCTGGGTGAGATCATTGGATCCGATGGAAAACCCATCGAATCGTTCGGCAAAGGCCGCAGCTTCCAGAATATTGGTGGGTATTTCCGCCATGATATACACCTGAAGATCTTTTTCACCCCGCCTCAGTCCATTTTTATCCAGGACATCCATCACTTTGTCCGCCTCGGCCGGGGTGCGGCAGAAAGGAATCATGATGGTCACATTGGTAAACCCCATCTTTTCCCGCACCCGGCGGATGGCCCGGCATTCCAGGGCAAACCCGTCCTGGTAGTCTTCACTGTAATACCGCGAAGCCCCGCGCCACCCGAGCATGGGATTTTCCTCTCTGGGTTCGAACTGGCTGCCGCCGATCAAATCAGCATATTCATTGGTTTTGAAGTCGCTCATGCGCACAATCACCTGGTGGGGATACCGGGAGGCTGCGATGGTGGCAATGCCCCGGGCCAGAAGTTCTACAAAATACGCGGTTTTGTCCTCATATTCCCATGTCAATTTCTCAATTTTGTCTCTGGCATCCTTTTCTTCAACCGTATCAAAGCGGGCCAGGGCCAACGGATGGATCTTGATCACATTGTTGATCAGGTATTCCATGCGGGCCAGGCCTACCCCTTTGCAGGGCAGTTTCCACCAGCGCATGGCCGCCTGGGGGGTCCCGATATTCAGCATGATCCGGGTCTTTGTTTCGGGAATATCTTCCAGGTTCAGCTTCTTTGTTTCAAATTCCAGTTTTCCGGCATACACATGGCCCTTGTCTCCTTCGGCACAGGAGACCGTCACCTCCTGGTCCTGCTTGAGGATCTGTGTTGCGTCCTCTGCACCCACAATGGCGGGAATTCCCAATTCACGGCTGACAATGGCTGCATGGGAGGTGCGCCCCCCCTGATCAGTGACAATGGCTGCAGCGCGCTTCATGATCGGCACCCAGTCCGGATCAGTCATGGTGGTTACCAGCACGGCACCGTCCTGGAACTGATCGATCTGCTGAGCACTTTTGATCACGATGACCTTTCCTGCGGCAATGGCCTGGCCGATACCCAGACCTGTAACAAGCCGATCTCCCGAATCTTGTGTGAGCGTATATGTCTTCATATTTCCACCGGTTTTTTGGGACTGCACGGTTTCCGGCCTGGCCTGCACAATGAACAGGTTTCCCTGTTCACCGTCCTTGGCCCATTCGATGTCCATGGGCATGTCATAGTGTTTTTCGATCTCAGCGCCCCAGCGGGCAAGCTGCATGATCTCGCGGTTCGTCAACACAAAGGATTCACGTTCCTCTTTGGAAGTATTCAGGTTTTTGGTGGGCTTGGTTTTGGCATACACCATTTTCTTTTCCTTGGAACCGCGGGTTTTTTCAATAATCGGATCGATGCCCTCTTTTTCCAGAAACGGTTTGAAAACCGTGTACTGATCCGGGTTGACCGTACCCTGGACCACATTTTCACCAAGGCCCCAGGCTGCGTTGATCAGGACCACATCCGGAAACCCGGAATCCGTGTCCAGGGTGAACAATACCCCGGAACCGGCCAGATCGGAACGGACCATTTTCTGGACACCGACAGAGAGCGCCACCTTCATGTGGTCAAATCCCTGTTCTTCCCGGTAGGCAATGGCCCGGTCCGTGAACAGAGACGCCATGCACTTTTTGCATGCCGAAAGCAGGGCATCTGTTCCGCTTACATTCAAAAAAGATTCCTGCTGGCCTGCAAAACTGGCCTCCGGCATGTCCTCGGCCGTGGCGCTGGACCGGGCCGCCACGTCCACATCTTTTGCATCGTACCGTTCGGCAAGGTTTTTATAGGCAGAGGAGATTGCCTGTGCAACATCTTCAGGCATTTTTCCCTGCTTGAACAGATCCCGGATGGCCTGCCCTGTTTTCTGCAAAGATGCCTCTTTTTGCTGATAGGTTTTGAGCAGTTTTGTGATCTTATCCTGCAGCTGATTTTTTTTGATGAATGCCCGATAGGCTGTTGTGGTAGTGGCAAAACCGTCCGGAATACGGATATCCTTTTTTTTAAGGGCCCGGACCATCTCCCCCAGCGACGCATTCTTGCCACCTACCAGGCCGACATCTTCTGAATTCAGATCTTCAAACCATTGTACGTAATTGTCTTGTTTTGCGGTATTCATACTATATCTCCTGCAAATACTGTCTTTTTTTCAGCCCTGGATTCATTTTTTTGCCGGCATCGATCATCTGCAGATCACTCTCACAAACGGTTAATTGAATCTGGATCTGGCCGATTTTATCGACTCTCCCAGTGACGTCCACGCAAGGTCAATACCGGCTTTAAGATCTTCCCATGCCGATTCACCCGCTGCTTTGAGCTCTGTCAGCTTTTTCTGGACCGCTTCCTGTTTGCTGCGCAACTCTTCGATCTGCTTGTAATATTCAAGCCTGGCTTCGGCATCTGCCTTGTCGGCTTTTGCTTTCATCTTATCGATGTCGGCTTTCCATTCTTTCAGCTGTGCCTCTAACTTTTTTTCATATGCTTCTTTCTTGCTCATTGCTTTCTCTCCTTTTATGATGTGATTTCATGTAACAAATCTGTGGTTTTCAAAACCGGTCACACGATAATCTGGTTGTTTTCCGCACCCTGATCATCACAAACAACGTCACCACAATTGGGATCGCAGGTCCATTCTCCATCCACAATAAACTTGTATTCATAGGTGCCCTTGGGCAGCATTTTGGTTTTTTTCCATGTCCCTGTTTCATCTTTTTTCATGGCATCCGAATCCTGGGACCATTTATTGAAACTGCCTGCAAGAACAACTTTTTGGGCGTCCGGTGCAAAAACCTTGAAAATAACCCGTTTCTTTTTTTTCTCAGCCATCATTTTTTCTCCTTGTAAATTATGATTGTTTTTCATTGGAGCAGTATTACAACCGCCTGTGCCGGAAGCATCAGGGTGGTGTCTTCCACAACAATGTCATCTGCTGATGACAGAACCATTTTTTTGTCTTTAGCATCAGTACAGGGAATTGTTCGGTGAGTCTCGGCGAAATTACAGGCCACCAGCACCGGTCCCCGTGTCATGATGAGCCAGCGCTCTGTTTCATCAAACAAAACAGATACCCGTCCAATTTCTCCATCAGTCAAGGGGGACAAGCGGCGCCGCAACGCGATGAGCGACTGGTGCCAGGCCAGCATGTGGCGGCTGTTCTCCTCTTGCCGTTCCTCCCAATTGAGCCTGGATTGCGCAAAAGTTTCTTTTGCCTGGGGATCAGGGATCTCTTCGCTTTCCCATCCGAATGCGGCAAATTCTTTGCGCCGGCCGTGTTTCACCGCTTCTCCCAGTTCAAAATCCCGGTGATCGGTAAAATACAAGAATGGGGTTGAGGCCCCCCACTCTTCCCCTTGAAACAGCATGGGCACGAACGCAGACGTCATAACCAGGGCAGCACCGATTTTCAGCAGGCCCGGAGAAAGCAGCCGGCTTGTGCGCTCTCCCAGGGCACGGTTGCCCACCTGGTCATGGTTTTGCAGACATCCCACAAACCGGGTGCCGGAAATACCGGTGGCAGGCCGTCCATGACAGCGGTGGCGGTAAGCAGAATAACATCCGTCATACACCAATCCCCGGGTCAACACCTTTGCCAGCTGGGCCAGTGTGCCGAAATCCTGATAATAGCCCTGGGTTTCCCCGGTCAGCACCGCATGCAGGGCATGGTGAAAATCCTCGTTCCACTGGGCGTGGATGCCGTATCCCCCCACCGCTGGAGAACGGATCACCCGGGGGTCATTCAGATCGCTTTCTGCGATGAGCACAAGATGCCGGCCCAGGGCTGTTTCCAGATTTTTTACGGCATTGGCAAGCGCTTCCAGAAAATGAATGGCAGATGTATCTAAGATGGCATGGACCGCATCGATGCGCAGCCCGTCAAAGTGGTAATCCTGCAGCCACATGACGGCATTGTCGATAAAAAACTGCCGCACCTCATGGCTGTCCTGTTCATCAAAATTAACTGCCTCTCCCCAGGGGGTGGCATACCGGTCAGTGAAATACGGCCCAAACTGGTTCAGATAATTTCCCGCAGGCCCCAGATGGTTGTACACCACATCGAGCAGCACCGCAAGCCCTCTGCGGTGACAGGCATTCACCAGGCGTTTCAACCCTTCGGGACCCCCGTAGGCCTGGTGGGGGGCGTACAGATCCACGCCGTCGTAGCCCCATCCGCGGTCACCGGAAAACTGGGCCACCGGCATCAGCTCCACATGGGTGATACCCAGTTCCACCAGATGATCCAGACGGCCGACAGCTGCATCACATGTTCCCTCAGAGGTGAAGGTTCCCAGGTGCAGCTCGTAGATGACGGCTGATCCCAGGGGCGGCTGCTGCCAGCCGGCATCTGCCCACTTAAAAAGAGAATGGTCCACCCATCTGGAAAACCCGTGAATCCCATCAGGCTGCCATGCAGAGCGAGGGTCCGGAAACGGTCCGCTGCCGTCCACCGCAAATGCATAATCAACGCCGTGGTGCACAAAAGGGGCATCCACATACCACCAGCCGCCGGTCGCTTTTATCATGGCAAGCACCTGGTCGCTACTGTGTAATGTTACTTCATGGGCATTCGGGGCCCAGACACGTATATCTGCCATAAGTGTTATTTCCTTTTCATCAGCAGGCCGACAGGAAAACGGCCCAGCAGTTCCTGAAGCCGGACAGCACCGCCGTCCGCTTCATCACCTGTCAGAACATTGTGCCATTTTCCCGAAGGCAGTGTCACAATGGTATCGTCCCAGTCATTATTCAGACCCATAACAAGCCTTGGGGCAAGAGAGATCACATCCTGTCCCCGAACGAACGCCACCAGATGATCTGCTTTTCTGCCGGTGGCGTACAACGGGCTGTAATCGGCCCGGGGTCCCAAAAAATCCGGATGGGCACGACGCAGATGCAGGGTCTGCCGGATGACCCAGAGTTTGGGCAGGCCTTTGTCCATTCCGGCCAGAATCGCTTCAGGGTCCAGCTGGGGCAACTGGCTGAGCAGGCGGCGGCGCAGGGCAAAATCCACCGGCCTGCGGTTATCCGGGTCCACCAGGCTCAAATCCCACAGTTCGGTGCCCTGGTAGATATCCGGGACTCCCGGGGCTGTTAGTTTAATCAGGGCCTGGGCAAGGCTGTTGATTCTGCCGGGTGCTACCAGGTCTGCGACAAAATTTTCCAGGTCTGTGCAGAATGTCCTGTCTGCAAGCACGGCAGCGATAAAATCTGCCAGACCGCGCTCATACGCATTATTCGGGGCTGTCCAGGAGGTATGCACCTTGGCCTCTTTGACCGCTTTTTCCATGTAGGCACAGATCCTTTCCAGATCTATGGGCCATGCCCCGACCAGGGTCTGGTATAACAGGTATTCGGTATTGGCATCAGGCACCGCACCAGAGCGGTGGCGGGCATTATTGGAAGCCCATCTGCGGACCGCATCCGCCCATTGGTCCGGTATCTCGGAAAGCAGTGCCAGCCGGGCCCGGACATCTTCGCTGCGCTTGGTATCATGGGTGGTGGAAGCCAGCAGTCCCAGCGGATGTTCTTTATGTGCACGGGCACAGGCCCCGTGAAACTCCCGGAGACTGACACCGAATCTGCCGGGATTTCCTCCCACTTCATTGAGACAGATCAGGCGGTGGTAGCGGTAAAAAGCGGTATCTTCCACGCCTTTGGCCATGGCCGGACCGGTCAATTGCTGGAACCGCATGGCCAGTTCTGCTTCCAGTTCCCCTTTGGTCCGCAACAGAAGCAGTTCTTTAAGAAATAAAAACAGTTCCGGATCAAGGTCTGTCAGCACCATTGCAGCACCTTCAATGGCCGCGGTGATATGGTGTTTGTCCTCTTCAGACACCCGGTTATCGGAGACAGACACATACGACCGGTACACCGGGAAATGGATGGCTGTCTGGCACAGGGCACTGCGCAGTTCCTGCCGGGAATAGTCCCTGTGGCGCCGGTGCCTTTCGCAGATCTCTTCAAACAGGCTGGTGAGGCGGCTGATTTCACTTTGCAGGATAGTGGTGAGCACCAGTTGCTTGCATTCATGGACCAGGGCGTCAAACTGTTTTCGTGTTCCTGTAAAGTCCGCATACAGCTGTGTGAGCGGATCCTCGGATGCAGGATTTACAAACAGCCCCCCTGCAAGGTTCATGAAATCATATCCTGTGGTGCCGGCAACAGGCCAGTCTGAGGGCAGATGTTCTCCGGGTTCAAGAATTTTTTCCACCACGATCCAGGCATCTGGGCAGGCCTTTTGCAGCCTGTGAAAATAATGGGCCGGGTCCCACAGACCGTCCGGATGGTCAATGCGCAGCCCCTGGACCCATCCCTTTTTCACCCAGGCCATGGGCAGGGCATGAACAGCCTTGAAAACCGTTTTATCCTCAACCCGTATGCCTGCCAGGTCACTGATATCAAAAAATCTGCGGTACCCTAAGTCTGTATTGGCCATCCGCCAGAATGCAAGCCTATAATGCTGCTGGTTTATCACTTCATCCAGGGCATCTGGATCCTGGTTGAGCTGCGCAACCTTTTCGACAATAACGGCATCATCTGATTCTGTGGATATACCTTCTTTGGATAAAAATGCAGCCAGGCTCGCCCGGGTCACAGGAAAGAGATGGTCGTGATAATGAAGGGTGAATTTTTTGTCTTCATATGACAACCAAAGCTGTCCGTCCTCGAGGATGCGGCCGTAGTGGTCTCCTAAAACCGGCAGAAGAAGCTTGCCAGGCCAGCGGTTTGCCCCATTGTGCCAGTCCACATCAAAAAAGTCGGCAAAGCGGCTGGCCGGTCCGTTCTCCAGCAGATCCCACCACCAGAGATTCTGCCGCCCGGAAATGGCCATATGGTTGGGTACCACATCAATCATGTGCCCGAGACCTTCTGCTGCCAT